>JBCBGM010000113.1:0-503 GCA_038526735.1 Pseudomonadota bacterium | reverse complement strand
CTAAAGGCAGCTGCTTTTCCAAGGCAAAATCGAAGCCCGAGTAGCAATCACTCACTAAAGCCCGCCTCTACTAAACGAGGCCACTAACGTGGCCCACCAGTCGGCCTGTAAGCCGGGTTCTGTCCCGGTGGGCAAGCCCACCTTAGACGGCCATTCATCTGGGGCGCCCATTGCTGAACGCCTCGGCGCAACCAACCCGAACGCCCGGCCTGAAAACCGGCCTGCCCGCTTGCGCAGGCGTAGCGCTCCTATTCGGTTTTGCTCCCGGTGGGGTTTACCCTGCCACCCCTGTTGCCAGCGGCGCGGTGGGCTCTTACCCCACCTTTTCACCCTTGCCCGCTCCGCAAAGAGAAGGCGGTCTGTTTTCTGCTGCACTTTCCCTGGGGTCGCCCCCGGCGGCCGTTAGCCGCCACCGTGTTTCCATGGAGCCCGGACTTTCCTCTGCCGCGCGTCCCCGGCCACAAAGCCAAAACGCCCGACAGCGGCTGCTCGGCCGACTGGTG
>JBCBGM010000112.1:0-503 GCA_038526735.1 Pseudomonadota bacterium | reverse complement strand
CGCGTAGTGCCTGCGACGATCCACATCCCCTTGGCGGATGTCCCAATAGCGCTGACGCCCGAGGGGCTGCGACGCACCATCGACATAACCCGCGACGCGCTCATCCATGAATTCGGTATCGCAGCCCCGCGCATCGCGGTAGCCGGTCTGAATCCGCATGCAGGTGAAGGCGGCAAGATTGGTCTGGAGGAACAGGATTGGATCAACGACCTGATCGCGGACATGGCGCGTGATGACCCTGGTCTTCGCGGACCCCTTCCCGCCGATACGATGTTTCATGCCCGAGCGCGCGCGACCTTTGACGTGGCCATCTGCATGTATCACGATCAGGCGCTTATCCCGATCAAGACGCTGGATTTTGACGGCGGTGTAAATGTGACCTTGGGTTTGCCCTTTGTTCGCACATCCCCTGATCATGGTACTGCCTTTGATATTGCGGGCAAAGGGGTCGCGCGGCCTGACAGCCTGATCGCGGCCTTGCGCATGGCACAGGAGCTTGGGGA
>JBCBGM010000111.1:0-504 GCA_038526735.1 Pseudomonadota bacterium | reverse complement strand
TGTCTTTGTCGATGAACTCGACGAATGCCCAAACGACCGGCCGGTGATCTTCTCCGCCCATGGCGTGCCGAAATCGGTACCGGCCGAGGCCGCCGCGCGCGAGATGATCTATGTCGACGCCACCTGCCCCCTGGTCAGCAAAGTGCACATCGAGGCACAGCGCCACGCGGATGCGGGCCTGCAGATGATCATGATCGGCCACGCAGGCCACCCCGAAACGGTGGGCACGATGGGCCAGTTGCCAGACGGTGACGTGCTGCTGGTCGAAACGGTCGAGGATGTGGCGCAGGTCACCGTGCGCGACCCCGCGCGCCTGGCCTTTGTGACGCAGACGACTTTGTCGGTGGATGACACCGCCGACATCGTGGCCGCCCTTCAGGCCCGCTTTCCCGGCATCGTCGGCCCACACAAGGAAGACATCTGTTACGCCACCACCAACCGCCAAGAGGCGGTCAAGGCCATGGCGCCGCGCTGTGACGCGATGCTGGTCGTGGGAGCGCCCAA
>JBCBGM010000110.1:0-504 GCA_038526735.1 Pseudomonadota bacterium | reverse complement strand
CAAAAGACAGGCACTCAATTGCCTTCCCAATCCCGCAATTCCTCTTCAGACAAGGGTTGAAAAAATTCATCCGGCGGAGGACTTACCTTACCCTTCAATGTACCTATTTTCACCGCCTTACGGCGGGCGGGCACCAGTTCTGCCGTCGGCACACCATGGCGGGTGATGATGACGCGATCACCGCGGCCCACCGCTTCGAGCAGTTTGGACAGGTTGGTTTTCGCTTCGTGAACCGAGACTTCCATGGGGCACTCCGAAATTATGGCTAAGCTATAGCTAAGTCCTTTTTATGCGAAAATCAATGGAACGAAAAAGGCCCCCGCACTGCGGAGGCCCCTTTGATAGCTTGTCACGCCCGGTCTTACAGACCCGTGCTCACATCAATCGTATTGCCCTCTTCGAGGGTCACATACGCTTTCTTGACGTCCTTGCGGCGACCGAGTTGGCCCCGGAACCGCTTGGCTTTGCCTTTGGTGATCGTCGTGTTGACCGCTTTGACCTTCA
>JBCBGM010000109.1:0-507 GCA_038526735.1 Pseudomonadota bacterium | reverse complement strand
GACGAGCTTTTCGAGCCAGCCGGTGCCCTCGCGGCACGGCGTGCACTGGCCGCAGGACTCGTGGTGGTAGAAGTGGGTGATGCGGCGGAGGAAGCGCACCATGTCGGTGTCCTCGTCCATCACGAGCATGCCGCCCGTGCCCATCATCGAGCCGGCGTCGCGGAGGCTCTCGGCGTCCATGGTTACGCCCTCGATCATGTCGGCGCGCAGGACCGGCGTGGACGAGCCGCCGGGCACGACGGCTTTGAGCTTCTTGCCACCACGAGTCCTGCGGCCAGTGCACGCCGTGCCGCGAGGGCACCGGCTGGCTCGAAAAGCTCGTCACCCGCATCGACGAGGGCGAGGGCAACCTCCGCGACCTCGACCTGCTGATCGAGCTGTGCGGGCAGATGGAAGGCCGCACCGTCTGCGCGCTCGCCGACGCCGCCGCCTGGCCCGTCCGCCACACCATCACCCGCTTCCGCGACGAGTTCGAGGCGAAATGCAAGCCTGCTGTCTTCGCTGGCG
>JBCBGM010000108.1:0-508 GCA_038526735.1 Pseudomonadota bacterium | reverse complement strand
CCAAAAGCCATCAGCACAATGATCGGCCCTGTCGGCAAATCCGGCGCAGAGGCCGACACCGCCGCGCCCGCATAGCCCGACACGCCGCCGATGCCGCCCGCAATCAGCACCACGCGCTCGACCCGGTCGCTCCAAAACCGCGCGGCCACCGCCGGAATGATCAAAAGCGCCACAATCAAAATGAGCCCCACGACCTTGAGCCCCACCACCGTGATTGCCAGCGCCAGCCCCATCATCGCCAGCTCCGTGCGCCGCACATTGGTGCCCGTGGCCGTGGCATAATCGGGGTCAAACGCCACCAGCGCCATAGGCCTGTGCAGCACCAGCACGAGCGCCAACACAATCGCGCCGCCCACAGCAAGGATCACCGCATCATTCCGGCGGTGGCCGCGCGGTTTTGGAGCGACCGGGTCGAGCGTGTGGTGCTGATTGCGGGCGGCATCGGCGGCGTGTCGGGATATGCGGGCGCGGCGATGTCGGCCTCTGCGCCGGATTTGCCGACAGGGCC
>JBCBGM010000107.1:0-514 GCA_038526735.1 Pseudomonadota bacterium | reverse complement strand
AGGGGTGGCGGTCGCAGAACGCGCGCAGGCGCTCGGCGGCCTCCATCGTGCGCGCGCTCTCCGCGCCGAGGGCCGCGACGCGGAACTGGGGAGGCCCGCCGAGGCCGAGCCAGCCTTGCGCGAGGGCTACGAGATCATCGCCGCAGCCCTCGGCGCGGAGAGCGCGCGCACGATGGAGGCCGCCGAGCGCCTGCGCGCGTTCTGCGACCGCCACCCCGCATCCCGACACGTTTAGAGGTCGTCCGAGACACCTTCGTCGACGATCGCTGCCAGCGCCTCCACCGAGCGGGCGTCGCAGGGGTGGCGGTCGCAGAACGCGCGCAGGCGCTCGGCGGCCTCCATCGTGCGCGCGCTCTCCGCGCCGAGGGCCGCGGCGATGATCTCGTAGCCCTCGCGCAAGGCTGGCTCGGCCTCGGCGGGCCTCCCCAGTTCCGCGTCGCGGCCCTCGGCGCGGAGAGCGCGCGCACGATGGAGGCCGCCGAGCGCCTGCGCGCGTTCTGCGACCGCCACCCCT
>JBCBGM010000106.1:0-517 GCA_038526735.1 Pseudomonadota bacterium | reverse complement strand
GAGGACGCGCCACCGCACGCGGAGGTAAGACGCCGCCTGCACGAGCGCGGCCGTAGCCAGCACGTTAGTCTGGAGCGCCTCCTCTGGCTCTGCCTGGACGAGATCGATGCCGTCGAGGTCGGCGAGGTGCAGCACGGCGGTGGCGCCTCGCAGGTGCGGCTCGACCTCCTCGATGTGCCGGACATCGCCCTCCACGATCTTCAGAGCACCGCGGTTGGCGACCTCTTCGAGCAGTTCGAGGTAGTCCATGCCGTAGAAGCACGGCCACTTCACGGGCGGGCTTGCCACGCGGAAGTGCACCTCGCGCGCGCCCGCCTCGCGGACCATCCTGACGAGTTGCTGGGCCGTCGTCCCGCGCACAATCGAGTCGTCGACCATCACCACCACGCGGTCCTTCAGCACGCCCTCGACCGTGTTGAACTTGCGCCGCACCTTCATCTCGCGCGAGCTCTGTCCAGGTGAAATGAAAGTCCGCCCGACGTAGTGGTTGCGGATCAGGCCGATCTCGTACTTGCAC
>JBCBGM010000105.1:0-522 GCA_038526735.1 Pseudomonadota bacterium | reverse complement strand
CCTCCTCCAGCCCGTCGATGGCCTGGAGCCCCCGACGGCAGGCCGGAAAGGCCCCGTCACCGGGTAGGACGATACGCTCCGCGCGCGCCACCGCGTCAGGATCAGCGCTCACCTGGACCAGGCCATGCCCACCCTCCGCCGCCATGCGCTGAAACGCCTTTTCGGCCGAATGCAGATTGCCGCTATCGTAATCGATCAGAACAATCGTCATGTCGCCTGGCTCACAGCGTGCCCTTGGTCGAGGGCACAGCGCCGCCTGCCCTGGGATCAGGCTCTACCGCCTCGCGCAGGGCGCGGGCGACGGCCTTGAACGCGGCTTCCACCATGTGGTGGCTGTTGATCCCGTTGAGCGCGGCGATGTTCAAAGTGATCCCGCCATGGCTGCTGAAAGCTTGGAAAAATTCTCGCACAAGCTCGGTGTCGAAGCTGCCAATTTTGGCCGCCGGCAGGTCCATATCCCACACGAGATAGGGCCGCCCCGATAGATCTAGGGCCGCGCGCAGCAGCCATGGCGGGATCACT
>JBCBGM010000104.1:0-527 GCA_038526735.1 Pseudomonadota bacterium | reverse complement strand
CGGACCGTTTCGGTTTTGGCTGTCCGCGGCTTAACGGTACGGCGCCTCGAGTTCCAGGTTGCGTGCGATTACAGCTTCCCAGCGGTCCCCATTCGCCAGCAGCTTGTCTTTGTCGTAAAACAACTCTTCCCGCGTCTCGGTCGAGAATTCGAAATTTGGACCTTCGACGATGGCATCTACCGGACAAGCTTCCTGACAGAAACCGCAATAGATGCATTTGGTCATGTCGATGTCGTAGCGCGTCGTGCGCCGCGACCCATCCTCGCGCGGCTCCGCATCAATTGTGATCGCCTGCGCGGGGCACACGGCTTCGCACAGCTTGCACGCGATGCAGCGCTCCTCGCCATTGGGATAGCGGCGCAACACATGCTCGCCGCGAAACCGGGGAGAGATCGGCCCCTTCTCATGCGGGTAGTTCAGCGTGGCTTTCGGCGCAAAGAAATAGCGCAACCCGAGCTTCATGCCTTTGAAGAAATCGGCCAGCAGAAAGTATTTCGCGGCCCGTCCATAGTCGATCTGCGTCATTT
>JBCBGM010000103.1:0-544 GCA_038526735.1 Pseudomonadota bacterium | reverse complement strand
GATGACGCGCCAGCCGTCGATGGTGGTGCCGCGCGACATCGCCATAGGCCCCGACGAACTCCGCCTCCTGCGCGCCGGAGAAACCCGCCGCTTGCTGCTGCCGTAGGGTGTGAGGGTGCCGCCCATCCTGGGCGCGATCCGGGACCACGCCGACCAACGCAAAACGAAGCGCCCGCCAAACCGAGGGGTGGCGCAGCAGTCTTATAAACAGCGCAGTTTATACCCACCAAACAGCACTCGCTTTGAACAGTTCACCCTCCAACGCGCCAGACCGTCCGGTCGGTCTGGCGCGCGCGGCGGCGCTATCATTCTTGCTTCCGCGCAGGTGTTCCACCCAAACTTTCGAGGCCTTGGATCACGTCTAGGGCGTGTAGTCCCCGTCCCGGAACTGGCCGGGACGTTGCCAACCAACGCAAAACAGAGCGCGCGCCAGACCGAGGGATGGCGCAGCAGTGTTATGAACAGCGCGATTTATCCCCTCATGACCGCATTTGCGTTGAACCGCAAACCTCACCCTTCAAATGAGCCAGACCGTCCGGTCGGT
>JBCBGM010000102.1:0-551 GCA_038526735.1 Pseudomonadota bacterium | reverse complement strand
TCATCCCCTCTCCTTCAGAGAGGGGATGACGCTGAATTTTGCCGCCGGTCTGGAGGCGACCGCGCTGCAAGTGGTCAAGCTCGCCCGTCGCCCCGCGCCAGAGGCCGCGCGCAAAGCGGGCGCGACGCTGGCGAAGTACAAGGGCAAGCATCACCTGACACTCTGCGCCGGAGCGACCCAACGTGTGGCCGAGATCAGCCTCGGCCTCGCGCTGCGCGCCTATAGCTTCGACGCCCACAAAACCGCAGAGGCGCCCGAGCCGACCGGGGCCACGATCCTCTGCGCCAAGCCCGAAGAGGCCGCCGCCGCCGCAGCACCGATGGCCGCCTTGGCCGAGGGCGTGTTCTTCACGCGCGATCTGACGAACGAGCCCGCCAATGTTCTGACCACCGACGATTTTGCCGCCCGCCTCGCCGCCATGGGAGAGCTTGGCCTGGGCATCGAGATCCTCGAAGAGGCCGACATGCAAAAGCTTGGCATGGGGGCGCTTTTGGGGGTCGGGCAGGGCTCGGAAAGCCCCTCTAAGATCGTGGTGATGAACTGGCACGGCG
>JBCBGM010000101.1:0-552 GCA_038526735.1 Pseudomonadota bacterium | reverse complement strand
CTTTGAGCCTTTGCAACGGCTTGAGGGGGATCGGGGGGCAAAGTCGGTGATCGCAGCGGCGCCGGAGTTTGTCACGGATGTGGTGCTGCCAGGGTCGGCGGCGGTGACAGATCTCGACACGCCTGAGGCTTGGGTGGAATGGCGGGCGACTAGGGTGCGGCCGGCCGGGTGACGCGAGGTCTTTCCCCGGACGTGAACCCGGGTCTCGATTGTCAACGCGGAACGCCGCCCGGAACAAGGCGCGCAGCGCCGCCGGGCCAGCGCCGGACCGGACCGCAGGTTCGGCGCTTTGATGGCGTCTGTTTTGTTCAGAGCGGATGCGGTTTTGCTGAGATAAACTGCGCAGAAAAAAACTAAGCGCGCCAAACCCCGATCCGGCGCTGGCCCTGTGTTTTGCCTCGTTCAACGACGCCCCGGCCTAGTTCCGGGACGGGGACTACACGCCCTAGACGTGACCTGGGGCGTCGAAGGGATGGGTGGAACACCTGCACGGAATCAAGGGCGAAGCCTGCCGCGCGCGCCAGACCGACCGGACGGTCTGGCACATTTGAA
>JBCBGM010000100.1:0-563 GCA_038526735.1 Pseudomonadota bacterium | reverse complement strand
TCCGGTGCCCGACGGATACAGCGCGCAGGGAAATGAAAGGTTAAGCCACATGGCTCAGACGCAAGCGTCCTCCAAACGTATTCGTCGGTATTTCGGTAAGATCCGCGAAGTGTTGGATATGCCGAACCTGATCGAGGTGCAGAAAAGCTCCTACGATCTGTTTTTGAATTCTGGGGACCAGGATGTTCCCATGGATGGCGAGGGCCTGATGGGCACTTTCCAATCCGTCTTCCCGATCAAGGACTTCAACGAAACCGCTGTGCTGGAATTCGTGAAGTATGAGCTGGAAGAGCCGAAATATGATGTCGAGGAATGTCAGACCCGCGACATGACCTACAGCGCGCCGCTCAAGGTGACGCTGCGCCTGATCGTGTTCGATATCGACGAAGATACCGGCGCGAAATCCGTCAAAGATATCAAAGAACAAGACGTGTTCATGTGCGTCTTGCCCTTGTCGTGGTCGAAGAAAACACCGGGGGAGCGGTGCATCTGGCTGACGATCACGCGTTCCGTCCCGTTCACGATGAACGTCCCGTTCGGTGTCATCAGGGGCATGTCGCCCA
>JBCBGM010000099.1:0-568 GCA_038526735.1 Pseudomonadota bacterium | reverse complement strand
CGAATGCGGGGCACATCGACTGTGGTTTGTCATGCGGCCCTTGCGGGTAATCCTTGGCGAATTGATCCAACACCTCGGCATTGCCAGAGGCACGCGCGGCGGCCTCCATCTGCGTTGCCGACGCATGGCAACCCATTCCGTCAACGGGGGCCGACGCAGGCGCGTTCGAGACGGTTTCGCTCCGCTCTTCGCCCTCGATCACGTCAGCCTCATGGGCGGTGTCATATGTGACTTCGCGGTCCACTAGCGCTTCCCGCCCCGGGCTTGACCCGGGGCCTCGATGAGGCTGGCGCGGCGCTTTGCGGCGCGAGGTCCCGGATCAAGTCCGGGACGTGAAGAGAAAACTCAAGCCTCGTCATAAATCACCTCAAGGCTCTCAACCGGCTTCGCATTCGCGCCGCGCATGTCTTCTTGCGTGGCAGGGACCAGCTCGACCCCTGCCCCGGTCTCGGACCCGTCAAAGAGTTCCAGCAAACCATCCTGCGACAGCGGCGCAGGGCGCACAGGCGGTGCATTGGCCACGTTCATGCCCAGTTCAGCAAACAGAGCGCCCCATTGGGACTCAGCC
>JBCBGM010000098.1:0-576 GCA_038526735.1 Pseudomonadota bacterium | reverse complement strand
GCATCAGGTCAAAACCGAGCTGCTCGAGCCCCGACAAGAGTGTCGGTGTAGGGGCAGCACCGCCCGTGCCAACTTTGACGCGAGAAGGGGTAGGCGTATCCATGTGATCGAGCAGCATATAGAGCACCACGGGCGCACAGCACATATGCGTCACCTGGCGCCCGGCGATCGTCTCGATGACTAGGGCCGGGTCGACCTTGTCGAGGCAGACATGCATCCCGCCTGCTGCCGTCACTGCCCAGGTGTGGGTCCAGCCGTTGCAGTGGAACATTGGCAGCGTCCACAGATAGCGGGTCTGTTGATCGAAACCCAGACCAGCAGCATTGCTGATTGCGTTCAGATGCGCGCCGCGATGGGTGTAAACGACGCCTTTGGGGCGGCCCGTTGTGCCAGATGTGTAGTTCAGCGCCAGCGGTTGAAATTCATCGTCCACACCGCCAAGCAAGTCAACTTCGTCAACCGTCCCGGTAAAGAAATCTAGACCATCTCCGGCGCCCTTATCCGTGCAGAGCCGATGAAAGGGGACGGGACTTTCGGCGACAGCGGTCCGCGTGGTATCCTCGCACAGAACCAAAG
>JBCBGM010000097.1:0-577 GCA_038526735.1 Pseudomonadota bacterium | reverse complement strand
AAAGTGCTCTCACTCCCACCGCAAGACATCCCCAGTGGCTCTATACGGCCCGAGACAGCAATAATGCTTTGCCCGCCTGCACGCATCCTCAAGGAATGGCGCTGCTGGGTCGTGGACGGCGAGGTCGTGACCTGGTCGCTTTACACAGAGGGGCGGCGGGTGGTTTATCGATCTGAGATTGACGACGATGCGCTGTCCTTCGCGCCGCGGATGGTGGCGCTCAATCCGGGCTATCAGGCGGCCTATGTGCTGGATGTCTGTTTGACAGAAGAGGGTCTGCGGTTGCTTGAGACCAACTGCCTCAACGCTGCCGGCCTCTATGCGGCGGATCTGGGGCGGCTGGTGAACGGTCTTGAGGCTGGGTTGGGGCGGTAGGTTTTGCTGCGGCGTTTTGAGGAAGGGTGCGAGTTCCCGGCTCAATGCCGGGACAGGACGCAACACCCCGCGCGGAATCAAGGGCGAAGCCCGCCGCGCGCGCCAGACCGAGGTGTGGCGCATCTTCGTTCCGAACAACGCAGTTTATCCCCGCAAACCCCCACACACGTTGAACGACACCCTCACTCTCCAATGCGCCAGA
>JBCBGM010000096.1:0-593 GCA_038526735.1 Pseudomonadota bacterium | reverse complement strand
GCTGCGAAAGGTCCTATGCCTATGCCTGCCAGCGCACGGGAATGTGCGTCAGCGAACCATGCCGACGATGTCGTAAGTCTTTTGCAGGATAGGCGCCGTGATCGCGCGTGCGCGTTCGGCCCCACGTGCGAGCAGTCGGTCAATCTCGGCAGGGTCCTGCATCAACCGGTTCATTTCGTCACCGATGGGACCCATCTTGGCGACGGCAAGATCGACCAGCGCCGGTTTGAATTGGCCGAATTGCTGACCTGCAAACTCCCCGACAACAGCGTCTGCCGATTGCTCGCTCAGGGCTGCATAGATGTTGACCAGGTTGCGGGCCTCTGGCCGGTCGGCCAGCGCATCGACGGTTTCGGGCAAAGGTTCCGGATCGGTCTTGGCCTTGCGGAATTTCTTGGCGATGTCGTCGGCGGTGTCGGTCAGGTTGATGCGGCTCATGTCCGAGGGATCGGATTTCGACATCTTCTTGGACCCGTCACGTAGGCTCATGATGCGGGTCGCGGTGCCTTCGATCACAGGCTCGGTGATGGGAAAGAAATCCACGCCGTAGTCATGGTTGAACTGACCCGCGACATCGCGACCAAGTTCAACCA
>JBCBGM010000095.1:0-595 GCA_038526735.1 Pseudomonadota bacterium | reverse complement strand
CTCGGCAGGGCTGCCGGCCCCTTCGACGATGACCAGATCGCGACCCGCTGCCAGGCGTTGAAAGCTTTCGACGGCAGGGCCAAGAAGCTGGTGCTTCACCTTCGCATAATCGCGCGCCTTCAACGTGCCCCAGCGCTGGCCTTGCAGGATCACCTGCGCGCCGACATCGCTTTCGGGTTTCAAAAGAACGGGGTTCAAGTCGATGGTCGTGGCTGGTCTGGCCCGCGCCTATTTGCGCCGAGGCCTCAGCGTGGCGCCGTTCAAGCCGCAAAACATGTCGAACAACGCTGCCGTGACCATAGATGGCGGGGAAATCGGCCGTGCGCAGGCGTTGCAGGCACGTGCGGCGGGGCTTGAACCTGTTGTCGACATGAACCCCGTTCTTTTGAAACCCGAAAGCGATGTCGGCGCGCAGGTGATCCTGCAAGGCCAGCGCTGGGGCACGTTGAAGGCGCGCGATTATGCGAAGGTGAAGCACCAGCTTCTTGGCCCAGCCGTCGAAAGCTTTCAACGCCTTGCGGCGGATCGCGATCTGGTCATCGTCGAAGGGGCCGGCAGCCCTGCAGAGGTCAATCTGCGTCAAGGCGACATCGCC
>JBCBGM010000094.1:0-604 GCA_038526735.1 Pseudomonadota bacterium | reverse complement strand
CCAACAGCTCGGGGCGCAGCCCGCGGATCACGGGGTATACGGCGCGCAACGGGCTGTCTGTGGTGATCCGAGACATGTCGCGCTTGAGCGCTGTGGTGGATGCGGTGACCGGGGCGGGGGCGAACCGGTTGAACGGGATCAGCTTCCGGGTCGAGGACCCTGAGCCTTTGCTCGATGAGGCTCGGGCTGAGGCGGCGCAGGCCGCAGCGGCGCGCGCGGCGCTTTATGCAGAGGCGCTGGGGGTGAGCCTCGGGCCGCTGTTGCAGCTGACCGAAGGGGGCGGCGCGGTGCGTCCGCAGCCGATGATGATGCGCAGCGAGGCGGCGTTCGTCGCTGCGTCTATGCCTGTGGCGCAGGGGGAGACAACGCTGAGCGCGCGGGTGACGCTGGTGTATGCGATTGGGGGGTGACGGCGGGGGGCAGCCCTAAAGAGCACTTATTCTGGGAAATTAGGGGCGCGCTGTGTTTTGCGTCGCTCTGCGAGGTCCCGGCTCAAGGCCGGGACGGGGTCGCTCCGGTAGGTGCCGGGGCCTCGATGGTTCGGGTGGAGCCTCTATGCGCGGAACAAGGGCGAAGCCCGCCGCGCGCGCCAGACCGACTGCTA
>JBCBGM010000093.1:0-626 GCA_038526735.1 Pseudomonadota bacterium | reverse complement strand
CCTTGCGACATCTCGGTCGGCTCATACCCGGCGACCAACCAGATTGCGTCGTCATTGTTGGCCTGGACCGTCTCGGTGTCCAACCCTTCCATGGCAACGCGGAAGGCCGCGTCGGCTTCCTCATCCGAGATATTCTTGGCCACGACGATACCGTCCCACCAAAGTGTGGTCGCGGGCGCGCCCCCGTCCATTGCCAAAGGTGCCGCAGCCGAGCCGACTTTCCCCACGACTTGGCTTTCGGCCTCGTCGTTCATGGCCGCCCCGCGGGACGCCCAGAGGTTAGCCATGGCGATTTTGCCCTGCTGGAACTGCTGCTGCACATAGGTGCTGTCGGATACCAGGTATTCCGGATCCATGTATTCCGTCAGCGCCTTCATCATCTCCAACGCCTTTACGCCCGCGTCCGTGTTGACGGTGGGGGCGCTGGCGTCGTCGTAGAAGTCGCCGCCGAAGCCGAGGAACATGTTGTTGAAGTCCTGCGCGATGTTCCAGCCGGACTTCATGGTGGCGCCGATCGGGTATTCCACAACGCCTGCCTCTTGGATGGCGGCGGCGACCTCCAGCATCTCGTCATAGGTGGTTGGCACCTCAAGGCCCAACTCCTCAAAGATGTCGGAGCGGTACAT
>JBCBGM010000092.1:0-678 GCA_038526735.1 Pseudomonadota bacterium | reverse complement strand
AGCGTTTCCAAGACGCCTCTCACCCTCCTCCTTGGGAGGGCGTATTTGCGACGTTTGTTTTTGTTCAGAACACATGCGGATTTGCGAGATAAACTGGGTTGAACGTCTGAAGCGAAACGCCCACCCGAGGGAGGGCGTGGCCTTTTGTTGCGCGGAACAAAGGGCGAAGCCCGCCGCGCGCGCCAGACCGACCGATAGGTCTGGCGCATTGGAGGATTACGGTTGGCGTCCAGCGCAAATGTGGTTTTGCGGGGATAAACTGCGTTGCTCTCAACTGACCTGCGCCACACCTCGGTCTGGCATGCGCTGTGTATCGCGTTTCTCTTCGAGGTCTCGGATCAGGTCCGGGACGGGGTTTACTGGACGATTGGGGGGGAATGGTTATCTGCTGCGGGGCACAGAATAAGGTCTGCCCATGATCCCCGTTATCTCTCCTGCCAAGAACCTCAATTTTGAGCCTGCTTCCTCTGACTACGCGCTCACCACGCCGCAGTTTCAGGCGGAGGCGAATGCGTTGGCTGCGCGGGCGCAGACGCTTTCGGTGGCGGAGATTAAGGCGTTGATGGAGCTCTCTGATGCGTTGGCTGAGTTGAACCATGCGCGGTTTCAGGCGTTTGAGCCTGAGCCTCGGGTTGATCTGGTCAAGCAGGCGGCTTTGGCCTTTGCGGGGGACACGTA
>JBCBGM010000091.1:0-681 GCA_038526735.1 Pseudomonadota bacterium | reverse complement strand
GACACGCTGGGCTGCATCGCTGTCGAATTTCGCACCCATGCGATGAACACCCAATCCCGCCGCGCCATCGAACGCCTTGGTGCCAAGCTCGACGGCATCTTGCGCAATCATTCCGTGCTCAAAAACGGCACGATCCGCGACACGGCGGTCTATTCGATCCTGCCCAATGAGTGGCCCTCCGTGCGCGCCAATCTGGAATGGCAACTCGCCAAACCTCGGGGGTAACCCGCCCCGGACTTGATCCGGGGCCTCCGTTCCTTGCACCACGAGGTCCCGGATCAAGTCCGGGACGGGTTACGCGGGATCCGCGTCCTCCGGCCCATTCCAAAAAATATGCGCAATCACCGAGGTCGCCACGACCATCACCCCGATCCACGCAAAATCCGACAGGCCGTTATAGATCGCCCAAACACCATCCGTAAAACCCCGCCACATCACCTCATTGGCCCCGGCGCGCATCACCGAAATCCCGATCCACACCCAATAGAGCGTGACCCAGCCCGGATCGCTCATGTGGATCTTATATCCCAGCGTCCGCTTGAGCAGATTGGGCCGCATCAAAAGCCCCGCCGCGATGATCACCGCAAAGGCCAGCGACCCCACCGTGTTGCTCACTTTCACGAATGTCGTGTCATCAAAAATCAGCCCGGCGATCAGCATCACCACCGTCAGCGCGAAAAT
>JBCBGM010000090.1:0-687 GCA_038526735.1 Pseudomonadota bacterium | reverse complement strand
ACCATCTCTCTCCACCACACCGTGTGTCGAGCAGGTCTTCCTTAAAACCTGGCGTTCGGCGGCGCGATCCAAATGGCCGGTCAGGTGCGCGCCACAGAGTCTTGCCCAAGGTCTTTACAAATGAGGTGGAGATCAGGCCAACGCCCGTGGCCTCTGACAGAAGGGTCACGGCGAGGGTGAACACGGCGAGGGCAAGCATGAAATAGAGGACGGAAGGATGCTGGGCGAGGAAGGATTTACGCATCGTCAAGCACAACCCCTTTCTGACAGGAGGCGGCGCTCTCCCTCGGGTGGGCGTTACCTGACCGCTGCACGGCTCGGTTTATGGCGCAAGCATGTTGAACGCCGCCGCGATGTGCAGCCGTTGTAAAACGCCCTCCCGTGCGGGAGGGAGGGCGTCGCCGGAGGCTGGTCGCCTCCGTCGGGTTTAGGAGATCACCCATCCTTAATCCCCCGCCGCGCGGCCCTTGAGAGCCACGATGCCCTTGGGGCGAAATTGGATGAACAGAATGATGAACAAGATCATGTAGGTCTGTGCCGCCAGTGTATTTGACGGGTTCAACCACTCGATCCCCTTTTGCAGCGTGCCGATCATCGTCGCGCCCGCCAGCGTGCCCCACACATTGCCAACACCGCCCACAACCACCGTCATAAAGCTCTGCACGATGTAGTCGGCACCCATCTCAG
>JBCBGM010000089.1:0-689 GCA_038526735.1 Pseudomonadota bacterium | reverse complement strand
GCGCCGCTTCCAGAACTTTGGCCTTGGTCTTTGGGCTGACATCCCCTTGGTTTCGCAAAACCCGGCTAACTGTCATTTCGCTGACGCCCGAAGCCTCGGAGACATCACGCAGGGTCAAATGACGGTTCGGGGGTCTGGTCACGTAGCTTTTCCTTCCGGTCCTCAGTCCGATGTGTATAGCGGTTTTCGACAAACCGGAATCGGGTTTGGAAAAAATCACGCAGGACCGTCAGGGGCAGGGCGCGGCGTGACAATGCGTCCGGAAGGCGCTATCCGTCCCCCGGGGTCCCGTGGCTCAACTGGATAGAGCAATCCCCTCCTAAGGGATAGGTTGCAGGTTCAAGTCCTGCCGGGATCGCCAAAAACACGTGTGCCAGAAAACCCGGAAGTGCGCGCAAAAGAAAGCAATAGTGCGCGCAAGACTGTGAGCCTGCACTGCCAATCCTTAAAAATATTTCATTAAAACAGTAATTTATCTATAGTCTCCCAGCGTCTCGAAAAGTCGGAAACCTGCTTACTCTGCCCCGATTTGACAGATTGGCAGCGGTGATCTCTTCCTGATCCAACAGGTTCCGGAACCTTTCATTTTCCATTGCCCACCGCTTTCCGGCGCGGGGCAGCCGCGCAAGCATTGGTTTGCGCAATGAAAGGACTCCGCCCTTACCCGTTCTCAGACCACGATCCCGTTC
>JBCBGM010000088.1:255-700 GCA_038526735.1 Pseudomonadota bacterium | reverse complement strand
GCGTTCACAAGTGACCTTTGCCGCCCGCATACTCGCAGCCCCGGTGCATCTTTACCGGGCGACATTCTCCCCAACGGTTGGGATGAACTGCCGGTATCACCCAACCTGCTCTGCCTATGCGCTGGAAGCGTTGGAGAAGCATGGTGCACTGAAAGGCGGATACCTGGCCGTGCGCCGTATCCTGCGCTGTCACCCGCTGGGCGGGTCCGGCATCGACAACGTTCCTGACTGAAGCAAAACACTCCCGCCCGTCGCTCGCGTGCTATCACACGCGGTCTCCCGTTGGGCGTGGCCCGCGCTGCGCGCGGGTCCAAAGGCTGTTGAGAGGCGTTTGGCGGGCAAGTTTGCCCTGCCAAAGCGCCCGCCCAAGCGTCAGGTGAGTCGCGCCCTCGACCCGTGCCCGACTCACGAAGGCTCAGCTGGTGGCGGAAAGCCCGGCGTTTGC
>JBCBGM010000088.1:0-245 GCA_038526735.1 Pseudomonadota bacterium | reverse complement strand
TCGATCTAGTCTGGCGATTTCACCCAGACTTGCGGTGCGCGTAGCCCAAAAGGTTCAGCGCATCGGCGTTGCGGGGGCGACGCTCCACCACCTGCGAGAGCACCAAGATGGCCTGCTCATAGCGGCCCGCCTCGATCAAGCCGGTGGCGGCGGTGATCTCTCCAGTGGCGGGGGCAGGGGTGGAATAGCTGCCCGAAGGGGCTGCCAACACGGGCGTGGCCAGTAACATCAGTGCGAAGGCGAGG
>JBCBGM010000087.1:0-735 GCA_038526735.1 Pseudomonadota bacterium | reverse complement strand
GCTCTACACTGACAAGGGCATGGAGGCGCGGAATTGCTCTACGGGCGAGCAAAAGGCGTTGCTGATTTCACTGATTTTGGCGTCAGCCCGCGCCGTGACGGAGGATGTGGGCACCCCGCCGCTGTTGTTGCTGGATGAGGTCGCAGCGCACTTAGATGCTGATCGGAGGGCGGCGCTCTATGACGAAATTTGCGGGCTGGGCGCGCAGGCCTGGATGACTGGGACAGGGCCAGAGCTGTTTGAGGCGCTGGGGGACCGGGCGCAGCGGCTGGAGGTCGTTGAGCGGGACGACGGGAGTGCGGTGAGGGTGGGGTAGGGTGTGTGTGGCGAGGCCCCGGGCGGGGTTTGATTGGTCGAGTGCGACCAGCATCCGGCCGCGCCTGCCCTGCACCTTAGGCAGGCGCGGCCTTATCGTTCGATTTGTTCGGCGAGGCCCCGGGTCACGCCCGGGGCGAAGGCTATCCGTCCCGGGCGTGACCCGGGACCTCGCAGTGCAGTTCGCAACGGAAGGCCGCGCGCTCCCTCGGGTGGGCGTTTCGTAACAGCAGTACAGCGCAGTTTATCTCTCAAATCTGCATGAGGCTCGATCAACAAGAAACGTAGGCAAAACGCCCTCCCATGGGGGAGGGAGGGCGTGGCCGGAGGCTGGTCGCCTCCGGCAGTGGGGGGGGGCCCCCGGCCGATCGGAGGAGCACAACGCTGAACTCCACACACGAAAGGGGTTATGGGATGGCG
>JBCBGM010000086.1:0-736 GCA_038526735.1 Pseudomonadota bacterium | reverse complement strand
CGCCAGACCATTCGGTCGGTCTGGCGCAGTGGAGGGTGACGGGTGTTGTTCCGCGCGAAGGCGGTTTTGCGACGATAAACTGCGCGGTTCGCGGGTTAGTTGCGCCATCCCTCGGTCTGGCGCGCGCTGGTGTCCGTATCGTTCGGAGAGGTCCTCGATCACTTCTTGGACCTATCCCGGCCGGAGGCGCCGCCTCCGGCCACGCCCTCCCTCCCGCATGGGAGGGCGTTCTTTCAACGTATCTCGTTGATCACGGCGATTGCGTGTCTGAGAGATAAACCGCGATGGCCGCAGGGCGCGATACGCCCACCCGAGGGAGGGCGTGGCCTCTCGTTGGTCCTTCGTGGTCCCGGATCAGGTCCGGGACGGGGTTTTTGCGCGGAATCAAGGGCGAAGCCCGCCGCGCGCGCCAGACCGACCGAATGGTCTGGCGCAGTGGAGGGTGACGAGTGTTGTTCCGCGCGAAAGCGGTTTTGCGACGATAAACTGCGCGGTTCGCGGGTTAGTTGCGCCACCCCTCGGTCTCGCGAGCGCTGGATACTGCGTTGTTCGGAGAGGTCCCGGATCAGGGCTGGGACGGGGACGAAACGCCCCGGACTTGATCCGGGGCCTTGCTGACCTTGGTCGAGCTTTTGCGCGGGACTGATGTTGAAGCCCGCGGTGCGCCACCCCTCGGTCTCGCGAGCGCTGGATACTGCGTTGTTCGTTGAGGTCCCGGATCAAGGCTGGGACGGGA
>JBCBGM010000085.1:0-744 GCA_038526735.1 Pseudomonadota bacterium | reverse complement strand
CCCGCGATTGAGGACACAGTTGATGTGGCGTTGGACAAGTCTGTGTGCGATCTGGGCAATGCCGCCTTTTTAGGGGACTGTGCGGCCATGGCGCATGAGGCGCTGCCAGCGCGCGTGATTCTGACAAGAAAGGTCATGAAAGGGCGGGCATGAACGGACCATTACGTGTGGGCATCGGCGGTCCTGTCGGTGCGGGGAAAACGACCCTGACAGAGCAATTGTGCCGCGCCATGGCAGACCGCTGGTCCATGGCTGTGATCACCAATGACATTTACACGCGCGAGGATGCAGAGTTTCTGCTGCGTGCGCAGGCCTTGCCAGAGGCGCGCATTCGCGGTGTCGAAACCGGGGGGTGCCCGCACACAGCCATTCGGGAAGACGCCAGCATCAACCTGCGCGCCGTTGCCGATCTAACCCGGTCGATTGACGATCTTGAACTGATCCTGATCGAAAGCGGGGGTGATAATCTTGCGGCGACATTCAGCCCCGAATTGGCTGATATCAGCCTTTATGTTATCGACACCGCCGCCGGGCAGGACATTCCGCGCAAAAAGGGGCCGGGCGTCACCCGCTCTGACCTGTTGATCATCAATAAGACAGATCTGGCCCCGCATGTGGGCGTTGACCCGGACCTTTTGGAATCGGACGCGCGCAGCAACCGCGCCGGTCGCCCGTTTGTCATGGCATCGCTGAAATCTGGTGTTGGGGTGCCCGCGATTGTTGATTTCATCGCAGAGGCTGGCG
>JBCBGM010000084.1:0-774 GCA_038526735.1 Pseudomonadota bacterium | reverse complement strand
ATCAACGCGGTGCTCGAGGCGCAAGAGACGCCGCGCAACGAGGCGTTGACGATCCTGCGTGAGGAACTGGCACTTGAGGCTGCGCAAGACATGATGCTCGACGACCTCATCACCGCCGAAGAGCTCGTCGCAGGCGGTGCCACCGTCGAAGAGTTGGCCCGAGAAACAGCGTTTGAGCTTGCCAGCGCCTCCGTCACAACCACCGGCGCGCTTGGTGTGCCCGCCGAAGACATCGAGTTTATCACCGCCGCATTCTCCGCCGATCAAGGGCTTGAGACGGATCCGGTGGAGGGCGCCAGCGGGCGCATCTATGTGCTGCGCATCGACGCCATCATCCCCCCTCAGGTGCCGCCCCTCGCCGAGATCGAGGATGAAGTGCTCGTCGATTGGCGAAATGCGCAAGCCATTACCGCCGCCCGCGCCGCCGCCGATGCCCTGCTCCTCAGCAGCGGAGACGCCCTTGCCGACGGGGCCGCGCGTTTTGGCGGAGAGGTCACAACAACGCCCCCCGTCACCCGCGATGGCAATGCTGCAGGCCTGCCCCCTGGGGCCTTGGCAGAGGTGTTCGAGGCTGACGAGGCGGGCACCCTCTTCACCTTCAACCGCGACGATGGCGTGGTGATCGCGCGGCTTGATGCGATCGAGCCCTTCGCCGCAGAGGATGGCAGCGTGCTGAGTGACTTCATCTCGCAGCGGCAGGCCGAGGGGCTTGCCACCGATCTTGTGGCCTATTTCGCAACCGCACGCGCCAATGAGCGGGGCCTCAGCGTTGAC
>JBCBGM010000083.1:0-813 GCA_038526735.1 Pseudomonadota bacterium | reverse complement strand
AAACCGAAGGCCAACCTCCTCAGCCCCGGCGATGCTGTCCTCCAGCCTTGAACCGTTAGGGAATAAGTAAAGGTGATCCGAAGAGGTCGTGCAGCCCGAGAGCGCCAGTTCCGCCAGCCCGAGGGTTGCGGAGACCTTGATGTCCTCCGGCCCCATCCGCGCCCAGATCGGATACAGCGTCTTCAACCACCCAAAGAGCAACGCATCTTGCCCGCCAGGAACCGCGCGGGTGAGGCTTTGAAACAGATGGTGATGAGTGTTCACGAACCCAGGCGTGACCACGCAGCCCGTCGCATCCACAATCTCGGCATCATCGCCAGAGACCTCTCCGATCGCCTCGATCACACCCCCGCGCAGAGTAACGGACGCATCGGAAAGCTCAGCGCCGTCCATCGTCACAATACGCTCGGCGCCACGGATCACGTAACGCTTTTCATCCATCACCCTCAGCCTTCTTCATTTTGACCCAAATACCTCGGGGTGAATGGCCCGTTAGGGCCAGAGGGGCAGCGCCCCTCCGTCGGACCCGCCCGGCACGGGCGGGCCGGGCCCAAGCCGCAGGGCGCGGGAGCATCACTGCGTGCCAAACATCCGGTCGCCCGCATCTCCCAGCCCCGGCACGATATAGCCTTTGTCGTTGAGGTGCGTGTCCACCGCAGCCGTTACAATCGGCACGTCCGGATGCGCCTCTTTCATCCGGGCCACACCTTCCGGCGCGGCCAGCAGGCACATGAAGCGGATGTCGGTTGCGCCGGAGGCTTTCAAAAGGTCAATCGCGGCGGCTGAGGAGTTGCCCGTTGCCAGCATCGGGTC
>JBCBGM010000082.1:0-841 GCA_038526735.1 Pseudomonadota bacterium | reverse complement strand
TTGATCATTGCAGACGACGAGGGGTTCATCAGCACCTTGGTGAACCAGCGCGCCTCGATCCGCAGCGCGGCGTCGAAGACGTGAAATCCCGCCTCATGCTGATCCAGGCGTTGGAAGCCGTCCGCGCCCTCGAGGAAGGCGTGCTGACCGACATCCGCGAGGGCGACGTCGGCGCAATCCTCGGCTGGGGCTTTGCGCCGTGGTCCGGCGGCCCCTTCGCAGCGCTTGACATGATGGGCCTCTCCCAAGCCGTCGCCCTCTGCGACCGCCTGACAGAGATTTACGGTGAGCGCTTCACCACCCCGGCCCTGATGCGTGAAATGGCCGACAAGGGCGAAAGCTTCTACGGTCGTTTCGGCCCCCAAACCGCCGTTGCCGCAGAGTAACTCAGCCCTCCCCTGCAGAGTTTCAAATATCCTCAGGGGGTCCGGGGGCAGACTGCCCCCGGCTCCAACCAACCAAAGGGCGGGTGGACATCAAACTCAGCGGACGGGCGGCCCAGGGCCGCCCGACTGTTTTTGTTTAAGCGCTCGCCGCGCGGGCAGGTATTTCTGTCAAGATGAAGGATCAGACCAGCGCCAGAAGGGCTGGGAGATCGAGCCGTTCTGTCCGCATTTTGAGCTCGCGATCAAGATCGGCGACTTTGAGATGGACATGGCCGATGCGGGTTTAAGCGGGATCTGAATAGGTCATCGTGTTCTTTTTCTCTTGGGCGATCGGAGACCCGAGTGCTCCGTTTAACCCGTCAAAGCGAAACACTGGTCGCCAAACATAAGCATTATTTCGGTGTAAATCCACCCCCGGTGGGCGTTTCCAGCCAATAGACATCCCCCACCGTCAG
>JBCBGM010000081.1:0-1769 GCA_038526735.1 Pseudomonadota bacterium | reverse complement strand
TGCCTGCCACCTGCATCTTGCCCCAAACACGGGAGATTGCATCGCCCTCGCCCGTGCCAGTAAGGCGCAAGCGGCTGACCTTGCCCGTTTCCACAACTTCCGAGCCCTGCCCTAGAAGTTTCTGGTCAATGGACCGGCCGATCACCGCGCCTGCAAACCGCCCCACAGCGGCCGCAGAGAGCCCCAAAACCGTGCCCCCAATAGAGCCACCAATCGCCGCACCCGCAGCAGAAAGAAGAATAGTTGCCATGTCTCAGACCTCTTGAGGAAACGCAAAACGCGCCACGATGCGGCGCCGCCAGGGTGTGCTGAGCGGGCTTTCGACGACGGCGTGGCGCGAATAGGCGTGGATAAAGCTCGCCTCCGCGCCCATGCGTCCAGCGAGCCCAAGATGTTTGGCTACGCCGCCGTCTCGCATCCGAAAGAGAAGCAAATCGCCAGGTGCTTCGTCGCGCAGGTCCTTGGGCAGAAAATGCCGGGTTGCAACTTGCCAAAGCTCCTCGACCTTTTGCGGCTCAGACCAATCCATTGTGTAGGCCGGGACCGACTCAGGCTCTCGGCCCAGCACCTCGCGCCAGACCCCACGAATGAGGCCAAGACAATCCGCGCCCGCGCCCTTGCATGATCCCTGATGACGATAGGGCGTGCCAATCCATCCCCGCGCGGCCTCCACCACACGATCCCCCATAGCCCTCATGATCTGCGGCTCCCGCCATCCACATCCGCCGCACGGCCAGGATCGGTAAAGGACCAATCGTCGCCCGGAATGTCGGGAAAGCCCTGAAAATCCAGAAGCGACCCGAATTTCTCCTGGTGCGCTTCGATGGTGTTGTCGCACCCTGCCAATAGCCGCACGCGATCACCCGGGTTAATGGGCTGTCGGATCGGCCGCCAAAGCTCAATCACGCGCAGGCCATCCTCAAAATAATCGCGCTTGATGGAGCCTTCTAGATCAACCGCCTCACCATCCAGCATGGTCAGCGTTCCGAATTGAAACCAGCGGTCGGAATAGGACGTCAGCCCACCAAACCGGAAAATCCGGCGCTCTTCGATTTCTGCAATGGGCACCTCAACGGCAAAAGCCGGGTTTTCAGGATCCAAAACCGCGTTGCCATTTTTCTGGTAAATCCGCCCGGTGGGTTGGTTCAAAATATCCGTAAGACCGCGCAGTTCGGCCTCAAACGCGCCTTCCTGACGGCGCACTTCGCCGATGTGGCCGCGAAACATCAAAACGCGCCGATCCACATCGGCCCAGTTCACGAGCCACGCCCGCACCTCGGCGCCGTCAAAACGCCCCGCCTCAATGTCATCATCGGTGATCGCCGCATCACTGAGCGCGCCCAACGCCTCAGTATTGTCAACCGAAAGGCCTGTCGTCTGCTGAAGCGCAGCAGAGGTCAGCCCCGTGTCCGCCCGAAACGAAATCCCTTCGAACTTGAGGTTAAGATCGTGATCGGTGAACCCCATGGTCCACCCATCACGCCGAACCACGGCCCAACACCGGCAAATTGTGGTGTTACCCGTCGAGATATGTTCGGCAAAGCCCGGCTCTAGCGCGCTCATACCCGGATCTCCACGATCGGCACGCTGGGCGCATCTCCGGCCTGAAAACTGGCGAGCGATGTTTGAATGCGGTCGGTGTCAAAGCGCACGGGCACGTCGAACTCAAAGCCCGCCGTGATGCGCACGCCCTCGCTTGGCGGGTGGTCAAACGTGACCATACCCGTGACGGTGTCGACAGTGTAATGGATCGTCTCGCCAGTTTTCAG
>JBCBGM010000080.1:0-2247 GCA_038526735.1 Pseudomonadota bacterium | reverse complement strand
AACGCAACCGCCGCATCGGTGTAGAGACCCAGGCGCATGTAGGTTTGCCCCAATAGCACCCAGCCCTCGGACGGGCCACCATCGGGCGCGGAGAGCAACCGGTCCCTCAGATCTTGCGCGAGTTGCTGGAGTTCTGCGGTTTGGGAGCGTTCAACCTCGCGCTCGGCAAATGGCAACGACGGCACCTGCGGAGATCCGGTCGCCATATACACGCCAAAGGTGCCAAAGGGCACAAGCAGCACGCTGAGCAGCACCAACCACGTGCCGCCGCTTTGGGTTTGGCTGTCTTTGACCTTGGCCGCGGCAATCATGCGGCGCTTGATCTCGGTCCGCGCAGACTCAGCTTCTTGGCCCGAAATAAGCCCACGGTCTGCGTCGCGGTCCACCTCAGCGAGCTGATCCTCAAAGATCGCCAGCGCGCTTTCGGTGCGTTTGAGCGTATCTTTGCGCCCGCGCACGACGGGCCACAAAAGCCCCCCAACGGTGACGATCAAAAGGGCGGCACCCAGCGCCCAGATCATGGGTCGTTGCCTTGTTGGCTGCGAAGGCGTTCAAGCTCGGCCTGTTCGTCGTCTGTGAGGGCGATATCGGTCGTCGCGTATTTGCGCGGGCGTCGCGCGAGCATCACGCCAATCCCCAGCGCGCCCAGACCGATGATCACGAAAGGCCCAAGCCACAGCGCGTAGGTCGAGGCGTTGAACGGCGGGCGAAAGAGCACGTAGTCGCCGTAGCGCGCGACTAGAAAATCGAGAACCTCTTGATCGCTATCGCCGGCCACCAGCCGCTCGCGGATCAGGATACGCAAGTCACGGGCAACACCTGCGTTGGAGCTGTCAATCGGCTCGTTTTGGCAGACCACACAGCGCACCTCTGCTGAAATAGCGCGGGCACGATCCTCCAGCACCGGATCATCGAGGATCTCATCGGGCTCCACCGCGAGGGCGGGTGTCGCGAGCAGAGACAGTACCAAAACCAGCCACCGCATCAGCTTTGCCCCATCGCCGCGCGGGCCTCCGCCAAGGCGGCCTCCAGCTTCGCAACCGCATCCGCGCCCACAATCGGCCCGGCAAAGCGGTAAACGACCGTGCCATCCGCGCCGATCACGAAGGTCTCTGGCACGCCGGTCACGCCCCAGTCGATAGAGACGCGACCCGGAAAATCCGCCCCGATCTGCGCGTATGGATTGCCCAGCTCTTCGAGCCAAGCCCGTGCCGCATCGGGCCGGTCTTTGTAGTTGATGCCATAGAGCAAGACTCCATCCTCCTCCGCCATCCGGGTGAGGATCGGATGCTCCGCACGGCAGGGCACACACCAGGAGGCGAAGACGTTAACGAGTGCAGGCTGCCCAAGGTTGGCAAGGTCGCCGCTCGACAAACCCTCCGTCGCCATCCCCTCAATCGAAGGAAGCGCGAAATCGGGCACAGGCTGTGAGATCAGGACGGACGGGATCGCATTCGGATCACGCCCGCCCGAAAGACCCCAGAACGAAAACCCACCAATCACGATCGCGAGGAGTAGCGGGGAGATATAGAGAAACCGCTTCATGCCTCACTCCGCCGGTGTGGCAGAGGGCGTGGGCGCGCTGGAGCGCCTCGGCGCGCCAATCCGCAACCGCCGGTCGCTGAGCGAGAAGCATCCGCCGATCACCATCATGATCGATCCAACCCAGAGAAAGTTGATCAGCGGCTCATAAATCACCCGCAAAATCCAGCGCCCTTGTGCATCCTCCGCCGCCGGTTGCGCGATGGAGAGGTAGAGGTCGCCGGCCAGTGTCTGGCGCACCGCACTCTCGGTCGTGGGCATGCCCGCCACCGGATAGATGCGGCGTTCGGGGTACAGCACCGTCAGTGGCTCTCCATCACGCGAGACGCGTACCTGCGCGCGGTCTGCGACGTAGTTCGGCCCCTCAATCTGCCGCGTGCCCTCAAAGGTGAGGTCATATCCCGCGACACTCACCTGAGTGCCGGGGGCGGCGAAGACGATCTCTTCGGACTTGAACGCCGACGAGCCAACCATCGCGAGCACCGCCACCCCAAGGCCCGCATGCGCCAGCGTCATGCCATGCGCGGCCCGCGGCAGGTTGCGCATGCGGCGCAGGCTTTCGGCGAAAGGCGCACGTGCGAGTTTGATCCGGTCGCACCACTCCACAATCGCCGCCAAGATCAGCCAGATGGCCATCGGTCCGTTCCTGAGTTGGAAGCGGGCAGACCTGCCCGGCATTTTGCAGCGCCTCAAATGGGTGGCGCT
>JBCBGM010000079.1:0-3459 GCA_038526735.1 Pseudomonadota bacterium | reverse complement strand
CTAAAGCGCTACCCCTGCGCGGAACAAGGGCGAAGCCCGCCGCGCGCGCCAGACCGAACGAATGGTCTGGCGCATTAGAGGGTGAGGTTTCTTGTTCAACGCGACTGCGGTTTGGCGGGGATAAACTGCGCTGCTCTCAACTCCGCTGCGCCACACCTCGGTCTGGCGCGCGCTCTGTTTCATCTAGCTTTTCGAGATCCCCGCTCAGCTTCAGGACGGGTCGCCTACGCCCCGGACTTGATCTGGGGTCTCGATGATCTGGGAGCCGTGCCTCGGTCTGGCGCGCGCTTAGGTGCGCCCTGCTCTTCGAGATCCCGGCTCTAGGCCGGGACGGGGAGGCCCTTACCGCTTGTCGAAGCGGGTTTTGACGTAGGAGCCGGGGGCGTCTTCGATGACACCGAGTTTTGCTCCGGGCTCGCGAGCGTTAACCTGCCGGCCCGAGCGTTTTGAGAGCCACTTGTCCCAATCGACCCACCAGGACCCTTCGGACTCCACGGCCCCCTTCATCCACTCGTCCACCGTGTCGGCGGAGAGGTCGTCGTTCGTCCAGTATTGGTATTTGCCGAGCGCCGGCGGGTTCACGACGCCCGCGATATGGCCCGAGCCTCCCAGCACGAAATGCACATCCGCATTCTCCATCATGCGGGCACCGCGATAGACCGATTCTGCCGGGGCGATGTGATCTTCGCGCGCGGCGACGTGGTACACGGGCGTGGTGATATCGGCGAAGGTGAGCGACATGCCATCGGCCTTAAAATCGCCCTCCGCGAACGCGTTTTCCTGGTAGAAGTTCTCAAGGTAGAAGTGGTGCACCTTGGCGGGCATCGCGGTGCTGTCACTGTTCCAATAGAGCAGATCAAACGGGAACGGCTCTTTCCCGAGCATGTAGTTGTTGATGATATAGCCCCAGATCAGGTCAGAGCTGCGCAGCATGTTAAAGGCCGAGGCCATCGCCTCAGCGGGCAGATAGCCTTTGTGGGCCTTTTCATCGACGAGCTTGATCGTCTGCTCATCGACAAACACCTGCAACTCACCCGCATCCTCAAAATCAAGCTGCGCGGTAAAGAAGGTGGCCGAGGCGATGCGCTTGTCTTTGGTCTTGCCCGCATGGGCGAGGAACGTGCCCGCCATCGTGCCGCCGATGCAATAGGAGCCGACGTTGAGCGACTTTTGCCCGGTCTCCTCAAGCGCCTTGTCGATCGCGGTGGAGACGCCGTCGAACATATATGTCTCCCAGGTGTCATCCTTGGAGCGCTCATCGGGGTTCACCCAAGAGATGATGAAGACGGTATAGCCCTGCTCCACCAGCCATTTCATCATGGATTTCTTAGGGTTAAGGTCGAGCACATAGTATTTATTGATCCAGGGTGGGATCATCAAATAGGGCTTGGCATAGACCTTTTCGGTGACGGGGCTGTACTGGATCAGCTGGAAGAGGCGGTTCTCAAACACCACCTTTCCGGGCGTCATCGCCATGTTTTTGCCGACCTCGAACTGGTCCATATCGGTCTGGCGAATGAGAAGTTGGCCTTTGCCGCGCTCCACATCCTGCAGCATCATCTTGAGGCCGCGCACGAGGTTCTCCCCCTTCTCGGCGACGGTGGTTTCCATCACCTCGGGGTTAAGGGCGAAGAAGTTGGTGGGGCTCATCGCCTCCACAAAGGTGCGGGTGTAGAACTCCACCTTTTTGCGGTCGCGCGGGTCGAGATCACCGATGTCATGGGCGCTTTTTTGCAGGTAGTCAGAGGTCAACAGGTAGGACTGTTTGAGGTATTCAAACAGCACATTCTCGGACCATTCCTTGTGCTTGAAGCGCTTGTCGTACTTCGTAACAGCCTTTGGAAACTCCACCGCATCGGGCTCTGCGCCCAGCCATTTCAGCGTTTGTGCGCGCCAGAGCTCGCCCATGTTGTTCCAGTATTCCATGGTGGCGCGGGTGAGCTCTGCGGGGTGGTCGAAGAGCGCCTGATAGAACTCGGCGAACGCCGGCATCGTGTTGAGCGGGTCGCCGTGCAAGGGCGTTTCGGTATCGAGCTGGGCCGCCATGACCCGAGACCAGATCTCGCGAGACGTCTCAGTCGCCTCGGTCATATTTGCCGCAAATTCAGTCGATTGCTCGACAAGCTCTGCGATGTCTTCTTCAGAGAGGTGGATCGGTTCGATCTCGGCCATGAGCTCCTCCGGGGGCTTTTTCGGTGCCGTTATGGGACGTAATATAAGGGGTTGGCGGGGCTCGCGCATTACGACAGGTTGCCGCCATGATGCGGTTGATCATTGCAATGGTTTGGGTGGGGGTCGTGGCCTCGGGGTGCACGCTTGGAGAGCTGATCGGCGCCTATTCGCTGCCCACTGACACGCCCGAAGTGGAGGGGCCATTCCCGCCGCTCGCGGGCGCGGTTGAGGGCGTGCCTGCGCCGCTTTCGGTGGAGGAACGGGCGGAGTTAGAGGCCGAGCTGGACGCGCTGGCGCGGTGAGGCGGGGTGCCCCAGACCTGAGCCGGAAACCTCAATAAGTACCTCAAAACAAAAGGCCACGCCCTCCCTCGGGTGGGCGTTTCAGAACCGTCGCATAACGCGGTCTACTTCTCAGAACCGCATTTGCACTGATCAAAGAGCTACGATGCAAGAACGCCCTCCCATGGGGGAGGGAGGGCGTGGCCGGAGGCTGGTCGCCTCCAGCTGGGCTCGTCCCGGCCTTTAGCCAGGACCTTGACGGACATTGCCCAACACAGCGCTCGCCAGACCGAGGTTTGGCGCAGCTAAGTTGCGAGCGGCGCAGTTTATCTCTGTGAAACCGCATTCGCGTTGAACTAGTCAGCTCACCCTCCACTGCGCCAGACCGTCCGGTCGGTCTGGCGCGCGCGGCGTCGCTGCGCGACTTGTTCCGCGCTGAGAGGGTCTCCAGACCTTCGCAGCCCCGGATCAGGTCCGAGGCGTTTTTTAGTCACAAACCGAAAGTGACGTAGGGGTAGAACCGCAGCAGGGTTCCCGGCACGATGTCTTGGGCGGGGTCGTCCAGTTCTAGCAACCCCGTGGCCCAGGAGAGGCCACTGATGCGGCCGGAGCCTTCGGATTTGAACGGCTCTGCCGCCCCAGCCGCATTCAGCCGTGCGCGCAAAAACTCACGGCGCCCGGCCTTTTTCGCCTTCGCAAAGGCTGCTGGAACGGTGGTGGGGCGCGGCAGGCTCCAGCCCGCGCCCGACATGGCGCGCACCGCCGGATAGCCGAAGATCAGCGTGCAGACGAAGGCGGCGACCGGGTTGCCGGGCAGGCCCAGAACCGGAACACCCTCCCATGTGGCCAGCGCCAGCGGGCGGCCAGGTTTGAGGGCGATGCGCCAACTGGCAAGGCTCCCCTCGTCGCGCAACAGACGGGAGACGTGGTCCTCATCCCCCGCAGAGGCGCCGCCGGAGGTAAGGATCAGGTCAGCCTCTGCAGCGCCTTTGCTCAACCGCGCGCG
>JBCBGM010000078.1:0-4584 GCA_038526735.1 Pseudomonadota bacterium | reverse complement strand
CTTGCATGTATTAGTCCTGCCGCCAGCGTTCGTTCTGAGCCAGGATAAAACTCTCAAGTTGAATAACACTGCTAACGCAATGTTCTTGACGTTTAAAACCTTCGCACATCACACATCATGAACAACCAAAGTCACTCACAATGCATCACAGTTCGCACCCCTTACCAAAGGCACGAACCAAGCTGACTTCCAAATCATCATCGCCACAAAGCTAGATCTGGCAGATATGCAAAATGTCCAAAACGCCGAAACGCCCCAAACCACCCGCATATCCCTTCATCATTTAGGATACTCAATGTCAAAGAGCTGAGACGCAGAAGTTGTCCCCCTCGGAAGAGGTTGGGGCGGGCTCTGCGGCTCGGGAGCACCGTAACGAGCTTCGCCGTCGCGGTGAGCGGTTACCTAGGGGTGTGGTTCGAGTCGTGCAAGCGGTTTTTTCGAAGATTTTGCCGCAAACGTCATTTTATCTGACACACGCCGTTATCACGAACCCGTCAGGCCCAATGTTTACTGGCGTTTGGGAGCAATCCAAGCGGCCAAAAAAAGCGTATCTATCGCAAATCACCGGGAGGGGTCACTGTGACCGACATGATGAATATGATGCGAGAGATGTCTCGCACCGCCAGCGGGCGGGACGACACTGACATCATCGGGCGTATCTCGCAGTTTTTGGTCGATAGCGGTGACCCCGGTCCTGCGATCATCGTTCCGCCGGGCAAGAGCATCGAGGATGTCACGGTCTTGCTGCCCTCGGACAATGCGTTCCGAAAGTTTGTGCGCGACACCGAGCTTGGGCCTGCGGTCAAGGGCATGACGAAGGAGCAGATCGGGGACTATCTCACCCAAAACCTCAGCACGTCTGAGCTATACGACATCATCCTCTACTCCATCGCGTTTGACGGTCAGACCCTCGCGGAGCTCCGCGCGAACGGGGAGCAAGGCACCGCGCTTGGCCCGAGTTGGACGCTCGTAGGTGGCAAAGTGGTTGATCAGGATGCCGATGCTGCAGACGCCACGATCATTCGCGGCAACATCGAGTCCTCGACCTTTCCCGGCACGATCAGCCATGTGGTCAGCGAGGTGCCCCGAGGCCTCGACTATGAGCAGGTGCCACAGGTCAAAGAGCGCACGCTCTATGATGAACTCACGCGTAAGGGTCCCAGCTTTGACCACAACGGGCGCGACCATGACATTTTGACCGCGCTGGTCGAGATCGGCGGCAAGGACCTGCTGGATGATCCGACAGCCGACCTTACGCTCGCTGCACCCACGGATTCTGCCCTTGCGCGCTTTGCCCGCGATCTGGGCTTTGGCGGCTGGTCGAGTGAAGAACGCATTCTTGACTACCTGCTTGTCGCTCTCCCGCTGGGGTTCGGCGTGCCGCGCAAAGAGGCGGTTGAGCTGTTTCTGACCGAACTCACCAGTAGCAGCGCCACCGGCCCGAACCGCTTCTCTTTTGGCGAGACCGAAGCGTCCAACGGTGTCTTCGTCAAAACGACCGAGGTGGATTTTGAGTTTTCGCTCTCAAAAGGCACCTCTGACGCCGAAATGGAGCTCTTCGTGGGCACCAACCACCGCGACTATGCCATTACCGAAGACATGGTGGACGTGATCTACGCGCGCAGCGGAAATGACTATGTTATCTCCCGTGGTGGCGACGATCACCTGATGCTAGGCAATGGGCATGACTGGGCAATTGCCGGAGAGGGCGATGATATGGTCGTCGGCGGCCGAGGCCGCGATCAGATCTGGTCGAGCAGTGGCGATGACGTCGTGATCGGCGGGCGCGGGAACGACAAGATCTCGCTTGGCCATGGCGAGGATGTTTTTGTCTACCGCCCCGATGACGGCTTTGATCGCCTCTATGACTTTGACGCCGACGAAGACATCATCGACCTCACCGCGTTCCGAGATGGGTCTGGCGCGGATGTAAACGTCACCGTCAACAGCCACGGTCTGATCTTTATCGACGGGCGGGCCTCGATCCAGCTCTTGCAGTTTTCAGACACTGACCTGACCGAAGACAACTTCCTCTTCTGATCCCCGTTTACACGAACTCTGAGACCCGCCGCGCAACGCAGTGCTCGGCGGGTTTTGCGTATCTACTCACATGTTACTGTTTTTATTGTGATTTCTGCGCGATTAAACGTACTGTATCCATTTGTATACCTAATCTGCGGCATGGATCCGCCTAAATCATCTGTCATCGGACGGCACAAAGCCGCCGAGCAAACAACACAGTCTAGGAAGGAAAAACCCATGTCACTCAAAGCAATCGCACTCGCAGGTGTCGCAGCTGTTCTCACCGCAACCTCTGCCTCCGCCATGGTCACCAGCGCCACTGAGCGTGCCGAACTGGCCAATGTGGCCGTCACCCAGGGCTTTGCGGCCTTTGTTGAGGAAGGTGACCTGCTCAAGACCATCGGCGTCCCCGCATGGCAGGAAAACGTGACCTACTTCGCGCCCACCACCTCTGCCCTGCGCGACTTTGGTGCGGAGAACATCGCCGATCTCCTCAAGCCTGAGAACGAGGTTGAGCTTGCCCGCTTCATCGGCGCGCATGTGGCGCTCGGCGCACTGCCCACCGCGCAGATCACCGGCCACTTCGACCGTGATGACTCTCGCCCCAACGCCGCGTTCCGCTCGGCCACGGGCGGTCTGATCAAGATCGAGGACGCGGGCTTCGATCTTGAGGTGAACGGCCACGAGGTTGTCTCGGCAAACATGCGTGTCGGCGGCGCCCTCGTGCACCAGATCGACGGCGTGATTGGCGGCTAACGCCTCGGCAAACGTTAAAAATCAGCGGCCTCGCCTCCCCGGCGGGGCCGTTTTTCGTTCCGCATGGTGGACGACCGGCTGACGGATTCTCACACCGGCTCGCTCGATTGTGAGTTGAAAACGAATGAGAGGCTGGCTTGGGCCACGCGTCTAGAAATCAAGAGATTTTCCACGGATTCTGCCACCCATCCACTGCGCAGCATGCCCCGTAAAAGCCAGCAGACGTTCAAGGGCGAACGTCAAACTCGACCAACCAACGCTACAGGAGCACACCATGCTGCGTCGTTCTTTCTTTGCCACCACCGCTTTCGCGGCTCTCTTCGCAACCTCCGCTTTCGCCATGGGCGAAAAGCAGGACATCGTCGACATCGCCGCGGGCGCGGGCACCTTCTCCACGCTGGTCGCTGCTGTTGAGGCCGCAGACCTCGTCGACACGCTGAAGTCCGAAGGCCCGTTTACCGTCTTCGCACCCACCGATGAAGCGTTTGCAAAGCTGCCCGAGGGCACCGTTGAGACTCTGCTGCTGCCGGAGAACAAGTCTGACCTCATCGCGGTCCTGACCTACCACGTGATCCCGGGTGCCGTGATGTCCACCGACATCGCAGGCCAGATGGTCTCCCCGACGACCGTGCAGGGCTCCATGCTCGACATCGACGCCACCGACGGAGTGATGGTGGACGGTGCGTCCGTGATCCAGGCAGACATCACTGCTTCGAACGGCGTGATCCACGTCATCGACAGCGTGATCCTGCCGAACTAACGGCACCGTCAGAAGCAAGAAGGGCGGCCATCACGGCCGCCCTTTTTCGTTTAATGCACCACTGCTGGCTTTTCGCTGGGGTCAGGTGCGGGGGCGCGGGAGCCGACCATCAGGCCGGTTTCCACCGCCGTGACCGGCACCGCCTCCCCATCCAGCACCTCCCCGCCAAGCAAGAGCTCCGCCAGGGGGTCCTGGATATGCTTCTGGATCACCCGCTTGAGCGGCCGCGCGCCATAGACCGGGTCATAGCCCTTGTCGGCCAGCCACATGCGGGCGCTGTCATCAAGCTCCAGCGTGATCTTGCGATCCGCGAGGCGCCCTGCAATCACACCCAGCTGGATATCGACGATCCCGTCCATGTGATCCCGGCTCAGCCGTTCAAACAGGACGATCTCATCAAGCCGGTTGAGGAACTCGGGCCGGAAATGCGCCTGCACCGCCGCCATGACGATGGGTCGGGCTTTGGCGACCGTCTCTCCGGCGCCAAGGTCGGTCAACGCCTGCGCGCCAAGGTTTGACGTCAGGATGATCAGCGTATTGCGGAAATCCACGACCCGCCCCTGCCCATCGGTCAGACGCCCCTCATCGAGCACCTGCAAGAGCACGTTGAACACATCCGGATGCGCCTTTTCGACCTCGTCAAACAAGACGACCTGATAGGGCCGGCGGCGCACCGCCTCTGTCAGCACGCCCCCCTCATCATAGCCAACATAGCCCGGAGGCGCCCCGATCAGGCGGCTGACGGCGTGCTTCTCCATGAACTCCGACATATCGATCCGCACCATCGCCTGATCGTCGTCAAACAGAAACTCCGCCAGCGCCTTCGTCAGCTCGGTCTTGCCCACACCGGTGGGCCCCAGGAACAGGAAACTGCCCATCGGCCGGTTCGGATCGGCCAGCCCAGCGCGCGCCCGGCGCACGGCGTTAGAGACAGCCGCGACCGCCTCCGCCTGCCCGATCACGCGCCCGCCGATGGCCATTTCCATCCGCAAGAGCTTGTCGCGCTCGCCCTCCAGCATCTTGTCGACCGGGATGCCCGTCCACCG
>JBCBGM010000077.1:0-4742 GCA_038526735.1 Pseudomonadota bacterium | reverse complement strand
CTGCCATCTGGCCCTGCGATCATTTTGGTAGCGGGCGTCGCCTATGGCATCTCACTCATTTTCGGCCCGGTCGGGGGCGCCATCGCGCAAACCCTCTCACGCCGTCAACTTGAAACCTGAAAGGATCGTTATGACCTCTCGTCGTTCTCTTCTCTCCTCTGCATCCGCCATTGTTGCAGTGTCGGTGGCGCTGCCTACCGCCACGTGGGCGGATGACCCCATTCCGGTCGTGGCAACCTTCTCAATCCTCGGTGATATGGTCGAGCGGATCGGCGGCGAGCACATTGAGCTGACCACGCTCGTTGGGCCGAACGGAGACGCACACGTCTATCGCCCGACGCCGCAAGACGCGCGGGCCGTGGCCAACGCCGAGGTGCTGTTCGTCAATGGGCTTGAGTTTGAAGGATGGCTCGAGCGCCTCGCTGAGGCCGCTTCGTTCAGCGGAACAGAGGTTGTGGCAACTGCGGGCATCGACGCGATCGCCTTCGATGATGACCATGATGATCACCACGGCGACCATGAAGATCATGAAGATCATGACGAGCATGACGAGCATGGACACGATGATCACGGTCACAGTGACCATGACCATGACGAGAAAGAGGACCACAACGATCACGCGGGTCACGACCATGACGATCACGATGATCACGGCCACGACCACGGCGGACACCACGGCCACGACCATGGCGCGTTTGATCCGCACGCGTGGCAGAGCCTCGACAACGCGATCATCTACGCCAACAACATCGCCGCCGGTCTCTCCCAAGCTGACCCTAACAATGCGAGCGACTACTTCGCGAACCGCGCGACCTTTGTTGCAGAGATTGAGGCGCTGAAGGTTGAGATTGACGATCTGATGTCCGCAATCCCGGCGGACAACCGCACCGTTGTCACCGCGCATGACGCGTTCGGCTACTTCGCCCAGGATTACGACATGACCTTCGTGGCACCCCAAGGCCTGAGTACAGAGGCAGAAGCCTCTGCAGCAGGTGTGGCAGCGCTGATCACCCAGATCCGAGACGAGAACATCTCGGCCGTGTTCGTAGAGTCGATCACCGACAGCCGCCTGCTGGAGCAGATCGCAAACGAGACGGGCGCCGCCATCGGTGGAACGCTTTACTCCGATGCACTCTCCGATGCGTCTGGCCCGGCCTCAACCTACCTGCAGATGTATCGCCACAACGCGACCACGCTGTTCACGGCGTTGAGCGGCAACTAAATGGCGCAGCCCCGCCTCCCCATCACGCTTCTTACCGGCTTTCTCGGAGCCGGTAAGACGACCCTACTCAACACGATCCTCAACGATGCCTCCTCCGGGCGGATCGCGGTGATCGTGAATGAGTTTGGGGAGGCTGGGCTCGACCACGACCTTATCGAAGAGGTCACCGAAGAGGTCGTGCTCATGCAATCGGGCTGCCTGTGCTGCTCGGTGCGGGGCGATCTCTGTAAGACAGTGATGCAGCTCTTGGCCCGCAGAGATGAGGGCATGCTGCAGTTCGACCGTATTGTGATTGAAACGACTGGCCTTGCTGATCCGGGGCCGATCTTGCAAACGCTGGTGGTGGATCAGTACCTCGCCCGCAATGTCCGCATGGATGGCGTCGTGACGGTGGTCGATGCGGTCAATGGGCCAGCCACGCTGGATGCCCAGTTTGAGGCCGTTTCCCAGGTTGCCGTTGCCGATCTCTTGATCCTCAGCAAAACCGATCTCGTGACGCCTGAGGTGACCAAGACCGTTAAAAAGCGGCTCCGTAGCCTCAACCCCACGGCTGAGATCTTGCTTCGCCAAGCGGGTGATGTGGAGCCTGCGCGTTTGCTCGGGCTCACCGCGATGCGAGTGGGTGCGACCCCGCAACAAGCCCTCGCCTGGACCACCCCGACTGAGCCCGCCGATCCGTTCAGCAACCTCTCGGGGCTCGCACCGATCAAGACCGCCGCAGCCTCGCAGTATCGCGCGCATGACACGACGATCTCATCCATCTCGGTCGTGATTGATGAGCCGGTGCACGAGGATGTCTTTGATCGCTGGTTCGACCTTATCGTCGCCTACAAGGGCCGTGATTTGCTGCGGGTAAAAGGCATCCTGTTCCTCGAAGGGTTCGAAAAACCCTTTGCCTTCCATGGTGTGCAGCACATTTTCGATCGCCCGGTGCCGCTGAAAAACTGGACGGGCGACGACCAACGCACGCGCATCGTGCTGATCGGGCGCGGGCTGGACCGCGACGAGATTCAAAAGAGCCTCCTGCTTTTGCAAGCGCCGGTGCCCGGTTCTGCTGAGGCCAAGATGGAGCCTCAGCCTTAACAAAAACCTGAGTGGTTCGGTTCGCCGAAACGCTGTGCTTTGCGCAAACCAAAGACATTGCAACCTGTTGCAAAACCCCTTTTCGATATCTCTGCCTTTGAATGGTCACAGGCACGGAGGGTTACATGCCGATCACGCTGAAGGAGGTTGCAGAACGCGCGGGTGTCTCCCGCTCAGCGGTGTCGCGCACGTTTACGGAAGGGGCGTCCGTCTCCAGCAAGACCCGAGAAAAGTTGAGAAGGCCCGCAAAAGCTGGGCTACAGCCCCAACGCGCTCGCCTCTTCGCTGACCACAGGGCGCACGAAGCTGATCGGCCTAGTGCTCGACGATTTCAGAAACCCCTTTTTTTCTGGAGGTGTTTGATCTCTTCACGCGCCAGTTGAAGGACCGTGGCCTGCGCCCGCTGATGGTTAACCTCAGCGGAGAGACCGACCCGGTCAATTCGCTGCGGATGCTCCGGCGATAATCGGTTGATGGGGTGATCGTTGCCTCATTTACCCTCTCACCAGAATTTGCGCGGGCATTTCGGGATGCCGCAATCCCGGTGGTTGATTCCTTCGGGCGCTTTGCCAGCGCGCCGTATGTGCATGTGGTGGGCATCGACAACGCTGAATTCGGGCGCATGGCTGCTCGCACGCTGTTGCGGAGGGGGTATCGCCGCATAGGATTTCTGGGTGGGCCGATTGATGCGACCTCAACCATCGACCGCCGCGGGGGCTTTCGAGAGGTGCTACACGCCGCGCCCGGCGTCACCCAGACAGAGACCTACGCCACCGCCTATTTTTTCGAGGCCGGGCGCGACGAGATGCACCGCCTGCTCCAAAACCCTCTCGCGGAGGCTTATTTCTGTGGCGATGATGTTTTGTCGATTGGGGCAATCTCAGCACTGCAAGACAAGGGGATCGCGGTGCCCGGCGGTGTGGGGATCATCGGGCTCACCGACATGGAGATTGCGGGCTGGGGGAACATCAACCTCACGACGATCCGTCAGCCGATCCCACAAATTGTGGAGGCGTCCACCGAGCTGATCTCCGCAATGTTGGATGAGCCGAACCGTCACCCGGAGGCGCGACTGAAGATGTCCATAGCCGCCCGACCGTGCCGCCCTCCATCCGGAAGTTGACCATCGTGTGTTTTTCCAGCTCGCGGCTTGGAATGGTGGAGGCGAAATCGGCAGAAAGCTCTCGCACCTTATCCCCTGCCACAAAACTTGCCCTCTGCAGGGCGTGAATGCCGCAAGCGGCGAATTTACCAGAGACGCCCGTCATCGCCGGATCATACCGCCAGCGCACGCGCGGATTGTCTGCGTCGGTCGCATCGCCATGGTGCCCGTGGCTGACGTTGGCGACGATCAGCCGAACCGTGCCGATCTGGCCCGTGCTGACCATCTAGCGCATCTCCCGCACCATCGGATAGGCAGAGTAGCAGTAGTTCACCGCGCAGATTTTCCCGGTCTTCTCCGCGATCCGCACAATCTCTTCGCCCTCCTCAACCGGCATCGTCATCGGCTTTTCGCAAAGCACGTTGAAGCCGGCCTCAAGGAAAGACTTGGTGATCTCGAAATGCGTGGAGTTGGGCGTGGCGACGGTCACAAGATCAACGCGATCCTCCCGGTTTTGTTCCCCTGCGAACATCTCCCGCCAGTCACCTAGGCGCGATCTGCCGCCACACCGAGGCGCTGCGCGGGCCCGATCTGGCTACCATCGCCCCCACCAATAATCCCCCATTTCAAACGTTTCATAAGCCGCCGCTCAAGACCCGATGGAGCGCAGATAGGCACTGTTAAGTTTGGCATCCCCGAGCGGGTCGGTGTCGGTTAAGGTCGGGTCGCCGTCTTGCTCAACGGTGCACCAGCCCTCAAACCCGTTGTCCAACAGGAGTTGCCGCACGCGGGGAAATCGACCTCGCCGTCGCCAAGGTTGCAGAAGATGCCCTGCCCGCAGGCGTCATAAAACCCAGTGCTTTTGGCAATCACATCCGCTTTCACGACCGGATCGATGTCTTTGAAATGCATGTAGCTCATCCGCCCGATGTGCCGCTCCATGAACGCGACTGGATCGTAGCCCGCATAGGAGTGATGCCCGGTATCGAAACAGATTTTCAGGATGCTCTCGTCTACCTCGTCTAAAAGTTGCTCCAGCTCCGGCTCAAATCCATGAATCCGGTTGCGTGGGCGTGGATGCCAACCGTTAGGCCATATTCCTCTGCCCCCACTTTTGCGATGGTCGCGATCCGGTCTCGGAAAGCAGACCACTCAGCCGCGTCCATCTTTTCCGCCGCATCCCAGCGCCCCGCGGTGGGCGCGCGCCGCTCAGAGATTGAGTCGATCAGCACCAGATGCTGCGCCCCATGTGCGGCGAGCGCTTTGCAGGTGCGGACGCTGGCATCCATCACCTCGTCCCACTTTTCGGCATCGTGGAAGGGCCGAAACACAACG
>JBCBGM010000076.1:0-4949 GCA_038526735.1 Pseudomonadota bacterium | reverse complement strand
ATCGCCGCGACAAGGTACTTCTTCGAATGGCTGTACGAGAGCACCACATCCACGATCTTGCAGACAGGCGGCGTCGCATTGGGAGAAATCTCAACCAAATCGAGGCCCAGATCCTCGGCCATTTCAATGGCCCGTGCAGGGGTCACCACGCCGTGGTTTTCTCCCTCAGCGCCGATCAATCTGATCTCTGTGGCGCGGATGCGTCCGTTGACGCGGGGTCCTGACTCGCGGGTGGGCGGTGCGTTGTGCGGTCTTCTAGCTATGGGAACGTGCTCCAGTTGTTGGAAGATTTGGCGCAGCGACCAACAAAATCTCCGCGCACAGCTTCTAAGTGGATAAAAAGTCTCATATGGTCAACCCTAACCGTGGTTGGGGGAACCATTGTGACTTTGGGCCTGTCTATCTGGGTCCTGCTCGGGGTGTCCTTGGCAGGTTCAGCCTATTATCAGATCCATCAATTGGATAAGCCCTCGCGCGCGCGCACTCTTGCTAAAGCCGTTGTGACCTCTCCGCTGGCGGTGATGTCGGTGCTTTTTGAGGCGCCGATCACACTGACCATCGCGTTTGTTTTATCCTCGATCGTGGATGTGGTGCTCTCGTACAGCCATTCGAAGAAGTACCTTGTCGCGGCGATGGCGATCCAGTCGGTGAGTCTGGTGCTGTATGCCTACACGTTTTCCATGTTCTGGGTCGGCTTTCCGTCGCTCGAACTGGCGCTTCTCGTGCTCGGCGGATGGGGTGCGGGGCTGCTCGCGGTGCTGTGGTCAAAGCTCGACTTCGCCAGAGTGCCCGTCATCACCTACATGGGCTGCGTCTTGCTAATGATGACGGTCTCATTCGGGATTGACGACCAGCACCGCTTGGCAGCGCTTGGAGCGGTGCTCTTTGCGATCTCAACGTCGATCCACGCGGTTGAGCAGTTCCATTTCGAGAGGCCATCGGTGCTTTACACTTACAGCGGCCCCCCGATCTGGATCAGCTATTACGCCGCGATGCTGAGCTTTGCGTTTGCGTTTGTCTAAGCAGCCTTGCTGAGCGCTTTGCGCCGCAAGTCTGGGGGCAGGGCTTCGTCCACCAGCGCAGCGAACGCCTCTTCCGCCGACAAAACCTTTGAGTGCTTCTCACCCAAGCGGCGCATTGACACGGTGCCGTCTTCTACCTCTTGGCGGCCCACAGCCAAAATAACCGGCACCTTGCCCACCGAGTGTTCGCGGACCTTGTAATTGATCTTCTCGTTGCGCTTGTCCGCCTCGGCCCGCATCCCAGCAGCATTGAGCTTGGCGACAAGCGCGTCGGCGTAGTCATCCGCGTCAGACACAATCGTCGTCACAACCACCTGACGCGGAGCCAGCCACAGCGGGAATTTGCCCGCGTAGTTCTCAATGAGAATGCCGATAAAGCGCTCGAAGGACCCCAGGATCGCGCGGTGCATCATGACCGGGCGCACTTTGTCACCGGACTCAGCGACGTATTCAGCATCCAGCCGCTCGGGCAGGTTGAAATCAGCCTGGAACGTGCCGCACTGCCACTCGCGGCCAATCGCGTCGGTCAGTTTGAAGTCGAGTTTGGGGCCGTAGAATGCGCCCTCACCCGGATCGACCTCATAGGGCAGGTCGAGCTTCTGGATGGCAGCCTCAAGCGCGCCTTCGGCCTTGTCCCAGATCTCATCCGAGCCGACCCGCGTTTCGGGGCGGGTGGAGAATTTGATGTCGAAGTTGTCAAACCCGAGATCCGCGTACACCGACGACAGGAGCGAGATGAAATCGGCCGTCTCGCTCTCGATCTGGTCCTCGGTGCAGAAAATATGCGCGTCATCCTGCACAAAGCCGCGCACGCGCATCAGCCCGTGCATCGACCCGGACGACTCGTAGCGGTGGCACGAGCCGAACTCGGCCATGCGCAGCGGCAGATCGCGGTAGGATTTGAGGCCCTGGTTGTAGACCTGCACATGGCAGGGGCAGTTCATCGGCTTGAGGGCGTTTACGCGCTTCTCATTGGCATGTTCCTCATCGATCTCGGTGATGAACATGTTCTCGCGATATTTGTCCCAGTGGCCGGACTTTTCCCACAGCTTGCGGTCCACGACTTGCGGCGTGCGGATTTCCTTGTACTTCGCCTCTCGCAACCGGCGGCGCATGTAATCTTCAAGCTCGCGGTAGAGCGACCAGCCGTTGGGGTGCCAGAACACCATGCCGGGCGCTTCTTCCTGAAGGTGAAACAGCTCCATCGCTTTGCCGAGTTTGCGGTGATCGCGCTTTTCGGCTTCCTCCAGAAAGGTGAGATGGGCTTTCAGCTCTTGCTTGCTGCGGAACGCGACGCCGTAGATCCGCTGGAGTTGCTTGTTCTTTGCATCGCCACGCCAATAGGCGCCGGCGACCCGCATCAGCTTGAAGGCATCGGCAGGCACCTGGCCGGTGTGGGCCAGATGCGGGCCACGGCAGAGGTCTTGCCACTCGCCATGCCAGTACATGCGAAGGTCTTCGCCCTCGGGGATCATGCTGATGAGCTCTACCTTGAAGGGCTCATCGTTGGCCTCGTAATGCGCAATCGCGCGAGCACGGTCCCATACTTCGGTGCGGACCGGGTCACGTGCTGCGATGATCTCGCGCATCTTTTTCTCAATGAGCGCGAGGTCTTCGGGGGTGAAGGGCTCTTCGCGGTCGAAGTCGTAGTACCAGCCGTTCTCGATCACCGGGCCGATGGTGACTTTGACGTCAGGCCAAATCTCTTGCACCGCGCGGGCCATGATATGGGCGCAGTCGTGGCGCACGAGTTCATTGGCCTGTGCCTCGTCCTTCATGGTGTGGATGGCGAGCTTTGCGTCGGCTTCGATGGGGCGGGAGAGGTCACGAAACTCGCCATTCACCGTGCAGGCGAGGGCGGCTTTGCCGAGGGATTTGGAGATGTCAGAGGCAACCTCGGCCCCGGTGATTCCGGCCTCATACTGGCGCTCGGCACCGTCGGGCAGGGTGATCGTGATCTGGGGCATATCGCACTCCTCAGTTTGGCGCCTACAAAACGCCCGGTTGGGTTTCACCGCGATGTCGCGCGCGGCCTTCGGAGTGTCAAGCGAGAATGGTCAGGTCTTGGGGCCGCGCTGGCGATGTCGTTGCCACTCATAATAGGCGCGGGCGGGCTGCGCGCTGGCAAAGCTCATCACATCGGTGGGGCGGGGGGTGTCAGCCTCCCCAAGGCCCCATTTGCGCCAGACATACTCGTCCATGCGGGTGCGACGGTGCAGCTCTTGGCGGTCATCGTCTGAGAGATCGCCGAGTTTCACCGGCGTCCAGGCCACACCGCTTTTCTCTTTGCGTTGCTCGAAGGTGTTGCGGGCATCAAACGCGGTGGAGGTGCCGAATTGCTGGCCCAGCCAGGCGATCATCTCGTCGGTTTGTTTGATGTCGCAGACGTAGTCGAAGTGCGCGAGCGCATCATCGATCGCGTCCATCTTTTCGGCGGCGCTCATGGTCAGGAGCTTGTGATAGGGCAGCTCCAGCCAGCGCTCGAGGATGAAATGGGCGGATGTGTCTGGCGGGAAGGATTTAAGGTTTAGCCCGAAGGAGTAGGGCTTTTGGCCATCGGCCTGATAGCGCACCATACGGAAGTTGTAGCGTGAAATGTTCATCGCCGCCGGGTCGCGCAGGATGATCGTGCGCAGGATTTTGCGGTCGGGGAACATGTCCGCCATACTTTGCCCGACGAAGTGCCAGCCGACGGCTTTGATCTCGTTCAGCGGGGCCTTCGGGGCCGGGTCATACTTGGCTGAAAATAGGTCAATCGGCACTTTGCGGGAGCGTTTTTGCGCGTGCCAATACCCTTTGCCAAAGGCCGCCTTGAAGAACCGCTCTACGGTGGTTCCGGCGCATTTGGGGATGTGAACATGAAGAACGACGGGGTCAGTCACGCGTGGCGGGGCCTTAGTTTAGAGCGTTGCGCCGTGTGATTGCGCAAAGCCCGCCGCAAATGCAAGCGGTGTGAGCGTCGCGGGGGGTTAGCGTGGGATAGCGGCGTCTTCATACACTTGCAGCGTGGCCCTCTTCATCGCGTCGATGGTGAAGCGCGAGCGGATGCGGGCACGCCCCGCCATGCCCATGTGCGCGCGTCCGGAGCTGTCGAGGGCGAGGGCCTCTTCGATCGCATCGGCGAGGGCAGTGGCATCTCCGGGTGGGTAGAGCCATCCGGTTTGGCCGGCGTCTATCGTCTCCAGGCTGCCGCCATGGGCTGTGGCGATCACGGGGCGGCCCATGGCTTGGGCTTCTACCGCGACCCGGCCAAACGCCTCTGGCTCTGTGGAAGCGCTCACCACGACCGCTGAGAGTTTATAGGCCGCCTCCATATCCGCAGTGTGATCGACCCAGCGGACGAGATCATTCACGCCCGCATCATCGATGGCTTTGAGCAGTTTGTCTGCCGCAGCACTCGACCCGCCGCCGGAGAACACGATGTTCAGGTCTGGAGTCGTTCCGGCGGCCGCGGCGCGCTCTTTCAGCCCTTTGGCCGCTGCAATGAGCGTGTTGTGCCCCTTCCACGGGCTCAGCCTTGCGGGCAGCAAAACGATAGGCCGTGGGTCATCCGCCACGCCCCACCGCTCCGCCAAAGCAATGGTGCGGGGGGTGGAGACCAACTCTTCGGCGAAGATGTTGATGTCAGCGCCGCGCGGGATCACCACAATCTCGGAGGCGGGCTTCTTGTACCGGTTCTGCACCAACTCGGCGATAAACTCAGAGATTGCGATGGTCGGCTGACCCTTTGCCATCACTGCATTGTAGCGCTTCTTGAGGGACGAGTTTTCCGAGTAGGTGCCGTGATAGGTGGTGACAAACGGAGTTTTCGTGGCGCGCGCGGCCCGTTCGCCCGCCCAAGCCGGCGCGCGGGAGCGGGCGTGGACGATATCCACCGCTTCATCCCGAATGATCTCTTCCAGCGCTTTGGCGTTGCGCCGAATGTCC
>JBCBGM010000075.1:0-5500 GCA_038526735.1 Pseudomonadota bacterium | reverse complement strand
ATCGACCAGATGAACTCGATCTGCATCTATGAAGACAAAGAACCACAGATGACGATCGACCTGGTCGATCAGGAATGGCGCGTGGAACGCAGCGTAAGGCGCGCCCTCTTTGGGGTAGAGCTTGTGGATGAGATGCGCGAGCACACTCTCTTCGGGTTTCATTCCGTAAGAGCGCGCGACGCCTGCGAAGATGCGGATGAAGGCGTTGCGATCTGGCCCGTCGATCTCGATCTTGTAGTAGATCCGACGCAGCGCCGCGCCGTCGAAGAGGGTTTTGGGCGCGAAGTTGGTGGAGAAGATCACCAGCGTGTCGAAGGGCACGGTGAATTTTTGCCCCGATTGCAGGCTCAGCAGGTCAAAGCGCTGCTCAATCGGCACGATCCAGCGGTTCATCAGCGCCTGCGCACTCTCTCGCTGACGGCCAAGGTCATCGACGATGAAGATGCCCCCCGTCGCTTTGAGTTGCAGCGGCGCTTGGTAGATCTTGCTCTCGGGCGAATAGCCCAGATCGAGCATGTCGAGCGTGAGTTCTCCGCCCGTGATGACCGAGGGGCGGCGACAGCGCACATAGCGCGGATCATACGGCGCTTGGCGGCGCAGGCCGGATTGGGCAGCGCTCTCCTCCTCTTTCACCTCGCGGTGAATGACCGGATCAAAGAGCGTCACGATCTGGCCAGAGATGTCGAGCACGCGCGGGATAAACACGTGATCCTGCACCGCATCCCGGATCGCGTTGGAGAGCACGGATTTGCCGTTGCCAGGCGGGCCATAAAGCAGGATCGAGCGGCCTGAATTGACGGCGGGGCCCAAGCGATCGAGCAGACCATCAGCCAAAATCAGGTGCTTTGAGGCGGTCTCAAGCGCGTTGCGGGTGATGGGCGCGCGGGTGATACCCTGCCGTTCTGTCTGTTCGGCAAACCCTTCGAGGGGCACGGGGAAGGCCCCGAAATACTCTGATTGCGCCAATGCTTCGAGGGCGCGGGCACGGCCAGACTCGGTCAACGCATAGCGCAACTCCGTGGCGCTGGAGGCCTCCCGGTTGCCAAGCGTCTCAATCAGGTTCTGATCACGGCCGAGCATGATCAGCTCATCCACAATCGTCGGAGACACACAGCAGACCTTTGCAATCTCAGAGATCGTTTGCAGGTTCATCCGGAACAGCGTCTTGATCAAAAGATCGCGCTGCGCCGTGATGTTCAGGCCCACATCCGCAGCCTTGATCGGGGCGACGGGCGGTTGAACGCCGAGGCTCACGTCAGCACCAAGAGGATGGCAAGGTAGAACAGCATCGAGGCCGCGATGGAGAGGCCAAAGGGAAAGTTCTTCTCCTCCTGCCACGACTGCCACTCGGCACCGATCTTGCGGGCGGGCGCGAACTTGTAAAACAGGCGGTGGGTGAGCACGCCGGCGAGGGCCATCATCCCCAAAATCTGCATGAAGAAGCTCACATGATCGAGCGTGGGATGCACGAAGAGCATGAGCGCTGCCCCAAACTTCGCATCTCCGGCGCCAATGAAGCCTGAAACGCTCAAAACAAAGCCAAGCACCAGTACGCCAAGTGCGATGGTGAGGCGCAGCCCCATGTCATCGAGGGGCACCAGAAACGGCATCGAAACGAGGTAGGCGGCGATCACGTAGAGCGACAGCCAGTTGGGGATTTTCATGAACGCGAGATCGCTCCACGCCGCGTAAAAGCAGGGCAGTAGGAGCAGCAAAAGAGAGATAAGCGCGACCTCTGACGACACAGGCTAGAGCTCCACAATCGCTTCGAGTGCCGCGAGTTTGTCAGACGCTGCAGGGAAGAAGCGCGGGTGTGCATCCACCGCTTGCCGCAGTAGCCCCTTTGCTAGCTCAAGCTCCCCTTGGCGCAGGGCGACGAGGGCGAGGTTGTGGTAGAGCTGCGCGCGCTCCTCTTCGGTCATCGGGATCACGGGCAGGGTGTAAATGCCCGAGAGCCCCCGCGCGATCACGAGGTTGTTGCGCGGGCGGAAGGGGGCGGGGTCGAGCGTCACCGCCTCGCGAAAGGTCAGCATCGCGCCGTTCAGATCGCCACGCGACATGCGGCTGACGCCCCAATTGTTCAACACGGCTGTGGGGCGGGTCGTGAGACCGCGGGCGCGGGCGTAAAACTGATCCGCCTCAGCCCAGTTCTCAAAGTGATCGGCAATCACCGCTTTCAGGAGGTTGTAGCGATAATCAGAGGGTTGATCGGGCACGAGCGCGAGCTGCACCGAGGCCTCCTGAAACGCGTTCTCGCGGACCAAAATTTCCGCATAGATCAGCCGGTCCTCGTCGGAGGCGAGGCCCTCTTCGTTGATGCGCTCATATATGAGCGCAGCCTCGGCATATCGTCCTGCGCGCGCAAGCGACTGGCCCAGCCCTCGGCGAAACTCCATATTGTCGGGTTCGCGTGCGACCCCTTCGCGAAAGTAATCTACCGCATCCTCTGGGTCCGAGACGGTGAGCATGATCTCGGTCAGGTTGGCGGCGGCGATGGCATCGAGCTGCGGAAGCTCCTGCGCCTCTTGTGCCGTGATGGGCCCTGCGTTTTCGCAGGCCATCAGGCTCAGCGCCAGCGCGCAGCACAGTGCAACCGATTTGACGGGGCCTGTCACAAACCTCTCCTGCTCTGGTGGGATGGTTTATCCATCGCTTTGGCCCAGAATATACAATCCGTGCCCCAAAGGCACCAGTTGGTTTGCAGGTTCTGGCCCGATCACCGCATCACGACGGTCTTGGCGCAGAAGGGCAGAGTTTAGGTTTTGTCGGATGAGGTCATTGTCTCCACTGTCGAGGGCAAAGGCCATGCGAAAGGCGGCGGCGGCGCCGACGTAATCATCCCGCTCTTGCAGGACGACGCCGAGGTTGTTCCACGCGACGACAGAGGCCGGTGCCTCCTCCACAGCCGCGCGGAGGTAGCGCTCCGCTTGCGGCAGCCGCCCAAGTTTGCCGCTGGCACTGCCCATGCCGACGAGCGCTTCCGGTGTGGGGCCGTTAAGGGCGACGGCGCGTTGGAAGGCGCGCAGGGCGAGAGCGTATTCGCCCGCGTTCATCAGCGCGTGGCCAGAGCGGGTAGGGTCAGCAACCACAGCTTGCTCTCCGGGTGTGCCAAAAAAGGCTGTGGGATCATCGGAGTAGCTCTCGGTGCAGCCGAGCGTCAGCGCCACCAGTCCGAATGCGAGCGCGGTGCGCATCTCAGCCACCGATGGTTGTGAGAACGGTATAAACCGAAGGGCCGACAAGGATAATCATAAGCGGCGGCACCGTGAACATCATCGTGCCGAGCGTCAGCTTGGTCGGCAGCACGTTGGCCTTTTCCTCCGCCCGCATCACACGCTTGTCGCGCATATCGGCAGAATAGACCCGCAAAGCAGAGGCAATCGAGGTGCCGAAGCTGGCGGACTGGATGAGCACCGTCACGAAAGATGACACATCCTGCACGCCGCAGCGCTCGGCCAGATCGCGCAGCACCGTCACCCGTTCCTTACCGGCGCGCACTTCATTGGCCACAATCTCAAACTCTTCGGCGAGTACCGGGTAGCCGGATTTGATTTCTTCGGCGACGCGCAGGATTGATTGGTCGAGCGACTGGCCCGCTTCCACGCAGACCAAGAGCAGGTCGAGCGCATCCGGAAAGCCGGAGATGACTTCCTCTTGCCGAGCGCCCAGTCGGCGGGTCACCCAATAGTCAGGCCCGTAATAGCCGGCGAGGCCGGGCACGAGCACGGTGAGGATCGTCTTCATCGTGTCGCCCTGGGTGTCGAGCACGAACATCAGGAGCACCCCCACGCCCAACCCTCCAAGGCCCAAGGCCACGCGCAAAAAGTGGTAGGTGGAGACGGCAGAGCGGGAGCGGTAACCGGCCTGAATCAGCTTGAGGCGAACGGCGGTAAATTCCTGCTGGTCCTGCGGCTCAAGGTAGTTGGAGAACGCATCAAGCCCCAGCCCGTTCTGCTCCGCCCGCAGTTTCAGGCCATCTGCGCGGTTTTCCTCAGGTGCCTCGGTCGGTTGTAACGGCGGGCGCGTTGTCGGCCCCTCGGTGCCTAACAGTCGGTCGAGCGGATCTTGCGGTTTGCGCAGGGCGAAAGGAGCGGCGAGGGCGATCAGGAAAAAGCCCAAAACCCCAACCACATAGAGCGGTCCGAGCGGGCCGAAGGCGGCGACGATCAAGTCCAGCGCGTATGTGATCTGCTCTCCCATCTGCGCTAGACCTTAATGTTCACCATCGCACGCATGAAAATCACATTTACGGACAAAAGGACGCCCACGATGATGATGCCGGGCACAAACACCGGCGCATCTTGCACGTCTTCGTAGTAGTTCGGGTCCACCAGATTGATCATGATAATGGCCAGCAATGGGAAGATGGACAGGAACCAGCCAGACCATTTCGCCTCTGCCGTGATCGCTTTGACGCGACGAAAGAGCTTGAAGCGGGCGCGGATCACCTGCGCGAGGCCATCAAGCACCTCTGCCAAGTTACCACCCGATTGCGCCTGGATCGACACAGCGACGGCGAGAAAGCGCAAATCTTGCACGTCGATGCGGTCTGCGAGGCGTTGCAGAGACTCGGTGATCTCCATGCCGTAGGTCGCCTCATCGGCAATGAGGCCAAACTCGGTGCCCAGCGGATCAGGCATTTCATGCGCCACAATCGCAACCGAACTGGAGAATGGATGCCCGACCTTTAACGAGCGCACGATGAGCTCAACAGCGTCGGGCAGTTGCTCTTCCAACGCTTCCAGCCGTGCCTTGGCCTTGTTGTTGAGCCACACATACACGGCGGCATAGGCCACCAGAATTGAGATGCCGATGCGGATAATCAGGCCTGCTGAGGCGAAAATCGTCAGCAGAATGAAGACGATAAGTGCCATCGCCAAGATAACAATGACCAACGCCTGTGGGCTAAATTGAATGTTCGCCTGCGCCGCACGGTCATAAAGCGGAGCCAGCACCGGAACGCCGGTATTGCGAGTATGGCGGTCACGCTCTTGGCGGAGCGTCTCGAGCACTTCTTCGGGATCTTCGCCCTTTTCTAGCAGGTCGAGGCGGCGATTGACTTTGTTTTCAAGCCGGACGGACGCGCCGAAGACGGCAAGGTAAATGCCCTCGACCAGTGCGAGCACTGCGACGAAGACGACTGCGTATACAAGCGGCTCGAATGACATCGGCCCGCGAACCCCCGTTGCTACCCGACCTTGGCGGGTGTGTAGATTTGGTTCGGCAGGTCATATCCCCATTGCGCGAACCGCTCTGCATAATACGATCTTAGCCCGGTTGCGGTGAAGTGCCCAATAATCTTTCCGCCATCGCCAAGGCCAGTTCTCTGAAATTTGAAGATTTCCTGCATCGAAATGATTTCGCCCTCCATCCCCGTCACCTCAGAGATCGACACCATACGACGGGAGCCGTCCTGAAGGCGGCTCGCCTGCACAATGAGGTTAACAGCCGCGGAGATTTGCGTGCGGGCGGCGACCATGGGCATTTCAACCCCCGACAT
>JBCBGM010000074.1:0-5718 GCA_038526735.1 Pseudomonadota bacterium | reverse complement strand
GGCAGTGGTAGCGGCGTTGCTCCATGTCATCAGCCTATGCGGTCGCCCGCGTCACCTGAAGGCCAGATATGCCGAGCGCGCCACAAGGGCGGCGGCAATCGCGAACAACAAGACGCGAAACACCGGGGAGACGCCATCGAGCAACACCGCTACCACTGCCAGCAAAATCGCCGCTGCAACGCCAGAGCGGCGGGGGGAGCTCTCCTGCATCTGCGGGAGGCCGGGCCAGATTTCCTCTGGCGGAGCGCTCCCAAAATACTGTGCATAGGCGCGACGGGTTTTGGCGTAGCGGGGGGCACAATGGGGGATGTCGCCCTGCCCGGCGGAAATGTCATAGGGCGCGTTGAGCGCAGCCAACCCCTCAGAGCCATCATGCAGCGCCCAGATTTGCGCGAGGCGCGGTGGCGGGCAGACCTCTCCGGGGAAGAGCTGGGCAAGGCGCAGGAAGCGGCGGTATTCGTCTAACTCAGCCTCAGTTGCCCTTGCCCGCTCTGCAATGGCAACGTCATCGCCCGCGTCAAGCGGCGCGACGCGCAGTTGCGCCCAGGCGGGGTCTTTCTCGGTCCAGGGGCGTGGATCGTCTCGCTGCGCTTGGGTGTCGCTTGTCACCGGTCACTCCGCTGCACTATCACCGCCCAGACTTACAGGAGACCGCCCACCATGAACATCCTGATCCTTGGCGGCGGGGGCCGTGAACATGCCCTCGCCTGGGCGATTTCGCAGCACCCGGCCTGTGACGAGCTGTTCTGCGCGCCCGGCAACGCGGGGATCGCGGATGTGGCGCGCTGCGTGGCGCTCGACCCGTGTAACGGGCCCCATGTGGCGACGTTTTGCAGCGCTGAGTCGATTGATCTGGTGGTGATCGGGCCAGAGGCACCTTTGGCAGCCGGGGTGGCCGATGATCTGCGCAACGCGGGTGTGCTGACCTTTGGCCCCTCGCAAGCGGCCGCGCAGTTGGAGGCGTCAAAGGCCTTTACCAAAGGGGTTTGCGACGCGGCGAATGTGCCCACGGCGGGCTGGGCGCGGTTTTCGGCGCTCGCTCCAGCGGTTGAGTATGTCCTCGCGCAGGGCGCCCCGATTGTGGTGAAGGCGGACGGGCTGGCAGCGGGCAAAGGCGTGACAGTGGCCACAACGGTTGCAGAGGCCGAGGCCGCGCTCGAAAGCATCTTTTCCGGAGAGTTCGGCACGGCCGGCGCAGAGGTCGTGATCGAGGAATTCATGGCCGGCGAAGAGGCCTCGCTCTTTGTGCTCACAGATGGTGAGGCAATGCTCCCACTGGCCCCCGCGCAAGACCACAAGCGCGCCTTCGACAATGACGAGGGGCCAAACACAGGCGGCATGGGGGCGTATTCTCCGGCGCCGGTGATGACGGAGGCGCTAGTTGAGCAGGTGTTGACCGAGATGATCGCGCCAACGCTGGCCGAGATGCGCAAGCGGGGCACGCCCTATAGCGGGGTGCTCTATGCCGGGGTGATGATTGAGAATGGCCGCGCGCGCTTGGTAGAGTACAACGCTCGTTTTGGCGATCCGGAGATACAGGTGCTGGCAATGCGCCTCGGCGCGCAGCTCTTTGATGCGATTCTCGCGGCGACGAACGGCACTCTGGCCGAGATGCGCCTCAACTGGGCGGATGATCATGCACTGACGGTGGTGATGGCCGCCGATGGGTATCCGGGCAGCTATGATAAAGGCGCTGTGATCGACGGATTGGAGACGGCCTGCGAGGGCGATCCGCTGGTGCAGATCTTTCACGCAGGCACCGCCGAGAAAGACGGCAAGATCGTCGCCAACGGGGGCCGGGTGCTGAACATCACCGCGCGGGGGGCCACGCTTGAGGAGGCGCGGGCGCGGGCCTATCGCGTGATTGCCAAAATCGACTGGCCCAGCGGGTTTTACCGCAAGGATATCGCCTGGCGCGCGCTCCCCATTTAGCAGCACTCAGCGTGACTGGATGCTAACCAATTGATTAGAATGATTTTTATTGACCGTTAAGTTCTTCGCTGCAACGCTGATATCGTGGATTAACGATAGGAGCATCGCCAGTGGATACCGAAAAGCTGTTGCAGGGATATGGCATCTTAACCGCCGAAATTCTCTATCGCCGACCCGACGCACCCAGCCTTTTGCAAACCTATGTCTGGCAAGACTACGACATGGCCCCGAAGTTCGACAGGTTGATGTCATTCCTCGGGTTTTGGCGGCGGGAGCTTGAGGGGCCGCTGCACTCGGTGCGCTACAGCCACCAGCATCTGATCAAACCCGGCACCTGGAAAAAGATCGACGGGGAGGTCGTGCTACACTGACGCTTGACCGTGGCGGGCGGCACGCTCACGCTTGTGACTATGAAAGCGGAGATTGTCATCGCGGGGGGCGGGATCATGGGCGCCTCGGTCGCGTTCTGGCTCAGCCATTTCGGCGCGCGAGACGTGGTGATGGTGGAGCGCGACCCGATCTTTGAGTTCTCCGCTTCGTCCCGGTCCGCGAGTGGGATGCGGCAGCAGTTTTCGTCTGAGTTGAACATTAAACTCAGCCAGCTAAGCATTGAGATCATTCGCAACTTCGAGGCGATCACTGGCACTTGTACGCCCATCCGGTTTACCCAGTCAGGTTACCTGATTTGCGCACCCAAAGGCAGCGCAGCAGCGGCTCAGCGCCTCGTCGCATTGCAAAACGCCTGCGGGGCGAGGACCGTTTGGCTGACGCCCTCTCAGATCGCTGAGCAGTTTCCGGGGGTGCGAGTGGATGACCTCGACGGCGCAAGTTGGGGCGCGGCGGATGAGGGGTGGTTTGATGGGGTCGCGGTGATGACTGGGTTTCGCGAGGCCGCCAAGCGCAACGGTGTGCGGTGGATCACGGGCGAGGTTGCGGGCATTACGCGGCGTGGAGACCGCATCGAGCGTGTCACGCTTGCGGACGGCAGCACCTTGTCTTGCACTGCTCTGATCAACGCTACCGGTGCCGCTGCGGGTGCGTTTGCCAGCCGCGCGGGTCTCTCCCTGCCCGTCTATCCGCGCAAGCGCGAAGTGATCGTGTTTGAGAGCCCAGCGCGGGTGCCCAAAGACCTGCCGCTGATCACTGATGCCTCTGGGATGTATGTTCGGCCCGAGGGCGACTGCTTTTTCTGCGGAATGCCCCCGCGCGATGACCCGCGGGCCGATCCGACGGACTTTAACCCAGACCCAACCCTGTTTGAGGAACATCTCTGGCCCGCTTTGGCGCATCGCATCCCTGGGTTTGAGGAGCTGCGCGTGCGCAATCGGTGGGTCGGGCACTATGAGTTCAACGAGTATGATCAGAATGCGCTCATCGGCCCGCACCCGGAGTGCGCGTCGTTTTTCTGTATCAACGGGTTTTCGGGGCATGGGTTGCAGCAGGCGGCGGCTGCAGGGAGAGGTCTGGCAGAGTTGATCGTGTTTGGCGCCTATCGCTCCGTCGATCTCGCGCCCTTTAGCCCGGCGCGGGTTTTCGAAACGCACCAAAGCGCTCCGGAACTTCGCGTCATCTAGCTGTCTGCGACGTTTGACGCCGCTTTTGAGCGCGTTCTTGTGGCGCGCTCAGTCACGCTCACCAAAACCGACGAGGCGCACATGATCCAGGTCGCAACCGTTCCCCCTCTGATCTTTGGCGCGGGCAGTGCTGGGCGCTTGGCGGAGTTGCTGCCCCCAGGCTTGCGCAATGCCCGCGTCGTGATCATCTCAGACCCGGCCCTCGTGCGCCTGGGGTTTGCAGATCGCGTGGCCACGGGCCTGCATTGCGATCAGGTTGAGATCTTCAGCGATATCGCGGGGGAGCCGAAATACGATGAGGTGCAGCGCGCGGCGGAATGTGTACAGCGTGTGGGCGCAGAGGTGGTTGTGGGCTTGGGCGGAGGATCCGCCCTCGACACCGCAAAAATCGCCGCTGCCATTGCACCGGGCTCTTGTGACCCGCTGGAGTATGCCCTCGCCGCGACGGACTTGCCGAAGCGTACCGCCTTTACTGTGATGGTGCCCACAACCGCTGGCACCGGCTCTGAGGTGACCTCGACAAATGTGTTTTCGGGCCGCGAGGGCGAAAAGCTCTGGGTGTGGGGCGCGCAAACCCGGGGCGATCTGGTGGTGATGGACCCGGATTTGACCGAGTCGCTCCCCCCGCAGATCGCCGCCTGGTGCGGGATGGATGCCTTTGTGCATGCGTTTGAGGCGACTACCAATCGCAACAGCCACAAGGGGATTGCGAGCTACGCCAACGGCGCGATGCACACCACTAGGCGAGCGCTGCCCCGCGCGATTGCGGATGCTGGAGATACAGACGCGCGGGAGACGTTGCTGCTTGCCTCTTGCCACGCCGGGCTCGCGATTGATGCCTGCGGCACCTCCATCGCGCACAATCTCAGCCATGCGCTTGCGGGCTGTGCACCGGTGAACCATGGGCTCGCGACGCTCCTCGCGTTTGAGGTGGCGTTGCCGTGGCTTGTGCAACAGCCGACGCCGCAGATTGAAGGCGTAGCGACGGCGCAGGGGCTTTCGAGCGCTGCAAAGCTCCCCGGCTATGTCACTGGGCTGATTGATAAATGTCAGATCGAGCGGCGCCTGCCGCCGTCGTTTTCGCAAATCACGGTTGAGAGGTTGCTGGCAGAGGCGGACCGCAGCGCCAACGCGCCCATGCGCAAGGCGACTGCGCGAACTGTGACCGAAAAAGATATGGAGACCTTCGCCGAAAAGCTGCTGGCGCTGGCCTGAGGTTAGACCTTGATCGTCATCATCTCATCAAACGCGCCGCGCAGCGCTTCTGACCAGGCGCGGGAGAGCGCCTCGTAGTTCGGATCATTCTCTTCGATCCGGCGGAGTTGGTCGAAGGTGAAGGTGTCAGCGCGGATCACAGCGAGATCGAGTGGCATGCCCACGCTGAGGTTCGAGCGCAGCGTTGAGTCCATCGACAAGAGCGCGGCGGTCACCCCCATTTCAAGGGGGGTGGTGGGCGACACGGCCCGGTCGAGGATCGGTTTGCCATACTTGTGGTCGCCGATCTGAAAGAACGGCGTGTCCTCCGTCGCTTCGATGAAGTTGCCGGCGGAGTAGATGTGAAAGAGACGAGGTACACCGCCAACTCGTTGACCTGAAACGATAATTGAACTGACAGAGCTTTCGCCCATCGCCGTGAGCCCCGGCCCATAGCGGGACTGAATCAGCCGCATCGCATCGCCCACGATCTCCGCCACGCGAAACATCGAGGGGGCGGAGAACAGCGTCTCGATCCCAGGTTGCGGATTGTCGAGATTCTCCTGCAAGAGCGACATCACGGCTTGGGTTACCGCGAGATTGCCCGCGGTCATCATGCAGATCACACGCTCGCCCGGCACCTCCCAGGTGAACATCTTTTTATACTTCGAGATGTTGTCGACACCGGCATTGGTGCGCGTGTCAGAAAGGCAGACGAGCCCCTCGTCGAGTTTGAGTGCTAGGCAATAGGTCATGAATGGTCATCTACGAATGGATGCCGTGAAAAGAGGGGCAGATGGCGGCGATTGCAAGGGGCGTTGTTGGTTAACCGGCCTCAGCAGCGACCGGCCCGCCAAACCCATAGGCCTGCCCCACCGCCATTGCGAGGCGGTTCGTCTCCATGATCGTGTCGGTCAGCCATTCGTGGAGGCCCGTATCCAGAATATCCGCCACTTTGAGGTCACGCAGCTCATCGCGCATCCTTTGGGCGCGGATCAACAGCTTTGATTGCTCGGGC
>JBCBGM010000073.1:0-5729 GCA_038526735.1 Pseudomonadota bacterium | reverse complement strand
TCCAGCAAGATCGGCGACAGGACCCTGCCACCCAGCGTCTGGAAGGCGATGCAAGACGCGCCCCGGATCACGCTGAGCGCCCCGTTGCAGGCCCGCGCGCAGTACCTCGCGCAGGCCTATGAAGACATCTCAGCGGATCAAAAGCGTCTGTCCGAAGCGCTCACCAAGCTCATTCCCATTCAGGGAAGAGAGCGGATAGAGGCATGGCGAAGCCTTGCCGCAGCTGGGCAGTTCCCAGAGCTCGCCGCAGCGCTCATGGAGCATCACTACGACCCGCGCTACGCCCGTCAGCGCGAGCAGCGAGGGGCAACGACGCAACAGGAGGTGCGGTTGAGCGACCTCACACCAACCAGCATCGCCATAGCTGCGCGCGAGATTGCAGCGGCGCTATAGCCTCAAACGAAATCGATGATGTCGAGGATGCCAGCGTCCATGGCTGCGGTAAAGTTATCGAATGTTTTGGCATCGTCTGGATTAGAAAAATCAACGCGTCGGTTGTAGCTTAGATCCCAAGTGCCGGTCTTTCTGCCTGAAAGATCGCGAAATACAAATCCGAGGTAATGTACATTATCAATCTGTCCTGTTCGTGGATGTTTGATGATTTCGAGCGACGCACTGCTTCCGCGATCTAGAAGGATAACTTCATTGTCAAAACGAGCCTCAAAATCGACCACTAACGTACGCGAAGAGACGTAGAGAGCGCGTATTTCCCACTCTATGTCGGTTCGATCAGTGCCGTTCCCCGTCCCCGTAAGATCGAAAACATCCCGGCCCGGGCCGCCCGATAGGTTGTCGTCGCCTCCACCCCCTTTTAAGAAATCTGCGCCCTCTCTCCCGGCTAAACCATCTGCGCCACTTCCACCAAAAAGACGATCATCACCTAAAGAACCAACGATATCATCCGATCCACGCCCGCCCTTCAGCACGTCTCCCTTTTCACGCGAAAGCGGATCAATGAGGTTTGTTCCATAGACGAAGTCATCACCCGGGCCACCAAGAAGAAGGTCACGCCCTTCACCGCCGGATAGCAGATCGTCACCGCGGCCGCCTTTCAGGACATCATTTCCCTTTCCGCCTTCGAGATAGTCGTTGCCATCCTGACCTTCTAGGCGGTCTTTGCCTGCTTCACCCGAGATAGCGTCATCACCGCGCTTGCCGAAAATCTGATCGTTTCCGCCTCCGCCATAAACCACATCCCGACCGCTATGACCTGTAACAACATCGTCGCCCTTCAGCGCGTGAACGGCTACTCTTCCGGTCAACTCATCCCCGCGTTGGACAAGAACAATATCATTGTTTGCTGTCGTAAAGACTGTAGATACGCCACCCGCGATGGTGATATCCCATTCTGAGTCTAGCAGGTTCTGCCATACTTTGTTGATCAGGTTGGGATCGCCGTTTTTCAGACGCAAAAAACTGACGATATCCTCAACACTATCTTTTGGGTTCTTAAGGACAAGGACGGGGCGGTCTGCATCGAGACCGTAACTCGAGAAGAAGCGGATTTTGTCGATCTTGCCGCTTACCTCTGTGGCATCGCGCAGGGCGCCAAGCTCAATGGTGCCAGAGAAGTCACCCACGATTTCTGCAGTAAGCTGGACCGGTTCTTGGGGCCCGTTCGTCTCTGGATCACTAGAAATGAGTATTCTTTTGTTTGAATGCTCTACGATTCTAGTACTCACATTTGCGAGCGTACGCGCAGTGAAATCTCCACCCAAGAAGCGCGTTCCCGATTGAAAATGCGCCCAGTCATCGGGATACTGATAGAAGATCGCTGTTTGGACCATAACGTTCGTATCCGAATACAAGTACCAAGCCTAGGTTAGTCATACGAAATCGATGATGTCGAGGATGCCAGCGTTCATCGCGGAGCTGAAATTCTCGAACTCAGCGCGCTGGCTTGCGTCAGAGAGATCATAGCCAAGGGTGTAGTTCATATCCCAAACCCCGGTTTGGGTGCCATTTGCGTCTCGAAACACGAACCCAGCATACTGGGTCACATCATCGAAAAGGCCCGTCGTCTCTGTCCGAATAATCTCGAAAGAGGCGGTGCTTCCGGTGTCGAGGAGGATCACTTCATCCTCAAACCGAGCCTCATAGGTGATCGGATTGATCGTGAGCGCTCGGGTCTGAAAGAAGATGTCGGCCGTGTCACTGCCATTGTCCGTGCCGGTAAAGTCAAACGTGTCTCGCCCGTCGCCACCGAAGAGAACGTCATTGCCCCCACCCCCCGCGAGCGTGTCATTCCCGGCATCTCCATCGAGGCGATCGTCGCCTGCACCGCCGTCGAGTTGGTCGTTGCCGTCGCCACCACTCAGGCGATCTTCGCCCGCGTCGCCAAAGAGTTTGTCGGCTTTATCCCCGCCCTCGATGCGATCGTCGCCGCCGCCGCCCTGCATCGTGTTTTTGCCAGTTTCGACGTAGATGACGTCATCACCGCCACCGCCTTTGATCCGGTCGTTGCCGGTTCCACCGTCAAGGTCATCGTTGCCGCCGCCACCGTTGATCCGGTCATTGCCGCTCAATCCGTCAATGAAGTCAGCACCGCCGCCGCCCTTGATGTTATCCGCCCCCGCACCGCCAGAAAGGTTATCACCCCCAGATCCGCCGCTGATCTTGTCTTTGCCCTCGTCGCCAGAGATCTGATCGTCCCCACGACCACCCTTTAGAGTGTCATTGCCCTTGCCGCCAAAGATCACGTCATTCGCGTTGCGCCCGGTGATCTTGTCGTCGCCTCCCATGCCGTTGGCCATCAACATGTGCGATTTGGATTTCACCGAGACGCTGTCGTCATTGTCGCTGCCATAGATCGGAATTTGAACGCTGCGCAGCTCGATATCGAAATCGAACGTGTCGATGAAAGCGTCAAACTCAGAGACATCGTCGAACTCTGACACCTCCTCAACATCCCACTTGAGCCCAGACCAAATGGCCATCCGGCTCTCAGCACCGTTCTGATCGCTGTAGGTCTCATAGAAAGTGATGCTTTCAATGGTGCCGCTGTCGATCTCACCTCGGCTCAGCTGAAAGTCACCCGAAAGCTCCGCGCGAAGGCCGTTCCCAGCCAGAACCACACCGGTGGTAGAGTGCTGGCTGGAGTCTGCCATCAGCACCTGTGCAGCCCAGTCCCCACCAAGCGGCAGAGGGTTGCCCCAGAAAAACACCCCGTCCCAACCATCGAGATAGGTGAACACCTGCGCGCGAATTTCCATGGCCACCCCCTGTTCGTTGAGCAACGCATCTCATCCAAACCTGAGTGAGGCAAGGGAAATACCTCTCAACGAAGGTTGAGTGTGACGTTCACATCGCGGGTTGAGGGGCGGGCGCCAAGGCCTTGGTTTTGCGCTCTTGGCCCAGGCTGCGGCACACGAGGATCACCGGCAGCAACCCGAAAGCCACGATCACCAGAGAGGGCACGGCGGCAGCCTCAAGCCGTTCATCTGCGGCGAGGCGGTGAGCCTGTACCGCGAGCGTATCCATGTTGAAGGGGCGCAGGATTAGTGTTGCGGGCAGCTCTTTCATCACATCCACAAATACGATCAGCAGAGCCGTCAGCGCAGACCCCCACACCGCTGGCACCTGCACCCGCGCAACCACACCCCAGGCTCCCCGCCCCAGCGTGCGAGCGGCAGCGTCTATGGAGCGGGGCAATGTCTCCAAACCGCTGTCGTAGGTGGTGAGCGCTGCGGCCATGAACCGGCCCATATAGGCGATCACCAACAGCCAGATAGAGCCCGTGACCAGCAGCCCGGTGCGGATGCCGAAGTTCTCGCGCATCCAGGCATCCAGCGCATTGTCGAACGCAGCAAACGGCACCAGCAGACCCACCGCAATAACACCGCCGGGCACCGCGTAGCCGATGCTCGCCCCCAGTACCAAGGCCCGCGATTTACGGCCCGGTCGCGTGCGCGCGCGGTACGATATCAGCACCGCACCCAAGACGGTCACAACCGCCGCCACACTCGCCAGCGTCAGCGAGTTGGTCATAAAACCCCAATAGCGGTCAGAGATGAAAAGCTCCGTCGCGTGGGCCGCGAGATTGACCAGAATAACCACCGGAAACACAAACCCCAGCAGCACCGGAAGCGCGCAAAATGCGATGGCAAACCATTCAGCCGGGCCGGTGAGCGTGACGCGGGTGGTATCCACAAACCGCGCGCCAGAGCCTGAGACCCGCGCGCGCCCACGCTCAATACGCTCCAGCGCGACCAGCAGCAGCGCAAACGACAACAAGCACACCGCGAGCTGCGCCGCAGCGCCCCGATCCGCCATGGCGAACCAAGCTTGGTAGATTCCGGTGGAGAAGGTGCGCACGCTGAAATAGGCAACGGTGCCGTAGTCCGCGATCGTCTCCATCACGGCCAAGAGCATCCCGCCGGCGATAGCAGGGCGGGCCATGGGCAACGCGACCCGCACAAACGCTTGCATCGGCCCCTGCCCCAGCGTGCGCGCCGCAAGATAGGCGGAGGCGGATTGCTGCCGGAACGCCGCCCTCGCGAGCAAGTAGACATAGGGATAGAGCACAATGATCAGCATCGCTGCGGCCCCACCAAGGGAGCGGATCTCCGGGAACCAATAGTCCCGCGGCCCCCACCCCATCACATCGCGCAGCGTGGCCTGGACAATCCCCGGATGATCAAGCGCGTCCGTATAGGCATAAGCCATAACATACGCCGGAAACGCGAGCGGCAGCGCAAGCAACACCTCCAAAGCGCCGACACCCCGAAACCTGTATGCCGTCACCAGCCAAGCAACACCCGTGCCGATGATCCCTGTGCCCAGAGCCACAATCATCACGAGCAAAAACGTGTTCCACATAAACGTTGGCAGCACCGTGTCGATCAGATGCTGCAAAATCTCACTGTCCGACAAGACCGCAGCCACAACCGCCGCCCCGAGCGGCAGAAGGCACAGCGCCACAACGGCGTATATTATTAGATTGATCGCGCGATCCCCGGTCATGGTGTTGCGCTACCTCGCGAGTTTTGGCCTGACAAGCATCCGCCGCTTTTCGAGATGAAATTGTCGTGTTAGCCGCAACCTGAAAGCCGGGAGGACAACATGGCCATCGTGAGCGTTCCAACACAGCCAATCGACGGGCAAAAGCCCGGCACCTCAGGCCTGCGCAAACAGACCGCCGTTTTTCAGCAGCCGGGGTATTTGGAGAATTATGTCCAGGCAATCTTCAACGGCATCGGCGGCGTTTCCGGCAAAACGCTGGTGATCGGTGGGGACGGGCGCTTTTTTAACGCAGAGGCCATCGGCACTATTTTGCGTATGGCGGCCGCCGCTGGTGCGGCCCGCGCGATTGTTGGGCAGGGCGGCATCCTCTCCACACCCGCCGCGTCTCACCTGATCCGGCTGCGCGGTGCGGATGGCGGGTTAATCCTCTCTGCCTCTCACAATCCCGGCGGTCCGTCGGGGGACTTTGGGTTGAAGTACAACATGCAGAACGGCGGCCCTGCGCCCGAAGCCGTTACCGACGCGATTTACGCGCAGACGCAGTCGCTCACCGCCTACGACATCTCTGATCAGCCCGCGCCGGACCTCTCCGCTTTGGGGAACAGTTCCCTTGACGGCATGCAGGTCCAAATCGTTGATCCGGTGGCGGATTACGCCGCGCTTATGGAGGAGTTGTTCGATTTCGACGCGATCCACACACTTCTTGCATCGGGCTTCTCGCTCAAATTCGACGCAATGCACGCGGTGACGGGGCCGTACGCGAAAGA
>JBCBGM010000072.1:0-5737 GCA_038526735.1 Pseudomonadota bacterium | reverse complement strand
CCGCGCAGACATGCCGTGCTGCGGATCGGATAAAAGGTCTGCAAGCTTCTCGACGTGTTGCCGATAATGCCCAGAAGCGTTCGGATGAAGGGCGACCTGCGGGATCTCAACGGATGCAAGCTCTTCTGTGAGCGCGTCACTCTCCGCTTCCAAGGCAGCAAGCCGGTTTAGAACCGCGCGCCCCGAAAGGCCGTTCAGGATCTGATCCAGCAGCCTCTCGTTCTGACGCTCGATCTCTGTAAGACGTTTTTGCAGGGTGTCGCGCTTTGCCAGAAGGCCATGGCTCTGCGCGGCCGCATGCTCTCGATAGGCCGCGTCAAAAGCTTTTACGGCGTCAGCTTGCATCAGGCGGGTCTTTAACGCGTCGAGGATGAGCTCTTCCAGCATCGCGCGTTTGACGCCTTGGGTCTGATCGCAGGTGCGCAGCTTGCGCGCATGGGAGCAGGCATAGTGGGCGCCGAACACGATAACAGATCCGCCGCAGCAACCGCATCTGATCAAACCGCTCAACAGGTGTTTGGGGCGCTTTTGCTCCCAGAACCGGGAGGCTTTGATTGCTTGGGTTCGGGGGGATGCTTCAATCGCCAGCTGCTTGTCCTTGACGGCCTGCCACAACGCGTCGGGGAGAATACGCAGCTCGGGCACCTCCGTGACAAGCCATTCGCTCTGATCATTCATACGAGACACCCGCCGCCCCGTCTCGGGATCCTTCACGTAGCGCATGCGGTTCCAGACCAGCCGACCGATATAGAGCTCGTTGTTGAGCAGCCCCGTCCCACGATGGCGGTGCCCGCGGATGGCTGTATCGCGCCACAGTTTACCTCTTGGGCCGGGAATGCCCTCGCTGTTGAGCCGTCGTGCGATCGCTTTGGGCGAGTGCCCGTCGGCAAACTCTTGAAACACCCGACGGATGATCTCGGCCTCTTCGGGAATGATCTCACGCGCCCCGGTGACGCGGTCGCCGCTTGGGGTGAGCGCGTGGACAACGCGGTAGCCATAGCTCAGCCCGCCACCGGATTTGCCCTGCGCCACGCGTCCGCGCAAACCGCGGCGTGTTTTGGCGGCCAGGTCTTTGAGGAAGAGCTGGTTCATCGTGCCCTTGAGACCGACATGCAGTTCAGTGATCTCCCCTTCGGCACAGGTGATGAGCGGGACACCCGCAAAGACGAGTTGGCGGAAGATCTGCGCGATATCCGCTTGGTCGCGACTGAGCCGGTCTAAGGCTTCCGTGATCACGACGTTGGGGGGTGTATCACGGCAGCGCTCCAAGAGGCTTTGAAGTCCAGGCCGCATCATACTGGCGCCACTCATGGCCTCATCGTGAAACCGCTCGCTAACAGTCAGGCCCGTTCGGCGGCAAGTGTCTCGCAGACGCCAAACTGATCAGCGATTGAGGCGGCGCGCTGGAGATCGCTGGAATAGCGGGCGTAGATAAAAGCAGTGCTCATAGCGATGATCCTTTTATGAACGGCTTTAGGAACGACGGGCGTTTTTGCGCCGCTCGTGGATGAGCGCGGCGTAATCTCTGCCCGCTTCGATGCTTTGTGCATGTTGATAATGCCGATCAGCTGTTGAGATGCTCTGATGCGACAAGACTGCGGGGATGATCTGGGCACTCTGAGGTGACATGCGTGCAAGCGTTGTAGCGGCGGCATCTCTGAAGAGATGCGGAGACACGGAGACGCCGAGATGCTTACGAGCGCGGAAGCGTACCCTCATACCGATGTAGTCGACCGACATCCGGTGTCCGTTCTGATCGAGCCAGACCGCGTCTTCTGCTAAAGCGCTCTTCCGTCGTGCTAAAAGCGCGGGGCGAGCTCTGTCGAGGTAGGCGCGAAGGACCGGCTCAACGAGGGCCGGTATGTCAGTCTCCCATGGGCGGCCTGACTTCATCATGTCAGCGCTTGCTATGAGATGGACGCGGTCTGGGGTGACATGCAACGATGAGCCCAAGGAAAGCTCTGCAAGCGTCCGGCGACGGACTGGCACGAGCGCCAGGAATGCGATGATGGTACCGTCTCGCAAGTCAAGTAGATGCGCATGACGCAACGGATCATTCGCTGCGGCCTCTTCTGCAATCGTCAGACCGAGATCGAACAAGACCTCACTCGACATCACGCGACCACTTTTGCGCGTCGGGTCGCCTCGACCCGCGACGCGCTTCAGGCGTGTCTTAAGCGCAAAATGCGGGCTCCAATCAGTCTGAGGTGCCGCCGCGGAGACAACGCGCAAAAGCGCATCGACAAACGCCAACCGCGTCATCGGGCGCACATGGGCTTTGCTGGCCAGAAAGCACTGCAAACGATTCAAAGTCACTCGGTCTACAGGAGAGGCTTTGAGGGCCGCGGGATCATGCTCGGAAGTCCATCTGATCCACTCCCAGTACCGCGCGGCGAGCGAGAGGCGTGTGGTCTCTCTCACGCTTGCCAGAGAGCCTGAGTCTTCAAGCGGTGATCCCGATGCGCAGAGGGTGGCCCACATCATTTGATCTGCGTCCGGCCATCTTGAGACATAATCGGCGACCTTCATCGTGAGGCGTTCCGCTTTTGGGCGATCAATTCGCCAAAGGCTCTGATCGCCGCGGTCGCTTCTAGACCCGAGTACATATTGATCGTGTGGCTGAGTTCAGAATGTCCCAGGAGCCGTTTTGCGATCTCATAGCTGCCCGGGTTGGCCTCCAGCCAAACCATTACGGCGAAATGCCGGAAAAGATGGGTATGGACGTGAATGCCGAGCTCTCGTCGGAGCCGCTTGCGGATCCGCGCCGAGAGCTGGTTGCGATCAACCGGCCCGAGACCATCGCGCCGGGGAAAGAGCCATGGTGTGCCGGGCGGGCAGAGCTTCGCGCTGCGGTTCTTAAGGTGGAGGTTTAGGAGGCGTACGACATCGCGGGGCAACTCAAACTCAAGCGAGCGACCGTTCTTGGAGTCTTGCTCTGCGACCGTCAGAAATACTCCTACGTCTCCCGGTCGGTGCAGACTGTGCTCCAAGTGTAGTTCCGAAAGGTTCTTCACGCGCAAGGGCGCGACGAGGAGGATTGCGATCGCGAGGGCGTCTTCGCGGGCGAGGCCGTACTCATAGGGTGCAGTACTGCCCGCGCTGCGTGCAAAGATCTGGTCAGGTAGTGCGAACAGGCGGTTCTGGATGCGCTGGTCCTGCAAAACCCGCAGGCGCTCTCGGTTCTTGTCCGTGAGGCACAGCTGCTGGGGTTTGCGGACACGCTTTGCGAGATCCGCCAGCTTTTGGGTCTGCGTCTCGGGCAGCCGGAGGATGCCGCCGAGGTTGCGGAGGAGGGCGGCGGTCTCACTGATTGCGCGATTAATCTCTCCGTTGCTCTCATCCAGCATCTGTTGCAGGCCGCGCTTAGCTATCTGTGGGTTTAGGAGGAACTGGACGTCCCTAATCTCCTTGGGGTTCACCCCCGACGTCACAAGGCGAGAGGCAAAACAGAGTATCTGTTTGCGGTATTGCCGGATCGTATCAGGTCGCAGGGGTTTGCGATGACTGAGATCCGAAAGCGGATCAGGATCTGCGAGGTCTGCAACAAGCCCAGCCAGATCACCCTGGAAGCTTTGCGAGAACGTCTTGATCGGCAGCGCAACCTTGTGCTGCCGCATCGGCAAGGTGAAGCGGTGCGATGGCCAGCCTTCGATGCGGTCGATGGCAAGGTTCCAGCCATTTGCTGCCGCCCGATAGGCCCGAACCGGATCTTTGCTGATCTCATTGCGTGCTAAGGCCTCGTGGAACGCATCGAGGTGATCATCCTCCACATCCTGGGGATGCACGCCCAATCGGCTGAGAAAGAAGACGAGCCGTCGAGTGGCTTTGCTGATTGTTGAGTCGTTGGAGGTGAGCACGCGCGACCAGAGCGCCCGCCAGTCTGTTGTGAGATCGCGCACGCTTTGCTGACGACCTTCAACGATGCCTGCGATCACGAAGGCTGAGCGGGCGTTGCTCACGGCGTTGGTCCATGTCTTTTGAGCAATACCCATGGCTGCAGGCTCAATAGCGGCGAGCCTTGGTTGCAGCCACTTAGGGTTCGCGGGCACATCCCCGAGAGATCGCTGGAGGGCATCGGCGATGCGCCTCAAACCTGAAACCAAGTCGCGTTTACGCACCGGGGGGAGCGCCAGATCGTCTTCGATGATGTTCGCGACATCGGCAAACGACAGCACGGTGGGCGGGAGAAGGGCGCGATCCAAGTCTTCGGCTGCGTAGTCTCGCATCGGGTGATCTCCTTATGGGTCAGATGTGGACAGGGTTGGACCGAGCTGGTCAGGGCGCCCGATTCGGGATCAGGCTAACATGGAAAGTCCAAAATTTACCGAGAGGCCCTTCACCCGAAAGGTGCTCAACATATTGACTTTAATGGATAAAAATAGCCACTCGGGGTCGCGCGCTAAAGGCCCAACCGGTAAGCGCGATGCGCCTCAGGATGAATGCGAATGAGCTTGCGACCGGGCCCAATGCGGATCGTCTGCAAGGCACCAGATGCAATCGCCCGGCGGACTGTCTTCTCAGAAACGTTGTCGAGACGGGCGACATCCGAGACGGACAAGAGCTGGCTTTTTGCAGGATCAGTGGCGTTCAGTTTGCGTGCCATCAGCGCTCTCCTTTTCCAAGGGTTTTGACACGTCTGCGCCCCGCGCGACGGCGCGTTGCGCCAGCAATTGGGCGAGCAATATGGCCACCCGGCTGACCGGATCAGCTGTAGGTTGGGAAGGATCTTTGACGCGGTGTGTCATGCGAGGACCATCCGTGATCCTGTAAAAACGCACCAAGGGTCTTGGTCAGAAAAAGTCTAAGGGCGACCAAGACCCTTCCCGAACCCTAGCCTTCGATGGGCAGCCAAGATCGGGGCTTGTTCTCTGGATTATCGTTGAAAAGCTTGATGTCTTTGATGATCGTCTCAACCGGAAGCTCCTCTGACGGCGTGGTCATAAAGCGCGTTACCATCTGAATGAGGTCGACAAGCTGACCTGAACGCTGACGGCCACTCTCTTCTTCGGGGCGGGTTGTGTAGGTGACCTGGCGTCCTGCTGTCTTCCACACGTAGCAGCATTGGAAGACGACGTGGTATCGGCGGCGGTCGCGCGTTTTTTGTGGGTAGTCAGGCTTCATTACAAAGATGCCGTCGCTTTGTGATAGAGCCTCGACCCCTGCGATTGTCCTCGTCATTTGGGCCTCGAGAGTGGCCAAGTTTGCCTTCAACGCCTCAACGCGCTCCTCCTCAACATCGTCCGGGTCGAACGCAGTTCCCAAGGGTTCTGCCATCTCTCTCAGCTCAGAGAAGGTCTTCTGGAGCTTTGATGCCTTATGCGCCATCGCGCTCAACGCTCTACGCGCATGCTTTTGCGCCTTGTCGCGCGAGACCATTAGCCAACCAGGCTCAGTCTCAACATCCAATGCGTTCCCCACACACAAAGACAGAAGCTCAACATGCTCCTGCGACAGTCCAAAGCACTGCTCGATCTGTCGTTGTTGTGCGGGACTCAGGCAGCCTTGCAGCTCATAGTCAGCAAGCCGCCACGGTACGCTGTGAATACCCTCGTCCAATATCCCGATCTTGTCAGACATGCCTAGCTCCCAACCGTGTTCGCTACCCGCGGCGAGGATAGCACTGCTCGGCTGTTGGACGAAGGAAACGGCTTAGGCAGAGGGTGACCTGCCCCCCGCGAAATCCCTCACTGTGATGTAGAGTCTGCGCCAACTCTGAAGGAGCAGACATATGCGAAAG
>JBCBGM010000071.1:0-5916 GCA_038526735.1 Pseudomonadota bacterium | reverse complement strand
ATCCGCCACGGCATCTCCCTCAATCGCGGGGGTGCAATGCTCGACAGTCGCTCAGAGGGCTACCTGGCGGCCCCTAGCTTTCAGGCGTTCTACACCGGTTTGATGGACCGCTACATGCGCCCCATCTCTCGTCTGCTGTTCCCCGATGTGGCGGGTTATGACACGCAGACCTTTGGCTTCTCGATCCAGTGGCAGGCGGATGCGGACACGTCTTTGCGCGCGCACACCGATGCCTCTGCAGTCACGCTCAACATCAATCTCAACCGCGCCGACGAGGAGTTTTCGGGCTCTGGCGTGAAGTTCTTTGACCGCGACACGCGCCAAATCAGCGAGTTGTTCTTTGAGCCTGGTACTGCCCTGATCCACCATGGCTCTGTGCCCCACGAGTCGATGCCCATCACCGAGGGCGAGCGCTCTAACATCGTGCTGTGGCTCTATGGCGATCACGGGCAAATTCCGGGATCTGCAGCAGAACCGCAGCCCCTAAGCGCGAGGGAGCGTTGGTCACTCCCTCAGGCGCCCAGCGATGGATACGCGCCGTTTTGATGCGCAACGGGAAGGGGCGTTGACGCTTTCGAAGGGGCCATATCGCCTTCGAAAGCGAACCCTCCAAAGCCCCTCTTTTGAGAATGCCTCGCAAGTTCATTGACATGAGAATGCTTCGCAATATCTTCTGGGTAACAAGACACACGGGCGACTCGCCCTTGGTCTCTACACTCGGAGCTTTGACGTGCGATTTTCTCAGACAACGCTTGGCGCGGCCCTCGTCCTAATTCTGCCAGCCACCACTGCGCTGGCCGACATCACCGTCTACGCAACCACCGGATATTTGGGGGATGCGGTCACTAAGATCGCGCCCGACGCCGAGGTGATCACGATGGTGGGCCCCGGCGGCGACCCGCACACCTACCAACCCTCCACCAGAGACATCCAGCAGATCCAGTCTGCCGATGCGGTGGTGTGGAATGGCCTCTTCTTGGAGGCCCGGATGGAGGATCTGCTCAAAAGCCTCGGAGACAAAGCGCTCGCGACGGCTGAAACCCTCCCGGCAGCGATGTTGTTGCCTTGGGAGGATGACCTGAGCGATCCGCATGTCTGGAACAGCCCCATCGCCTGGTCGTTGGTCATGGGTGAGGTGGCTGACCATCTGGCCGAGATCGACCCGGACAACGCCAACACCTACATCGCCAACGCTAAAGCCTATATCGCTGACATTCGCGCGGCAGATGCGGAGGCGACCGCGATGATGGCGTCGATCCCGCAGGGCAGTGTCTTGATCACGGGCCATGATGCGTTTGAGTATTTTGGGGACGTTTATGGCCTTGAAGTGCGGGCGACCGATTTCGTCTCGACCGAAGCGGAGATGAGCCCGGCGCAGCTGGCCGAATTGGCGCAGTTTATTGCGGACAATAAGGTGCCGGTCATCTTCCAAGACAATCAGGCCAATCCGCAGGCGATCATCAGCCTGCAAGAGGCGGTTCAATCGCTTGGGTGGGAGGTGCAAATCTCCGCCGATGAGCTCTTTGCAGACTCGCTGGGGGCGGCAGAGGACGTGGATGAATACCTGGAGGTCTTTTTGCACAACGCGCGCGCCGTCTCATCCGCGCTTGGTCAGGGGATGTGATGACCACCCCCCTCGCCTGTGAAAGCCGAAACCTCTCTGTTGCCTACCGCGCAGAGCCGGTCCTGCGGCATGTGGATTTTCAGGTCCCGGTGGGCAGTGTGATGGGCATTGTCGGCCCGAACGGCGCTGGCAAATCGACCCTGATCAAATCGATGCTCGGGCTCGTGAAGCCTCTGGCGGGCAGTGCGGAGTTCTTTGGGCAGCCGCTCAGCAAAACCCGGAACCGCATCGGCTACATGCCGCAATCTGCAAGCGTGGATTGGGATTTTCCGACGACAGTACTCGATCTCGCCCTCATGGGCACCTACGGCGAGCTTGGCTGGATCAAGCGCCCTGGCAAAGCCGAACGCGCGCGGGCGATGGCAGCCCTTGAGCAGACTGGCATGCAGGATCTGGCCACTCGGCAAATCGGAGAGCTTTCTGGCGGGCAACGTCAGCGGGCGTTTCTGGCGAGAGCGCTCGTGCAAGCGCCAGACCTCTATTTCATGGATGAGCCATTCCAAGGCATCGACGCCATCAGCCAAGACGCGATGATCGAGGTGCTTGTGCACCTCAGCGCGGCAGGCAAGACGGTGGTGATTGTGCACCACCATCTGGGCAGCGTGCTCGATTTTTGTGACCACGTGACATTGCTCAACAAAAGCATCGTTGCGATGGGGCCGGGCCCTAAAGTCTTCACCACCGAAAACATCCGCGCGACCTATGACGCGGGCAGTGGCGCAGAGGTCTTTCTGGCGGCGGCTGAGTAGCCCGTCGATGGACCCGTTCGAGTTTTTCGGCAACCACATCTTTCGGATGGTGTTTTTCGGGACGACCGTCATCGGCGTGGTCGCGGGCGCGCTTGGGGCCTTTGCCTATCTGCGCAAGCAATCCCTCATCAGCGATGTCATCGGCCATGCCGCCCTGCCCGGTGCCCTGCTGGCGTTTTTGATGGCCGTGATGGTGTTTGGAGTGAACGGGCGCAGCATGCTGCTCTTGGTCATTGGCGCCGTCGTCACCGGCACGCTGGCAGCGCTTTTTGCCAACATCGTTGCCGCCCAAACCAAAATCGCCATCGACACCGCGATGGCCATTTCGATGACCACGTTTTTTGGCTTTGGGATGCTTCTGTTACGGTTCATCGCCAACGCCCCCCTGCCCGGCAAAGGCGGGATTGAGGACTACTTGTTTGGCAACGCCGCCAGCATCACTCAGGCTGATCTCATCACCAGCATCGCGGTGGGCGCCGCTGCTTTGGCGGTGATGTTGGTGTTCTGGAAAGAGTTTGCGCTGCGCACCTTTGATCCGGTTCTGTCAAACATGCTCGGCTTTCGGGCGCGCATCATTGATACGCTAATGTTCTCCACAATTGTTGTCGCGATCGTCATCGGGGTGAAGGCGGTGGGCTTTGTGTTGATGGTGGCCTTCGTCGTCACCCCGCCAGCGGCTGCACGGCAATGGACAAACACCCTCCCCAGCATGGTAGCCCTCTCAGCCGTGTTTGGAGGATTGGGCAGCGGGCTGGGCGCGTATCTCTCGATCTCGCTCGGCAACGTGCCGACCGGGCCAGTGATCTGCCTGGTGCTCTTTGCGATCTTTCTGATCTCCCTCATCGCATCCCCAAAACGCAGCATCGTGCGGGCGGCGCTGCATCGCGCCGAAGCCCGGCACTCGCTGAAACGCGCCCTCGTCAACCCAGAGGCAGACCGATGAGCTACATCACCGGCGTCGTCCTCTTGGCCTGCGTCACGGCGCTGGCCTGCGCATTACCCGGAGTGTTTGTGGTATTGCGCAAGAACTCGATGATCGTGGACGGCATCGCCCATGCCGTTTTACCTGGGATCATCGTGGGGTACTGGCTGACGAGCGACTTCGACTCTCCGGTGTTGATCCTCGGCGCCGCACTCGCTGGCCTGCTTGTGGTTTTGGGCAACGAGTGGCTGACCGAGACTGGGCTTCTGGCCGGAGATGCGCCGCAAGGGCTTATCTTTCCGGCACTGTTTGCGGGCGGGATCATTCTGGTGAGCATGGACTTGCAGCATGTCCATCTTGATACAAACGCCGTTCTTGTGGGCGATCTGAACCTCTCGGTGTTTCCTGCGCTGATCATAAACGGCGTGAATATCGGGCCTCAGTACCTCTACACGATGCTCGCCGTCTTGGCGGTGAACGCCGCCTTCATCGCCGCGTTCTACACACGGCTGAAGCTCACCACCTTCGACCGGCAGTTTGCGGATGTGCTAGGGATACGCTCGCGCGTTCTGAACACGGCTTTCATGTTTCTTGTCTCGGTCACGGTGGTGGCAGCGTTTAAGGCCGTGGGGGCGATCCTCGTAATCTCTTTGCTGGTTGTGCCCGCCGCAACGGCGCATCTGATCTCCACTCGTCTCTCCTGGATGCTTGCGCTCACGGCGCTTTTCGCTGTGACGGGTGCGCTCGCAGGGTTTTGGACGGCTTATGCCCTCGACACCGGCACCTCCGCCGCGATGGCAGTTTTTTATGGCCTGATGTTTGGTGTGGTGGCTCTTGTCAGCCGCTTTTTGATGCGCCTCAGGCAGCAGCGCGGAGCAGCTGTTGAGCAAAACACACCCGCGCCCGCAACAGAGCGGTGAGCGCCCGCAAAACCTGCCCAACAAGCGCCCTAACACTGGCCAGCGAAATGCCGATCGGTTAGGTCTCTCAAAACCACTTCAAAACAGCACAGACCCTCACCGCTCAATGACCGAGACATTCGCAGCGACGCATCCTGATGATCCCCATCGCCTCGGCCGCAGCCATTGGCTGCGGGCGGCGGTTTTGGGGGCGACGGACGGGATCGTCTCTATCTCCTCGCTTCTGATCGGTGTTGCAGCAGCGGTATCGACCGCCGATATCGTGCTCGCAACAGGCATTGCGGGTGTCGTTGCCGGGGCGATGTCGATTGCCGCGAGCGAGTATATTTCTGTGTCTTCTCAAGCCGATATCGAGCGTGCCGAGATCGAGCGCGAAACCCGCGCCCTCGAAGACGACCCCGAAGGCGAGTTTGAAGAAATGGCCGCGATCTGGCGCGCGCGGGGTTTGAGCGCTGAGACCGCGAACCAGGTCGCGCATGAGCTAACAGCAAACGGCGTGCTTGAGGCGCATCTGCGTGACGAGGTGGGCCTCTTGGACCTGCACTCCGCCAGCCCTAAACGCGCGGCCCTCACCTCTGGGTCTGCGTTTGCATGCGCGGCCATGCTGCCCCTCGCAGCCGCAGTTTTTGCCCCTCCCGGCTTGATCGTCGCAAGCGTGTTGGTGGCGACGTTGATCGCACTCATCGTTCTAGGCGCACTCGGCGCCCGCACAGGCGGGGCGCCGGTGCTGCGCGCAATCCTACGCACGGCAATCTGGGGCGGGGTTGCCATGGCGGCGACATTTGCGGCGGGGACGCTTGTGGGTGGGCTCGTGCTGTAAGAGCGCTCGGAGGCGCTCTGCACCCACCACGCAACACGCCTTTCACAAGCCCCACCGTTCCCCACAGCTTTGTCTACGGTTGGTTAACCACTTGCGCATAGAGCGCGGGGCTTCACCGCAATGAGCGTATCAACCGCAACTCTTAAGGGAGAGGCATCGTGCTTGGTCTCAGTCTTTCAGTATCCAATCTGTCCGCCACGTCATCGGACACCCTCTTGTTCTCGAATGTCGGAGCGGCGTTCTGGCCCGGCTTTCAGGCGTCTTATCTCGCGGGTCTTGCTGCCAAGCCTGCCCTCTCAAACGCCAGCCTCACCGATTGGGGCCTGTCGATCAGCGGCGCGAGCAACTGGTTCGGAGGGGTAAGCGGCCTTGATGGCAAGGTCTATGGCATCCCCTATTCGGGCAACAACATCCTGATCATCGATCCAGAGACCAACAGCGCCTCCCTCACATCGATGGGGGTGTCCCTCTCGGGCAGTGCGAAATGGGCGGGCGGTGTGCTGGCCCCTGACCGAAAGATCTATGGCATCCCCCGCGACAGCGCTGACATCTTGATCATTGATCCCGCAGCGGGCACCGCGATCCGCTCGACGATGGGGGCGAGTATCTCTGGTGGGGTAAACTGGTGTGGTGGCGTTTTGGGCCCCGACGGCAAGATTTATTGCATGCCCCTCTCTGCCGATGACATCTTGATCATCGACCCGGCCACCGGCACTGCAACGCGGACAACGATGGGGGCCGACCTCTCGGATGAGGACAAGTTCTTTGGCGGTGTTCTAGGACCGGATGGAAAGATCTACGGCATCCCCGGCAGCAGCCCAAACATCCTGATCATCGACCCGGCCACTGGCACAGCGACACGCTCAACCATGGGGGCCTCC
>JBCBGM010000070.1:0-6832 GCA_038526735.1 Pseudomonadota bacterium | reverse complement strand
GAACAGAGTTACGATTTCTGACGTGTCAGCCGCGCTTGGTTTGACAAAAGGAACCGTGTCTCGTGCGCTCAATGGATACGCTGATATTTCCGAGAGCACCCGTAAGCGGGTCAGCGCGACGGCGCAGCGTATGGGCTACCGCCCGCTGTCATCGGCCCAGTCGATTAAGACCGGGCGCGCCCGCACACTGGGCCTCGTGATCCAACTCTCTGAGCATGATGCGCACCGCCCGTTCCTAGCGGAATTCTTGGGCGGCATTTCAGAAACGGCATCCGCCGAGGATTGGACCCTCAGCGTCGCGACCTCCAATTCCGACAGCGACACGCTCAAAAAGATGGATGACCTCATCGCCTCGCGAAAGGCGGATGGGTTTATCTTGCCGCGTACCAAAACCTTCGATGAGCGGATGAAACACCTGCAAAAGGCGGGTGTTCCTTATGTTCTGTTCGGGCGCACCGGCTCCGCAGAAGACAGCGCGTGGTTTGATATCTCGGGCGAGAACGCGATGCGCGACGCGGTTCTGCACCTTGCGCAACTGGGTCACACGCGCTTTGCCTTTGTGAACGGTGCGCGCGTCTACAACTACTCGCGACTGCGGGAAGAGGGCTTTCGGGCTGGCATGGCGCAGGCCGGGCTGAGGACTGATGAAGAGCTCTTTGCCTACGATTGTGTGACTGAAGAGGACGGCGCGGCCGCCGCCCTTCGCATGCTCTCTCACCCAAACCCGCCCACCGCGTTTGTCTTTGCCGTGGATCGCGCCGCCCTGGGCCTCTACCGGACTGCGGCGCAGCTTGGGTTGCGCGTCGGCGATGATGTCTCCGTCATCGCCTATGACGGCACCACCGCAGGCGCAAACGCTGAGCCACCGCTTTCGACCTTTGCAGTCGATATCCGGGGCGCAGGCCAGCAGCTCGCCAAAATGCTCATCGCCCGCATTAACGGCACGCCGCCCACAGCGTTGCGTGAGGTTGTTGATGCCCAGTTCCTCGATCGTGGGTCTGCAGGGCCGCCAAAAACCGCCCCCTGACCCCGATCACCCCCCCGCTCTCAATCCAATTCAATGAAAACAAAGGGAGAAACACATGAGAGAGAACAAGCAAAAACTGTTGGTCACCGCGGCGATGGCACTGGCCCTCGTCGCCACCGGCGCAAGCGCTGAGACGCTGCGTTTTTGGACGACCGAAGAGCAGCCAGAGCGCCTTGCCAAGCAGCAAGAAATGGCGGCGGCGTTTGAGGCCGCGTCCGGCCACAGCGTCGAGGTGATCCCGGTCACTGAGAGTGATCTTGGCACCCGCGCAACGGCAGCCTTTGCCGCTGGAGACTTGCCCGACGTCATCTATCACACCCTGCAATACGCTCTGCCCTGGGCCGAAGCGGGCATTCTCGACCCGGATGCCGCGACAGATGTGGTTGAGAACCTTGGCACTGGCACCTTTGCCCCAGGCGCGCTTGCCATGGCCGCAACGCCTGACGGTTTTGCCTCCGTCCCGGTCGATGGCTGGACGCAGATGCTCGTCTACCGCAAAGACCTCTTTGATGCCGCTGGCCTCGAAGCGCCCACCTCTTACGACAATGTGCTCGCCGCCATTGAAGCCTTGCACAACCCACCAGAGATGTACGGCTTTGTGGCCGCCACCAAGGTGGATGAGAACTTCATGTCTCAGGTGCTTGAGCATGTCTTCCTCGCCAACGGCGTGAGCCCTGTGGACTCTGACGGTTTTGCCGAGCTCGACGTTGCGAAAACCACTGAGGTTTTGGACTTCTACAAAGCCATCGCAGAGGCCTCCCCTCCAGGTGAGCTGTACTGGCAGCAGTCGCGCGCTCTTTATTTCTCGGGCAATGCCGCGATGATCATCTGGTCGCCGTTCATCCTCGATGAGCTCGCGGGTCTGCGCGATAGCGCTCCACCCACCATCACCGATGATCCGACCTCGTCTGAGCTGGCCTCCCGCACTGGTGTGGTGACCAACTTCTCTGGCCCGTCCAACCCGGATGGTGCTGCTTGGGGAGACGTCCGTTACTTCGGCATCACCTCGGATGCGTCCACCGACGCTGCGATAGAGTTTGTCCAGTACTCGATGGATGAGGGCTACACGCAGACGCTCTCCATCGCGCCTGAGGGCAAGTTCCCTGTGCGCCGTGGCAATGCCACCAGCCCAACCGCCTTTACCGAAGCGTGGTCGATGCTTCCGGTTGGCGTAGACCGCAAGGCCCCGCTCGGCGATCTCTATGCGCAAGAGATGATCGACGAGATTGTCGGCGGTCTCGACGTGGCGCAGCGCTGGGGTGTGCAGGAAGGGCAGCTGTCGCTGGCCTCCAAGATCATCAACAGCCAGGCCATCAACCGCATCGTCCGTGAGTATATCGATGGACAGATCGATGCGGGCGAAGCTGTCGCCAAGATGAACGATGAGCTGAGCGCCATCAAGTAATCGACACGCGTGGGTGGCGGTTTTGCGCTGCCACCCGCCTCTCCTCTCAGCCAGATCGAAAGCGACATCATGTCGGTAAGCACTCCTCCCCGTGGTGCAGGCCCGCTCGCCCGACGCGAAGCGCGCTTGGCGTGGGGCCTCCTGTTCCCAACGCTGGCGGCGGTCTCGCTGGTGGTGCTCCTGCCGTTGCTGGCGATCTTCTGGATCAGCGTAAAGCCGGTGGGCCTCGCTGACCTTCGTGCCGCAGAGCCGGTCGTGCGGGCAGACATTCGCGGCGATCTTGAGGCACCGGGGGACGAGGCGATCCTCCGCTACCGGACCCGCAACTCCAGCCCGAAAGCGGCGATCACCGGGGTGGTCTTGAACGATACGCTGCCGCCCGGGCTGACCATTCTGGAGCTTGATCCCCGCTGCACGGTCTCTGGCCAGGCACTGCGCTGCGATTTGGGCGATTGGGAGGGCGGCTTTCGCGAGCAAATACGCATGCCCGTCACCGCTGATGCCGCATTCTTCGCGGCGGGTGCGGATCTAATCGACGGTGCTCTGGTCGTCGAAGGTCGCTCGACCAATGTTCTGACCTCCAACGAATTCACTTTTGAGAACTTCGCCCGCATCTTCGACGGCGATGAGTTCTGGGCCGTCTTTGGCGTCACGATGTTCTACACCGCCTTCGGCACCCTCGGCGCGCTGTTGTTTGGATTGTTCGCCGCGATGCTGCTGAACAAATCCTTCAAGGGGCAGGGAATATTGCGGGGGCTCTACCTCTTTCCCTACGTGGCCCCGATCATCGCGGTGGCCTTTGCGTGGATCCTGCTGTTTGATCCGTTTTCGGGTTCTGCCAACGCGCTCCTGATCCAGATGGGCGTCACGAATGAGGCGATCAACTTTTTTGGCCAGCGCCCGCTCGCGCTGATCATGGTCACCGTCTTTGAGATCTGGCGCTACTTCCCGCTGTCGTTCCTGTTCATCCTCGCGCGGATGCAGTCGATCGACACCGACATGTACGAGGCCGCCGATATGGATGGCGCCTCCCCCTTCCAGAAGTTCTGGTATCTCTCGCTGCCGCAGCTTTTGGGGATCCTGTCGGTGCTGTTCCTGCTGCGCTTTATTTGGACGTTCAACAAGTTCGACGACATCTTTCTACTCACGGGCGGAAATGCGGGCACCCGCACGCTCACAGTGAACGTTTATGAGCAGGCCTTCGCGATCTCGAACATCGGGGCGGGGGCAGCGGTGGCGGTGGTGATCTTCTGCTGCCTGCTGCTGTTCTCGGTCTTCTTCTTCAAGTTTATCTCGCGGGAGGAAGGGCTATGAGTGCGCTGCGCTTTGGCTACATCACTGGCCCGACCCTTGGGATTTTGTGGTGCTTCATCGTGGCCACTAGCGTCGCCGTGACGATGAGTTTTGCGACCGGAGAGCCCTTCCGCCCCAGCATGCTCGGATCGCTCATCTTGGGTGTTGTCCTCGGCCTCAGCGTCTTCACCGCGCTGCCCTGGGTTGGTTTGGCGGCGGTGGCGGCTGCTCTTACGGCCCTTCTCAGTTTCGCGGGCCTCAGTGCTCTCGTGATTGGTTCCGAAGTGGGCCTCTTCAACTCCGCCGTCGCACTCATCCTCTTTGGCCTCGCCGCTGGCTGGCCTATCGCGAAATTTATGGAGGACTGCCCCCAGGGCGGACTTACCCGGCATGAGTTTGAAGGCGCGATCATCCGGTTTTTGACCGGCGTCGGCTATATTTTCTTCACCGCCATCGTGCTCATCCCCTTCTACGTGATGGTCATGACCAGCCTGAAGAACCAATCAGAGCTAATTCAGAACCCGCTCGATTTCTCGCTCGATCTCTCCAAGGGCTGGGGGCTGTTCGACAGCTATGTGGAGCTGTTTCAGAACTTCAACTTCGGCAGCTACCTGATGACCTCGTTCGGCGTCTCGGTCGTCACCGTCTTCATCACGCTCGCTTTTGCCATCCCCGGCGCCTACGCCGTCGCGCGTTTGCGGTTCAAAGGACAGGCGGCTTTCTCGCGCTCGATCCTGTTGATCTACATGGTCCCGATGATCGTTTTGGCGCTGCCGATCTATATCGCCTTTTCGGTCACGGGCCTGCGCAACTCGTTGATCGGGATCGTGCTGATCTACCCCGTCACCACCATCCCGGTCGCCCTCTACATGCTGCAAGGCTACTTCCGCGGCCTTCCAGCAGAGGTCGAAGAGGCGGGGCTGATGGACGGCCTCAACCGCCTTCAGGTGATCTGGAAGATCACGCTGCCGCTCTCGATGCCCGCGCTCGCCAGCGTCTCTCTTTACGTCTTCATGATCGCATGGAACGAGTTTTTGCTCGCCTTCATGCTGCTAGACGACCCCACCAAATTTACGCTGACCCGAGGTATTGCCAGCCTTAACTCCAGTGAGATTCCGCGCCAGCATCTGATGGCCGGTTCCGTGATCGCCACCGTGCCGATCATGGCGATCTTTTTGGGGTTGGAGCGCTTCATGACCAAAGGGCTGACCGCCGGTTCGGTGAAAGGATAAAGCCATGACTCTCGACGCCGACGCCCGCGCCGTACTCGAACGCAATGATCTGGGTGGATACACCATCCCCACCTCAGGGCTCTATCCCTACCAATGGAACTGGGACAGCGTCTTCGCCGCTTGGGGGTTTTCGACCTTCGACATCGACCGCGCCTGGACCGAGTTTGAGACGCTGTTCGCCTCCCAGTGGGAGAATGGCATGGTCCCGCACATCATCTTTCACAAGGTCGATCCAAGCTACTTTCCCGGCCCAGACGTCTGGGATACCGGGCAAACTCCGCCCACCTCGGGGATCACCCAGCCGCCCGTTGCCGCGATCTTTGCACGCCGGATTTGGGAGGAGAACAAAGTCGAAAGCCACGCGCGCCTGGCCGCCCTCTTTCCTAAACTCAAAGCGTGGCATCGCTGGTGGCACGACTATCGCTGCACCCACGGCCCCGCCGCGATCACCCACCCCTGGGAGTCAGGCCGCGACAACTGCCCCGACTGGGACAGCGGCATGGCGGGCGTCGATGGCTCCAAGGCCGGGGACTACCAGCGCCGCGATATCGGCCATATCGACACCTCCATGCGCCCCCTGAAAGAAGACTACGACCGCTACATCGCCATGGTCGCCTTTGGCCGCGACGTTGGTTGGGATGCGGCAAAGATCGTCTCCGATGGTCCGTTCCTGATGGCCGACCCCGCGATCACCTTTATCCTCCTGCGCGCCCATCGCGACCTCGCGGCGCTCGGGCGCGCGCTTCAGCAGGATGTTTCAGACATCGAGAGTTGGGCCGCTGAACTGGAGAAGGCAGTCCCCCAACTCTGGAACCCCGACTTGGGCTGCTACGACGCCAAGAACCTCCGCACGGGTGAGTTTGCCAACGTGCTGGGCTCAGGCACCTTCCTCGCCGCCCTCGCAGGGATTCAGAACGATGCGCTCGACGCACAGACAGAGCGCGTCTGGAATGCCGTGACCTATGGCTTGCCATCCGCCGACCCGGAGATCCCCGAGTTTGAGCCCCGCCGCTATTGGCGCGGTCCCACCTGGCCGTTTCTCAACGCGCTTCTCGCCATGGGATACGAAGAGATGGGCCGTACCGATCTGGCCGAGCGCCTGCGCCACGAGACCGCGCAACTGATCCGCTCTGGCGGGTTCTCGGAGTATTTCGACCCACTCGATGCAACCCCCTGCGGTGGGCAACTGTTCACCTGGACTGCCGCCATCTGGCTCACTTGGGCCGGGCAGGGCGCGCAGCTACAAGAAGAGGCCATCTGATGTCGTCAATCGCACTTCAAGCCGTCGAAAAGTGGTACGGCGATGTTCAGGTCATCAAGGGCGTCGATCTTGCGATTGAGGAGGGCGAGTTCATCATCTTCGTCGGCCCTTCGGGCTGCGGAAAATCCACGCTCCTGCGTATGATCGCGGGGCTGGAAGAGACCAGCCGTGGCAACATGATCATCGCCGGGCGCGACTCCACCGCGGAGCCGCCCTCAAAGCGCGGGCTGGCGATGGTGTTCCAATCTTACGCGCTCTACCCGCACATGTCGGTGCGCGAGAACATGGGCTTTTCGCTCAAGGCGGCGGGCGTGCCGAAAGCCGAGATGGACGCCAAGGTCAATGCCGCCGCCCAGGTGCTCAAGCTCGACGCGCTGCTTGATCGTCGGCCCAAAGACCTCTCCGGAGGCCAACGGCAGCGCGTCGCGATTGGCCGCTCGATTGTGCGGGAGCCCACCGCGTTTCTCTTTGATGAGCCACTCTCTAACCTCGACGCAGCCCTGCGCGTTGAGATGCGCTACGAGATCGCCAAGCTCCACCAGTCGCTTGACGCGACGATGATCTACGTGACCCATGACCAGGTCGGGCTGATTTTCCTGATCCCGACCATACGC
>JBCBGM010000069.1:0-7259 GCA_038526735.1 Pseudomonadota bacterium | reverse complement strand
GGCCGCGGTAGATGCCCGAACTTCCCGAGGTAGAAACCGTCCGCCGGGGTCTGGAGCCGGTGATGACCGGGCAGCGGATTGTGACCGCGCAGGTCAACCGCCCCGATCTGCGCTGGCCACTCCCGGAGCGGATGGCCGAGCGGCTGACCGGTGCGCGGGTGGAGCGGCTGGGGCGGCGCTCAAAGTATATTCTGGCGGAGCTTGATACCGGCGAGAGCCTGCTGATCCATCTCGGCATGTCGGGGCGAATGCTGATCTCGGGCGCGCAGGTGGGGGCGTTTCACCATGCGCATCCGGCGCCTGAAAAGCATGACCATGTGGTGCTGGATATGGAGAATGGCGGGCGTGTGACCTTCAACGATGCCCGGCGGTTTGGGGCGATGGACCTGATGCCCACGGACGCGGCCGATGAGCATTGGCTGCTCAACACGCTCGGGCCAGAGCCGCTCAGCAACGGGTTTTCAGCGGCGTATCTGGCGGCGGCGATTGCAGAGAAGCGCTCGCCGATCAAAGCGGTGCTGCTCGATCAGCGAATCGTCGCGGGGTTGGGGAACATCTATGTCTGCGAGGCGCTATGGCGGGCCGGGATCTCTCCGAAACGGTTGGCGAAGAACATCGGTGCAAAACGCATTGAGCGGCTGGCCGTGGCGATCCGCGAGGTGATCGAAGAGGCGATTGCGGCGGGGGGCTCTTCACTGAGGGATTATCGCCAGGCCGATGGAGAGCTTGGATATTTTCAGCACAGCTTTGCCGCGTATGGGCGCGAGGGAGAGCCTTGCCGCACTGAAAATTGCAGCGGCACCGTGCAGCGGATCGTGCAGTCTGGGCGGTCAAGTTTCTACTGTGCGACATGCCAGAGGTAGGGAGGCGGGGTTGAAATCCGTCCCACCGCGGGCCAGACCAAACGCCGCTTCATCCACCACGGAGACCCGAATGGCCTTTGAGACCCTCATCGTCGAAACCGACGATCACGTTGGCCTGATCCGCCTCAACCGCCCCGACGCCCTCAACGCGCTCAACGCGCAACTGGTCAAGGAGCTGATCGTTGCGCTCAACGAGATGGACGCGGATGACGATGTGCGCTGCATCGTGATCACCGGCTCTGAAAAGGCCTTTGCGGCGGGCGCGGACATCAAGGAGATGTCTGAGAAGAACTTCTCTGACGTGTTCGGCGGCAACCTCTTTGTGGGCTTTGGCGAAGAGTTCCAGCGCATCCGCAAGCCGATCATCGCGGCCGTCTCTGGCTATGCGCTGGGCGGCGGCTGTGAGTTGGCGATGATGTGTGACTTCATCCTGGCTGCCGACAGCGCGAAGTTTGGACAGCCAGAGATCAATCTCGGCGTGATGCCGGGGCTTGGCGGGTCGCAGCGGCTGACGCGGTTTGTAGGCAAATCCAAGGCGATGGAGATGAACCTCACGGGGCGCTTCATGGATGCCGATGAGGCAGAGCGGTCAGGGCTGGTCTCTCGCGTGGTGCCGGCGAAAGAGCTGGTGGACGATGCACTCAAAACCGCGCGCAAGATCGCGGAAAAAGGGCAGCTTGCGGTCAAGGCCACGAAGGAGTCGGTGAACCGCTCCTACGAGGTGCCATTGAAAGAAGGGCTGTTGTTTGAGCAGCGCCTGTTTCACTCGCTGTTTGCCACGGATGACCAGTCCGAGGGCATGGCTGCCTTCATCGAAAAGCGCGCGGCTCAATTCAGAGACCGTTGACGTGTTGACTCGGCCTAGGGCGGGGTGTATCGCCCCCGCTCATCCTAAGACAGTGACACTGGAAGTTTGACACATGGCCAATTCGGCATCGGCTAAAAAGCGTGTGCGCCAGATCGAGCGCCGCACCGACGTGAACCGGGCGCGCCGTTCGCGCATCCGCACCTTCTTGCGTAAGGTGGAAGACGCGATCAAATCTGGCGACCAATCCGAGGCGCAGGCCGCCCTCAAAGCGGCTCAGCCTGAGCTGATGCGTGGCGTGACCAAAGGCGTGTTTCACAAGAACACCGCAGCACGGAAAATGTCCCGTCTGTCGCATCGCGTGAAATCAATGGCTTAATCCGGATCATCCGCCAAATCGATGGCGGATGGCTGGTTTTTGAGACCTGCACGGTTGCGTGATCCGCACAGTGCGCGTAATTTACAGACTGGCTTGGGGGCTGCGCAGTAAATGCGTATTTCCTCGCGTTTAAATACTTCTCCCACTCAAAAATAGACACCCGATTACTTTGCCGCCGCGATTCTTTCACTAATCGCGAGTCAATAGAAAGGGTTTGTTGCGCGGGCGATTTGTTCGCGCATATCGTCGTCCTACGGGAATCGACGCTAACAAATTGACCGGCCCTGGGTGCAACGCTGCGGGGTTTGGCCTTCGATAAATGAGCGCGATCTCCACACCTGCCGGCGAGGGCAGCACATCATTGGGACAGCACATCACGTGCATGCAACAGGGACAGCCGGCGCTCGCCGGGCGGGGAGGTGAGATGGGTTTGTCTGCTGCGGAGACCGCCGTTTGGGGCACAGTGCGGTCTGAGCTTGAGGTTGATCTTGGCAAAGACGCCTTCCGCAACTGGATTGCACCTCTCAAACTCTCCGCGATCACGGACCACAGCCTGACCTTTTCTGCGCCCATCGCCTATATCGGGCGCTACGTGGACCAGCACTTCTCTGACCAAATCCTGTCGGTGTTTGCCGCCAACGGGATCAGCGCTGAGCGGCTAGAGTTTGACGTCAAGCTCTCGGCCACTTCCGAAGAGACCTCGCCGAAAGTCGCCGCTGAGCCCGCAGTCAAGGATGAGCCGTTGCCCAGCGCGCCGCTCGATCCGCGCTTTACCTTTGAGACGTTTGTTGTCGGCAAGCCCAATGAGTTGGCCGCAGCAGCGGCGCATCGGGTGGCTGAGTCCTCCGCCGTCGCCTTTAACCCGCTGTTTTTGTATGGCGGTGTGGGTTTGGGCAAAACCCATCTGATGCACGCGATTGCCTGGGGCGTGCAGCAGCGCAACCCAGAGTATCGCGTGCTGTATCTGACGGCGGAGCAGTTCATGTTTCGCTTTGTTCAGGCGCTGCGGTACCGCAACACAATCGAGTTCAAAGAGCTGTTTCGCTCGGTCGATGTGCTGATGATCGATGATGTGCAGTTCATCGCGGGCAAGGACTCCACGCAGGAAGAGTTTTTCCACACGTTCAACGCGTTGATTGAGCAGAAAAAGCAGATCGTCATCTCTGGCGACCGAGCGCCCGGAGAGATTGACCGGCTCGACGAGCGCATCCGCTCGCGGCTCTCTTGGGGGTTGGTGGCGGACTTGCATCCGACCGATTACGAGCTGCGCCTGGGCATCCTGCAATCCAAGACCGAAAGCTATCTGGAAGATCACCCAGAGGTGCATATCGATCCGCAAGTGCTGGAGTTTTTGGCGCACCGGATCTCATCGAATGTACGGGTGCTGGAAGGCGCGTTGACGCGGCTCTTTGCATTCGCGAGCCTTGTGGGGCGGCGGATTGATATGGACCTCGCAGCGGAGTGCCTTGCGGATTTGCTGCGCGCCTCCGAGCGCAAGGTCACGGTGGAAGAGATCATCCGCAAGGTCTGCGACCACTACAATCTGCGGATGTCGGATATGCTGTCGCCGCGCCGTGCCCGCGCGGTGGCTAGGCCCCGGCAGATGGCGATGTTTTTGGCGAAAAACATGACCTCCAAAAGCCTTCCAGACATCGGGCGGCGTTTCGGCGGGCGGGATCACACAACGGTGCTTCACGCTGTGCGGAAAATCGATGAGCTGAAGCTCACCGACAGCCAAATCGCCGACGATCTGGAGTTGCTGCGCCGGATGCTGGAGGCATAGGGTTAGGGCACTTGGTTTTAGGAGTGCCTGATGCGAACACCCATTTTCACCTATCACGTCCAGACGTACCCGATCGACATCACGGATGAGATTTATGAGCGCGGCGCGTTTACTGATCGCGCGCAAACCCAAGTCCTTCGTTCTGGAGAGTGACGACGGGAGCATGCGGCTCGTCTTCAACGGGAAAAAGCTCAAGTACAATGATCTCGGCGGTGGGCTGTTTGAGATTACCAGCGGCACCGTGCGCTCGCGGGACTTCTTTATCGACGGGGTGCTCTACAACACGCTGGACGCGAAGGCGAACCTGCTCGCCTCTGGCGTAACAGACGCGCTGAGACAGCCCGAGGGTGAGCGCGGCGATGCCCTCGGCGACTTTCTGACCGATGAGATCGACTATTTCGACCATGCACTTATCAAAACCTCCGCTGCGGATGACGTGGTGCGCGGTGACCCTGAGCTTGCCTCTTTTTACCATGGTGGGGATGGCGACGACACGCTGATCTCTCAGGCGGAGTTTGACCGCCTCTTCGGCGGGCGCGGAAATGATACGCTTTCGGGTGGGACAACCGATCAGACATCGGCTGGCTTTTTCGCCAACGACGGCACCCGGGGCGTGAACGTGAATTTGGCCAAGGGTACGGCCCTAGACACGTACGGTGACACTGACACGCTTATCAATATCACAATCGTCACGGGGACGGACCGCAACGACCGGATTACGGGCGACGACGAGGACAACGAGCTCTACTCTTACGATGGAAACGACCGGATCAATGGTGGCGGGGGTGATGATCTCATGTCCGCTGGCAATGGAAACGACCGGCTGAACGGCGGCGCTGGTGATGACGAGATGTATGGCGGCGTTGGCAAAGACCGTCTCAATGGCGGCAGCGGCGACGACATTTTGCAGGGGTTTGACGGGAAGGATCGGTTGTCGGGTGGTGACGGCGATGATGAGATTTTGTCCGGCAGTGGAAATGACATCTCCAAGGGTGGCGATGGTGAGGATCTGATCTTTGGCAACAGCGGCAAAAACACCCTGCGGGGCGGCAATGACGACGACGAGATTGTCGGCGGCGATGATGGAGATAAGATTTTCGGCGATGCCGGCGATGACCGGATGTGGGGGATGCAGGGCAATGACACTCTCACCGGTGGCGCTGGCGATGATGACTTCATCTTTTTCCGCGACCCAGAGGTCCGGCAGGGCAACGATGTCATCAAAGATTACACGCCCGGGGACGATACGATCATCCTTGCGAACGGCTATCTTGAGCGGGAGACGGATATCTCTGTCGTTCGGCGCAATGGCGAGCGGGAAATCCTGATCGAATTCTCCGATGGCTCGGTGCGGGTGCAGGGGGATCTGGAGATCTCGGATCTTACCATCGAGTTCGACTAACCCCCGCGTTGCACCCTCTTTCAAACCGCTCTACGGTTTGCCTCCAACAGGAGCGCGGGGTACGCGCCAGAGAGGGTGACTGGGCCAATGAAAGTCTCGATCGAGCGAAGTGTTTTGTTGAAGGCTTTGAGCCGCGCGCAGGGCGTGGTGGAGCGGCGCAATACGATCCCGATTTTGGCGAATGTGCTGATCGAGGCTGAGGGCGCTGAGGTGAGCTTGCGGGCCACCGATCTCGACATCGAGGTGCTCGACCGGGCCGAGGCGGTGGTTGAGCGCGCAGGCGCTACGACCGTCGCGGCGCACACGCTTCATGACATCGTGCGCAAGCTGCCCGATGGCTCCACCGTGGCTGTGATCGCGGACCCGGAGACGGGGCGCTTGTCGGTGCAGGCGGGGCGGTCGAACTTCTCGCTCGCCACCTTGCCGCGTGAAGATTTCCCGGTGATGGGGAGCTCTGAATACGAGTGCAACTTCTCGATCCAGTCGGCGATTTTGCGACGGCTGTTTGAGAAGGCGCAATTCGCCGTTTCGACCGAAGAGACGCGGTATTACCTCAACGGTGTCTATATGCACGGCGCAGATGGCCTCGGCGGCACGGCGCTGCGGTGCGTGGCCACCGATGGGCATCGCCTCGCGCGCATCGACACGCCGCTGCCCGAGGGCGCGGATGGCCTGCCCGGCGTGATCGTGCCGCGCAAGACCGTCTCTGAGCTGCTGCGGCTTTTGACCGATGACGACAGCGCGATTGCGGTGAGTGTGTCAGAAACCAAGGTCCGGTTCGCGACGCCCGAGGTCACGCTGGTGAGCAAGGTCATCGACGGCACCTTCCCCGATTACATGCGGGTCATTCCGCAGGACAATCCGCGCAAGCTGGAGGTGGAGGCCGACGAGTTCCGCAAGGCCGTTGACCGGGTGGCGACGGTGTCGTCCGAGCGGTCGCGCGCGGTGAAACTGGCGCTGGATGATGATCGTCTGGTCCTGTCGGTGAACGCGCCCGAGAGCGGTGCTGCGGAGGAAGAGCTGGGCGTGGCCTACGATTCTGAGCGGCTCGAGATTGGCTTTAACGCCAAGTATCTGATGGATATCGCAGCACAGATCGATCGCGAGAATGCCGAGTTCTTTTTCAACAGCTCCGGCGACCCGACGATGGTGCGCGAGGCGGGTGATGAGAGTGCGGTTTACGTTGTCATGCCGATGCGGGTCTGAGTGGGGCTTGCGCTCTCCAGTCTGACGCTCGCTGCCTTTCGGTCCTATCGCAGCCTCCGCTGGGAGGGGGATGCGCGGCCCGTGGCGCTCTATGGCAACAACGGCGCGGGCAAAACGAACATCCTTGAGGCGGTGTCGCTGCTGTCGCCTGGGCGCGGATTGCGCCGGGCGCAGCCGCTTGAGTTTGCCCAGCGGCCAGAGGGTTTGGGCTGGCGCATCAAAGCGATGGTGGAGACCGACCCTCCGCATGAGGTGCAGACCGGGGCGGAGGGGGAGGCGAGCCGCTCGGTTCAGATCGACGGGAAAACGACGTCTCAGCTGGCGTTGGGGCGGTTGGTGCGGGTGGTCTGGCTGACCCCTGCGATGGACCGGCTCTGGCTCGAGGGGGCGGGCGAGCGGCGGCGGTTTCTCGACCGGTTGACGCTCTCGTTTGCGCCGGATCACGCGGAGGCCTCCAGCCAATATGAGCGCGCGATGCGCGAGCGGAACCGGTTGCTGAAAGATGGCGTGCGCGAGCCTGCCTGGTTTGACGCGCTGGAGGAACAGATGGCGCAGGCCGGGGCGAAGATCGCGCAGAACCGGGCGCAGACTGTGGTGCGTTTGACGGCGGCGCAGGACGGCGCGGTCTCGCAGTTTCCGCGCGCGAGTTTGGCGTTGATGACGCCCGATGGCTTTCCGGAGGAGGTGTGGGACGAGGCCGGGCTGCGGCAGGCTTTGTCAGAAGGGCGGTACCGCGATCAGGCGGCGGGGCGCACTCTGGTGGGGCCGCACCGTGCGGACCTTTCAGCGCCTCCATGCCCTTGTCAGTGTAGAGCGCTGAA
>JBCBGM010000068.1:0-9081 GCA_038526735.1 Pseudomonadota bacterium | reverse complement strand
GCGCCCGTGCCCTGCTTTCAAGGCCGCAAGGTGTGACCTGTTGCCCTAGAATAGCCCCGCGATCTGCGGAGAGATTATGACCATGCCGGGTCTGCCGCGCGTGCCGTCGGCGGAGGCGATCATGTTGAACGATGAGGGGCAGATCGAGGGGCTATTCTAGGGCAACAGGTCACACCTTGCGGCCTTGAAAGCAGGGCACGGGCGCGACAGGTCAGGGGTATAGCCGGAGGCCCCGATGATCGACCCGAAATCCTGCTCGACCATGACCGAAGTGCGCGCCGGGATCGACGCGCTCGACACAGAGTTGGTGCGGCTTTTGGCGTTAAGAGCCGCATTCATTGACCGCGCGAGTGAGCTGAAGCCCGGCGAGGGTCTGCCCGCGCGGATCGATGACCGGGTCGAAGAGGTCGCCAACAACGCCCGCCGCAACGCAGAGGCGGCGGGGTGGGACCCGGATCTTGCCGAACGGATCTGGCGCGAAATGATCGAATGGTCGATCGCACGAGAGGAACGTGTGCTTGGCCGCTGAACGAAAAGGCCAAGACATGACCGCAACCCTGATCGATGGAAAAGCCTTCGCCGCCAAAGTGCGCGGGCAGGTGGCCGAGCATGTGACCCGGCTGAAAGAGGCTGGGGTAACGCCCGGGTTGGCCGTGGTGCTGGTGGGCGAAGACCCGGCGAGCCAAGTTTACGTGCGCAACAAGGGCAAGCAGACGGTCGAGGTCGGCATGGCCTCGTTTGAGTATAAGCGCGACGCCTCAATTTCTGAGGCGGAGTTGCTGGCGCTCATCGATACGCTAAACGCAGACCCCGCCGTGCATGGCATCTTGGTGCAACTCCCGCTCCCCGATCACCTCAACGCAGATCTGGTGATCAACAGCATTGATCCGGCGAAGGATGTGGACGGGTTCCACATCTCCAACGTCGGGCTGCTCGCGACAGGGCAAAAGGCGATGGTGCCCTGCACGCCACTGGGCTGCTTGATGATGCTGCGCGATGTGCATGGCAGCCTTTCAGGGCTGAATGCTGTGGTGCTGGGGCGCTCGAACATCGTGGGCAAACCGATGGCGCAGCTCTTGTTGCGCGACAGTTGCACTGTGACGGTGGCGCATTCCCGCACAAAAGATTTGCCGGACGTATGTCGTGGCGCCGAAATCCTCGTGGCGGCGGTGGGGCGGCCCGAAATGGTGCCCGGCGACTGGGTCAAGCCGGGCGCAACGGTGATCGACGTTGGCATCAACCGGTTGCCGAATGGCGAAAAGGCCAAACTCGTGGGCGACGTGGATTTTGGCTCAGTGGTGGAAGTGGCAGGCGCGATCACGCCGGTTCCGGGCGGTGTAGGCCCAATGACCATTGCCTGCCTCTTGGCGAACACGGTGACCGCGGCGTGTCGTGCGAATGGGTTGGACGAGCCTAAAGGGCTGACGGCTTAGCGGTGTATGGGGTGGGGCGCGTATCGCCCCTTACCTGATCCACGGCTGCGATGGTTTTGGAAGACCCTAACGCGCGGAATCAAGGCGCGAAAGCGCCGCCGCGCGCACCAGACCGACCGACAGGTCTGGCGCAGTAGAGGTTGACAGTAACCATTCTGCGCAAACGCAGTTTGGCAGAGATAAACTGCGTTGGTCATGGGTTAGCTGGGCCATTCCTCGGTCTGGCGCATGCTGTGTTACGCATTGGATCGCGAGGCCCAGCTCAAGGCTGGGACGGGGTTTCTCGTGACACCTACAAACCTCTCCCGTCACCCCTCTGCGTAGCACACCGCTTGCAGCTTATTCCCGTCGGGGTCCCGTACATAGGCAGCGTAGTAGTGCTCGCCATAATGGGGGCGGAGACCCGGCGCGCCCTCATCGAGGCCTCCATGTTCCAAGGCTGCGGCATGAAATGCGTCTACGGCTGCGCGTGTTTCCGCTGCAAAGGCGATGTGGGTGCCGTTGCCCCATGTCGCCGGGCGGCCATCTTCGGGTGTGTAGAGAAACAGCGTCGGGGCTGCGCCTTTACGATATGCGGGCGGTTTTCCAGGCGGTTTTGGAACCCGGTCAAACCCGAGCACTGCAAGCGCGGCATCATAGAAGCGCGCAGACCGCTCAACGTCATTCGTGCCGAGGGTGATGTGGCTGATCGATGACATGGGTATGGCTCCTGATGTGACGGAGGCACGAGACCAAGCGACACACGGCCCGTCAACCGCCGCTCATCCGCCCGTGACCACATCAAACATCATGCGCCCCGGAATAAGCGTAAATGCCCCGGTCACCAGCAAGGACCAAAACGCGAGCTGGCGCATGATCTTGCGGTGTTTGGCGATATGCCCGCGCCGCGCCGCGGAGATTGCCATCCAGAGGCTGCTCAGCACCACGACCGAGAGGATGTGGATCGGCCCGAAGTGTATCGGCACGAAATGCGAGGATATCGCAAGGCTCGACAGCGCCGTCACCGCCATGGCCACCACCCAAGTGCGCCCCGTGACGCGGTGAAGCGTCGTGCCCTTGGGCCCCCACAGCATGAGCGGTGTGAGCGCGATGGCGATGACTACCGTGACCACATGAATTTGCACGGTGAGGGGGGCTGAGAGGAGCGGGGCGAGCGACATGGTAAACCTCCGTTGGCTGACGCTCTTCTCTTGCCCGCCGCCGCACCCACCGTCCGCTGAACCTTCGTCAACTAACCCTGCCACTGCGCAGGCGACGTGCCCTGTCATTCGCGAAGCGTGGATGACACTTGGCCACCCTCCCCAGACCATGCAAAAACGGCGCGACGGCAGGAGGATGCATGGCGTATCACGTAAAAGAGTGGTGGGAGGGCGTGACCAAACCTATCCCGCTGGCGGTGGGCGCGGCGATGACCCTGGGCTGCATCATCGCAGGCCCCTTCGGCACCATCGACGCCCCGATCACGCTGCGCGCCGGCTATTGGCTGCCGGTGAACCTGCTGGCCTTTTTCTACTCAACCTTCATTTTCGAGGCGTTTGAGCGCACTGAGCAAGGGGCGCGCTTGCCGCGCTGGGTGCGGATAACGGGGGGCGCTTTCGTCTTTGCCGCGCCGTTTACGCTGGTGGCTGTCGGGCACACCTGGCTGATCTTTGGCCGGGCGCTCGACGTTCTGCCGCTTATGGCGTCGGTCTGGCTGATCGCCGTTGTCATTCGTGTGATCGTTGATCTCTTTCGCAATGGGGCCACGCCCGAGCGTTCGGCGCCCGTCACCGCTCGTATCTGGAAGCGGGTGCCGCCGAAACTCGGCCGCGACCTCGTGCGCCTATCAGTGCAGGACCACTACGTCGAGGTACACACGACGCTGGGGATGGAGCTGGTGCTGATGCGATTCTCCGATGCGATGGCAGAGCTGGAAGGGATCGCGGGCCACCAGACGCATCGCTCGCATTGGGTCGCCGATGCCGCGATTGCTGAGAGTGTCCGCCGCGACGGACGGGTGTTTTTGCGGCTGCGGGATGGCACTGATATCCCCGTGAGCCGCAGCTTTCAGCCAGCCCTGCGCGAAATGGGCTTGCTCTGAGCGGGGCGGCCTAGGCCAGCCCCTCCATCACCATCATCGTGCCGAGCAGCGTTGCCACATGGCGGCTTTCATCGGCGTAAACCTCCGCCGCCGTGGTCACGAGCCGCCGCCCCGCGCGGATCACACGCCCCTCCGCACGCAGGGTGGTGCCGGTGGCGGGGGCCAGAAGATTGATCTTCATCTCAATCGTCAGCACGTCTTGGTCCGCGGCGAGCAAGGTCTGGGCGGCAAACCCACAGGCTGAGTCGCCCATCGTCCAGGCAAGGCCCGCATGGGCGTAGCCGTGTTGTTGGGAGACAGCTTTGGTGATTGGCGCAAGAAGCGTCACGCGCCCGGCGCTGACCTCTCCGACACTGATCCCGAGCGTGCGCATCATTGATTGCTTGTCGAACAGGGCCCGGCAGCGGGCTTCAAAATCAGGGTCGCGCGGGGTCATGCGCAGAGCCGCTCCACCGGGATGGTATGCCCCGGCGCGCGGGTCAAAATCACCTTGGCGGGGGTGTCAAAGAGGCCCTGGATCGCCGGATCGAGCACCGAGAGACCGCCCGTATACGTGCCATAGGCGGGCATCACGAGCCGCGTGTCGCTCATCGCAAAGCATGGCGAAACAAGGCGCCGGTGCCGCAGGCTCAAGGCCGCTTTGGGGTGGTAATGGCCCGAGATCTCCGGCCCTGCGCCGCCGCCAATATGGCGAAAGGCGATGCCGCCCAAAGCAATCTCATCCACCGAGCGCCCCCCGAGCGAAATCGGCTCCGGATCATGATTGCCCGCGACCCACAACCAGTCGGTACGGGCTGTCAGGTCTCGCAAAACGTCTGCTGCCTCTCCCAACTCACCGGCGGCGGTCATGTCATCGAACCCGTCGCCGAGCGAGATCACGGTGGTCGGCGCGGTTTGGTCAATGTCTGCGGTCAGCCGTGTCAATGTCTCTGCGCTGTCATAGGGCGGCAAAAGCGCGCCCCCCCGCCGCGCAATGCGCTGCGACTTGCCCAGATGCAGGTCCGCAACCACCAAGACACTGGCCCCCTCCCACCACAGTGCACCGGATGGTAGGGCGGTGAAGGCCTCTCCGCCGAAGGTGAAGGGTGTGGGCTGCATGATGAAACAAAAGCGGAACATGCGCGCGCACGCAAGCAGAAACTCCCGCCTGTCGTTGATGCGCCTGTGCGCATCGCCTCCCGTTGGGCCGGGCACCTGCGGTGGGCTTTTTCGTTGAGAGGCGCTTGAGGGAGACGCTGCTCCCTCAAGTCGCCTCGCCCAGTGTGGTTTGTGAGTCGCGCCTGCCTCAAGGGTCCGCAGCATGCGCTGCCGGGCTGCGCCGGCCCTTGACCCAGCCCCGACTCACGTCTTCGTCGGTTTTGAAATATTCCGGGGTGAATGGCGCCGCAGGCGACAGAGGGGCAGAGCCCCTTACGCAAGGCCCGCCTCTGAGAGCACGGCGGAGAGGTCTTCTTCCAGCAAGCGTGCTTCGGCCTCGCCCTTGACCGGCACGCGCCCGGCTTCCAGCAAGAGGGGTGCCGCGAAAGGCGTGACATGGGGGGTGCGTATGTGGTCGATCCGGTCGCCGACACGGGCGATCATTTCCTCGACCCGGTCGAAGTCTACGAGCCCGCGCATCGCCTCATCGCGTGTCACCTGCAGCATCAAATGGTCTGGGTCGTATTTGCGCAGGGTGTCGTAGAGGATATCGGTCGAAAACGTTGCCTGCCGCCCGCTTTTGCGTTGTCCGGGTAGGGTTTGCTCGATCAACCCGGCGACGCGGGCGGGGATACGGAAGGTGCGTTTCATCACCATATTCGTCGCAAACCACCCCTCAAGCCCTGCACGCAGCCGGGAAGGCTCCAGCAGCGGGGCCGGGTCATCCACCGGATCGAGGCCCCAGATCAGCACGGCTGTGTCATTGGCGACAAAGCCCAAGGGGCCGAGGCGATCCTCCTCCATCGTTTTCGTGACCAGCAGGCCCAGCGTCTGATGCGCATTGCGCCCTGCAAAGGCGTAAATGCAGGTGTTCCAGCGGTCGCCGCGCTTGAAGGTCTCGACCAGCAGGCGGTCTTTTTGAGGCAGCCGTGAAATCTCCGCCTGAATGCGCAGCCAGTCTTGGATGTGGTCGGGAAGGGCGGCGCAGCGCGCCGGATCGTTGATGTCCGCCAGCACCCGGTGCGCCAGCCGGGTGGACATCGCGAGCTTTGTGCCGCCAAACACCGCGATCTTGGGGTCTTTGGTTGAGGATGGAGAGACCTGCACCGTCATCTCGCGCATCCCCTCATAGCGCACGACCTGCCCGCCGATCAGGAACGTGTCGCCCGCTTGCAGGGTAGAGGCGAAGGCCTCTTCGATCTCGCCCAAGGCCTTACCCGGACCGCGCCATTTCACCTTGAGCGTCTCGGTGCCCATGATGGTGCCAACGTTCATGCGGAGGTTTTTGGCGCGGCGCGGGTCCCGCATCCGCCAGAGGCCATCGGCCCCCTGCACCAGTCGCTGGTAGCGGTCATAGGCTTTCAGCGCGTAGCCGCCGGTGGCGCAGTAATCGAGGCAGGCATCGAAATCGGCGCGGGTGAGGCCCGCGTAGGGGCCAACGGCGCGGACCTCTTCAAAGAGTGCATCCGCATCGAGCGGCCCGGCGCAAGCGCAGAGCAGCATGTGTTGGCAGAGCACGTCGAGCGGGCCGATGGGGCGCGGGTCACCGTCGAGGTCGCGCTCGCGGACCGCGTCGAGAGCGGTTTGGCATTCGATCACCTCAAACCGATTGGCTGGCACGATCAGCGCCTTGGAGGGGGCGTTATAGCGGTGGTTGGCGCGGCCGATGCGTTGCACGAGCCGCTTGACGTTCTTCGGCGCGCCCACCTGCACCACCAAATCTACATCGCCCCAGTCAATGCCGAGATCGAGGGAGCCGGTGCAGACGATGCCGCGCAATTGCCCCTCGGCCATCGCCTCCTCAACGCGTTTGCGCGCGTCCCGGCCGAGGCTGCCATGGTGCAAGCCAAGCGGCAGGTTGTCGTCATTGACGGCCCATAGCGCTTGAAAGAACAGCTCTGCCTGCGCGCGGGTGTTGATGAAGACGAGGGTGGTTTTGTGGGCGCGGATTTGCGCCATCACGTCTTGCGCCGCATGCCGCCCGCCTTGCCCGGCCCAGGGCGGGGGCAGGGTGGTCTCTAGCATGGCAATGTCGGGCTCAGGGCCGGGGTCTGCCTCAATCACGCGCGTGTCGGGGGCGAGGAACTTGGCGAGCGCTGGTGGGTCTTCGACCGTTGCGGAGAGGCCAACCAGCCGCAGCCCGCTATTCAGCGCCATCAGGCGTGAGAGGCCCAAGGCCAGCTGGTCGCCGCGTTTGTTCTCTGCCAGCGCGTGGATTTCATCGACGATCACTCGGCGCAGATTGCCGAACATCTGCTCAGCTTCGGGGTAGCTTAGCAGCAACGCAAGGCTTTCGGGCGTGGTCAGCAGGATATGCGGCGGGTCCACCCGCTGGCGTTTACGCTCGGATTGTTTGGTGTCGGAGGTGCGATCCTCCACCCGGATCGCCAACCCCATCTCCGCGATTGGACGGGATAGGTTGCGGCGAATGTCTGAGGCGAGTGCTTTTAACGGAGAGACATAGAGCGTGTGCAGGCCCGGCGCCGGTGCCTCCCCCAACTCCAGCAGTGAGGGCAAAAACCCCGCGAGCGTCTTGCCGCCCCCGGTGGGGGCGATCAGGAGGGCGGCGCGGGCTGTGCTTTCGAGAACCGCGCGCTGGTGGGGGTGCACCTCCCAGCCTTGGTTTGAAAACCAACTGGCAAAGGGCTCTGGCAAGGTGCCGAGCTTAGATGGGTCTGCAATGTTCAACTCAGCGCCGCTTTAGCTCTCGGATCGTTTGCATCAGGGCGACCCCAAGTTCGCGGTCCGCGCCTTCTGGGCTGGCATCTAGGGCGGCGGCGACGTCTTTCACCAGGATGCCGATGGAGTTGTCGTCGGCGTATCCGTCCCGGGCAAACTCGATGGTGTCAAAGCCGGAGCCAAACCAGGTTTGGCCAGAGGACGTGGCCATGAGCGCGAGGAGTTTGTCCTCATCAAGGCCGAGCGCGTCGCCCCAGTCGAGCGCTGTGCGCGTGGCGGCGACGGAGCTTGCGGCGACGAGGTTGTTGAGCACTTTGGCCGCCGCGCCACTGCCAAACGCGCCCATCCGGTGAAAATGCGCGCCCATGGCGGTGAAGTAGGGTTGGAGCAGGTCGAGGGTCGCATCGTCTCCGCCCAGCATGAACGAGAGGCGCGCTTTATCGGCAGCAATCTGTGCGCCAGACATCGGGGCATCGGTGAGCGTGATGTGAGGCGGGATACGGTCGCGCAGGGCGGTGACATAGCGCGGCGAGAGGGTGGAGCAGATGACGAGGTGCTTGAGCTTGGGCGCGCGGGCCATCTCTTGGTCGTCGAAGAGGAGCGCGTCTGTCTCTGCCGCGTCGCGCACGACGGTGAAGAGGATTTCGGTTTCGGCCCAGAAGGTGTCTCGCGTTACCATGAAGGGCGCGTCTTTGGGGGCGATGTCGAAGCCGTGGACCTCAAAACCGGCGGTCGCGAGTGCGCGGGCCATGCCCATGCCCATCCGCCCGCAGCCGGCGACACCGAGGATCATTTGAAGACGGCAAGCCTTTTGGCCATGTTCGCCGCGACCTGCTCCATCATCTCCGGGCCGCCGATCAGGCCCGCTTGTTCTTCGCTCTCAGCGATTAGAACGGTTGGCTCATCGGCGGTCTCAGCGATTGCAGAGAGTCGCTTTGCTGCGCGGATTGCCTTGGGGGATTTGCTGGCGATGAGTTCTGCAAGCTCCAGCGCGCGGACGTGCGGGTCATCGGCGACTTCTGTCACCAAGCCCAGCGGCTGCGCCTCCTCCGCCGTGATCACCTCTGCCGTGTAAATCATCCGGCGCATCACATCGCCGGGCATCAGGCTCGGGAGCACTGCCATCCCGCCCATGTCGGGCACGAGGCCCCATTTCATCTCCATGATCGAGAGTTTGGTGCCGGGTGCTGCGATGCGGATGTCCGCCCCTAGAGCAATTTGCAGCCCCGCGCCAATGCAGGTGTCGTGCAACGCAGCGATCACCGGAACCTCCAGATCGCGCCAGCACAGGCTCGCGGCTTGAAAGAGGTTGCGGGTGCCGTGGCTGCGCTCGAGCAGACTGTCAGGCGTCACCCCCGAAAAGCTCATCACGTCGAGACCGGCACAAAACGCGCGCCCCTCGCCGCGCAGCACCACCGCCCGTGCAGTGCGGACATCGTCGTGCTGAGAGGCCGCAACGAGCCCCTCCAGCATCTCAACTGTGACGGCGTTCATCTTGTCGGGGCGATTGAGCGTGACGGTGGCGAAATGCCCCGCGCGCGAAACCTCAACAATGCTCACAGCGTATCCTCCGCATCCGCCACGAAGAGGTTCTCCCAGGCGCGTTCCACCAGGTCGATCGTCATCTGTGGTTCTTTGTCTTCATAGATGCAGATCGAGTTCATCTGGTCGATCAGGAATGGCGCGTGGAACGCAGCGTAAGGCGCGCCCTCTTTGGGGTAGAGCTCGCGCATCTCATCCACAAGCTCTACC
>JBCBGM010000067.1:0-9224 GCA_038526735.1 Pseudomonadota bacterium | reverse complement strand
TGTGCACGGAGGTCTTTTTAGACTTCGTCTTTGTAAATCTAGACCCCGACGCCGCCCCGATGGACACGTGGTTCCCCGGCGCGCGGGCCGAGTTGGAGGCCTTTGTGCCGAACTGGGCTGAGCTGAAACCGCTGGAATGGGTAGAAATCCAGGAGAACTGCAACTGGAAGGTCTCGGTCGAAAACTACTCGGAATGCTACCATTGCACGCTCAACCATCCGACTTTTGCAACCGGCGTCGTGAAGCCCGAAACATACGACATCCAGCCGCAGGGCCATTGCCTGCGCCACACCACCGAGTGCAACGATTTGGGTCAGATGACCTACGACATCGACAGCGGATTCGCCAATAACGACAAGTATTCCAGCTGGTATCTTTGGCCAATGTTCTCGTTTCAGGTCTATCCGGGCAACCTGCTGAACACCTATCACTGGCGTGCTGTCGATGTAGACAGCGTGGTTGTCTGGCGCGGGTGGTATTCGGTTGGTGGCTACGATGATGAAACCGTCCGTCGCATGGCACAGCAAGACCGCGCCACGACGGTGGAAGAGGATATCCAACTGGTGGAATCTGTGCAGCGCGGCCTGAAATCGCGCGGTTACGTTCCGGGGCCGTTGGTGGTGGACCCGGCGGGCGGCGTCAGCTCCGAGCATTCCGTGATGCACCTGCAACGCTGGATACGGGACGCCGTGGATGGCTAATCTTCGGGCCTATTGGAAGGACTACATCGACGGCGAATGGTGCGATGGCGGCGCGCGCCGGATCACCGTGACCGACCCCGCAACGGGTCTGCACATCGCGGAACAAGCGCTCGCGGATACTGCCGATGTGGACCGCGCCGTGCAGGCTGCGCGACGGGTGCATCTGTCGGGTGCACTGACATCGATGCGCCCCATCGAGCGGGGTCGGATGGTGCAGGCCATGGGCCGCTACCTGCTTGAGCACAAGGACGAGATCGCACGGGCGCTGACCGTCGAGCAGGGCAAGCCCCTGTGGGAGGCAATGACCGAAGTCGAGGGTGCGGCGCTCTATTTCGAGTATTACGGCAACCAGGCCAGCACCGTCGAGAGCCGGTCGATCCCGCTTGGCGCGGGCTACATGGATTGGACGGAATACGAGCCCTTCGGTGTTTCCGCGCAGATCATCCCCTGGAACTATCCGGTAGAAATGACTGCGCGGTCGCTGTCGGCGGCGCTGGCCACAGGCAATGGCTGCGTAATCAAATCGCCGGAGATAACTCCGCTGACCAATGCGTACCTCGCACGGGCAGCAGAGGCTGCCAGGTTCCCGCCGGGCACTGTCAATCTGCTCTGCGGGCTGGGCCGTGACGCGGGTGCCGCGCTGGCCGGGCACACAGACGTCGATCAGATCGTCTTCACAGGCTCCGTGCCCACGGGCGTTGCCATAGCCACGGCAGCAGCCAGGAATGTGGTGCCCTGCGTGCTGGAACTGGGCGGCAAATCAGCCGCGATCGTTCACGCGGATGCGGATCTTGACGCGTTCGAGAAAGACATCCGTTGGGGCATCTACTTCAACGCGGGACAAGTCTGTTCAGCCATGTCGCGGGTGATCGTCCATGAAAGCCACCAAGACGAGTTGGTAGAGCGGGCGGCGGCTGTCGCCAAATCCCTTTCGGTCGGCCCAGGGATCGAGCACACAAAGTTCGGCGCGAACATGGGTGCCATGGTCAGCGACGCTCAGCGTGACCGCGCACTTGGCATGATCTCCAACGCAGAAGAACAAGGCGCGCGGGTCGCTGCGGGCGGACATAAGCTAAACCGCCCCGGCGCTTTTCTGGAACCCACCGTGCTGGCAGGGGTCAACCCTGATTTGGACATCGCCCAGCAAGAGGTGTTCGGACCGGTCCTATCGGTGCTGTCGTTCCAAGACGAGGCGCAAGCCATCGAGATCGCCAACGGCACCGATTACGGGCTGGTCGCCGGTGTCTTCATCGCCGATCTGGACCGTGCCACCCGTGCTGCAAGAGACCTTCGCGCCGGGCAGATCTTTGTCAACGAATGGTATGCAGGCGGTGTTGAAATCCCCTTCGGCGGCTTCGGCAAATCCGGCTATGGCCGAGAAAAGGGACGCGAAGCGCTGTAGAATTACGTGCAGACAAAGAATATCGCGGTTCGCCTAAAAGGATAAAGATATGAGCGCATTCGACGAAGACCTGTTTCTAAAAGGGCTGGAGCAACGCAAGGCCACGCTGGGGGCCGAGTATGTGGAGAAAAATCTCGCTGCTGCCGACGCGTTCACCCGTCCCTTTCAGGAGGCGATGACGGCATGGTGCTGGGGTTTTGGCTGGGGCGACGAGGTCATCGACGCCAAAACACGCAGCATGATGAACCTGTCAATGATCGGTGCTTTGGGCAAGATGCATGAATGGGAAATCCATTGCCGCGGTGCGATCAACAACGGCGTCACCCCTGATGAAATCCGCGCCATCATCCATGTGATCGGCATCTATTGCGGTGTCCCCCAGGCGCTGGAATGTTTCCGAGTGGCCAGCAAGGTTTTAGAACAAGCGTGACGAACTCTTTGATACAGAAGTAGAGTCTGCGGTGTGCTGCGCACTGAGCTGTGCGGTAGATGGACGGTCAGGATTTTCTTCCAAACCCGTCCTTCTATGACCGTTTTGGCGAAATGAGCCGCGACGTAGTGGTAAACGTGCCTCAAAAGCGCGCAAATTCTGCCCCAGCAGAAGCCGCACCTGCCCACGTTCGCTTTGTCCGCTTCGCTGACGTCCGAAGCAATGTGAGAGTTCGCAGCCGCAGTGAATGTCCGGTTCGACGGACCGCACCGCAGCATGGCCATCGGTGCGTCAACGTCCGCAATGGGCCGACCGTCGACCAGCATGGCCCGTCTCGCCGATGGATTGCCAAGCATACACAACCTGAGGTGCAGCCGAAATCCCGACCAAATAACTCGGATTGACATTTCTGACTGAATCACTCAGTAACAATGCGAAATCTCTAAGCCACCTCACCGAGGCAGCCGGAGCTCCATCATTCTAGGAGGCAACCCGTGCGCCAACGTGTTGATCAAAAAGAGACGACCCCACCCAAATCGAAAGGCGAGGTCTGCGCCCATGAAGTGCGCCAGATGATCTTGGAGAATGGAGGCTCTCTGTGCCCGAGCCTCGAAATGGCCCTTGTCCGGATGGAGCGTGGGTCATGAAGCCGGAAATGCAGAAAAGCTGGTCAGATCCAGCGCCGACGCCCGCAACCACCATCCCGGTTTACGATGCAGAAGCGCTTACGGGCGACAACGCCGTTGCGCAGATCACGCTTGGGGATGCGGTCTATACGCTCCGCATCACCCGCTCTTACAAGCTGATCCTCACGAAATGAGCGCACGGCAAGACATACCACGCGGGGGTGCGCCTGTTGGCGTTCTTTCCGAGATGACGTCCGTCGAAGCGCGCTCCGTCATCTATCTGCGCCTCTGGTGCGAGGGTCCAGATCAGCAGGCCGAGGTCTGGAATAATCTGGCCACCACGCTCCCCCCTCACCGTGCGCGCAAGGCGTTGCGGGCGTTCGAGACGCTCTGCGATCTGTGTTTTCGCAATGCCCGCCGCCCGATGATGCGCCACGACAGCAAGTGCTCCTGCGTAGGTGGCGACGAGGCCTGTTTCGCCAATTTCGTCGCCGCAGCAGGATCCTGCGAGCGCGAGGACGCGATGTTGTTCATCAGCAACATCGTGCGCCCCGGCGCTGCGCCAATCCTCGTCCAGTTCGCGCAGGAATTCGCACTGGCATTGCACGAGATGTCGGCGACACCGCGCATCTCTTCCCAAATCCGCTCCCCAGCACTAACGCTTCATTGATCTAGGAAGGTATCCCCATGAAGTCTCTCACCCTCGCCACAAGCGCGCTCGCCCTAAGTGTTGCGATGACCTCCGGCGCTTTGGCCCAAGTCTCGCAAGCTGCGGTGCTTGATAACTACGCCAACATCGCACTGGCGAAATACTCTGATAGCCTGACGACAGCGCAGCGTCTGCAAGGCGCGGTCGATGCGCTGATCGCATCGCCTTCTGCTGCAAATCTTGAGGCTGCAAAGGCCGCATGGCTTGCCGCGCGCGTGCCCTACCAGCAGACCGAGGTTTACCGCTTCGGCAACGCCATCGTTGATGACTGGGAAGGCAAAGTGAACGCCTGGCCCCTCGACGAAGGTCTCATCGACTACGTTGACGCCTCCTACGGCGGCCCGACAGACGAAAACGAAGCGGCGGTGCTGAACGTTGTCGCCAACGCCTCTTTCGTCCTTTCGGGCGAGACGGTGGATGCGTCCATGATCTCGCCAGCGCTGCTGGAGGACACCCTGCAGGAAGCGGACGGCGTCGAAGCGAACGTCGCAACCGGCTACCATGCGGTTGAGTTCCTGCTTTGGGGCCAAGATTTAAATGGCCATGGTGCGGGTGCGGGCAGCCGTCCGTGGACTGACTATGCCCAAGGTGCAGACTGCACCAACGGCAACTGCGACCGACGGGCTGAATACCTCAAGGCAGCAACGGACCTTCTGGTCTCCGACCTGGAGTGGATGGTGGCACAATGGGGTGACAGCGGGGCCGCGCGCTCTGCTCTGATGGCCGACGAAGAGGCCGGCATCTCCACCATCCTTACGGGTATGGGCTCACTCTCCTATGGTGAGACCGCGGGTGAGCGGATGCGCCTTGGCGTGATGCTCAATGACCCGGAGGAGGAGCATTCCTGCTTCGCCGACAACACCCACAACGACCACTATTACAACGGTGTGGGCATCCAGAACGTCTATCTGGGTGAGTATGTCGGGATTGACGGGACCGTGACCACCGGTGCCTCCCTCGCCGATCTGGTGGCGGAGACCGATGCGAGCCTCGACATGGAGATGCAGGGCGCGCTGTCCAATGCCGTGATGAACCTTGGCCGCATCAAGCACGCGGCCGAGGCTGGGTTCACCTACGACATGATGCTGGAGCGGGGCAACGCCGCCGGTGAAGCGCTGATCATGGGGGGCGTGAACGGCCTTGTGGCGCAGACCCGGTCCATTGAGCGCGTGATCGCAGCACTCGGCGCGGACGGGATCGAGATTGAAGGCTCCGACAGCCTCGACAACCCTTCGGCAGTGTTCGAATAAAACTAATACCGTGGGCGGCCTATGGTGGCCGCCCACAATTCTAGATTACATGTGGGCATAGCACATGACGCCAAGGCGCCTCCTTATCGCAGCAGTGTGTTCCGCCGTGGCTTGTCAAGCTGCGGCGCAACAGCTTTCAGACGTGCATTTGAACGTGATCCCCCGGACGGATGCGGAGCGGGAGCGCATCGCCGCTGTCCTTGCGCCCCCAACCGATTTTACCCAGCCCCAGCGGTTTGAGGAAAATTCAGCTGGTGCCGCGACGGTACGCGTGACGCCAGATGCGAACGCGTTTTCACTGCCCTCTGGCAATATCAGTTTCGCGGACGAGCTGACCTTTAAGGTTGGCAACGGGATGTTCCGTAAACTGTGGGTCTCCTCTCCGGCATCCACGCTGGCGTCGGATGGTCTCGGCCCACTCTACAACGCCCGTTCGTGCCAGCGCTGCCACATCAAGGACGGGCGTGGGCATCCTCCCGAGGGGCCCGACGACAATGCAATCTCGATGTTCCTACGCGTCTCAATCCCCGGCGGCCCCGGCATTGCGGAGATCGAAGACTACATCGCGACCCTGCCAGAGCCGACCTACGGCTCTCAGATGCAGGACTTCAGCCTGGCCGGGCACGCGGCAGAGTATACCCTCGGGATCGAATACGAAGAGTTCGAGGTCGCGCTTGCGGGCGGCGAAACAGCCACCCTCCGCCGCCCCACCTACACCGCTGAAGACCTCGGCTACGGCGATCTTCATCCCGACGCGATGCTCTCCCCTCGGATCGCGCCTCAAATGATCGGACTGGGCCTGCTGGAAGCGATCCCGGTTGAGGACATACTTGCCAAGGCCGACCCCGAGGACACGGACGGCGACGGCATCTCCGGTCGCCCAAACATCGTGTGGTCGGTCGAGTACGGACAGCCGATGCTTGGGCGCTTTGGCCTAAAAGCCGGCGCACCGACCGTTAAACAGCAATCCGCCGGAGCCTTTGCAGGCGATATCGGCATCTCCAACCCACTCTTTCCGGCAGCGCATGGCGAATGCACCCCCGCGCAAGTAGACTGCGTTAACGCCCCCCATGGCGACGGCGATATGCGTGTTTTTGAGGTGGATATGGAGGGGCTGGACCTCGTCACGTTCTACTCCGCCAATCTCGGCGTGCCCGCACGGCGTAACGTGGGCGACCCAGAGGTGCTTCGCGGCAAGGAGCTCTTCAACAGCACCGGTTGCGCTGCCTGCCACACGCCCGCGCATGTCACCCACAGGCTTGATGGTCAGCCCTATCAGAGCTTCCAGCTCATCTGGCCCTACACCGACCTCCTGCTGCATGACATGGGTGAAGGCCTCGCCGACAACCGCCCCGAAGCACGCGCCACGGGCCGCGAATGGCGCACGCCTCCGCTGTGGGGCATCGGCCTTACCGAGCAGGTCTCCGGCCACACCTACTTCCTTCACGATGGGCGTGCACGGTCACTCTTGGAGGCTGTCCTCTGGCACGGCGGGGAAGCGCAAGCAGCCCGCGATACGGTCGTGAACATGGCCCCCACCGACCGCGCCGCTCTTATTCGGTTTTTGGAGAGCCTCTGATGCGGTTTTTGACACTCTTTTTCGCAGTCTTTGCGTCAACAGCTCACGCGCAAGCTGACCTAGACGGCGCGGTCGAGCAGCACATCCTGCCTGGCTACGCGCTTCTCTCTGAGCAGACGGAGATCCTCTCAGCAACAGCCCAATCAGAGTGTGATCCCGCGTCCGAGGCACTGCGCGCCGCGTATCACGACGCCTTTGACGCATGGGTCGGGGTCAGCCATCTCCGCTTTGGTCCCTCAGAAACTGACCAACGCGCCTTTGCGCTCGCCTTCTGGCCGGATCCGCGTGGATCGACGCCGAAAGCCCTGTCTCGCTTGATTGCAGCAGAAGACAGTGTTGTAGAGAGTGCCTCTGACTTCGCCACTGTCTCCGTTGCTGGGCGTGGATTTTACGCGCTTGAGTTCCTGCTGTTCGACCCACAATTCGCAGATGCCGGACCTTACGGATGCACGCTGATCCAACGCATGACCCAAGACATCGCAGAGACCGCAAGCGCAATCGAGCGAGAGTGGCGAGCGGGTTATGCAGACCTCATCCTAACGGCAGGTGCAAACGACACCTACCGCTCGGAGGCCGAGGCCGCGCGTCAACTCTTCACAGCACTCACGACGGGCCTTGAGTTCACCGCCACGGCCCGCCTGGAGCGGCCAATGGGCACATTCGAGCGCCCTCGCCCCAACCGTGCAGAGGCCCGGCGTTCAGAGCGATCCTTGCGCCACGTCTTTCTCGCACTTCAGGCCTCCCAAGACCTTTCCCAATACTTGGCGGGCGGTAACGCCGAGCTTGCTGCCACCTATGAGCGTGCAGTTGCGCGTACCACCGCGCTGGACGACCCAGCGCTTGCGGGCGTCGCCACCCCCTCGGGCCGCTTGCGCGTCGAGGCCATCCTTGTGCAGGTCAACGCCGTGCGGGACATACTGACCGAGGAGGTTGGTCCAACGCTCGGCATCGCCGCTGGCTTCAACGCACTGGACGGCGATTGATGCCCTCGCGCCGAACCTTCCTCGCCGGGGCCGCCGCCCTTTGCGCTGCACCCGCCTGGAGCGCTGTCGGCAACCCCAGCCACGTCGCCGCCGCGAGACATTTCGACGGAACGTTCTGGTTGCGCGGTATAGGTGAGGGCGGAGCCGATCTCTTCGCGGTCCCCTTGCCGGGACGCGGCCACGCAGCGGCGGCCCATCCCACCCGCGCCGAAGCCGTCGCCTTTGCCCGCCGACCCGGCACCTTTGCCCTCGTTTTGGACTGCACGAATGGCCGAGTGATCGCCGAACTCAAAGCGCCCGAAGGGCATCATTTCTATGGTCATGGTGTCTTTTCTCAGGACGGCACGCGCCTCTACACGACCGAAAACGCCTATGATCTGGGTGAAGGGCGTATCGGCGTTTGGAACACAGCCGCAGGCTATCAACGCATCGCGAGCCTACCATCGCATGGCGTCGGGCCTCATGAGATCATCCGTCTCCCCGAAAGTGAAACGTTGGTCGTCGCCAACGGTGGAATCGAAACTCATCCGGAGACGGGGCGGGCAAAGCTGAACCTAGACACGATGCGCCCCAACCTGAGTTATTTGAACCAGCATGGGGAACTTCTGGAGCAGCTCCACTTGCCCAGTGACCTACGTCTCAACTCAATCCGCCATATTGCAGCGTCGCCGTCAGGGGAGGTCGCAATCGGATGCCAGTGGCAGGGCGACATTGCGGATACTCAACCGCTCGTTTGGACGCACAAGCCAGGTGAACGTCCGCAGCCTCTTGCCCTGTCAGACCAAAATTGGCGCGCGTTCGAAGGCTATATTGGTAGCGTGGCATGGAGTGGCGACGGCGCCCAACTCATCGCGACCAGTCCGAGGGGCGGGGTAGTTCTCTCCCAAGCCTATCTAGAGCCGTCGCGACTATGGTTCGCAAGCGACGTGTGCGGCGCGGCATCTGCCCAAGGCGGCACTCTCCTTTCCGCGGGTCGCAACCTGACCCATCTGACAATCGGCGACCAAAAGCCGGAACGTCTTATCACTTCGAGCGTCGAAAGCTGGGACAACCATATCTCTCGGATCTAGGATCGCTTTCGTGGCATTGGATGGTTGGCTAGGTTTCGGTTCCCATATAACAAATGCGTATTGAGTACCTCATCTTTAAAACTACTCGGGCGCGGTGCAGCATGGGCCTGCGGGTGGGTTGATTGTGGATATCAGGTCGGGCCGCCCACGCGGACGACCCCTGTTCATCAAATCTCCACGCCTTCAGAAATCTCGAGTGCATCATCTAGCTCGACACCCAAGTAGCGGACGGTGCTGTCCATTTTTGTGTGACCGAGCAGAAGTTGAACTGCCCTAAGGTTCCCCGTCTTCCGGTAGATCTGGGCGACTTTGGTCCGACGCATTGAGTGGGTGCCGTATTAGCTTGGCTCCAAGCCTATCGAACTCACCCAGTCTCGGACGAGGCGCGCATACTGGCGGCTGTTGATTGACCTGCCCCCCGCTGGTCCCTCATTCATAACGAGAGTCTGCGGGTTGGATCTGGGTATTCGGCTT
>JBCBGM010000066.1:0-9603 GCA_038526735.1 Pseudomonadota bacterium | reverse complement strand
GGCATCGACACCGTCAACGCCCATGTCAGCTTCACCCTCAGCGACCACGTCGAAAACCTCCGGCTCACCAGCACGGGCGATCATTTCGGCCACGGGAACGGGCTGGACAACGCGATCTACGGCAACGCGGGCAACAATGATCTGCAGGGCCTCGGCGGAGACGATCACCTCAGCGGTGGGCGTGGGACTGACACGCTCGATGGCGGCGACGGCCGGGATCGGCTCTTTGGGGGCAAAGACGTGGATGTACTGCTGGGTGGCCTGGAGCGAGACTTCATCGCGGGTGGCAGTGGCGACGACATGCTCATTGGCGGTGACGGCAAAGACAAGCTCAAGGGAGGTGCAGGCGCAGATACCCTGCGCGGCGGGTCCGGCAATGACCTTCTGAAAGGCAACAGCGGCGCGGATATTTTCATCTTCGCGGTCGGGGACGGCAACGATGTGCTCAAGGGTTGGTCGGCCGAGGATACGCTGCAGTTTGAGGGGCTGACGTCGGAGGACCTCACCCTCGTCGCGCAGTCAGACGGCATGCTGCTGAGCTATGGCGAGGATGACAGCCTGCTGCTCGCAGGCGTCGGTGCTGAGGAGCTCAACAGCGCGCAGTTTGGTTTTGCCTGACCTGTGAACCTCTCGAAAGCAGTGATCCCTCCTGTTGCTTAGCGCAAAGCGCCATCGGTGGGATCGCTTGCTGTAGAGGCTTACAAGCGTTCCCTAACCCTCCGCTCAGAAAAACCGTGTCAGGCGCAGGGTCATGAGGTCGTCGTCTTCCAAGGTCTGGATGAGGGTGTCGTCTCCGGCGTCAAACAGTCTTCCCTCCAGCTCAAGCAGTGTTTGATCGCCGACCCGCCTGCTGAACTCGGCGCTTGCCTGCATCCCTTGAGTGTCGGGGTCATAGAAGCCGCCAAACAGGAGTTCGGTGTCTGAAAAATCGTTGAGAACAAAGCGCGTTCCGACGAAGAGATCGTTGTCGAGCGGTGTGAGGGGCTGGTTGGCGCCGTCGCGATCATCATAGAGCCACTCGGCGATCAGCCCAAGATCGGCGCCTCCGTCGGTGACGCCATACAACGTGTATTCCGCCCCCGCGACGGCGGCAGTGAAGCCCTCACCTCCGACAACCCCGGCGGCCAGCTCGCCTTTGAAGAGCCACGCACCATCAACCCGAACGGCATCCACACCGACCTGGTTAAGCTCTGGATAGAACGGTGTGAGCGCGCCGCCAGAGAACCGCAAAACCGGATCGCGGCTGGTGCCGTGAAAGGCGCTGAGGCCGAGGTCGAAGGCATCGAATTGCTCGGTATAGCGGAGGGCGAAGTCGCCCGCGGTTTGCTCGCCATCACGCCCATACCGGGCGTCATCGTTCACGAGCGGATTAGTCCGCAAGCGGTCCACTTGACCCGGGAAATCGCGCTCTCGAAACACGGGAAGGTAGTAAGCATCAAACGTGCCGATATCAGTGCGCTGGCTCACACGTAGAAACGGCTGGCCCAGTTTTTGAGCGCCATCGACATCCTCGGTCGCGTCGATCTGGTTGAGCACATCCACCACATTCCGGCTCTCTGCCACGCCCCAAAAGAACTGCCCTATACCGCCCGAAAGCTGGGTCTGACGCCCGCGATAGGTCAGCGAGGCTTCGCGCAGGTCGAAGAGGTTGCGCTCTTTGTCGAGACTGTCGATCCGGGCATAAGGCTCCAGCTTGCCGATCCAGTTGCGGTCATCGCTGCGCCAGTCGGCAGTGCCGGAGAGGATGAGCGTGCCCTGCGGCCCGCTCTCTTGCCCTCCAAAGGCCGGGTCGCTGAGAAACACGCGCCCCTCCACCGTCGCCTCTGGCTGAACGCGCCAACCATTGGCTGTTGCCGGGCCTGCGGCAAGCGCCGCAAGCCCTAGAAGTGTGACCCGCTTGAGCATCAAAGAAGCTCCAACGCTTCGGGTTCAAAATCCCGCTCATCAAGGTCGATGCCGAACTCGAAGTCACCAAACTCCAGCACCGTCTGGCGACCGGTGAGGTGGTTCACCATGATCTGCCGATGCGCCCGCCAGATGCGGCCGTCGTATTGGCGGTACTCCTCAAAGGTCAGCGTTTTCAGGAGCTGTCCGCCACGGTCGAAGAACTCCAGCTGCCGGATCTGGCCGATGTCGGTGTCGTGGAAGCAGTGGATTTTGGAATAGCCCGAGCGGTCGTAGTTGGGCAGGCATTCGAGCACGTCCATCTCCATGCCGCCCACGGTGGTCGTCTCAAGATAGGTGTAGTCGAACTTGCCGAGCTCCCCGGCGGTGAGGTCTTCGAACGCGAACTCGCTGCCCACAAACGGCCCGGATTTGTTGGCGCTGGAGATGCGGCGCACGCGGTTGAGCGCCGGCAGCCAGAGCCATTGGTCATCGGGCTCCAGAATCTCGGCGTGGGACAGCAGCGCGGTCCCCTCAATGTCGCGCGGCGAGAAAAAGACCGTGACGCTCATGTCCCCCTCGTCGCGGTCGGGCCGCTCAAAGGTGTCGATGCGCAGCTCACGGGTGGTGCTTTGGCCTGCAGGTGTGGTCAGCGTCATCGTGAGCATCACCCGGCTAGTGCCATAGCCCGTGTCGTGATCAGCCGCCTTCTCTGCGATGGCAAAGCCCCGCTCTTGGGCAGTTTGGGCAAGGGCGCTTGTGGCCCCCAGAAGGGCGGTGAAGGCGAGGGCGTAGGATGTCATGCGAAGCATGGTCTCTCTCCGTATCTTGAGGTTATTCGGCGGGAACAGCGCGGTTGGCGGTCTGCCGGTCGCGCAGGATCAAAAGGCTCGGAACCAAGAGCAGGTTCACCAGCATAGACAGGACGATGGCGATGGCGGTCATCAGGCCAAGATCAGCATTCAGCTTGAAGGCAGAGGTGATCAGCAGCGCAAAGCCCGCAGCCAAGATCACCGTGGTGACGAAGATCGCTGAGCCTGCGGTTTCAAAGGCATAGCGCACCGCCTCTGGCGCGCCGGCGTCTTCCCGAGCGCGGAGGTATTTGGAGAGGAAGTGAACGGTGAAATCCACGACCAGGCCCACAGCCACTGCGCCCACAGCCGCCACTGAAAAGCCAACCACACCCACCAACAACGCCCACGCGCCGAATGTTGCGAGGATCGGCAGCGCGTTGGCGAAAAGGCTCAGCACCCCCACGCCGACCGAACGGAAGGCAAGCGCAAGGATCACAAAGATCGCAACGACCAGATACCCAGCGCCCGCAAACATCGCCTCGATATTGCGATCCGCGACGGTCGCGAAGAGGCGCTTGGAGCCGGTGGTCTCCACCGTCATCACGCCCGCCGCGTTGGTCGCAACCCAAGCCTCGGCATCCGCGATCAGGTCACGGGTCGCCTCGGTCGAGATGTCCCAGGTGGAGGCTGTCACGCGCGTGGTCTGACGGTTGATGTCCACCCGGTCGTTGAGATCGAGGCCGAAGGGCAGGCTCAGCTCGTAAACGAACAGATACTGCCCAGCGAGCGAGCGGTCCTCCGGGATCGCGAAGAACTCTGGCCGATCCGCGTTGATGTTAAAATTCACACGCTTCATGATGTCAGAGAGTGCGTAGACATGGGCGACGCTGTCATTTTGCGTGCGCAGCCACTCGGCGAACCCGTCTACCGCCGCTAGAAACTCCGGTTCGGTCACGGCACCGGGCTCGCCTGGATCGAGGATGAAATTCAACTGATCGGTGCCAAAGAGCGGGTTGGCCGTATCGACTGCGCCGCGAAAGTCGAGGCTTTCGTCGAAATACTGGGACCATTGGTCGTTCACCGTCAGGGTTGGGATCGCCGCGACCATCGCCGCCAAGGACAGCACCATCACCCCAGCCACCTCGCGCGGGCGGTTTATCACCAGCTCCGCAACCCGCTCCATCAGCGGGGCCTCGCCCTCGGCCGCAGGTTTGAACTTGAGCGGCAAGAGCGAGAGGATGGCGGGGAGGAAGGTGATGGAGAACACCCAGGCCGCGAAAATCCCCGCAGCCGTGATGTTGCCGAGGTGATGGAACGGCGGGCTGTCGGAGAAGTTGAGCGTGAGAAAGCCCACGATGGTTGTGACGGAAGTGAGCGCAATGGGCGAGAAATTCAGCCCGATTGACGCTTCGATCGCTGCGCGCTTCTCCATCCCCTCGCGGATTTTCTGGCGGACCAGGGCCAGCACATGCACCGCGTCGGCCACCGCGATGGTGAGGATGATCGTGGGTGCAGACAGAGAGATTGGCGTGAGCGCCACGCCCGTCCAACCGCCAAAACCCATCCCCACCAGTGTGGCCAGCAGGATCAGCAGAAGGCTCGCAAACGTCGCGGAGAAGGAACGCAGCATCGCGAACATCACCACGAGGATGATCAGATAGACCGCAGGGATCAGGGTCTGGCTGTCAGCCAAACCGGCCTCTTCAAACGTTGCGCTGAGCATTGAGACGCCGATCAACTCGATCTGGTGGTCGGGGAACTGCTCCAGCACACCGGCGCGGATGTCGCGGGCGGCCGCTGCAATCTCAGAAGAGACATTGGGCCGGTCGGTCGGCGCCTGCACCACGGCGTTCACAATCGTCGCCTCGCCACCGCGGGAGACGACAAAGCCATCGAGGAGCGGCTCGTTTTCCGCGATCGCGCGGATGTCCGCGAGGCGTTCTGGCGTTGCCTCTGACGGATCAAACAGCAGGTCTTCGACGACCAACTCACCTTCTAGCCCGTAGGTATGCTGGAAGTTGGTGAGGCTATCGACGCGAGAGACAAAGGGCAGCCGCCATGAGGCGTTGGTCAGGGCGTGGACGACCTCCATCGTGTTCGCTGTGTAGATGTCACCCGCAGGCGGGATCACCAAAAAGCCGACGCTGTCAGAGCGGCCAAAGGTTTGCTCCGCGCGCTGACTCGCGAGAAACTCAGGGTTCTCCGCTCCGAAAAACACGCGGTAGTCCCCGGCAAAGCGCAGCGTGGAGGCCCCATATGAGATCAATACGGAGGCGAGGATTGAGCCGATCACTACAGCCCAGCGCCACTTCATCGACCAACTTGCAATTCGAGCGCCGAGCGCTTCTATCCTTTGGGTCTGAGACATCAGTCCTCTCCTGCCATTGATACGATACGGTATCGTATCTATATGCGAGCGGAGATGGGTCGGAGGAAAACCGAGACAAGCGAATGACCGAAGAAAAGTTTGAACAGCTTGAGAACACGATGAAAAATCCCTCAGCGCAGCGCGTGATTGCGGCAGGGCGGGAGCTGTTTTTCATGAACGGGTTTGAAGGGGCCACCACCGATGCGCTCGCCAAAGCGGCAGGCGTTTCAAAGACGACGATCTACAAGCACTTCGGCTCGATGGAGGGTGTCTTCTCAGCCGTGGTCATGCAATCGGGGCAAGAAATCACCGGCGGCGTGCCGCAAACACCCGACACCGAAGAGGCGTTTTGGGAGAGTTTGCAGCAGTGGGGCGAGCAGTTGCTCTCCTTCATTTCTTCGGCTCCGGCGGCCAACATCTACCGTCTGATGTTGGAGAACGCCCGCGATCATGGCACGCTCGCGCATGGGTTTTACAACGACGCTTTTGAACCCACGCACAAAGACCTGACCGCACGCATCGTATATGGGCAGCAGCAGGGTTATCTGCGCAAAGACATCGACCCAAGGCATGCGGCGGAGATTTATGTCGGTGCGCTAGAAGGGCTCGCCTTCTCAAGACTCAGCCTGCGGTTAACCGATGACCCTTACCCCGACGTGACATCACGGGTCGTGGCGACACTGTCGCTCTTTAGGCACGGGGCCATGGCGACGTAGGCGTCAGAGATTGCGGTGGAGCGCTATAGGCGTCTCAGGCCCATCACGGCTCACATTGCTGACAACGCAATCCACCACACTGACTAAAACCCGCTTCACGTCACTCAGAAAGGCATTGCCCGGCTCGGTGATATGCAACAGCGTTGCGCATTTTTCGTTCGGGTCCAGAATACAGGTTAGCACACCTTTGGACTCAAGATCACGTATCAAGCGAGTGAATTGGAAGTTATTGCGCCCCGTCGAGGTGGCCAGTGCCTGAATGTTGCGGGGCTGAATGGTTTGCAGCAGCAACAACAAAAGCCCCACATCGGCCCAATGCGCCGTATATCATGGGCTGGCATCGATTTGTGCTTTTGGGTGTCGATTTTGCGCATGACCCGGTCGAGCTCATGCGCACGGCTGGGATCATATGAGTTTTTTGCTCGCTGCGAATTGGATAATGCCTATCCACATTTTCTGTCATCAGACTGATGAGTGTTTCGGCGGCAAACCGCAATTTGAAAGACAGCAGATGGGAAAATCTCTCACCATCATCGGTGGCTAAACGTCTTTTATTCTGCGGAAGTCATGACAACCGCCGCTGTAGGTTTAGCGGCAGGATGAAGACGCCGACAAAGGCAAGGACTTGTCCTCACGAAACACCTCACAGTCAGGGGGACAGATGCCGAACTTCACCGTCGTAATGGGACAGAGTGAGTGCCTTTCGCCCGTGCTGTTAGGGTTATCGCTTTTTCTCGATAAGCAGGTTTTCGGGCCTGCGTCGCCGCGCAGTTGGGATCAGCGAGAACGTTTTGCCGACGTAATTGGTGACCGAGTCTACGCCCTTGCAGAACTCGACCAGGCCAGGCGTCACCTCCGCCTCGAAAAGCCGTGTTTTGCGGTCGGGGCGTTGGGTTTCAAACTTTACATAAAACCACGGATCGCCCCGTTTGAGCGAGATGGGCGCGTTGGTATCATGCCACTCAAACGCCCACATTAAGGGCCTTGGCCAAGCGTCGATCGGAAAGCGCCCGCCGAGCATCATGCCGGGCAAGTGGTTGGACTTGTAGCTCAGAAACGCTGGCAGTTGGGTCATGTAGACGAGCTCATCAGACAAGAACCGGTAAGGCGTGATAAACTGCAAAATAGGCCTGTTTGGGTGCCGCCAGTGTTGCGGCGGCGTCATCGAGAGCAGCTTGCTCCAGCCCACATCATTGACGGTGCTTTGTAGCCCCGTGGTGGAAACAGGGCCGAGGTTGCCATGTGCATCACGCTCTAGCCGCAGGTCGATGTCAACGGGGCACGGAATTTCGAACAGCCGTGCTTCGTGGTCTAAGATGGCAGGGCACAGCGCGATGCTTTTGGCGGAGTTTGGTGCCCCCGCCTGAAGCGTGACCGCGCGCGGATCAGCCCAGATGAACCCGGCCTCCTCCGCCAGCAAAAACCATCCCACCCCGGTGCTCTGGGGTGCGTTTGGCCGCTGAAAGCGCTGCAGGAACCGTTTCATCGGGCTGCGCTATTTCTCGGCCGCAAAGGCATCACCCTGGCGGTTAGCACCGTAATACCGCTCAATCGCCCAGTTTCCATCGTCATCGGCGACCCACATGTTGCCGATCTTGTTGGGAAAAACGCTTTGCGTGAGGTCCTCGAACACCATCTCTGCGACCTCGGGCAGAATGACCGCCTCAATGATCCATAGGTTATCGCCGGAGCGCCACTCGTCAGCGCTGATTGCGCGACGCCCCGTCTCTAGTTCTTTGTGGATGTCATCTGACACGAGCGCCCAGGTGACGACAGCAACAGGCTCAATCTCTGTGCGGTAGACGCGAAACTGATCGACGCTTGCGGGCATGAGAAAGCGCTCCTCAAACTCGGCAATCGTATAGTCCCGATGCGCCGGAGACTGGCTGGCGAGCCGCAGCACTTCACCGACGGTCATAAGGGCCTGGGGGTTTACCGCGCGGGGCTCCGCCCCCGCCTCTAAAGCATCTGTTTCAGCCATGTTCACGTTCCCCCTCAACGTCTCGTCGCTGTCGCCACGCGACATTGACACCATAGTAGCTGCGCAAAACAAACGGTTTTTCGCTTTTGATCAGGGCCCGCTGGGCGTGGCCTACAAGATCAGGGAAGACATTGGTGAGCATGTCCTCGATCACAAACCCGCCGTCCCCGAACGGGGCGACGAAATCGATGTACCAAAGATGCGGGCCAGAGGACCAATCCTCCGGGCCGAGGTCAAACACCTCTCGCTGAAACCGGTCGTGCAGCGCATCAGAGACGAAAGCCCAGGTAAGCAAAGCCACCGGTCCACTCGGTTTTCGGTACATGCGAAACTGGTTGAGCGAGATCGGGTGCATCACGCGCTGCTCCAAGTCTTGCAGCGTGTAGGCGCGGTGCAAAGGGTTTCGCGCCAAGAGATACGCAGCCTCGCCGTAGAGCATAATGCGCTCAGACGGCGACAGCGCCTCAAAGTTAGCGGCTTGCCAGCGTGACGCCGCAAAATCTGCGCTCGTGCTCTCGTTTGGTTCTTTCATAACGCCCCTGCCGCGCATCATCCTGAATTTAGACTTGATTTCAAATCCAAACACTCAACCAATGGGCGAGAAGAGCATTCTTCGCCGTCAAACCGCAGCAGCAGCGCTGTTCTTTGATCTAAGCGGACCTGAAAACATGCTGTCGCCCGGGGGGCCGCGATGGGAAAAAAGTCAAAGAACTTCTTCAAGTCCGTTGGCGCGACCTTCACCGGGCAGGCGAAGGGCGGAAGCGGCAATGACACGTTGCATGTCTATAGCGTCAACGCGAAGGTCTATGGCGAAGGTGGCGACGACCATCTTTACGGTGGCGGTTTTACCGGAGCGCAGATTTATGGCGGTTCGGGAAGTGATTATCTTTACGGCGGCTCAGCAGGCTCCACAAAGATCTACGGCGGCACCGGCAATGACCACATCTACGGCGGCGGCTCGGTGGCCCGTCTCTATGGCGGCGATGGCAACGATTATATCTACGGCGGCGGCCTTGATGCTGCAGTCTATGGTGGCTCGGGGAACGACTACATCCGCGCGGGCGGCTTGCGCACCTATGTCGATGGCGGCTCGGGCAATGACCGGATTTATGCCGGGGGCGCAGATACCTCCCTTTACGGAGGGTCGGGTGACGACTCGATCTATGGCGGCGGGCTGAACGCCTACGTCAACGCAGGCTCGGGCAACGATAAGGTGTATGCGGGCGGTGCCGCGACCCGTGTGTATGCCGGCGACGGCAACAACAGCGTTTACGCAGGAGGCGCAACGACGACCGTCACGGCGGGCAGTGGCGCAGATCGCATCTACGCCGGAGGCGCCAGTGCGCGGGTCTATTCCGGCAGCGGCAGCGATCTGGTCTATGCGGGTGGTGGCAGCACGCGGGTCTATTCCGGCGCAGGCAATGATCGGGTTTATGCCGGAGGGCTGGAGGCGCGCGTCTACGCGGGCGATGGCAACAATAGCGTTTATGCGGGTGGCCTCAGTGCGTTGGTCTATGCGGGGTCTGGCAGTGACAAGATCTATGCGGGCGGTGCCAGCGCGCGGGTCTACGCCGGAAACGGCAACAACTCGGTCTATGCGGGCGGCGCGTCGGTTCGGGTCGATACAGGCAGCGGCAGCGATAAGATTTACGCAGGCGGGGCCAGTGCGATTATCAATGCAGGCAATGGCAACAACCAAGTCTACGCCGGGGGCCTCTATGCGCGGGTTACCACAGGCACAGGCGCGGACCGGATTTATGCAGGTGGCGGCTACACCGAGATCTACTCAGGCTCTGGCAATGACGTGCTTAGTAGCGTCGCGGTCGGCAATTCGATGTATGCGGGTGCGGGCAATGACAC
>JBCBGM010000065.1:0-9613 GCA_038526735.1 Pseudomonadota bacterium | reverse complement strand
GGCCATCGCGTCGCGCAGGGCTTCGCGGATGGTTTGGGTTTTGAAGGTCATGAACTCGACGATCGGCTTGAGGCCGGCAAAGGCCGCACCCACCGCAAGGCCGGTGAAGCCATGCTCGGTGATGGGGGTGTCTTTGACGCGCTTGTCGCCGAACTCGTCGAGCAGACCTTGGGAGACTTTATAGGCACCCTGGTACTCGGCGACCTCTTCCCCCATCAAAAAGACCTCTTCGTCGAGGCGCATCTCTTCGGCCATCGCGTCGCGCAGGGCTTCGCGGATGGTTTGGGTTTTGAAGGTCGTGCCTTCGGGGAACTCGGGCTCAAGCGGTGCATCAGCGACCGGAAGCGGGGCTGCTGCTGCGGCGGCTGCCGGGGCAGGGGCCTCTGCTGCTGGGGCCTCTTCCGCCGGGGCGGCGGGTGCTGAGGTGGCGGCGTCGACGGCGGAGGCATCCTCGCCCTCTTCGAGCAGGATCGCGATAGGCTCGTTCACCTTCACGCCCTCGGTGCCTTCGGCGATGAGGATTTTGCCGACGACGCCCTCTTCGACGGCTTCGAATTCCATCGTGGCTTTGTCGGTTTCGATCTCGGCGATGATGTCACCGGAAGAGACGGTATCCCCTTCCTTAACGTTCCATTTCGCGAGTGTGCCATCTTCCATCGTTGGGGAGAGGGCGGGCATAAGCAGTTGAATTGGCATCTGTTTCCTCCCCTCAGATCACGCCATGATGTCGGTGTAGAGTTCATCCACACTCGGCTCTGGGCTTTCCTGGGCAAATTTGGCCGCGTCGTTGACGATGGCTTTGATGTCTTTGTCGATGGCCTTGAGATCATCCTCGGAGGCGTGCTTACCGGTGAGCAAGATCGCTTTGACGGCCTCGATCGGGTCTCGCTCTTCGCGCATTTTTTGCACTTCTTCGCGGGTCCGGTATTTGGCCGGATCAGACATCGAGTGGCCGCGGTAGCGGTAGGTGTTGACCTCGAGCACATAGGGGCCGTTGCCCGCGCGGCAGTGGTCGATGGCCTTGGCGGCGGCGGCTTTAACAGCGAGCACGTCCATCCCGTCAACCGCTTCGCCCTTGATGCCGTAGGCTGCACCCCGTTCCCACAGGTTTTTGGAGTGGGTGGAGCGCTTCATGCTCGTGCCCATGGCGTATTGGTTGTTCTCGATCACAAAGATGACCGGCAGATCCCAGATCTCGGCAAGGTTATAAGCCTCATAGACTTGGCCCTGGTTCGCCGCGCCATCGCCGAAATAGGCGAAAGAGACGTTGTCGGTGCCGCGGTATTTGGCGGCGAAGGCGAGGCCCGCGCCGATGGGCACTTGCGCGGCGACGATGCCGTGGCCGCCGTAGAAATGCTTCTCTTTCGAGAACATGTGCATGGAGCCGCCCTTGCCCTTGGAGTAGCCGCCCTCGCGGCCGGTGAGCTCGGCCATCACGCCCTTAGGGTCCATCCCGCAGGCGAGCATATGGCCGTGGTCGCGGTAGGAGGTGACACGCATGTCGCCCTCTTTGGTGGCGGCCTCAAGGCCGACGACAACCGCTTCTTGCCCGATGTAGAGGTGGCAAAAGCCGTTGATGAGGCCCATGCCGTAGAGCTGGCCCGCCTTTTCCTCAAACCGGCGGATGAGCAACATCTCCCGGTAGTGTTCCATCAACTCCTCTTTCGAGGCGTTCGGCTTTGCGGCGGGTTTTGTGGCTCGTTTTGCGGCAGGCATGGGCATTCCTCCAATAGTTTGACGTCAAACCAAATGACTTCGTTGCTGTTTGACATGGAACGTGGGGCTCTGAGAAGGGGCGGCATGCCGCAGGGTGGGGGTAATCCGGGGTCTCGTTGGTCTTGGAGGCACGCGTTTGCGCGGACTCAAGGGCGCAGCCCGCCGCGCACGCCAGACCGACCGCCAGGTCTGGCGCATTCGGAGAATGACGGGTGCCTTTCAGAGAGAGTGTGGTTTTGCGGGGATAAATCGCGTTGTTCTCAACTTAGCTGCGCCACACCCCGGGCTGGCGCGCGCTATGTTGCACGATGTTAAGCGGGGTCCCGGATCACGTCCGAGACGGGGCTCGGTCGGAGGCGACCAGCCTCCGTCCACGCCCTCCCTCCCGTACGGGAGGGCGTTTAGATGACTGTTTGAGTTGATCAGATCACATGCGGGTTTGAGAGATAAATTGCGTTGCTCAGATCTCAGGAAACGCCCACCCAAGGGAGGGCGAGGCCTATCGTTGAGCGTTGTTCAGCGAGGTCCCGGATCACGTCCGGGACGGGGCACACCTACCGCAAAATCTGCTCGTCGGGGCGGATCAAGACCAGGCGTTTGCGGGCTTGTTCGTCGAGCAAATCCAAATCGAGGTAGTCGGCGGAGAGGCGGTGGACTCTGTTTTGCAGTGCTGCGCGCTCGGAGGTGAGCGTGGCGAGCTCTTCGGTCTGCACCAGCACCTCTTTTTCAAGCGCCATGCGGGCGCTGATGCCGTGGGGGCCGTAGATCGCGGCATAGGCGAAAGACACAATGAGTGCGGCCGCGCCGCCGTAGAGCAGCGCGTTTAAGAGCAATGGTCCGGTTAGATAACGGCGCATGGGCCCCCGCGAATCACCTGGTAGCGAAGGTGCCACAGATGATTCTGCGAGGGAATCCCCCGTGTGACGGACGCGCGTGCTTAAGTGCTGGAGGCCGCCGCGATCTCGGAAATCGTTGCCGCGAGCGTCGCGTCGAACTCAGCGTCAGCCTGCTGCGCCGAAAGCCCCTCGGCCAATGCGCGAGAGAAGCTTGCGATCATGCCGGGGTTGTTGGTGAGCATCTCGTTGGCATCCTCGCGGGAGTATCCGCCAGAGAGCGCCACAACGCGCAGCACTTTGGGGTGATCGACCAGCGCCTGGTAAAAGCCCGCCTCGGAGGGCAGCGACAGCTTGAACATGACCTGCTGGCCCTCGGGCAGGGTCTCAAGACCTTTGAGCAGTTCATCGCGCAAGATCGCCTCGGCCTCGGCCTTGTCAGAGATAGTGATGGTGACCTCGGGCTCAAGGATCGGCATCAGGCCGTGGCTGAGGATCTGTTTGCCGACCTCAAACTGCTGGGCGACAATCGCGGCGATCCCGCTGGGGGTGGCCGCGTCGATCACCGAGCGCATTTTGGTGCCAAAGATCCCAGCGGCGACGGCGCGTTCGCAAAGCGCGTCGAGCTCGGGCATTGGGTTCATCAGTTTGACGCCATCGGCGGCATCGGCGAGGCCTTTGTCCACCTTCAAGAACGGCACCACGCCGCGCTCTTCCCACAGGTAGGTGGTTGAGGGTTTGCCGTCGATCTCCCGCTCCATCGTCATCTCGAAGAGGATCGCGCCGATGACCTTGTCACCGGTGAACGCAGGCGACTGCACGATGCGCGAGCGCATGCCGTGCATCAGGTCAAACATCTCATCTTCGCCAGAGTAGGTGTCAGGCGCGATGCCGTAGAGGCCAAGCGTTTTGGGCGTGGAGCCCCCTGACTGGTCAAGCGCTGCGATAAAGCCTGCGCCGGAGGCGATTTTCTCAAGATGGGCTGGGTTTGCCATGGAACGTCCTGTCTGTGTTTTTGCGCCTTCTAGCGAGCGCGGGTTGAGCGAGCAATCACTGGCTGAGGGCTGCGACACCGGGCAGCGTCTTGCCTTCAAGCCATTCGAGGAAGGCCCCTCCGGCGGAGGAGACATAGGTGAAGTGGGCGGCCGCCCCGGCGGCGTTGAGGGCGGCCACGGTATCGCCTCCACCCGCGACAGAGACGAGCGCGCCGCTTTCGGTCAGCTCGGCGGCCTTGCGCGCGGCGGCGACGGTGGCGGTGTCGAAGGGGGTGATCTCAAAGGCGCCAAGGGGGCCGTTCCAGAGTACGGCTTTGGAGGCGGCAAAGGTGGCCTCGATCTCGGCCACTGCCTGAGGGCCTGCGTCGAGGATCATGCGATCTTCGGGGCAGTCGCTTGCGGGCACGGTGATGTTGTCGGCGTTTGCGGCAAACTCGGTGGCGGCAACCACGTCTTTGGGCAGAAGCAGAGTGCAGCCTGCGCCCTCCGCCTTGGCCATGACGGCGCGGGCGGTGTCGAGCATATCATACTCGCAGAGCGATTTGCCGACGCTGATGCCTTGCGCCGCGAGGAAGGTGTTGGCCATGCCGCCGCCGATCACGATGGTATCGACCTTGTCGATGAGGTTGCCCAAGAGGTCGAGCTTGGTGGAGACCTTGGCCCCCCCAACAACAGCTGTCACCGGGCGCGGCGGGTTGGCGAGAACGCGCTCGAGCGCTGTTAGCTCTTCGGCCATCAAGAGGCCCGCGGCGGAGGGCAGGTGGTGCGCCACCCCTTCGGTCGAGGCATGGGCGCGGTGGGCGGCGGAGAAGGCATCGTTTACATAGATATCTCCAAGCGCGGCCATGGCGGCGGCGAGGTCGGGGTCATTCTTTTCCTCGCCGGTGTGAAAGCGGGTGTTTTCGAGGAGGATGACTTCGCCGGGGGCGCGGGCTTCTATGGCGGCTTTGGCGATTTCTCCGACGCAATCGCTTGCGAAGCGGACGGGAGCGCCCACAGCCTCTGAGAGCGGCGCCACCAGCGGCTCCAGCGACATCTCGGGCACGACCTTGCCCTTGGGCCGACCGAAGTGGCTGAGCAGCACTGGCGTGCCACCTGCCGCGAGGATCGCTTTGACCGTGGGGGCGGCGCGGGTGATGCGGGTGGCGTCGGTGACGCGACCGCCCTCCATCGGCACGTTGAGGTCAAGGCGCGCGAGCACCACTTTGCCGGAAAGGTCGAGCGCGGAAAGGGGTGTCCAGGTCATGGGGGTCTCCGAAGGAATTAGCGCCAGAAGGCGAGCCAATGCATCAGCGCCACGAGCTGTTTCATCAGGAAAACCCACAGATCCCATCCGAAAAACAAGTAATCGGCGGCGAATATCGCGAGAATGATCCCACCGATCCAAAGGGCCACTGTGGTGTTCAACGACCAGCTCCCAGCGCGCAAAATGCGTGTTGGGGCGCTCTATAGCGGGGGTGGGTGTGTTGGGGAAGTGGGGCCGATCAGCACTCCGGCCCGGCAAAGGCCAAGTGGCCCGTGAGATCAAAGCTGAGAACAACGCGGTCTTGGACCTGAATGAGGCGGGAGACAGCCCCCGCTCCGATGCCGTAGTCTGAGAGCGCCATCTCGAAATCTCCTTGCGCGCGCAGGCACTTGCCCGATTGCTCAAGCGTAAAGATGGGCTGCATCGGGAAAGTCTCCCCTTTGAGGGTCAGCTCGCCAATGGCACGGATTTTACCGTCCTCAAAGGGCTCTAGGGCCGTGATTTCGAGGATGGCTTCGGGGAACTCCTGCGTGTGAAACCAGCCGGGGGTTTTGGCGTAGGCCGTGCGGACGAAATCGGGCATCTGCACGTCAGCGGTGCGGACGCGCACCTCTACGACGGCATCGTTTTGCCAGGCAGGGTCATAGAAAGCCTCCCCCTCAAAGGTGGGAAAGACACCCTCCATCGCGGTCTCATTCTCGAAGTAAGTAAATGTGATTACTGACTTTTCCGGGTTGAGCTGCCACTCCGCGGCGGTTGCGGGGGCGGCGAGTGCAAGGGTCGTGGCAAGGAAAAGTTTTAGGCTACGCATGCGAAGGCTCCGGTGTGACACTGCGACAGGGTAGCGCAGTTGGGGGAGAGCGGAAGGGTGTTTGTGGGGAGGGGTGGTGATTTTTGCGTGAGGGGGGGATTGCTCGGCGAGGTCCCGGCGCGGGGGTGGGACGTGGAGCCTCGCCCCGGACGTGATCCGGGGCCTCGATGGTCTGGGTGGTCCTCCGCGCGGAATCAAGGGTGAAGCCCGCCGCGCGCGCCAGACCGACCGACAGGTCTGGCGCATTTTAGGTTGGAGTTAGCCACTCAAGGCGAATGCGGTTTGGCTGGGATAAATCGCGTCGCTCTCAACACAACTGCGCCACACCTCGGTCTGGCGCGCGCTCTTTTTCGTGTCGCTCGGCGAGGTCCCGGATCATCTCCGGGACGGGCATGGCTTAGCCGGAGGCGACCAGCCTCCGGCCACGCCCTCCCTCCCCCATGGGAGGGCGTATTTGTAAGGTTAGCCGTTGATCGTCCCACATGCGGGTTTGAGAGATAAACCGCGCTACTAAGCCGTTAGGTTACGCCCACCCGAGGGAGGGCGTGGCCTGTTGCAGTGGCTTGCTCTTCGAGGTCCCGGCTCTGGGCCGGGACGGGTATTGCTCGCCCCGGACGTGATCCGGGGCCTCGATGGTCTGGGTGGTCCTCCGCGCGGAACAAGTCGCGCAGCGACGCCGCGCGCGCCAGTCCGACCAACAGGTCTGGCGCAGTGGAGGGTGAGGGTAATCGCTCAACGCGAATGCGGGTTTGCGGGGATTAAACGCGTTATCCGTAACATAGCTGCGCCATCCTGCGGTCTGGCGCGCGCTCTTTTTCGAGTCGCTCGGCGAGGTCCCGGATCACGTCCGGGACGGGCATGGTTTAGCCGGAGGCGACTAGCCTCCGGCCACGCCCTCCCTCCCCCATGGGAGGGCGTATTGCAGTTAGTCTTTGAAGTTCAGAACGAGTGCAGTTTTGGGGGGATAAACTGCGATGCTCATGACTTAAGATACGCCCACCCGAGGGAGGGCGCGGCCTCTGTTTCGCACTACGCTGCAAGGTCCCAGCTCTAGGCCGGGACGGGTTAGAGGAGAGATTTAACCGCCTCAACGGTCGCCTCAGCCGTGATCCCGAAGTGTTTGAACAGATCACCTGCGGGCGCGGAGGCGCCGTAGCTGTCCATTCCAACGAAGGCCGCTTTTTTCCATGCGCCGCGTTCTCCGGCGAGCCATTGGTCCCAACCGTGGCGGACGCCCGCTTCGATCGCGACGCGCACAGGGCCGGCCGGCAGCACGCGGCGGCGGTAGGCCTCGTCTTGCGCTGCGAACAACTCCCAGCAGGGCATGGAGACGACGCGGGTGCCGATGCCTTCGGCCTCCAAGAGTGCCTTTGCCTCCATCGCGACGGAGACCTCAGAGCCGGTCGCCAGCAAGATCGCGCGGCGTTTGCCCTCGGCCTCGGCCAGTACGTAGGCGCCTTGGGCGGTGAAGTTTTTGGTGGTGTGGTTGGTGCGCACGGTTGGCAGGCCTTGGCGGGTGAGCGCCAGCGTCGACGGCCCCTGGGCTGTCAGCGCACATTCCCACGCCTCTGCCGTTTCTACCGCGTCGGCGGGGCGGAAGACGGACATCCCCGGCATCGTACGCAGGCTTGAGACATGCTCCACCGGCTGGTGCGTCGGGCCATCTTCACCCACGCCGATGCTGTCATGTGTCATAACGTAGACGACCTTGGTGCCCATCAGCGCCGAGAGGCGCATCGCCGGGCGGGCGTAGTCTGAAAACACCATAAAGGTGCCACCGATGGGCGTGACGCCGCCATGCAGGGCCATACCGTTCATCGCAGACGCCATGCCGTGCTCGCGGATACCGTAATGCACATAGCGGCCGTCGGGCGTGTCGGTGTCAAAGACGGTCATGTCTTTGGTCTTGGTGTTGTTGGAACCGGAGAGGTCAGCCGAGCCGGAGATCATCTCGGGCATCAACGGCGAGATCACCGAGAGCGCCATCTCAGAGCCCTTGCGGGTGGCGACTTTGGGCGCATCCTCGGACACAGCCTTTTTGTGCGCCTTGATCGCGGCCGAGAGCTTCTTGGGCGCAACGCCCGACATGATGCGGGTGAATTCGGCCTGTTTGGTGCCCGAAAGCTTGGCAAAGCGCGCCTCCCAAGCAGCATATTCTGCAGCACCGCGCAGACCGTAGCCTTCCCACGTTGCTTTTACGTCTTGAGGGATCTCAAACGGGCCATACTCCCAGCCATATGCTTTGCGCGCATCCGCAATGAGCTGGTCGTCGGTGAGAGCGCCATGCGCTTTGGAGGTGTCCTGCGCCGAGGAGCCGATGCCGATATGCGTCGTGCAGGCCACAAACGCTGGGGCTTTGGCGGCTTTGGCGGCGGTCAGGGCCGCGTCGATGCTTTCGGGGTCGTGGCCGTCGCACTCGAACACTTCCCAGCCGGAGGCGGCGAAACGGGCCTTTTGGTCGGTGCTATCGGCGAGGGAAACCTTGCCATCGATCGTGATGCCGTTGTCATCCCAGAGCACGATGAGGTTGTTCAGCTGCAGGCGGCCCGCGAGCGTGATCGCCTCTTGGCTGACGCCCTCCATAAGGCAGCCGTCACCCGCGATCACCCAGGTTTTGTGATCCACAATCTTGGCCCCAAACCGGGCGCGCAGGTTGGCCTCGGCGATCGCAAAGCCCACCGAGTTGGCGATGCCCTGGCCGAGCGGGCCGGTCGTAGTCTCGATGCCGGGCGCATGGCCGAACTCTGGGTGGCCCGCGGTTTTGGAGCCGAGTTGGCGGAAGTTCTTGATATCTTCGATGCTCATCCCGCCGGTGCCGGTGAGGTGCAAGAGGCCGTAAAGCAGCATAGAGCCGTGGCCTGCGGACAGGATAAACCGGTCGCGATCCGCCCAGTCTGGGTGCGCGGCGGAGAACTTCAGATGCTTGCCAAAGAGCACCGTCGCCACATCCGCCATGCCCATGGGCATCCCCGAGTGGCCGGAGTTGGCGGCCTTCACAGCATCAAGCGCCAAGACGCGCAGGGCAGCTGCGGTGCGGGCGTGGTCAGGATGCGCGGCGGTGAGGGCTTCGATTTTCATGGGGCAAGTCCTGTCTGGCGGGCCGGAATGCGCCTCCTTTAGCAGCGCAAAGGGGGTGGTCAAGCGGTTGACGCTTGAAACGAAGGCTTTCGTCGTAGAGACTGCGCACCACCATCAGACGGGGCATCCAAGCCCTGCGGCGGGCAGAGGCAGTGAATGGAGAGCAGCGATGAGTGATCTCGACGCTTTGGAAGAGCGCATCGGGGCTGCGCTGGGACGTATCCGCGCAGCACTTGAGGCGCGTGCGGAAGAGACCGCAAACATGGGCGTTTTGCAGGAACGGCTGGCCGCGGTGGAGGAAAAGCGCGCCGCGGATGTGGCACAGCTCGATGCGCTGATCGCGGAATTGCGCCCCTTGGTGGAGGAAAGCGTCGATGCCTGAGCTCGATCTCGACATTGGCGGGCGGATCTACCGCGTGGTCTGCGATCCGGGGCAGGAGGCCGCCACGCAGGAGGCGGCGGCGCTGTTCTCTGAGCAGGCGCATGCCGTGTTGAACGCCGCCGGGCAGATGCCCGAAAGCCGGACACTTTTGTTGGCCGGGCTCTTGATGGCCGACAAGCTGCGCATGCAGGCGGGCGACATGGCCAGCCAGGCAGATCGTATGCGCGCGGTGGAATTGCGCGCCGAGCGGGCTGAGGTGGAGGCTGCGAAAACGCCAGAGCCTGCCGTGGCGGAGCCCAGCCTCTTTGATGAGCAAGAGAGGACGGCGCAAGAACTCCTCGAACAGATCGTGCTTGAGCTGGAGGCTCTGGCGGAAGATCTGGAGGCCGTGGACGAGGGGTGAGAGGCGCCTTTGGTAGAGGGCGTTAGTTATCCTGAGAGACACTCCCCAGGCGTGAACCGGAGCCTCGCTGTGCAAAGAAGAACAGCACGCGCGTAATCAAGGCGCACCGCGCCGCCGCGCGCGCCAGACCGACCAACAGGTCTGGCGCA
>JBCBGM010000064.1:0-9751 GCA_038526735.1 Pseudomonadota bacterium | reverse complement strand
CCGCCAGACAAGCCGGTCAGCCTTGGCATCCAACCACTCAATGATTTCAACGCCTTCGCGCGAGAAGATGGAGAACACCATCTACACCCCGCTCGGTGTCGCGATGTTTGCGGCGGTGGCTGCGGCCAGCGTGTCTTTCAGCTTGGCCTCCATTTCGACCATGTCGGCCTCGGCGGTGGCGCGGCGGGCTTTGCCCTCGTCGGCGATGGCAAGGCTTTCCTCAATGGTGGCAATCAAGCGGTCGTTGGCCTCTTTCACCGCCTCGATGTCGAAGATCCCGCGTTCCATCTCTTCGCGGATCTCGGCGTTGGCGTTTTGCAGGTTCTCGGCGTTTTTGCGGAGCAGATCATTCGTGAGGTCATTTGCATCGCGCACGCTTGCGGCGGCCTCGCGGGAGCGGTGGATCGTGACGGCCTGCGCGAGTTGCGTTTCCCACAGGGGCACGGTGTTCACGAGGGTGGAGTTGATCTTGTTGACGAGGCTCTTGTCGTTTTCCTGCACCAGCCGGATCGAGGGGAGGGATTGCATGGTGACCTGCCGGGTGAGGCGCAGGTCATGCACGCGCCGCTCAAGGTCATCGCGGGCGGCGCGCAGGTCGCGCAGCTCTTGCGCGCGCAACAGCGCATCCCCCTCGGGTGCAGCCGCGACCTCGGCCTCTTTCGCGGGGATGTCGTTGGCATCAAGCTCGGCGATCTTGGCAGCACCGGCGGCGATGTAGAGCGCCAGCTCCTGATAGAAGGAGAGGGTTTTTTCGTACAGGAGGTCGAGTGATTTGATGTCTTTCAGGAGCACGGTCTCGTGGTCCAAAAGCTCATCGGTGATCTTGTCGATCTGGCCCTGCACCTGCTCAAATTGGGCCATCCAGTTGGCCAGCGGCGTTGCGCGACCAATCAAACGCTCCCACCAGCTTTGCTTGCGGTTCGGGTCGAGCTCTTCGGTCGAAAAGCCACGCAGCGTCGTGACCATGTCGCGCAGGGAGTTGCCGGCGGGGCCCACATCCTTGTTGCGCACGCCCGCGAGCATGTTCTGCGAGATCGTTTGCAACTCTGTCTGCGCGGCAGTCCCGAAACGGATGATCGTTTGCGTGTCGGCCATGTTCAGCTCGCCCATACGGCTTTTGATCTCCGCCTCGTCGGGGGTGCCGGGGGCGAGGGTTGGCTCTGTCTCTACCGGAACGGGCAAGAGGGCCGCGGTGACGACCTCCGCCTCCGCGAGTGCGGTTTCGGCTTTGGCTCGGGTCGTGTCACGCATTGAGCGGATCCTCCTTGTCGGGTGTGACGCCATCTTGCGCGAGACGGTGGCGCAAGACGTCGATTTCGATGTCGAGGGCAGAGCGGTTGTCCTCGAGCAGGGTTTCACGTTTGGCGCGGAATTGCGCCTCTAGGTCAGAAATGAGCGAGAGATACTGTGAGCGGGCGGCATCGTCGCTGCGGTTGCGGGTGAGCTCGGCGTAGCTGCGCGTCGCATCACGGGCACCCTTGAGATAAAGGCCGAGGTAGCGGCGCGCGGCGGGCAGGTCGCGGGGGTCTCCCTCCACCGTCTGCATCACTTCAAAGACAGACGCCGAAAACCGCTCCACCTGCCCTTGAAGCGGGCGGTCCCGGGTTTTTTCGGCCTCTAGGTGGATTGCGTCGAGCAGGGCTTGCGCTTGCTCAATGGCCTCGCTGGCGCGTTTGGCCTGAATGCCGCCGTCCGCGATGCCCTTGGCACGCATCGGGTCAAGGCCGACGGCAAAGAGGAGCGCACCCGCCGCAAGAGCCCCCATGAGGCCGCCAGAGACCAGCCCCAACGGCCAAGCAAAGGCAGAGGCGAGCGCCACGCCAAGGCCCACAGCAACGCTGCCGATGATCTTGCGTGGGGCGGCAGGGGGCTTGGCGGTGGTGCGCGCGTCAAAAGCGAGGGCGGCGGCGATACCCTGAGCAACAATCCGTGCGCCAGCGGCGATCAGGGCAAACGCGCCAAACTCGATGAGCGCGGCAATGGGGTTTCCGGCGATGATCTCCCCAAACCCGGCAACCAACAGCGGGGCGGCGGCGATGGGCAAGAGCACCACCGCGCCACTGCGCGGGCGCAACTGGCGAGAGGACCATCGAGGGCGCGCGGGCCCCGGGGTAGGGCTCTGTGGCCCGCCATATCGCTTGCCAACCATCAGACGGTTCCGCAGGCGCGCAGCGACACGGTCAGCACGATCAACAAGGTCACGATCAGGGCAGCGATTTTCATAAGCACTCCTTGCCTCTGCAAAATAGGAAACCAACCGCCCAACTACCAGCACTTCGAACATCTCAACCGACTCGCCTTTTGCGGGAGCCTCTAAATTCGTCCGGTAAATGACGCGCGTGGCTATTGTCTGATATATTTGGTATATAATATGTACCAATTGGCCGCTTAGTCCTGATATCATACTAAAAACACAGGATTTTTTCGTGCACTTTTCTCGGATTGATGTGAAAGTCATGTACGCGCAGCCCATTCGCGCTACGCTGTAAAGCACCCGTGACGCGTGTCAGGCCAGGTTGGCAAGTCAGCGGATCGGCGGACGACCCCGTCGCGTGGTGCGCCGGGCAACGACGATAAGGGAAGACTGCAAATGGCCACCGGCACGGTGAAATGGTTCAATACCGATAAAGGCTACGGCTTCATCCAACCGGATGATGGCGGCAAGGACATATTTGTGCACATCAGCGCTGTGGAGCGTGCAGGGCACAAGAGCTTGGCGGAAAACCAAAAGATTTCTTACGAGCTCATCGAGGGTCGTGATGGCCGTCAGAGCGCGGGTGAACTGACGCTTCTCTGACGCGTCAACGCTTTACCACCATTGTTCAGGGCGTGCCGAGAACCCTGCGGCTCGCTCCAGTACCTGTGCGATATTGAGCATATCGCCCTCTTCCCACGGACGGCCGATGAGTTGCAGGCCCAGGGGAAGGCCACTCTCGTTTTGCCCTGCTGGGACCGATACGCCCGGAAGCCCGGCCAAGTTCACCGTGACCGTGAAAACGTCATTCAGATACATCTGGATAGGATCGGCCTCGGCCATCTCTCCCAAACCAAACGCGGCGGAGGGCGTAGCGGGCGTTAAGATCGCATCGACGCCTGCGGCAAACGCCTCATCAAAGTCTTGCTTGATCAGGCTGCGTACCTTTTGGGCGCGCACGTAATAGGCGTCATAAAACCCGGCTGAGAGCACGTAGGCCCCGAGCATCACGCGCCGCTGCACCTCAGGCCCGAACCCTTCGGCGCGGGTTTTTTCGTACATGTCGTGGATGCCATCGCCCTGCGAGAGCTTGGCGCGGTGGCCGAACTTCACCCCATCATAGCGCGCGAGGTTCGACGACGCCTCTGCCGGGGCAATCACATAATAGGCGGGCAGGGCGTATTGCGTGTGCGGCAGCGAGATATCGACGATCTTTGCGCCCGCATCGCGCAGCATCTCTGTGCCCTGGGCCCAGAGCGTGTCGATCTCTTCGGGCATACCGTCGAGGCGATATTCCTTGGGGATGCCGATGGTCTTCCCCTTGATGTCGCCGGTGAGCGCGGCCTCGAAGTTCGGCACGGGGTAGGGGGCGGAGGTGCTGTCTTTGGGGTCATGCCCGGCCATCGCCTCCAGCATGATCGCCGCATCTTGCACCGTGCGCGCCATCGGCCCCGCCTGATCCAGCGAAGAGGCGAAGGCGACGATGCCCCACCGCGAGCAGCGCCCATAGGTGGGTTTCACGCCCACAATTCCGGTAAAGGCGGCAGGCTGGCGGATCGAGCCGCCGGTATCGGTGCCGGTGGCACCCAGGCAGAGCCGCGCCGCGACAGCAGACGCTGACCCGCCAGACGAGCCGCCAGGCGTCAGCTCTGCGTTGCCACCTGAGCGCCGCCATGGGTTGACTGCGTTGCCGTAGGCGGAGGTCTCGTTCGAGGAGCCCATCGCAAACTCATCCATGTTGAGTTTGCCGAGCATCACCGCGCCGCTGTTCCACAGGTTGGTCGTAACAGAGGATTCGTACTGCGGTTTGAACCCTTCGAGGATGTTCGAGGCGGCTTGGGTCTGCACCCCTTCGGTCGCGAAGAGGTCTTTGATGCCTAAGGGGATGCCGCACATATCGGGCGCGTCCCCGGCAGCAATGCACGCATCCGCGGCCTTGGCCATCTCGCGCGCCGTGTCAGGTGTGGCGCAGGTGAAGGCATTGAGGGCGCTGGCCCCCTCAATAGCAGAGATACACGCCTCGGTGATTTCGGCAGAGGTGGTGTCACCTTTGCGCAGAGCGTCCCGCGCCTCGGCAATGGTCAGATCGGTTAGGGACATCGCTTACTCCACCACTTTCGGCACGGCAAAAAAGCCTTCGCGCGCATCGGGCGCGTTGGCGAGAACCTTGCTCTGGATGTTGCCATCCGTCACGCCATCGGTGCGGCGGGGCAGGTCCATCGGCGTGACAGAGGTCATCGGCTCGATGCCGTCCACATCCACCTCGTTTAGCTGCTCCATGAAATTGAGCACCGCCGAGAGCTCTTGCGCGAGGGCAGGCAGGCGCTCTTCGTCCACGCGAATGCGGGCGAGATGGGCAACGCGGCGGGCGGTGTCGATATCAATGCTCATAGGGGCTCCGTGCAGCACTCGCGGCGGTGTAGCGCCGGGGGCTGAGGGGTGCAAGGGAATGGGGGCGGTGTGAGGGAGGGCCCGGCTCAAGGCCGGGACGGGGTGCCTAAGTCCCCGCGCGGAATCAAGGTGCGTAGTACCGCCGCGCGCGCCAGACCGACCGAATGGTCTGGCGCATTGGAGGGTGAGATTGGACGCTCAACGCGAAAGCGGGTTTGCAGGCATAAATTGCGCGGCTCAGGGGGCGGTTGCGCCAAACCTCGGTCTGGCGCGCGCTGTGTTTCGAATTGCTCCACGAGGTCCCGGCTCAAGGCCGGGACGTCTCCCAGACGGAGGAGACCAGCCTCCGACCACGCCCTCCCTCCCACTTGGGAGGGCGTATTTGCTCCGTCGGCCATAGCTCAATCCAAATGCAGTTTTGAGGGATAAATTGCGGTGCACGAGCGTTCCGAAACGCCCACCCGAGGGAGGGCGTGGCCACTCGTTGTGCGTTACTCCACGAGGTCCCGGATCACGTCCGGGACGCGCCCCTCACTCCCGCGCCGCCTCATGACGGACCACCACGGTGATCATCCAGCCCAGCATGACGCCGTTCAGGATGTGCCACCAGAGGTGGGTGCCCATGGGGATGACGTCGCAGAGTGCCTCATCGAGTGTGCGGAAGGTGAGCGACGCGGCCAGAATGCCCACTCCGATCAACAGCCCCTTCGCCGTCTCGGGGTGCTTCCGCCACAAAGCCACCGCATAGGCCGCAATCAAAATCGGCACAGGCAAGTAGCCGATGGAGCCGTTGAGGCTGCCGACGATCGGCTGCAACCCGGCGATCACCAACGCGCTGTACGGAAAGAACAGCACCACCGCGATCACCCCCATCCACCAGCGCGTGCCGAAAAAGCGGGTCGTCGCGAGATACACATACAGCAAAATATAGAGCAAAATCGGGAACACATCCGCCGCCGCCGCCCAGCCCGTCGCAAAGGTGTGGAACAGGAACGACCCGATCCCGATGGCGGTGAGTATGAGGCAGAGGCCCACCACCCCCCAATCTGCCTGACCGCGCTTGCGGGCGTAGAGATAGGCCAACACCGCTGCGATCAGAAACGCTACATTCGTCACCGCGTTCAGCGGCTCGGACCAAAAGCTGAAGTCCACCCGCTCGCAGTAATTGTCTGACTGTTGCGTCCACTCCATGCGCGTGGTCTCCTTCTGACCAAGGCGCATGTAGCGCAGGCACACGGAGAAGTCAGATGCAAATCACCTGGTTGGGCCATTCAGGATTTCGGATCGAGATTGCGGGTGAGGTGATCCTCCTTGACCCGTGGATGACCGGAAACCCGATGTTCGCCGAGGGCGACCGGGCGCGGGCGATTGAGGGTGGCACGTTGGTGTTGCTCACGCATGGCCATGGCGACCATTCGGGTGATGCAATTGCGGTGACCAAAGAGCTCGGTGTGCCGATTGCGGGAATTTATGACCTGATGGCCTGGTGGGAAGAGCGCGAAGGGCTCGACACCATCGGGTTCAACAAAGGTGGCACGATCACGGTTGGCGAAGTCTCCATCACCATGGTGAACGCGGCGCATTCGTCCTCCGTTTCAGGAGAGAGCGGCCCGGTTTATGCGGGGGCAGAGGCGGGCTACATGATCTCGGGCGAAGGCAAGACGATTTACGTTTCCGGCGACACGGATGTGATGGCGGATATGGAGATTTTTCAGGCGCTGCACCGGCCCGACATCGGTATTTTGGCGGCGGGAGGTCATTTCACGATGGACATGACCCGTGCCACCTTCGCGGCCAAAACCTTCTTCGACTTCAAGACCGTCATCCCCTGCCACTACCGCACCTTCCCGCTTCTGGAGCAGTCGGCGCAGGTTATGAAAGACGGGCTGCCGAATGTGGATGTGATCGAGCCTGAGGTGATGATCCCCATCACGCTTTAACATCGTTCTGCTCTCGTCATCGTCGGCATTTGCAGGCACATAGGCAGGGCACATGCGGAGATTGCCATGGGACTGAGCGTTCGTGAACAGGTGGGCTATTGGAGCATTGGGCTCCTGGTCTTTGGGCTGATCCTCTGGTCCGTCTCCAGCAGTTTGTTGCCGTTCATCGCGGGGGCGGCGATTGCCTATTTGCTCGACCCAACGGCGGATAAGCTTGAAAGCTGGGGGATGAGCCGGGTCTGGGCGACGGTGGTGATCACGGTGGGGATCATCGCGGTACTGCTGGCGATCCCGCTTTTGCTGAGCCCGCTCTTGGTCAACCAAATCCAGCTGATGATCGAGAACGGCCCGGCGTTTGTGGCCTCTGCCCGTGATTTGCTGATTGCGCGCTTCCCCGATCTGCTTGACCCAGAGTCCGGCCTCGGCACAGCCCTCGCCAGCGCAACGGCACGGTTGCAAGAGCAGGGGCCTGCGCTGCTCAATCAGGTTTTGACCAGCGGGCTGGCAATTGTGGATTTCTTGCTGGTGCTCGTGATCGCGCCGATCATCGCGTTTTACATGCTGATGGATTGGGACCGGATGATCGCCAGCATCGACAACATGCTGCCCCGCGAACATGCGCCGGAGATCCGGTTGATCTTCTCGCGCATCGACGAGGTGCTCGCGGGCTTTGTGCGCGGACAGCTCACGGTGTGTGCCATCCTTGGCGCGTTTTACGCCATCGCGCTGTCACTGGTGGGTCTGCAATTTGGCCTGGTGATCGGAATGTTTGCGGGGCTGATCTCTTTCATTCCATTTGTCGGGTCGATCCTTGGCGGCGGCATCTCGATCGCGGTGGCGCTGATCCAGTTTTGGGGCGACTGGCCGATGATCATCATCGTGGCGGCGATCTTTTTGGTCGGGCAGGGGGTTGAGGGGAATGTGCTCACGCCCAACCTCGTGGGCAACTCGGTGCAGTTGCACCCGGTCTGGCTGATCTTTGCGCTTTCTGCTTTTGGCTCGCTGATGGGCTTTACGGGCCTGCTGATCGCGGTGCCGCTCGCCGCAACCATCGGAGTGATGGTGCGCTGGGGGGTGGAGAAATACACCTCCGGGCGGCTCTATCTGGGGCCAGGGGACGATAAGACGTGAGCACAGGCTCCGGGCAAATCCCTTTATCCCTCTCAAACACGGTCAGGTACACGCGCGACAGCTTTGTGGAGGCGCCGTGCAACGCGGCCGCCCTCGCGCTGGTAGAGGGTAAGGCTGATTGGCCGGGCGGTGCGCTCTTGTTGGTTGGCGAAGAGGGCAGCGGGAAAACGCATCTCTCACAGGTCTGGGCACACTCGGCGGGTGCCGTGGTGGCGGAGGCAGACCAGCTCACCCTCGCAGACGTGCCCAAGGTCGCGGCGCAGGGCAGGGTGGTGATCGAGCGGCTGGATGCGCTGCAGTTTTGCATTGCGGATGTGCAGGAGGCCGCAGAGCGCGCGCTGTTTCATCTCTACAACCTGCTCAAGCAGGAGGCCGGGCATTTGCTGCTGACCAGCCGCACGGCGCCTGCGCAGATGCAAATCGGCCTACCCGATCTCGCCTCGCGCCTTCGCAGTATCGCGGTCGCAAAGCTCGGTGCGCCGGATGACGCATTGCTGGAGGCTGTTCTGGCCAAGCTCTTCGCGGACCGCCAGGCAAAACCCCACCCCACGCTCATCCCCTATCTGCTGCCCCGGATGGAGCGGTCGCTCTCTTCTGCCGGGGCGATGGTGGATGCGCTCGATGAGGCGTCGCTCGCGCGAAAAAAACCGCTCACTCCAGCGCTGGCGCGGGACGTGTTTGACTGGTCTTGAGCGTGGGTGTCACGTTATGTTCGTAGCATGCTGCAAAACCTGATCCGCCATGACCGTTAACTTCCTGCGCCGCGCCGCCCCGCCTGCCATTGAGCCTGAGTTTGATATCACCGGGCCCGAGCGGTTCTTTAACCGAGAGCTTTCGTGGCTCGGCTTTAACACCCGCGTGCTGGAGGAGGCGGAGAACCCCTCGGTGCCGCTTTTGGAGCGGGTGCGGTTTCTGTCGATCTCCGGCTCAAACCTCGATGAGTTTTACACCGTGCGCGTGGCGGGCCTGCGCGGGCTCGTGCGCTCTGGGTTAGAGAAACCGTCCGCTGACGGTCTCACCCCGCGCGAGCAGCTCAAGCGGATTGATGCCGCGGCGCGGGAGTTAATGGCGCGCCAGCAAGTGATCTGGACGGCGCTTCAGTCAGAGCTGGCGCAAAAGGGCATTCGGGTTGTGGGGCCCGATGATCTGAGCGACGCGGATCGGGCCTATCTCTCGCATATCTTCATGACGCGGGTGTTCGCGGTTCTCTCGCCGCTGGCGATTGACCCGGCGCATCCGTTTCCGTTTATCCCCAACACCGGGTTTGCGATGGCGCTCAAGCTGCGGCGGATCGAGGATCGCGCCCCGCTTGAGGCGCTCTTGCCCGTGCCGCCACAGGTGGACCGGTTCATCCGGCTAGAGGCCGATGAGAGCGGCACCCTGCGGTTCCTGCCGTTGGAGGGGCTGTTGGAGGTGTTCCTCGACCGCCTCTTCCCCGGCTACGAGACTGAGGGGGTCTGCACCTTCCGGCTGTTGCGCGACAGCGACCTGGAACTGGAGGAAGAGGCCGAAGATCTGGTGCGCGAGTTCGAGATTGCCCTCAAGCGCCGCCGCCGGGGCGAGGTTATCCGCATGACCCTCTCGACCGGTGCGCCGGACGACTTGCGCGACATGCTCCTCGAAGAGATCGACGTGAACCGCGACGAGGTGATTGAGCTGGATGGCGTGATCGGCATCGCAGACCTCTCAGAGCTGGTCATCGGTGACCGCCCAGATTTGCTGTGGGAGAAATACTCCCCCCGCATCCCCGAACGGGTGCAGGAGTTTGAGGGCGATATCTTTGCCGCGATCCGCCACAAAGACATGCTGTTGCATCACCCGTATGAGACCTTCGACACGGTGGTGAAGTTTCTGCAACAAGCCGCGCGCGACCCCAATGTGGTTGCAATCAAGCAGACGCTCTATCGCACCTCAAAGAAAAGCCCGATTGTGGCCGCGCTCTGCGAGGCGGCGGAGGATGGCAAGACGGTCACCGCGCTTATTGAGTTGAAGGCGCGGTTTGATGAGGCCGCCAACATCCGCCAGTCGCGCCAGTTGGAGCGGGCCGGGGCGCAGGTCGTTTATGGCTTCACCGATTGGAAGACACATGCCAAGG
>JBCBGM010000063.1:0-9906 GCA_038526735.1 Pseudomonadota bacterium | reverse complement strand
AGCTGCCCCCGCTCACGAACGACGAGCCCGGCATCATGGCAGAGATTGCGCTGAAAGCCGCAAAGGTCGCGCTCGACCAAGCAGGGGTGCGCGCGGAGCAAATCGATGCGGTGATTTGCGCCGCCTCCAACCACGAGCGGCCCTATCCGGCAATTGCGGTGGAAATACAGAACCTGCTCGGCACCGGCGGGTTTGGCTTTGACATGAACGTCGCCTGCTCCTCTGCCACTTTTGGCATCCAGGTGGCCGCTGACATGATCCGCACAGGCTCTGTCCGGCGGGTGTTGATGGTCAATCCGGAGATTTGCTCGGGCCATCTGGAATGGCGCGACAGGGACTGTCACTTCATCTTTGGTGATGTGGCGACCGCGGTGGTGCTGGAGCGCGCGGAAGATGCCAATGGCGCCCATTTCGACGTGCTCTCCACCCGCTGCGTCACCCAATTCTCCAACAACATCCGCAACAACAACGGTTTTCTCCGCCGCACCCGGGACGGCCACATGGGAGATCGCCGCGATATGCTCTTTGTGCAGGAAGGGCGGAAGGTCTTTAAGCAGGTGGTGCCACTGGTCAATGAGCTGATCACGGGCCATATCGCTGATGAGGGGATCGCAGCGGACGACCTCAAACGCCTTTGGCTGCATCAGGCAAACAAGACCATGAACGATCTTATCGGCAAAAAAGTTCTGGGGCGGGTGCCGTCGCGTGAGGAGCAGCCGAATATCCTGCAGGACTATGCCAACACCTCCTCCGCCGGGTCGATCATCGCGTTTTCGCAAAACTCGGACGATTTGGAGGATGGCGATATCGGGCTGATCTGCTCGTTTGGGGCAGGGTACTCTGCAGGGTCTGTCATCCTGCGCCGCGTAGCCTGATGTCGGGTGGCCCGGCGATTGAGCAGCTGATCAGCCTGATGGCGAAGCTGCCAGGGCTGGGGCCGCGCTCGGCGCAACGGGCCGTGCTGAGCATGGTCAAGAAGCGCCGCGTGTTGATGGAGCCGCTGGCCAGCGCCTTGGCAGAGGTCACCGCGACCGTGCGCCCCTGCGTGCAATGCGGGAACATCACGACCAGCGATCTGTGTGAGATTTGCACGTCCCCCAAGCGTGACCCGACGCTCCTGTGCGTCGTCGAAGAGGTCTCTGACCTCTGGGCGATGGAGCGGGCAGGGGTGTTTAAGGGGCGGTATCATGTGCTGGGCGGTGTGCTCTCCGCCCTCGATGGTATCGGGCCCGAGGAACTGGGTCTGTCGAAGCTGGAGGGTCGCCTTGAGGGGATTGAAGAGGTCATCCTGGCCCTCGGTGCAACTGTCGACGGCCAAACCACCGCCCATGTCATCGCAGACCGGCTTGAGGGGCGGGGGGTGAAGGTGACAACGCTGGCGCAGGGTGTGCCGATTGGCGGTGAACTCGACTATCTCGATGATGGCACGATCTCGGCGGCACTCGCCGCGCGCAAAACGCTCTAAGGCGCTTTAAAGTGCTTCGAGAGCTTCAGGCCCTGGCCCTGATAGTTCGACCCTATACCTGAGCCATAAAGCACATCCGGCACAGCCTGCATCCGCTCATAAACGAGCCGCCCCACAACCTGCCCATGCTCCAGCACAAACGGAGCCTCATGGCAGCGCACTTCCAACACACCGCGAGAGCCGTGCCCGCCCGCTGCCGCATGACCAAAGCCGGGGTCGAAGAAGCCCGCGTAATGCACCCGAAACTCACCGACCATGGCGAGGTAGGGCGCCATTTCAGCGGCATGGTCGGGCGGCACGTGAACGGCTTCTCGGCTGACGAGGATGTAAAACGCATCGGGGTCGAGGATGATCCGGCCTTCGGGGGCCGTCACAGGCTCCCAGAAGTCCGCGACAGTGTAGTGCCCTAGTTTGTCGAGGTCGATCAGCGCTGTGTGCGGTTTGGCGCGGTAACCCACGACCTCTCCGGGTGTGCGCAGATCGACCGAGAACCCAAGGCCACCGTCGATATGTGCAGGACCATCAACCAGCGTCTGGGTCTCGTGCAAATCGGTGAGCTGAGCATCGTCCAGCAACACCTGACCGGCGCGAAAGCGGATTTGGTTGAGCCGCATGCCGGGCCGCACCAGTACCGAAAAACTCCGAGGGCTGATTTCTGCATAAAGTGGGCCAGTATAGCCCTCATCCACCCGGTCAAACTCCACTGCGCCATCGGCAAGGAGCCGTGTGAAGAGGTCGAGCCGCCCCGTGGAGGACTTTGCGTTTGCGCGGGCGGAGATGTCGTCGGGTAGTTTCAGCGTCTCTTGCAGCGGCACCAGATAAACGCAGCCCTTCTCCAAAACCGCCCCGTCTGAGAGATCGATCCGGTGCATCTCGAAGTCTGGCAGTCGCTCAGCCACTGTCTTCCCAGAGCCCGGAAGAAACGAGGCGCGCACCCGCCACGCCACCGACCCCAACCGCAGATCAAGGCTCGCAGGCTGCACCTGCTCTGCTGGAATCGCATCTTCGGCGGCGATTTGGCCGCGGGCGATCATGGTCAACAGACCCTGGATCGGGATCACGCCAGATGCTGTCACGTGCTGCTTTTGCTTAAATGGTCGGGCCAGCGGGACTCGAACCCACGACCTTCCGTCCCCCAGACGGACGCGCTACCAGACTGCGCCATGGCCCGATGCGCGGCCTTGTGCCCGAGTGTGGCAGCAAGGGCAAGGGAGAATGCCTGCACTTTCATTGTGCTTTCGGCGGCACCGGAGAGGCCATCTCTGCCCGCAACGCCTCAAGCCGCGTCAGCACAGACTTCAAAGCCTCTTTGCGTTCAGCCGCTTTCTCGATCGCCGCGCGCGAGGCAGGGGTGCGGGTTGGGTCTGTCGCATCAATCTCAGCACCGGACGTGTCATCGAAGAGCGGCTCGTCGGAATGCGCGGGCTCTTCAGCAGTTGTTGCGCCAAAATCGTCAATCGTGAGCGCGCTGTCGGCGTAACGCTCCACCAACTGCTTTTGCCCGGTCTCGCGCAGCATCTTTTGTACACCGCGAATGGTCAGACCCTCGGTGTAGAGGAGTTCGCGGATCACTTTGAGCAACGCGATATCTTCGGGCCGGTAGTACCTGCGCCCGCCGCCGCGTTTGACCGGCTTTACTTGGGTGAAACGGCTTTCCCAAAAGCGCAGCACATGTGCAGGCACATCTATTGTCTCGGAAACCTCCGAGATGGTGCGAAACGCTTGGGGTGACTTTTCCATGAGGGGGGCCTCTTGGGGGCCGGGTTACGACTTGTTCCCAGCGTCCACACGATCCTTCATCAAATGGGATGGGCGGAAGGTCAGCACGCGCCGCGGCTCAATCGGGACCTCTTCGCCGGTTTTGGGGTTACGCCCCACCCGGGCTGACTTTGAGCGTACGCTGAAGGTACCAAACGATGAGATCTTTACGTTCTCGCCTGAGACCAGCGAATCCGAGATGTGCCCCAACACATCCTCAACAAGCTGTGCGCTTTCGTTGCGGGAGAGACCAACCTCTCGATACACGGCCTCGCTGAGGTCCATGCGTGTGAGTGTTTTGTTGTCCATCCCGTGATCCCTCCTGCGACTCTGGCGACGCTATTCTACACGCCGAAACGGTAGTGGGACTCCGGAAAGAGAGTCAATAACAATGACTTGCCGAACATCGCAAAGACGAAGAACGAAGACTTTTGGCTAGTTCCAGCGCATTAAAGCAGCACCCCAGGCAAGGCCGCCGCCAATCGCTTCCATCAAAATGAGGTCTTTGGTCCCGATCCGCCCCTCTTGCCGCGCAACCGACATCGCGAGGGGAATCGATGCGGCTGACGTGTTGCCGTGGTCTTGGACGGTCACGACGATGCGCTCTTCGGGGATCGCCATCTTTTGCCCGACCTTGCGAATGATCCGCAAATTGGCCTGATGCGGGACGACCACATCAACGTCATCCGCCGTCACGCCCGCATTTTGCATCACTGTTTGCCCGGACGAATGCAACTTTGAGACGGCGTGTTTAAACACCTCTTGCCCCTGCATCCGCAGCACACCCGTGGATTGCGTGGAGGAGACACCCCCATCCACGTACAGCAGATCGTTGTAGCGGCCATCGGAGTTGAGGTCCGTGGTCAGGATACCTGCATCCGTGCTCTCCCCCGGCTGCTCTCGCGCTTCCAAGATCAAGGCTCCGGCACCGTCGCCAAAGAGCACGCAGGTGGAGCGGTCATTCCAGTCCATGATCCGCGAAAACGTCTCCGCACCAATCACCATCACGCGTTTGGCTTGGCAAGACACGATCAGCGCGTTGGCGTTGGACAGCGCGAAGATGAACCCTGCGCACACAGCCTGCACGTCAAAGGCAAAGCCGCCTTGCATGCCGAGGGCCGCCTGCACGCGCGTCGCCGTAGAGGGGAAGGTTTGGTCAGGCGTCGCAGTGGCCAGGACGATCGCGTCGAGGTCTGCGCCCGTGATCCCGGCATCGGAGAGTGCTGCGTTCGCAGCGTTGATCGCAAGGTCAGAGGTAAGCTCACCTTCGGCCGCAAAGCGACGGCGCTTGATCCCGGTGCGGGCAGTGATCCACTCGTCGGTCGTCTCTAGCGTCTTTTCAAACTCAGCGTTTTCAACGACGCGTTCAGGCAGGTAGTGGCCGCACCCGATGGGTACGGCGCGCAGAACTGTCATCCCCGGGCCTCTTTGCCTTCTGTTAAGGCACTTTCGACCCTTGCGGTGTGAGATGCAATGCGGCCTGCCAGCCGCGCGGCAAAATCGTCGCGCGCCATATTGAACGCGAGCTTGATCGCTGCAGAAACGCCGGTGGCATCCGCGCCGCCATGCGACTTCACCACCGCACCGTTCAGGCCCAGAAACACACCGCCGTTCACGCGGCGCGGGTCCACCCGTTTGGAGAGGCGCCGTAGCGATGTGTAGGCAAAGAGCGCGCCGATCTTGCTGAAGATCGAGTGCCGAAACGCGTCGCGCAGCAGATCTCCGATCAACGTTGCCGTGCCCTCAGCGGTTTTGAGCGCGACGTTGCCGGTGAACCCGTCGGTCACGATGACATCGACATTGCCGGAGGAAATATCGCCGCCCTCAACGAAGCCGACATATTCTAGACCGTGATCCGCCCCGATCACCTCAAGCTCGTTGCCAGCCTCGTGCAGAATCGAGGAGCCTTTGTGCTCTTCGGTTCCGACATTCAGCAGCCCGATGCGCGGGCGCGCGTGATCAAGGGCGATGCGCGCGTACTCAGCGCCCATGATCGAGAATTGGACAAGGTTGCCCACATCTGCGCGCACATCCGCGCCGACATCGAGCACGACATTGTATCCAGCGCTGTTGCGCGAGGGCCAAAGGACCGCGATGGCGGGCCGGTCAACACCCGGCGCTTTTCGCAAGCGAAGCATCGCGAGCGCCATCAACGCGCCAGTGTTTCCAAGGGAGACGGCGACCGTCGCGTCGCCCATTTCAACCGTCTGAAGCGTGGCCCACATCGAGGTGTTGCGCCCCGTGCGCATCACACGAGAAGGCTTCGCCTCCATCGGGACAACATCGCTGGTGTGGCGCACCTCAACAATGCCGCTCAGCTCGGGCCATTTCTTGATGAGGGGGGTGAGAAGCCGCTCATCGCCATGAACGATAAAGCGGATCTCGTCGTTTTTCTTCGCAGAGCGCGCCATCCCGGCAATTACGGGGGCCGGGCCGCCGTCGCCGCCCATGGCGTCTACTGAAATGACGATGTCACGGGGCATGCTGATACCCCGTGCACACTGTCGTTAGCTTGCGGTCGTTCCCAAAGATTGGGTTATGCCGCTTCGTCGTCGAGATCGATATCGTCAGACGATGCGATAACTTCGCGATCATCGTAGTGGCCGCAAGAGGGGCACACGTGATGAGGGCGACGCAGTTCACCGCAGTTGCTGCACTCATTGGGGTTGAAGGCCGTGAGCCGGTCATGGGACCGGCGAAAACCGCGCTTGGAGCGGGTGACTTTACTCTTAGGGACAGCCATGTCTCACCTTTTGTTCTCGGCCGATGCGCTGGTCCGCCCGGTCTTCGTCGCGAGTTATGTACAACTCTGTAGACTCGGTTCGGGCAATCCCCGCCGAGTGAGAGCCGGAACATACGCAGCGAAGACAAAGGTGCAACCACTTTTTTCAGGCCCGGCATCACGTTTATTGCGGTTTTTCTGCGTCACTTTTGAGTTGAGCCAGCACCGCGAACGGATTCTCGCGTTCCGGCTCCTCGAAAGGCGCTTGTTCGGGAAGGGCAGCATCTGCGGCCCGTGGATAATCTGGCAATAACAGCGCGACTGCTTCGGAGGCGATGAGGCCAAGGTCAATGACGTCGCAAAGCGGTTCGATCAGATCGTCAGGGTCATCCTGGTCAATCGTGTCGCCGCGGTCGGGCAGAAACTGCCGCTCGATGGTTTGGTCGATCTTTGTCGCGACGGGTTGCAGCGTTACCACGCAGGTCTGAATCACCGTGCAGCGCACCCGGCCAGACAGAGCCCAACCCTGCTTTCCCAGCGGTTCCACAGTGCCCGAAAAGCTAAGCTTTGGAACCTCCTGCGCATCCCACAGTTCAGCGAGTTTCGCGCGGTCCTCAGCACTCGCCGAATGCTCAAACTGATGGACGGATGCGCGCGGCAGACGGCCCAGAGCCAGCGGGCGCGAGAACTCAGGCGTGAGGGGGGGTAAAGTGTCCATGGCTGTCGCCTCGAATTGTTACCTGACAGTCGCTTGAAAAGAACAGGGGCGCAAGCTAGGTCGCGGCCATGCTGCGGATCATCGCCATATTTGTAACAGCGATTGTGCTGAGCGGGTGCGCGCCCACATATGTGAATCATGGCTATGCACCTGCAGATGCGCTTCTTGAGTCGATCCGCCTCGGCGTGGACCGCAAGGTGGATGTTGAGCGCAAGATCGGCAGCCCCCTCGACGACGGCTTTGGCAGCGGCGAGGTGTGGTACTATCTCTCCAGCCGCGTTGAGAACTTCGCCTACCGCGCCCCTGAAGTGGTGGATCGGCGGCTTGTGGCCGTTCGGTTCAACACAGCTGGAATCGCCCAGTCCATCGGGATCACCGGATCTGCGGATGGGCGAGACATTCCTCTCACCATCCGCACAACCGAGACATTTGGCCAAGAGGTTGGGTTCTTTGAGCAGCTCTTTGGCAACATCCTGAACCCGGGCCTGCCCGAATGATCAGCTCGTAACAGTCTCGGGCTCAAAGCGCAGCGCGACACCGTTCATGCAATAGCGCAGACCCGTGGGCGCGGGGCCATCGGGAAAGACGTGGCCCAAGTGCGCATCACAGCGCGAGCACAAGATCTCTGTCCTGGTCATGAAAAAGCTGCGGTCGATCTTTTCTTCGACCACTTCTGGGTCAATCGGCGCAAAGAACGACGGCCATCCGGTGCCCGATTCGAATTTCGCGGATTGGTCAAAAAGCGGCTGATCACAGCAGATGCAGTGAAAACGCCCGGCGGCTTTTGAGAAGTTGTCATGGGTGCCCGCACGCTCGGTGCCGTGTTGGCGAGTGACTTTGTAGGCGAGTGGCGAAAGCTGGGCACGCCATTCTGCATCAGTTTTGGTGATTTTGTCGGTCATGCTCTGCCTATTGCTTGAAAACGTGATTTACGGGTGGATGTGTCGAATAACCGACACACGTGACATATAGGGTCTCGGCACAGCGAAGGAGGGTCAGATGGGCGTTTTTTCACGCGGACGTTACAAGTCTCGCTATGCCGAAAACGCTGCTGATCTTTCAGCGGCGCAGGCCTTGCGATTTCTCAGCTTTCGGGGCGATGACACCGAAACAGGCTTCGACGCCGATCAGTTTGACAGCACCGCAGTGCATGTTCTGATCGAGGACACCCGTGAAAACCGTCTTGCCGGGTGTTTTCGCTTTATCCCGCTCAAAGATGGGAGCGAGATCAACCGCACCTACTCCGCGCAGTACTATGAGCTCTCGGCGCTAGAGGCGTTTGACGGCCCGATCGTAGAGATGGGCCGTTTTTGCATTGCGCCTGAGTATCAAGGCGACGCTGACATTCTGCGCGTCGCTTGGGGGGCCATGACCCGTTATGTCGATGAGAACGGCGTTGAGCTGCTCTGCGGCTGTTCCTCGTTCAGCGGCACGGAGGCGGAGGCCTACATGGATGCGTTCGCTCTCCTGAAAGACCGGCATCTCGCGCCCAAACGGTGGTTGCCGCGGGTTAAGGCGCCCAAGGTGTTTCGTTTTGCCAAGGCGCTGCGTCTGCGCAAGCCCGACCTCAAAAATGCCCAAAAGAAGATGCCGCCCTTATTGCGCAGCTATCTTGTCATGGGCGGCTGGGTGAGTGACCATGCCGTCGTGGACAACGATTTGAATACGCTGCACGTCTTCACCGGGCTTGAGATCAAAGGCATCCCCCCGGCGCGCGCGCGGCTTTTGCGGGCGACATGACGCTAAACCTGGACCCATCTCTTTTCTCCGACACTGCAATTTCTGACGAAACCCGCGCTTTCAACGCAAAGCTTGAGGCGATGCTGGCCGACTTGCCTGCCTCTCACGAAGTGCCGCCCGAGGTGACCCGGGCCGCGCGCGATGAGGGCAAGGGGATCATCCCATCGGGCGGGCCGCTCGACGGGTCAGAGTGGCAGAGTATTCCCGGCGCTCCGGGCAGCGGGCGCGTTCGGGTGACTGAGGTCGAGAGCCCTGATGCGGTCTACCTTCATATTCACGGGGGCGGGTGGACACTCGGCCGCCCCAGCTATGAGGACGCTCGCAATCAGCGCCTCGCGAAAGAGGCCAACGTCACCGTCGTGTCGGTCGAGTATCGCCTCGCGCCAGAGCACACATGGCCCGCCCAACGTGAAGACGTTCTGGCCGTGGCGCAGTGGCTCATGGCGGAGGGGCCCGCACGTTTTGGCACCCGCAAGATCATCATCGGAGGGGAGAGCGCGGGAGCGCATCTTGCCGCGACCACAGCGCTGGCGCTGAAATGGATGCAAAAGCTCGACGATGTGGTCGGGCTGGTGCTGAACTACGGCGTTTTTGACCTCACCCTCACTCCGTCGATGGCCAATTGGGGGGAGCGGAAGCTGATCCTCTCAACCCCGACGGTGGAATGGTTCGTCGACAATCTTGACCCCGGCGGCACGCAACGCGAAAGCGCGCTTCTCTCGCCGCTCAAAGCCGATCTTTCCGGCTTGCCCCCCGCGCTGTTTCAGGTCGGCACATGCGACCCGCTGCTGGACGACACGCTCATGATGTCAACCCGCTACACCAGCGCCGGAAACGCGGCAGAAGTCGCGGTGTATCCTGGCGGAGTGCATGCCTTTGATGCGTTTGATGAGCTGGAGATCGCCCAACAAAGCCGCGCGCGCGTCAGCGCGTTTGTCTCTGGCCTGCTCTAGCTTTTCAGAATTGCCGGCAACATCTCCAGCATCCGGTCACGCTTGGCCATAAACCGCTGCGTCAGGCGCTTTTTGGACATGCCCGCCACGTAGACCTCCACCATCCGGGTAATCACCGCAAAGCGGATCATGCTGACGATTTTGGCGTCGCTCCGCCCGTACCCCAGCAAAAAAGCCTCCTGCCAGGCATTTGGCAGGCCGAGTGCGTTGAGCTCTGGCAGTGGGCCGCGATGCTCGAACATCGCCTCGACAAAGAAATACGCGATGTCATAGGCGCGCGGACGGCGTTTGGTGTTTTGCAGGTCGGTGACGGTGATCTGCTCAAGGCCCAGATGCACCGCGCGCGGCGCGTAGCTGCGGTGGTATTTCACGTAATCGACGAGGTCGTTGTCGAGTGTTTCGGCTGCCGCCATCGCTGCATCTGCGAGTGGGATGAACGGGTCATTGCTGCGCCCAGTATCCGCGATCCAGCGGCGGAAGGGGTAGGTCGTCTCGTCCAACCGCTCCAGCGCATCAAACGCACCGGGGCGGACCTCAAACGCCTCATGCA
>JBCBGM010000062.1:0-10567 GCA_038526735.1 Pseudomonadota bacterium | reverse complement strand
CTTGGAGTTCATGACGAAGGCCGCATTCGCGCGGTACTCAGCGCCCAGCGCGTACACGAGATCCACAATCGCATCCGCCGGATCGGTGGAGGCAAAATCACCCGCCGCACCCGTCGCCACATACCCAATGTTGCCCCAAGACCAGGAGGCATCAGCGACCGCCGTATAGTGCATAATGCCCTTCGGCTTGCCCGCACCATCGCCGTTGATGAAGCTGTCCGCCTCAGCGCGCGCAAACTTGTTGGCGATGCGCGCGGCCAGCCAACCTTCCACATCAAACGCACTGTCATCCAAGAGTCGCTGAGAGGCTTTCGGCAGCGCCGAGAGCTCATGCAGCGGGATCGAGATGCGCTCAAGCTGCGGCGTGCTCGTCTCAGACATCGTAGCGGTCTCGTCCGACCAGCCCGCACCGGCTTCGGTGTGGTCGATCAGCACGTCATATGCGGTGGCCTCCACGCTCACCACATTGGCGACCTGGCGCAGCGAGGCGGCAGAGCGCAGCACGCTGGCAACGCTCTCAGCGGTGACCGGATCGACCAGATACCCGCCATCGGCTGCAATCGCGGTCGAGAGCGCCTTTTCCTCCAGCTCGATGCCGCGCAGGGCATCCTCATCGCCCGAGCGCAGATAGGCGGCAAACGCCTTCTGGTGGGGGGGTTCGATCTCAGCGGCGCGCGACAAGGCCGGGCGCTGAGGGGCAAGAGACTTCTGATCCAGCATATCGAGACGCTGCTCCTGTTTTACCAAAGTGGATTTCAATTCTGCCTGACTGGCCGTCAGGTCCTGCAAGAACCCGGCCATCTGGGCCTTAAGGTCCCCGGGCGCGCCGCCCGCGCCCAAAGCGTTATCGGTGCTCATCGCATCCTCCGTTTGAAAGTGCCCAGCGGGCGCGGCCCTCCTCAAAGCCGCGCCCGCGCCTCGGCAAACGCCTCTGCCAGCTCCCCGGCGAGCGCATCTGCCTGACCATCTGCCCCAGCATGGGCGCGGGCATCCGGTTGCATGGGGAAGGTCACGAGAGAGACCTCCCACAATTCGATTTCAGTGAGCAGCCGCCCCTGCGCCTGCGCCTCTGCCTTCACGGTGCGGTAGCCGATCGAGAGGCCATCGACGGCCCCCGCTTCAAGCAAAGCCAACGCCTCGCGAGAGGCCTGCACCTGCGGCAAAAGCCGCCCCTCAACCCAGAGGCCCTTGGCGTCCTCGCGCACTACATCCCACACCCCGAGCGGAGTGTTCGGGTCATGCTGCCAAAGCATCTTCACCCGCCGACCCTGCGCCTTCAGCCGCTTTAGAGAGGTCGAGTAAGCCCCCGCCGCCACCACATCACCGCCCCGGTCGCGCTGCCCAAAGAGCGAGGCATAGCCGGCAATCTTTGCCCCCTCGCCCACTTCGGCAGACGACGCGCAATACTTCACCTCCAGCCCGAGGGCTGTGCGTTGATCCATCATGTCAGGTCCTTTCAGGGCGTGCCGGGAAGCACGGCAAAAACGATCTCGGCGACAATCACCGAGGCCAGCGCATAAACGGCCATCCACATGCGCCGCTCCATCGTGTCGATCTTGGTTTCCAGCGAGACGAGCCGCTGCTCCAGCGCCTCCCACCGCGCGATCAAGACCTGCTCCAGTGTCTCCACCCGCGCGCTCGCCGCATCGAACGGCTCATAGAGATAGCGAGAGCCGCCAAACCGCCGTTGCCCGTCGCCGCTCATGGCTCACCTCGCGGCGGCAGCCCCAGCATCGCCCGCTTCTCATCCGCATCAAGAAAGTCCGCCGAGGCGATCCGCTTCCACTGGCTCTCGCGCTCGGTGGCCAGTGCCGGGATCTGGTCGAGGTCGGGCATCAGCTCCGCCGCCTCACCCAGCCAACTACCCAACGCCGCCGAAATCTTACCCATCAGCGGCAAAACCGTATGCCGATAAAACGCCCGGTTCGCCTCTTGATAGTTCGCGTAGGTGTTGTCCCCCGGCAGCCCCAAGAGCATCGGCGGCACCCCAAAGGCGAGCGCGATATCCCGCGCCGCCGCCTCTTTCGTCTTCTGAAACTCCATGTCCGAGGGCGAAAAGCCCATCGGCTTCCAATCGAGACCACCCTCCAAGAGCATCGGCCGCCCCGCATTCGCAGCGCCCTGGTGATGCCCCTCAAGCTCACCGCGCAACCGGTCAAACTGATCTGGCGTCATCGCGCCAGAGCCATCGATCCCGCGATACACAATCGCACCAGAGGGCCGAGCCGCATTGTCGAGCAAGGCCTTAGACCATTTCGCCGCCGCATTGTGCACATCCACCGCCTGCGCCGCCGCCTGCAGCGGAGACAGCCCATAGTGGTCATCCTGCGGGTGAAACGCCCGGATATGACACACATCCGAGAGGCCGATGCGCTGCGTCCGCCCGCTCACGCCATACTCATACGCCACCGGCCAACCCGAAGACCCTGGCACAATCCGCACCCGATCCGAGCGCAGCACATGCAGCTCGCGCGGGGCTTCTGCGCCCACAGCCTCCACAAACCCATCACCCGTGAGCAAAATCTGCCCGATCAGCGCCTCCAACAGCTCTGACCGCCCCTGCCCCGGATTGGGCCGCTTCAACAGCTCCAGGATCGGATGCACCGCATACCGCTCCTCCACCCCCTGCAGCACAAACGGCACCGAGGCACCGGCCTCTGCAATAAGCTTCACGCAGCGAAACCCCACCGGATTTCCAAGGAACCCCGAGCGCGTCAGGCTTCCGCTATCGCGCGGAGACCACACCGCCCGACCCGCGCCATGAAACGCGATCACTGGCCGGTTGGACACAGCTTTGCCTTCGGGCGCCGCATCCGGCGTCCGGTTTAACCAGTTGAATTTCATAGAACTCTCCCTGCGCTCAGAGCGCACGCAATTTCGGAACGGCCTGCGCCCCCGGCTGCACCATCAACTCATGCAACGCCCACACCAACGCATCGAGCCGGTCCGGGCTACCCTGCCCCGAATACCCCTGCATCAGCATCGCACACATCTGATCTTCCAGCTCCGGGAACGGCCGCGCATGGATCACCCGCCCCTGCTCATACAGCGCCGCCACAGGCTCTGCCCGCGCCGCCTTTCCGCGTGACGCATGTACAGCCTTATACGGCATCCCCGGAGAGGCCTGCCGCAGCATCATCTCCACCAAATCACCACCCTGGTTGACCTCGGCCACAACCCGATCCGCGCCCCAGCGCTGCGCAGCCTGCGCCACCGCCTCTGACCACGCGCCGGGCGTAACCCCCTGCACAGAGGCATCCTGCAAAACCCAGCCGCGCCAATCCGAGAGGCGCTCCGCAATCGTAACGCCTGCCACGATGATCCCGCACGCGTCAGAGCCGCCATGCCCCGTCACCGGCGGATCCACCGCGACAACAATCCGATCGAGATCCGGCACCGGCCCCTTGGCTTGCGCCGCCTTCAGCGTATTGCGCCGCCAGAGCGCGCCCTCGGCGTCCTCAACCATAACCCCATCCAGCTCCTGCCGACCCAGAGCCGTGCCGCCATAGCGCGCCTCGACCCGCTCCAGGAATTTTGGCGAGAGGTTATGCGCATTCGCCTCCGTCGGCGCCTGCGTGACCACCGTGTCACGCGCATCCAAGAGCTGTTTCAGCAGGCCAGAGTTGCGCGGTGTCGTCGTCGCACAAACCCGAGGGTTCTCCCCAAGTCGCAGCGCAAACTGGAGCATATCCCAGCATTCCTGCCCCTTGCTCCACTTGCCGATCTCATCGCACCAGGCCGCGTCAAACTGAGGCCCCCGCAACGTCTCCGGGTCATGCGCCGAAAAGATCTGCGCCACCGCCCCGTTGGGCCAGACCAGCCGCTTGCGCGTCGCCTCCCACTTGGGGCGACGGTCGGGCGGAGAGCAGGCGATAATCCCCGAGGGACCAAACACCATGACCTCGCGCGCCTGATCCAGCGTCTCCCCCACCAGCGCCACGGCCTTGCACTGACCGGGCGCGTCGGGCGTAGACCCCTCGACCATTTCACGCACCCACTCAGCCCCGGCACGCGTCTTGCCCGCACCGCGGCCGCCCATCACCAGCCAGGTGCCCCAGTCACCCTCGGGCGCACGCTGGTGCTCAAGACCCCAGGCCTCAAACAGATACGGGAACGCGCGCAGCGCATTTTCATCCAGGTTCGCCACCACCTCCGCGATTTCGTCGGGCGTCAAGGACGCGAATAATTTCAGCAGTGATGTCGCGTCGGGCGGCGTCGAGATCGAGGTCTCCTCCACCGTCTGCGGGGCTTGGGCCAGGTCGCTCAATGCGGGACGTGCGTTTTGCAAGGTCAGCCTCATGTTCAATCAATGTCGTCAGAACACGACCGTGGATTTTGATCGTGTCCACGATGTCGGTGGCGGAGCGTTTGTCGCTCTCCCCCGGCGGGGTATCCGCGAACGCCTCAAGCACGTTCATCAGCATCCCCGTCATCATGTCATAGCTTCGCTGCGCCTTCTGAATGTAGCGCGGCAACTCCGGCGTGGCCGGATCGGTCGGTTCCATGGGTGCCCCCTCATGAATCGGGGAATAAAAAAGGCACCCGAAGCCGAACGCTTGGGTGCCTGTCGGATGTCTCGCATCCTGTCACTGCTTATGCCCTCGACCGTGCGTTGCGTCAAGGGATTTTTGTTATTAATCAATTATTTACTGGTTGTTAAGCTCTCGTTCCCGCTCAATCCGCCGCCACGCGCGCACGTTTTCCTGGTGCTCTTCATAGGTCACAGAAAACGCATGCCCCCCGGTGCCATCAGCCACGAAAAAGATAAACGGCGTCTCATCCGGGTTCAGCGCCGCCTCGATCGAGGCCCGCCCCGGATTGGCAATCGGCCCCGGCGGGAGTCCGCGAATAACGTAAGTATTATAAGGCGTTGGCCGGTCGAGCTCTGAGCGGCGCAAGCCGCGCCCCAAACTCCCGCGCCCTTCCGTGATCCCGTAGATCACCGTCGGATCGGTCTGCAACCGCATCCCCCGATTGAGCCGGTTCACAAACACCGAGGCAACCTGCCGCCGCTCCTCCGGAACGCTGGTTTCTTTCTCGATAATGGAGGCCAAAATCAGCGCCTCTTCGATGCTGTCGAGCGGCAGGTCGTTAACCCTTTCGTCCCAGGCCCGAGCCAGAATCGAGGCCTGTGCATCCTCCATTCGGGTCAGCAAAGCCTGCCGTGATTCCCCCCGCTGCACTGAATACGTATCCGGCGCGAGCACCCCCTCGGGCGGGATCTCTTCGATCTCGCCGGTCAACAGCGGCTCTTCGTTCAAAAGCTGCACAATCTCCCAAGAGGTCAGCCCCTCGGGCACCGTCACAAAATACTGCACCGACCGGCCAGAGACGATGATATCCAGCACCTCTTCCATCGACGCCGCCGGCGGGATCTCATACTCCCCAAACCGCAACCGCCGATCATCGCCGCGATACCGCGCGCCAATGCGAAAAATCACGTCATTTTCGATGGCCCCGGCGGTCAAAAGCGCCTCTGTGATCTCATCGAGCCGGTCCCCCGGCTCAACGGTCACCAGAGCCACCTCCTGGAGCGGCCCCGCGGCGCGAAACTGCGCCTGCCCCCACACAATCGCGCCGCTGACAATCACCAGCAGCACAATCACAACGGTCAGCGCATTGGCTGCCAAATGGCGCATGGATCAGACCCGTTTCAACACCAGCGAAGCATTGGTGCCACCAAACCCGAAGGAGTTCGACAGTGCCACATCAATCTTCCGCTCCCGCGCCGCTTTTGGCGCCAGATCGATCGCGGTTTCCACGTCCGGGTTGTCGAGGTTAAGCGTCGGCGGCGCCACCTGATCGCGGATCGCCAGCGCGCAGAAGATAAACTCCACCGCGCCCGCCGCGCCCAGCAAGTGCCCAATCGCCGACTTGGTGGACGACATCGTCGCCCCCCCAACCTCATTGCCGAGCACACGCTCAACCGCGCCCAGCTCAATCGTATCCGCCATGGTCGAGGTGCCATGCGCGTTGACGTAATCGACGTCTCCCCCCGTGAGTCCGGCCCGGTTCAGCGCATTGGTCATGCAGCGATAGGCCCCGTCACCATCCTCCGACGGTGCGGTGATGTGATAGGCATCGCCCGACATCCCATAGCCCACGATCTCGCCATAAATCTTGGCCCCGCGCGCCTTGGCGTGCTCATATTCCTCGAGCACAACCACACCCGCGCCTTCCCCCATCACAAACCCGTCCCGGTCCCGATCATAGGGGCGGGAGGCGGCCTGCGGGTCGTCATTATACTTCGTCGAAAGCGCCTTGCAGGCGTTAAACCCGCCGATGCCGAGCTCAGAGATCGCAGCCTCCGCACCGCCCGCAACCATCACATCCGCATCCCCCAGCATGATCAGCCGAGATGCGTCTCCGATGGCATGCGCCCCCGTCGAGCACGCCGTCACAACCGAGTGGTTCGGCCCCTTAAACCCATGCCGGATTGACACCTGACCAGAGGTCAAATTGATCAACGAGCCCGGAATAAAAAACGGAGAAATCCGCCGAGGTCCCTTCTCCACCAACATCTGCGCCGTCTCTGCGATGGTGTTGAGGCCGCCAATCCCGGAGCCAATCATCACGCCCGTACGAAACGCCTTGTCTTCAGTGTCGGCCTCCCAGCCCGAGTCCGCCACCGCCTGATCCGCAGCGGCAATCGCGAACATGATGAACGTATCCACCTTGCGCTGCTCTTTGGGCAGCATGAACGCGTCCGGGTTAAACGAGCCGTCACTGCCATCGCCAAAGGGCACCTCGCAGGCGATCTTCGTGGTGGTGCGCTCAGGGTCAAATCGAGTGATTTTTCCAGCGCCCGACTGCCCCTCTAAGAGCCGCGCCCAGGTCGCATCCACCCCATTGGCGAGCGGAGACACCATCCCCAGCCCGGTCACAACAACACGCCGCATGGCGACCTCCCGTTCCTTGCCTGCCCCCTATTAACGGGCGGCAGGCCCGCACTTCAAGGCGGGCCGGTGTTACCAATTGCATCAGGCTGGATTGGGGGGCATCCCGGCCTTGAGCCGGAACCTCGAAGAACAGTTCGAGACAGTAGGCCACGCCCTCCCTCGGGTGGGCGTTTCGTAGCGGCTGAGTAGCGCGATTAATCTCTCAAATCCGCATGTGGTGAGATCAATGATCAACGCCGCAATACGCCCTCCCAAGGGGGAGGGTGAGCGGCGTCTCGGAAACGCTGCGGGGCAGCGTTTCAGCCTCGAACGGGCGGAGCCCCGGAATGGGCGTGGCCGGAGGCTGGTCGCCTCCGCCCAAAACACGTCCCGGCCTTGAGCCGGGACCTCGAAGAATAGTGCGCCACAGTAGCGCGCGCCAGACCGAGGTGTGGCGCAGCTTTGTTGAGTACAACTCGATTTATCCCGGCCAAACCGCATTCGCGCTGAACTCCTAACCTCACCCTCCAATGCGCCAGACCGTCCGGTCGGTCTGGCGCGCGCGGCGGCGCTGCGCGACTTGATTCCGCGCAGGAGTGTTCCACCAGACCACAGAGGCCCCGGATCATGTCCGAGGCGTTCACTCTCCGTCACGGAGCTGATCCGGGACCTAGACGAGCAGATCGCATCAGAGGCCGCGCCCTCCCTCGGGTGGGCGTTCGTACGTTAAGTGCATCGCAGTTTATCTCTCCAAACTGCAAACGAGATGATCAACAAGAAATGTAGCAAATACGCCCTCCCGTTCGGGAGGGAGGGCGTGGCCGGAGGCTGGTCGCCTCCGGCTGGGCTCGTCCCGGACTTGATCCAGGACCTCGAAGACCGATGCACGACGGTAGCGTTCGCCAGACCGAAGTTTGGCGCCGCTTTGTTGAATATAACTCGATTTATCCCCGCCAAACCGCACTTGCATTGAACTCCAACCCTCACCCTCCAAATGCGCCAGACCATGCGGTCGGTCTGGCGCGCGCGGCGGCGCTGCGCGACTTGATTCCGCGCAGGAGTGTTCCACCAGACCACCGAGGCCCCGGGTCAGGTCCGGGGCGTTTACTCTTTCCCCCAACACCCCTCCAAAACGCAAAACGGCGCCCCGAGGGACGCCGCCGCAAAAGCGCTTTGCTTTAAAAAATCAGGCCTTGGCTTCGGTGATGAACTTCACCGCGTCGCCGACCGTTTGGATGGTCTCGGCGGCATCGTCCGGGATCTCGATCTCGAACTCTTCTTCGAACGCCATCACCAGCTCAACGGTGTCGAGGGAGTCAGCACCCAGGTCATCGATGAAGGACGCGCCCTCAACAACCTTGTCCTCGTCCACGCTCAGGTGCTCCACAACGATCTTCTTTACGCTGCCTGCGATGTCGCTCATGTCTTGGTCCTCTCTTTGCGACGCTGCTCCAGCGTCTTAGCGAATGGGCTTTGGGGCAGGCCGCCCCAAACGGTTGCGCGGCCTTTACCACAGGTTGCGAGGTTGGCAAGGGCTTTTGCCCTGTGCGCTATCGCCTCAGATCATGGCCATGCCGCCATTTACATGGAGGGTTTGGCCCGTGATGTAAGAGGCCTCGGGCGAGGCGAGATAGAGCACCGCCGAAGCAATCTCCGCGCTATCGCCCATCCGACCCGCCGGAATGGCCCCCAAAATCGCCCCTTGTTGCTTTTCGTTCAGCGCATCGGTCATCGGGGTGGCGATAAAGCCGGGGGCGACACAATTTACGGTCACGCCGCGGCTCGCCACCTCCTGCGCGATCGATTTTGACATCCCGATCATCCCAGCCTTGGAGGCGGCGTAATTCGCCTGCCCCGGATTGCCCGTCACCCCCACCACCGAGGTGATGTTCACGATGCGGCCCCAGCGCGCCTTCATCATGCCGCGCATCACACTGCGCATCAGCCGCATCGAGGCGGAAAGGTTGATGTCGAGCACCGTTTGCCACTCGTCATCGCCCATCCGCATAAAGAGGTTGTCTTTCGTCACACCGGCATTGTTCACCAGAATATCGACACTGCCCATCGCCGCCGCAGCCGCTTTCGGCAGACCCTCCACGCTCTCAGCGTCCGAGAGGTTTGCAGGCAGCACATGCGCGCGCGCGCCCAAGCTTGCGGCCAATTCTTCCAGCGGCCCTGTCCGCGTGCCCGAGAGGCCCACAGTTGCGCCCGCGCCGTGGAGCGCGGTGGCAATCGCGCCGCCGATGCCGCCAGAGGCCCCGGTGATCAGCGCAGATTTTCCAGTGAGATCAAACATATGCTTCTCCAGTGTGAGCCTTTTTGGGCGCGTCAGGCGCCGGTGTTGTCTGAGATGCCAAGGTGCACATCCGTGACCCGCTCCTGCGGATAGGGCGTCCAGGGCTGATAAAGTTCGCGGCTGTAGCCAAAGCCATATACTTCGGCCTGCGCATGCTCCATCAGCGCCGTCCAGGTCGCGGGCAGGCCTGAAAAGGGGCCGGTGTGTCGCAGATGCAGGGTTTTTTCGGCGGGTATCGTCTCCAACCGCACCGCATCCGTCGGCGCAAACCCTTCAGGTGCAGGGACAGCCGCCATCACCCGCATCTCCCCCTCGCCCATCTGGTAATAGGCCTGTTCCGGCCCCGCTCGGCGGAGGCCTTGGTCGTGGAGGGCTGCGTGGATCAGATCATAGAGATACGGCAGCGTCGCCGGGATCCGCTCGAACGGTACGGTCGCCTCGGCCATGCAGAGGTGCATTTCGGGCAGGTCTACGATGTCAGGGGTCATGCGCTCGCGACCTTTTTGATGTCATCGGAGGTGTTGATAGCCGTGGTGGAGACGCCGCGGTCAATCCGCCGGATCATGCCCGAGAGAGCTTTTCCGGCCCCGATCTCCCAGATTTCTGTCACGCCCTGCGCGGCCATCCAGGCAACACTCTCGCGCCAGCGCACCGAGCCTGTGACCTGCTCAACCAAAAGGCTGCGGATCACATAGGGCGCGCTCACCGCCTCGGCGCGGACATTGGCCACCAGCGGCACTTTGGGTGTTTCGATATCCACATGGTCGAGCGCCCCGCCCATCACATCTGCCGCAGGGCCCATCAGCGCGCAATGGAACGGGGCAGAGACAGGAAGCATGACCGCCCGCTTAGCGCCTTTCTCTTTGGCCAGCGCCACTGCCCGCTCAACGGCGGCGGTGTGGCCCGAGACCACAACCTGCCCTGGATCATTGTCATTGGCTGCCTGCACAACCTCGCCTTGTGCCGCCTCATGAGCAATCTCGACAACAGTGTCATAGTCGAGGCCCAAGAGCGCTGCCATCGCACCCACACCCACCGGCACCGCCTCTTGCATGGCCGTGCCACGGGTGCGCAGGAGACGCGCGGTATCGGCCACGGTCAGGGCACCAGAGGCCGCGAGGGCAGAGTATTCGCCCAGCGAATGGCCCGCAACATAGGCGGCGTCGGTGACGGAAATCCCCTCCGCCTCCAGCGCGCGCATGGCGGCGAGCGAGGTGGCCATAAGGGCCGGTTGGGCATTGGCGGTGAGGGTCAGCGTCTCGATATCGCCCTCCCAGATCAGTGCAGAGAGGCTCTCGCCCAGTGCCTCATCCACTTCCTCAAAGATGGCTTTGGCGGCGGGATACGCCTCTGCCAGATCGCGCCCCATCCCAATGGTCTGCGCCCCCTGCCC
>JBCBGM010000061.1:10384-10729 GCA_038526735.1 Pseudomonadota bacterium | reverse complement strand
TGAGACACTCAATGGTGTCAGCCATGGCTTTTTTACCCGTAAGGGCGGAACCTCTTCCGGCATTTTTGAAGGGTTGAACTGCGGGGCAGGATCTTCGGATCAGGCGGAATGCGTGCGCCTCAACCGGGCGCGGGCGGCACAGGCGATGGGGGTTGATGCCTCTCAATTGGTCTCTCTCAACCAAGTCCATTCGGCTGATGTAGTCGAAGTTGAAGAACCCTTCGCCAACCGCCCCACGGGTGACGCGATGATCACCACGCGGCCCGGTATCGCCTTGGGAATCCTCACCGCAGACTGCGCACCCGTTCTGTTTGCCGCCGACGGGGTTGTGGGCGCCGCACATGC
>JBCBGM010000061.1:0-10374 GCA_038526735.1 Pseudomonadota bacterium | reverse complement strand
CCGGGTGGAAAGGGGCCGTTGCGGGCGTGTTGGAGGCGACGGTCGCCGCGATGCGCGCCCGGGGTGCGACAGAGATTAAAGCTGCAATCGGCCCGACCATCGCGCAAAAATCGTACGAAGTCGGACTAGATTTTATGGAGCGCTTCACCGCAGAAGATGCCCTCTTCGCGCGCTTCTTCTCCGACGGCAAAGACGCCGATCATGCGCAATTCGATCTTCCATCTTTCCTGCTCGCCCGTTTGAGCGCGCTAGATATCGCGGCTGAGTGGATCGGGCGAGACACCTACTCAGATCCGTCGCGCTTTTTCTCGTACCGCCGGGCGACGCATCAGGGTGAGGCTGACTACGGGCGCCTGATCTCGATCATAAGGCTTTAGACATGCTTCATTTCAGCACCGAAGAGTTTGCCCATCGTCAGGCGCGGTTCCGGGCGGCGATGGCAGAGGCCGGGGTGGATTACGCGCTCTTGTTTGCACCCGAGACGCACTATTGGCTCACCGGCTATGACACGTTCGGGTTTTGCTTTTTTCAATGCATGATCGTGACCCCGCACGACATCCACCTGCTTACCCGTTCTGCCGATTTGCGACAGGCGCAGCTGACCTCGGTCGTGTCAGACATTCGCGTGTGGCCGGATGGAACCAACCCGGAAGAGAGCCTCGCCGAGATGCTCACAGACCTTGGCGTCACTGGCCGCGTTGGGGCTGAGCTGGACACCCACGGGCTGACGGCGCGCAATTACCAGCGGCTGTTGCGCGTGCAGCCTGACCTCGTCGATATCTCGTCGCTTGCGCCAACGCTGCGACTCACAAAATCCACCACTGAGATCGCGTATATCCGGCGTGCCGCGGAGCTCTGTGATGCGGCGTTTGAAGCGACAACGCCGCTGCTCGTTCCGGGCGCATCGGAGGCTGATATTCTCGCAGCGATGCAGGGCGCGGTGCTTGCGGGTGGAGGGGATTATCCGGGCAATCCATTTATCGTCGGATCAGGTGAGCATGCATTGCTTTGCCGGTACGCAACGGGGCGGGGCACGCTCTTGGAGACGGACCAGATCACGCTCGAATGGGCTGGGGTGTATCGCCAGTACCACGTTGCTGCGATGCGCACAGTGGTGATTGAGGAGCCGACGCCCAAGCAACATGAGATGTTTGAGGTCGCGACCGAAGCTTTGTCGGCGTGTGAGGCGGCGCTGAAACCGGGCACACCGATGCGCGAGGTTTATGCTGCCCATGCGGAGGTTTTTGATGAGGCGGGCTATGGTGACCATCGCCTCAAGGCCTGTGGTTACGCGCTGGGCGCGCGCTACGCACCGAGTTGGATGGAGCCGCAGATGTTTCACGCCGGGGCAGAGACGGTCATCGCGCCCAACCAAGTCTACTTCCTGCACATGATCCTGATGGACAGCGAAAACGGCTTTGCGATGTGCCCGGGGCGCACGTCTTTGGTCACCGAGGCGGGCGTGGAGCCGCTCTCAAAACTGCCGCTCTCGATTGGGCCTTAGCCCTCTGCGAGAATGCGCTCTTCCATGATGTCGAACGGAACGCCCGGCGTGTGTTTGCCCTCGCGGATCACGAGCGAGGTTTTGACGCTTGCGACGTTGGGGGCCGCAGTGAGGTCCCCGGTCAAGAAGCTCTGAAAACTCGACAGGTCGGGTGCCACGCATTTCAGGATAAAGTCGATCTCGCCGTTGAGCATGTGGCACTCGCGCACGAGTGGCCAGCTGCGCACGAGCTCTTCAAAGGCTGTGAGGTCCGACTCAGCCTGGCTGCGGAGCGACACCATGGCGAACACCGCGACCTCAAAGCCCAACTCACGCGCGTTCACGCGGGCGTGGTAGTCTTGGATAAAGCCCATCTCTTCCAGCGCACGAACCCGCCGCAGGCAGGGCGGTGCAGAGATGCCAACCCGTCGCGATAGCTCTACATTGGTCATGCGACCGTCGGCCTGAAGTTCGGCCAGGATTTTGCGGTCGATGGGGTCGAGCTTGCTGGCGGGCATTGGTCTCTCTATACGGGTCTTGCTGCAGTGCGCATAAACCTATTAGGCAAACGCCACCCCGAGCGCAATATTATTTCAACACTCAGCAAGATTCTTGAAGGAACATTCCGGCTTGCGAATTCTCGCCCTCTCCGATGACCGCGCCTCGAATGCGGGGCAAGCACTGGGGTTGGCAGAAGCGGTATCGCGGCGGTTGGAGATGGATGTGGACGCGCGAAAGCTGCCCCAGCGTGGGCCGCTGCTCGATGTTTTGACCACCTACACTCCTTTCTCGCCGGCGGTGAAGGCTCCGCCTGACACGGCACTCGTCATCGGGGCAGGGCGTGTGGGGGCGATCGCCGCGCATCGGATTGGGTGCAGTGGAATGCCGAGCATCTGCATCATGCGCCCGCCGCTTCCGGGGATGCGGTTTGATGCGGTCGTGGTGCCCGAGCACGACCTTTTTTTGCGAGAGGGCGCGGTGCAGACGGTCGGAGGGCTGCATGCGCTAACCGATCAACGCATCAAGAGCGCGGGGCGTGCTCTCTCGGTTCCGCGCCCTGCTGCCGTGGTCTTGTTGGGCGGGCCGAGCGGTACGGCCGCTTTCGATGCGGAGGGCGAGGCGCGGTTGGTGGTTGATCTGCAAAACCTAGTGGATCGCGGCTTCCACCTCATCGGCACTGCCTCCCGCCGCACCCCAAAGCCCATGCTTGGGAGGCTCAAGGACAAGTTTCCCGACCTGTCGATCTGGGATGGCGAGGGGGAGAACCCCTATCCAGGACTTCTCGCGCATGCTGATGTGCTTGTCGTGACCTCAGATTCGGTCAGCATGATCTCCGAGGCGCTCTACACCGGCCTCCCGGTCATCGTCAGCGGCTCTGAGCAACACGCGCCAAAGCTTCGGCGGTTCCATGACGCAATCGCGCCCAAGCTCTCCACCTCAGATGCGGAGTTCGTGCCCTACGCGCCGTTACGAGAGGCGGATCGGATCGCAGAAATCCTTATCGCACAAGGTCTGGTGCGATAGGGTCTTTCGGACGCGTCATATGACCCTATATTGACCTCCTGATCGAAGCGCAGGAGCATCACGATGGCCGCGACCAAGCATTCCAAAGTTCTGATCATCGGCTCTGGCCCGGCTGGGTATACGGCGGCGGTCTATGCCTCTCGCGCGATGCTTGAGCCGGTGCTTGTGCAGGGCATTCAGCCCGGTGGGCAGCTCACGATCACCACGGAAGTGGAGAACTGGCCCGGTGATACCGAGGTACAGGGCCCGGACCTTATGGTGCGGATGGAGGCCCATGCAAAGGCAGTGGGCACTGAGATCATCTCCGACCACATCAACGCGCTCGATCTGGGCCAGCGCCCGTTCCGCGCAGAGGGCGACAGCGGGACGGTCTATACCGCTGATGCGATCATCCTCGCGACGGGCGCACAGGCGAAGTGGCTGGGGCTCGAGTCCGAGGAAGCATTCAAGGGCTTTGGCGTCTCAGCCTGCGCTACTTGCGATGGGTTCTTCTACCGGGGGCGCGAAGTTGTGGTGGTGGGCGGTGGCAACACCGCCGTCGAAGAGGCGCTGTTCCTCACCAACTTCGCGTCGAAGGTCACGCTGGTGCACCGCCGGGACAGCCTGCGGGCGGAGAAGATCCTGCAGCATCGCCTGTTCAACCACCCCAAGGTGGAAGTGATCTGGAACCATGTGCTTGATGAGGTTGTCGGGGATGACCAGCCGAAGGGTGTGACCGGCGTAAAGCTGCGCTCCACCGACGGGTCCTCGACACAAGAGATCAAGGCAGATGGCGTGTTTATCGCGATTGGCCATGCGCCCGCATCGTCGCTTGTCGATGGGCAGCTTGAGATGAAGTCGGGCGGATATGTGCTGACGAAGCCTGACAGCACAGCGACCTCTGTGCCCGGTGTTTTTGCGGCAGGCGATCTGACCGACGACATTTACCGTCAAGCAGTCACAAGCGCTGGCATGGGCTGCATGGCGGCGCTTGAAGCCGAAAAATACATTGCCGAGCTTGAGGCCGGAGAGGCTGTTGCAGCGGAGTAATCCCTGCGACCCGGAGTGAACACGGCCACCAGTTTGGGTGGCCGTTTGCGTTTAGGCGATCTCGAGGGTGATCAGACCATCCGCGTCGGCGATCGTGTAAGCCGGGATCGAGAGCTGATCCCCTTCACTCGCGCCACCTATGCCCAGACCAGACGCATTGTAGACCGAGCTATGCCGCCGACCGCGATCAAGACAAGCGAAAGGCGCGCTCGGATCACCGGTGATCCCGATGGCCTTACCGCGGTGAGTGCAGACCAGATTCACCACAAAAAAGCGTTGGTCTTGGGTGGCACCAGCGGGGTCATTCTCGGCCCCAAAGGCGATTTGCTCATCTGTGCGCACGTGCACAGCGATGTATTGGATCATACCGGTAGCTGCATACTCCGGGTCATCGGTAGGACGGGCAATAACGGCGACGTCGCCGGGCATTAAGTCAGAGATCTCAACGGTGGCTGGTCCAGCCTCCACCGACATCAGCTTGTCATAGCCCACGGGCGTGTCGTCGGGCAGCGTCTCCCACGCGTCCAGCTCCACGCTTGCATTTAGGATCGCGGGGCAGAGCGTGAGCGCGCTTCCGGCGGCGGTCATCAGGACATGTCGTCTGGTCAGCGTGTACATTTGAGTTCTCCCTAATTTGTACGTGGCAGCATGTTGGACGGCAGTGAATGTCGATCAAGCAGCGCGTGTTTGGCCGCTCCGAGTATGTGCACAGAGACCAGCCCGAGCAGCGCCCATTTCAGAGCGAAATGCACTTCCAACAAAATCTCACCCATGTCAGAGCGGGCGAAGGCGCGGTCGAGCGGAAGCAATAACGCGGGGTCTCGCAGCGCTGAGGCGGAGACATAGCCGGTCGCGACATAGGCGATCAGCACCGCGTAGAGCGCCAAGTGCACAGCGCTCGCGAGGCGGCGTTCCCAAGCGGGCTCATCGGTCGGCTTTGCGCGCGGCTTCACAAATATCCGTGCAATGAGACGCGCGGCGATGAGGGTAATCAGAGCTTGCCCGGCAATTTGATGAACCGTCATCGCCCAGCCATCCGCCAGATCATAGCTGTAGGCGAGGCCTGTTGCGAGCATCAGCACAAGCGCCAATGCGGTGAGCCAGTGGGCGGCGATATGGATCGGCGCGTATGTCATTGCGGGGTCCTCTCAAAGTGGTGAGCGGGGCCTTGCTTGCCCAAGACATAGAACGAACGCGCCGAAGTTTTCCGTCGAAGTGAAAAGTTTTTTTATCGACCAACCGTCGGTCCCAGCCCAAAAGCGGGTTTTTCCGGCATCCAAAGATGACGCGGCGCTCTGACGCCGGGGGCAGGCCTTGCGGTTTGCCCCGCCTAGGGTTTAAGGCGCGCCCACCTGTTGAGAACCGCTTCCTGTCCGGAAAGAACACGCTGATGAGCTTGATGAACCACGCGCCGATCCCCGAACTCTATGTTTCTGCCGAGTCAGCAGAAAAGCTGAAGGTGGAGGCCGGAGAGCTTCTGTCTTGGGATCTGACGCCCCGCCAAATCTGTGACCTTGAGCTGCTGATGAATGGCGGCTTCAACCCGCTGCGCGGGTTTCTGACAGAAGCTGACTACAACTCTGTGGTCGAAACGATGCGCCTGACGGATGGCTCGCTCTGGCCGATGCCAATCACGCTCGATGTGAACCAAGAGTTTGCGGACAAGATCGAAGCGGGCCAAGACATCGCGCTGCGCGACCAAGAGGGCGTGATCCTCGCGATCCTTTCGGTCAGCGACAAATGGGTGCCGAACAAGGCCAAAGAGGCCGAGATGGTCTTTGGTGCTGACGATGTTGCCCACCCGGCGGTCAACTACCTGCACAACCAAGCGGGTGCTGTATATCTCGGCGGCCCGATCACCGGTATCCATCAGCCTGTGCACTACGATTTCCGCGCCCGTCGCGAGACGCCGAATGAACTTCGCGCCTACTTCCGCAAAATGGGCTGGCGCCGCATCGTGGCCTTCCAGACTCGCAACCCGCTGCACCGCGCCCACCAGGAACTCACGTTCCGCGCCGCCAAAGACACACAGGCGAACCTGATGATCCACCCGGTCGTCGGCATGACGAAGCCTGGTGATGTTGATCACTTCACCCGCGTGCGTTGCTACGAGGCGGTGCTCGACAAGTACCCGGCCTCTACCACCCACATGTCGCTCTTGAACCTCGCGATGCGTATGGCGGGCCCGCGAGAGGCTGTATGGCACGGCCTGATCCGCCGCAACCACGGCGTGACCCACTTCATCGTTGGCCGCGACCACGCCGGGCCGGGCAGCAACTCTGCCGGTGAAGATTTCTACGGCCCGTATGACGCGCAGGACATGTTCAAGAAGTACGAAGACGAGATCGGCGTCGAAATGGTGCCGTTCAAGCATATGGTCTTTGTGCAAGAGCGCGCGCAATACGAGCCTGCGGATGAGATCGAAGAGGGCGTGACCGTTCTCAACATCTCGGGCACCGAGCTGCGCCGCCGCTTGGCCGAGGGCCTTGAGATCCCCGAGTGGTTCTCGTTCCCTGAAGTTGTGACCGAGCTGCGCAAGACCCGCCCGCCGCGCGCCAAGCAGGGCTTTACGGTGTTTTTCACGGGTCTGTCAGGCTCTGGCAAATCGACCATCGCCAACGCGCTTCAGGTCAAGCTGATGGAGATGGGCGGTCGCCCGGTGACGCTGTTGGACGGCGACGTGGTACGCAAGCATCTGTCGTCTGAGCTGGGCTTCTCGAAAGAGCACCGCGACATCAACATCAAGCGGATCGGCTATGTTGCCTCCGAGATCACCAAGAATGGTGGTATCGCGATTTGTGCACCCATCGCGCCCTATACAGCCACGCGCCGCGCGGTGCGTGAGATGATCGAAAGCTATGGGGCCTTTGTTGAGGTCCATGTCGCCACCTCTATCGAAGAGTGCGAGCGCCGTGACCGCAAAGGCCTCTACAAGCTCGCGCGTGAGGGCAAGATCAAGGAATTCACGGGGATCTCCGATCCGTATGAGGAGCCCGAAACGCCAGAGCTCCGCGTTGAGACCGAGAGCGTGGACGTTGATTTCTGCGCGCAGCAGGTGATCCTGAAGCTCGAGTCGATGGGTCTCATCGCCGCGATCTAACGTTAGGATCGAAGTATTTCAAAGGCCCCGCTTCGGTGGGGCCTTTCTCGTTTTGGGAAGGCAAACATGGCGCGCACGTTGATTTCACAGGGGTCTCCGTTTGAGGCGAAGATTGGGTATTCGCGGGCCGTGGTGGAAGACGGCTGGGTCTTTGTGGCGGGCACGACCGGCTACGACTACACCACCATGACGATCTCCGACGATCCGGCGGAGCAAACCCGGCAAACCCTGCGTAATATCTGCTGGGCACTGGAGCAGGCGGGGGCATCGTTTCAAGACGTTGTGCGCGTCCGCTACATCCTTCCCAAGCGTGAGGATTGGCCACTCTGTTGGGACGCAGTGCGCGAGGTGTTTGGAGATGTCCGCCCTGCCGCCACGATGTTCATCGCCGACCTGCAAGAGCCGGCAATGAAGATAGAGATCGAGGTAACGGCTCGGCTGCCAGCCTCGCCTTAATGCACGCTCACCGGTGACAGGTCGTTTGCGCGCGCAACGCGGAAGGCGAGTTTGCGGTCGTCCACCAGCGCGATGCGTTCCCCGTCGGGGTTGTGGATCGCGTAGAGAATCTCCGCCTCGGTCTGCCCCTGAACGTCTTCAGGAAGGCTAGCGACCTGGATTTCGCGGACATAAACTAAGTTTTCGGTCGTTTTGGTCATGTCTTTATCCCTTCCGGATCTCGATGGTCTGGACGACCTGCTCGGGCGGGGTGCGGGCCAGATCGATGTGGAGCAGTCCATTCTCGATATTTGCGGCCGCCACCTCGACCCCTTCTGCCAGCACGAACTGTTTCTGAAACTGCCGGGCGGCAATGCCACGGTGCAGAAACACTCGGTCAGCGCTGTCATCGGTCTGACGGCCACGAATAACCAGTTGGTTGTCTTCGACGGTGATCGAAAGGTCCGCTTCGGCGAAACCAGCCACCGCGAGCGTGATGCGATAAGCGCGCTCGTTGACCTGTTCGATATTGTAGGGGGGATAGCCCTCGTTGCCGGATTTGACGGTGCGCTCAACGAGGCGGTCAAGCTCTTCAAACCCCAGCAGAAAAGGGTGCGACGCGAAAGAGACGCGTGTCATCGTGATGTCCTCTCAGGCAAGCGACATGTGGTGTGCGGCCCGGACTGGCACCGCTTGAGAGGGATATGGGGAGGCGGATTGCGCGCTGCAAGTCAGTCGTCGCCCACCGCCTCGCGCCAATGGCGGCGACAGAAGGCGACGTAGGTATCATTGCCCCCGATCTGCACCTGCGCGCCGTCTTTCAGAGCTTTTCCATCCGCGCCGAGCCGCACGACCATGTTGGCCTTTTTCCCACAATGACAGATCGTACGGACCTCTCGCATCTCGTCTGCGAGGGCGAGGAGGGTGGCGGAACCGGGAAAAAGCTCTCCGCGAAAGTCGGTGCGCAGGCCGTAGCACATGACCGGCACGCCCAGATCATCGGTGGCCCGGGCGAGTTGCCAGACCTGCTCTTTGGTCAAGAACTGTGCCTCGTCGATCAGCACGCAGGCACATGGGCCAGCTTGTAGCCGCGTTTGGATCTTGGCGAAGAGGTTATCATTCTCGTCATACGTGTCAGCGGGGGCCGAGATACCTATGCGCGAGCCAATGACCGCCTCACCCGCCCGGTTGTCGAGTTGGGCGGTCAGCAAGTAGGTCTCCATCCCGCGTTCGTTGTAGTTATAGGAGGCCTGCAAGAGGATCGTACTCTTGCCCGCGTTCATAGTGGAGTAGTTGAAGTAGAGTTTGGCCATGGGCCGAGGTTTTGGCGGGGATCATGGCAGGGTTCAAGCGGTCTGATTACTTCTTTGCGAGCGCTTTCAGCATGGCCCGCCCCTGCGGGTCGGGTCCATTCAGGGGCTCTGCCCCTCTGCCGGGCTACGCCCGCCATTCACCCCGGAATACTTGAAAATCGACGAAAGACGTGAGTCGAGCCTGGGTCAAGGGCGGGCGCAGCCCGGGCGATAGCCGTGCCCTTGAGGGAGCAGAGTCTCCCTCAAGGGCCTTTCAACGAGCTTTGGACCCGCGCGCGGCGCGGGCCGTGCCCAACCGAAGGGCGGGAGGGCTTTTAGACCTCCTGCAACGCCATCACGTCCAGCGCGCCTTCACGGGCGTTGCGGATCGCGAGGGCGGCGGCGCGGGCGCCGGCGGCGGTGGTGTAGTAAGGGATCTTGTCGTAGAGGGCGACCGCGCGCATTGAGCGGCTGTCTTCGATCGCGAGCGCGCCTTCGGTGGTGTTGAAAACGATCTGCACCGCGCCGTTTTTCATCTCGTCGATGATGTGGGGCTGTCCCTCGTAGACTTTCTTAATGGTGCGGGCCGGGATGCTGTTTTGCTGTAGCCAGGCTGCAGTGCCGCGGGTTGCCAGCACCTCAAACCCCAAAGTGTGCAGCGTTTGTGCGGCCTCAAGCATCAGTGGCCCTTTGTCAGCGTCTTTGATCGAGATGAACACGCCGCCGGTCTCAGGCAGCACTACGCCCGCGCCGAGTTGGGCCTTGAGGAAGGCACGCTCGAAGGTTCTGTCGAGGCCCATGACCTCTCCGGTAGAGCGCATCTCGGGGCCGAGGAGCGTGTCGACGCCGGGGAAGCGGGCGAAGGGGAGCACGGCCTCTTTCACCGCGATGTGTTCGGTCTCGGGGGCTTTGAGCGAGAAGTCGGTCAGGGGCGCGCCGGCCATGAGCTGGGCCGCTATTGAGGCGATGGGTGAGTTCACGGCTTTGGCCACGAAAGGTACCGTGCGAGAGGCGCGCGGGTTCACCTCAAGTACGAAGATCTCGCTGTCTTTTATCGCGAACTGCACGTTCATCAGGCCCACGACATTGAGCGCCTTGGCCATCGAGACGGCTTGCGCTTTGAGCTCGGCAACGGTTGCAGCGTCGAGCGAATGGGGTGGCAGCGAGCAGGCGCTGTCACCAGAGTGCACGCCTGCCTCTTCGATATGCTCCATCACGCCCGCAACATGCACATTCTGGCCGTCGCAAAGGGCATCTGCATCAACTTCGACTGCACCGGTCAGATAGCTGTCGAGCAGCACAGGGCTGTCGCCCGACACGACCACTGCCTCGCGGATGTAGCGGTCGAGATGGGCCATATCGCGGACGATCTCCATCCCGCGGCCGCCGAGCACATAGGAGGGGCGGATTACGAGCGGAAAGCCCACTGCGGCTGCGATCTCTTTGGCCTGCGCCTCGGTTGAGGCGATACCGTTGCGGGGCTGTTTGAGGCCCAGATCGTTCAGCAGCGC
>JBCBGM010000060.1:0-10860 GCA_038526735.1 Pseudomonadota bacterium | reverse complement strand
GGAAAAATCCCGCGCGGTATACGGGCGTGCGCAGCTCGACCGAGCGGGTTTGCAGGACTTTCGCGCCGAGAGAGGCAAGCTCCAGCATCTCCTCATAGTCGATCTTGTCCATCCGGCGGGCTTTTTGGGTGATGCGCGGGTCGGTGGTGTAGACGCCGTCCACATCGGTATAGATATCACACCGCTCGGCCTTGAAGGCGGCGGCGAAGGCGACGGCGGTGGTGTCAGAGCCGCCCCGGCCCAGCGTGGCAACGCGCATCCCTTCGGCGAATTTGGCGGCGATGTTGTCTTCGGGGATGTCTTCGATCCGGGCGATACCGTGGGCGGAGGTCGTCTTCACCGGCACCTGCCAGCCCTGCCAAGAGCGGGCATCCACGCCGTTTTGCTGTAGCGTGAGGGCCATCAGGCCGCTGGTGACCTGCTCTCCGCTGGCGACCACGGCATCGTATTCGCGAGCATCATAGAGCGGAGAGATCTCGCGGACCCAGCCTACTAACTCGTTGGTTTTGCCGGACATGGCAGAGACGATGACGATCACATCATAGCCCCGCTCAACCTCCGCCTGCACCTTGGCGGCGGCGTTGGCGATCCGCTCCAGGTCGGCGACGGATGTGCCGCCGAATTTCATAACAAGGCGAGGATTGGCCATCGAGGGGCTCCGAGCGCGGAAAAATCCCGCGCGGTATACGGGCGTGCGCGAGGGGGGGCAAGCGGATGGGAGGTCACAGGAGGGGGGGTGGATTGAGACGCCCCGGACTTGATCCGGGGCCTCGCTGTTCAGAGAGAAAGGGTCTGCCCGGAACAAGGGCGCAGCCCGCCGCGCGCGCCAGACCGACCGGTAGGTCTGGCGCATGTGGAGGGTGAGGGTTGGAATTCGGAGGGAATGCGGTTTTGCGGAGATAAATCGCTTTGCTGACAACCGAGCTGCGCCACACCTCGGTCTGGCGCGCGCTCTGTTCCGCCAGGCTCAGCGAGGTCCCGGGTCAGGCCCGGGACGGGTTGTTTGACGCCCCGGACTTGATCCGGGGCCTCGCTGGTTTCGGAGGAATACTTCTGCGGGGAATCAAGTCGCGCAGCGACGCCGCGCGCGCCAGACCGACCGACAGGTCTGGCGCACTCGGAGGGTGAGATTGGACGTTCAGCGCGAATGCGGTTTGGTGGGGATAAATCACGTTGATCGCAATTCAGCTGCGCCACACCTCGGTCTGGCGCGTGCTGTGTTGCTAATTGGTCGGCGAGGTCCCGGATCCCGTCCGGGATGGGGACCAAACAGCCGGAGGCGACCAGCCTCCGGCCACGCCCTCCCTCCCGAACGGGAGGGCGTTTTTCTTGCGTTTGCCTCTTCTCGGATGGCGTGCGGCCTTGAGGGATAAATCGCGCTATTCAGCCTTTCCAAAACGCCCACCCGAGGGAGGGCGTGGCCTTTTGTTGTGCATCGCTCCGCGAGGTCCCGGCTCAGGGCCGGGACATCTTTTATTCCGCCGGGATTGCCGCGTCGTCGTCTGACAGCGCGTGGGGCAGGCGTGTGAGCATTTCTCTTGGGACCACCTGCAAGAACCGGCCGATATGGGCAGACCAGTCGTGGTAGATGCGCTCGGCCTTTTTCGAGCCGGTCTCTTCGAGGTGCATCCGGATCAGCGTTAGCAGCTTCTCCTCCCAATAGGCCGACTGAACCGTCTGCGCGATAATTGTCTCGTCGTTCATGCGCGCCTGGAAGGTTTCATCCTCGTCGTAGATGAAGGCCATCCCGCCGGTCATGCCCGCGCCGAAGTTATCGCCGACACGACCCAAGATCACTGCCGTGCCGCCGGTCATGTACTCGCACCCGTTAGACCCACAGCCCTCAACCACCACATCCGCGCCCGAGTTGCGCACGCAGAAGCGCTCGCCTGCTCGGCCGTTGGCGAAGAGTTGGCCTCCGGTCGCGCCGTAGAGCACGGTGTTGCCGATGATCGTGTTCTCTTCGGCCACGAGCGGTGAGCCAAACGGCGGACGGACCACCACAATGCCGCCTGAGAGGCCCTTGCCGACGTAATCATTCGCGTCGCCGGTCACCTCGATCTTGAGGCCTGGCGCTGCGAACGCCCCCAGCGACTGCCCGGCGCTGCCGTTGAGCTTGATCGTCAGGTGATCGCTCTGGAGGTGGTTACGCATCCCGAACCGGCGCACGATGTGGCTAGAGACGCGGGTGCCCACGGTGCGGTCAGTGTTTTGCACCGCATAGGAGAGCTGCATCTTCTCGCCATCGCGGAAGAACGGCTGCGCGTCGCCAACAATTTGCGCGTCGAGCGTGTCGGGCACCTCGTTGCGGGGGCCACCACGGTTGAGCTCGATCTTTTCGCCCTCATCGACGGTCACCAACATCGGGTTAAGATCGAGATCATCAAGATGCGCGGAGCCGCGGGAGACCTGTGCGAGCAGATCGGTGCGCCCAATCACCTCATCGAGCGAGCGCGCCCCGATGGAGGCCAGCACCTCGCGCACTTCTTGTGCATAGAAGGTGATGAGGTTCACAACCTTGTCTGCGTTGCCGGTGAACTTGTCGCGCAGCGCCTCGTCTTGGGTACACACGCCCACCGGGCAGGTGTTTGACTGGCACTGGCGCACCATGATGCAGCCCATCGCGATGAGGGCGGCGGTGCCGATGCCGTATTCCTCAGCACCCATCATCGCGGCGATCACGATATCACGGCCCGTGCGTAGGCCGCCGTCGGTGCGCAGGGTCACGCGGGAGCGCAGGTTGTTGAGCGAGAGCACCTGATGCGCCTCGGTGATGCCCATCTCCCACGGCAGGCCCGCGAACTTGATCGAGGTCGCCGGAGAGGCCCCGGTGCCGCCGTTGTGGCCCGAGATCAGGATCACATCGGCATGCGCCTTGGCCACGCCCGCCGCAATCGTTCCAACGCCCGTTTGCGCCACGAGCTTCACGCAGACCTTTGCGTTCGGGTTGATCTGCTTGAGGTCATAGATCAGCTGCGCCAGATCCTCGATCGAATAGATATCGTGGTGCGGCGGCGGGGAGATCAGCGTCACGCCGGGGGTGGAGTGGCGCAGCTTCGCGATCATTTCGGTGACCTTGAAGCCGGGCAACTGGCCGCCTTCGCCGGGCTTGGCACCCTGGGCGATCTTGATCTCAAGCTCTTGGCAGTGGTTCAGGTACTCTGCCGTCACACCAAACCGGCCCGACGCCACCTGCTTGATCTTGGCGGAGGGGTTGTCGCCGTTCGGCTCCGGGTGGAAGTGCTTGGGGTCTTCACCACCCTCACCGGAGTCAGACTTTGCACCGATGCGGTTCATCGCGACGTTGAGGGTCTTGTGCGCTTCGGGGCTGAGCGCGCCCAGCGACATGCCCGGCGTGACGAAGCGTTTGCGGATCGAGGTGATGGACTCGACCTCCTCCAACGGAATGGCCTTGGCCTTTGGCTTGAAGTCCAAGAGGTCGCGCAGGTGGATCGGTGCGCGGTTGCGCATCGCCTCGGAATATTGCTGCCAGAGCTTGTAAGAGCCACGGTCGCAGGCGCTTTGCATCATGTGCATGAGCTGCGCTTCCCACGCGTGGGACTCGCCCGAGCGACGGGATTTGTAGAAACCACCCACCGGGAGCACGTTCGAGCCGGAGCGGAAGGCCTTTGCATGAACCTCACGCACGGCATTCTCAACACCGGAGGTGCCGATGCCGGAGATGCGGCTGGGCATACCGGGGAAGTACTCGGCGCACATCGCGCGGCTCAGCCCTACGGCCTCAAAGTTGAGGCCGCCGCGGTAGCTGGAGATCACGGAGATGCCCATCTTGGACATGATCTTGAGAAGGCCCTGATCGACCGCGTTGCGGAACCGGTCCATCGCGGTGGAGAGGGGGCCGTCGAGGAGGCCACGCTCGATGCGGTCAGCGATGCTGTCTTGCGCGAGATAGGCGTTTACGGTGGTGGCACCTGAGCCGATCAGCACGGCGAAGTAATGCGGGTCGATGCATTCCGCCGAGCGCACATTGATCGACGAGAAGGTGCGCAGGCCCTTGCGGGTGAGCCAGGAATGCACGGCCGACGTCGCAAGGATCATCGGCATCGGCACCTGCTCGGGGCCTTGGGCCATATCCGAGAGGATCAGATGCGTGGCACCGGCGCGCACGGCCTCTTCGGCCTCGTTGCGGATGCGGGCGAGGCCCTCGCGCAGGTTGCCGCCATCGGCAGCGAAGGTGCAGTCAATCTCGGTCGCTTGATCGCCGAAATAACCCTGCATCTCGGCAAACCGCGCGTTCGAGACGACGGGGCTGTCGAGCACCAGAATCTCGGTCTGTGCGCCGGAGTGGTCGAGCACGTTCTTGAGGTTTCCGAACCGGGTTTTCAGCGACATCACGCGATGCTCGCGCAAGCTGTCGATGGGCGGGTTCGTCACCTGGCTGAAGTTCTGGCGGAAGAAGTGGCTGAGCGGGCGGTAGCGCTCTGAGAGCACGGCTGAGGGCGTGTCATCGCCCATCGAGGCGATTGCCTCTTTCGCGTCCTCAACCATCGGGTGGAGGATTTGCTCAAGTTCTTCAATCGAATAGCCCGCCGCGATCTGGCGTGCGCGCAGATCGTTGCCTGAATACACCGCACTCTCGGTTGCTGTCGCGATTTCGGTATCAAGATCGGTGATCCGCTCGACCCAGTCGCCAAAAGGGGACCCCGCCGACAGCTCATCCTTGATCTCGGTGTCGTGTAGCATCACGCCGCGGCCCATATCGACCGCGAGCATCTGACCGGGGCCGAGGGCACCTTTTTCGACCACAGCCATTTCGTCGGTCGGGACCATCCCAGCCTCGGAGCCTGCGATCACGAGGCCGTCGCCCGTTACAACATAGCGCATCGGGCGCAGGCCGTTGCGGTCAAGCCCGGCAACTACCCAGCGGCCATCGGTCATGGCGAGGGCGGCGGGGCCGTCCCACGGCTCCATCACGGCGTTGGAGTAGTTGTACATGTTGCGCCATGCTTCGGGCATCGCGGTGGCGGTCTTTGACCATGCCTCGGGCACGAGCATGGTTTTGGCCATCGGGGCCGAGCGGCCCGCACGCACCAGCACCTCAAACACGGCATCAAGGGCGGCGGAGTCCGACGCACCATTGGCGACGATGGGTTTGATGTCTTCGGCAAGCTCTCCGAAATAGGCCGAGGCCATGCGGATCTCGTGGCTTTTCAGCCAGTTGAGGTTGCCCTTGAGCGTGTTGATCTCACCGTTGTGCGCGAGCATCCGAAACGGTTGGGCCAGCCACCACTGCGGGAAGGTGTTGGTCGAATAACGCTGGTGGTAGATCGCGAAGGCAGACTCAAAGAGCGGGTCTTTTAGGTCGGGGTAAAACTCAGAGACCTGCTCCGCGAGCATCATGCCCTTGTAAATGATGGAGCGGCAGGACAGCGAGCACACATAAAGCTGCGGCACCTGTGCGGCGGCGGCAGCTTTTTCGATGCGGCGGCGGATGACATAGAGCTCACGCTCGAACTCTTCCTCATCCACACCCTTGGAGTTGGAGATGAGGATTTGCTCGATCTCGGGGCGCGTGAGCCCCGCCTTTTCGCCCAAAACCTCGGTGTTTACCGGCACATGCCGCCAGCCATAGATCGTGTAGCCCAGGCGCAAGACCTCTGCTTCGACGATGGTGCGGCACGTCTCCAAAGCGCCGAAATCGCCGCGCGGGAGGAACATCTGGCCGACCGCGATCAGCTCACCCTTATAGGTGTGGCCGGTGCGCTCGATCTGCTCCTCAAAGAACTTGACCGGGATCTGGACGTGGATACCCGCGCCGTCGCCAGTTTTGCCATCCGCATCTACAGCGCCACGGTGCCAGATCGCCTTGAGCGCGGTGATCCCGGCCTCCACAACCTGACGGCGTGGCTTGCCATCGACAGAAACTACAAGGCCAACCCCGCAAGAGGCGTGCTCTTCTTCGGGCAGGTACATGCCGGCGTCTGCGAGTTTCGCGGCGCGGGCTTCGTAGGATTTGATCCATTCGGACTGGGACATGGTATTCTCCCTCAATCGGGTCGGGCTCTGCGCCACGAAAATTCAGAAATTACTCGGCGGCGACGGTCGCGGCGGTGGCGTTGAAGCGTTCAAGCATCGCTTCAGCGGCCTCGCGCCCATCGCGGATCGCCCAGACCACAAGGCTCGCCCCGCGCACGATGTCACCGGCGGCATAGACGCCGTCCATCGCGGTCTCGTGGGTGCGGAAGTCGGCTTTGATGGTGCCCCAACGGGTGACCTCCAACTCAGGCTCGTTCCAGAGCGTTGGCAGGTCTTCGGGCTCAAAGCCGAGGGCTTTGATCACGATGTCGGCGTCTTCGATGTAATCAGCGCCCGGAATCTCTTCAGGGCTTTGGCGACCCGTCGCATCTGGCGCACCGAGGCGCATCTTGGAGACGACAACGCCGCGCACATCCCCCTCACCCACAAAACCCTTGGGGGCGGAGAGCCAGAGGAACTCAACGCCCTCTTCCTCGGCGTTTTGGACCTCGCGCTGGGAGCCGGGCATGTTTGCGCGGTCGCGACGGTAGAGGCATTTGACGCTGGTCGCCCCTTGGCGGGTCGCGGTGCGCACACAATCCATCGCGGTGTCTCCGCCGCCGATCACGACGATACGTTTGCCTTCGGCGTTGAGCTCTCCGCTATCAAACTCGGGCACCTCGTCGCCAAACCCCTTGCGGTTGGAGGCGGTGAGATAGTCGATGGCGCGGACGATGCCGTTTTGACCAGCGCCCGGCCCGCCAAGATCGCGGGACTTGTACACGCCCGTGGCGATCAGCACCGCGTCATGCTTGGCGCGGATGTCCTGGAAAGTGATGTCGTCGCCAACGTTGCAGTTAAGCTCGAACGTCACGCCGCCCTCAGCGAGCTGGGTGTTGCGCTTTTCGGTAACGTCTTTCTCAAGCTTGAAGCCCGGGATGCCGTAGGTCATCAGCCCGCCCGCGCGGTCGTAGCGGTCATAGACCGTGACCTGCACACCGGCGCGGCGCAGCATGTCTGCCGCGGCCAGACCGCCGGGGCCTGCGCCAATGATGCCCACAGACTCAGCGCGCTCGGCGTAGGGTTTGATGGGCTGGACCCAGCCCTCCTCCCAGGCGGTGTCGGTGATGTATTTCTCGACGGAGCCGATGGTCACGGTGCCGTGGCCTGACTGCTCGATCACGCAATTACCCTCGCAGAGACGGTCTTGCGGGCAGATACGGCCGCAAATCTCGGGGAAGGTATTGGTCGCCTGGCTGACCTCATAGGCCTCGCGCAGTCGCCCCTCGGCGGTGAGCTTCAGCCAATCGGGGATGTTGTTGTGCAAAGGACAGTGGGATTGGCAGTAAGGCACGCCGCATTGCGAACAGCGCCCCGCCTGCTCAGCGGCTTTCTCAGCGGCATATTCGCGGTAGATCTCACCGAAGTCTTCTTTGCGCGCGTCTGCTTCGCGTTTTTCTGGCATGTCGCGCGGCGTGTGCACGAACTGGAGCATTTTCTGTGCCATCTGAGTGCCTTCCCTAAGGTGGTGCCGTGGCGCGAGTGGTTGGATCATTCCGGAGGTTTGGCGGAATTACCGCAGGTTCCGCCCCTGATAAAGTCATAATTGCTGACCTATATCGCTTTTTTCGAGGTCAACATACCGCAAGGGGCGGAAATTGGATCAATAAAAGGTAAGATAGACTGACATATCATATCCGACCCTGCTGGCGTATCGCTTCTTTCGTCTCGAATCGGACCTGAAATGCCACTTACCACGCTCATCCTGCTTGCCGTCGTTCAGGGACTGACGGAGTTCCTGCCGATCTCCTCTTCCGGACACCTTGTCTTGCTGCCCGCGCTTATGGGCTCTCCGGATCAGGGGCTAGCGCTGGATGTGGCGGTGCATGTGGGCTCGCTGGTGGCAGTGGTGCTGTACTATTGGGCGGATGTGAAGCGCGCGCTGCGCGGTGCCGGGCAGGTGGCGCGGTTTCAGGTGCATAATGCGGATGGGTTTCTCGCGCTTTCGCTCGTTGTCGCAACTCTGCCGGTGATCGTTGTCGGTGCCGTGCTGAAGCTGACCGGCCTGGTGGACATGATGCGCAGTATCGAGGTGATCGGCTGGACGATGCTGATCTTCGGCATCGTGCTCTATATCGCGGACAAACGCGGAGCCGAGGTGAAGCGCGCGGAAGGGTGGTTGCTGAAAGATGCGCTGATCATGGGGCTTTGGCAGGTCTTGGCGCTCATTCCGGGCACCAGCCGCGCGGGGATCACGATCACCGGCGCGCGGTTTTTGGGGTATGAGCGGCATGATGCGGCGCGGTTGGCGATGCTCATGTCGATCCCGGCGATTGTGGCGTCGGGGACGCTGCTAAGCATAGATTTGATCGGCGACGCGACGGGGGCCTTGTTGCGAGACGCCGCAATCGCGGCGGCGTTCTCTTTTGTGGCCGCCTATGCGGCGCTGGCGCTGATGATCCGGTTGCTTAACGCGGTCAGCTTCACGCCGTATGTCATCTATCGCTGCGTGCTGGGCGTGGTGTTGCTCGGCATCGCCTACACCTAAGCGCTACTTCAGGTTTTTAGCGCTTTCGGTCAGGGCGGTGTACTGCCCCTGCGGGCGGTAGCTGTAGAGGTAGCTCTCGAGGATCGCATCCATATCGCGGGGCGTGATGCCGAGATCGGCGAAGGACTTGGCCCCCTCGCTCACCACATTGTCCTTTTGCAGCAGCAGCACCTGATCTTTGGTCAGCAGGCTGTTGGGGATGAGCCCCAGCGTGAGTTTGGGTAGCAGATCAAGCGCGGAGCCTTGGATTTTGGCGGCCCAGAACGGCAGGGGCAGCAAGATGCGGCGGCGGCGGATGATCTTGAGCATCCGCTCCATCAACTGGCGGAAGCTCTCTACGTCGGGCCCGCCAAGCTCATAGATGCCGGGCTCCACACCCTCGACAACGGCTTTGGCCGCAGCATCGGCCACGTCATCGACATAGACCGGCTGGAATTTGGTGTCTCCGCCGATCAGTGGCAGCGCTGGCGAGATGCGAGACATGCCCGCAAAGCGGTTAAAGAACCCATCCTCGGTGCCAAACACGATGGAGGGGCGCAGGATTACGGCGTTGGGCATATGCTCAAGGACTGCGGCCTCCCCCTTCGCCTTGGTGCGGGCATAAGCGGCGGGGCTTTTAGCATCGGCGCCGATGGCGGAGATATGGACGAACTTCTGCACGCCCTCGGCGGCGGCGAGGCGCGCGATCCGAGCTGCCCCCTCGTCTTGCACAGTGTCGAAGCTGTTTTTGCCGTTGTTAAAGAGGATGCCAACACAGTTGATCACAGCCTCTGCGCCCGCAATGGCGGACTTGGTGCTTGCCTCATCGCGGATGTTGGCCTGGATGGGCTCGACCTGCCCAACAACGCCGTAAGTTCGCACGAAGAGCGCCTCATTCGGCCGGCGCACGGCAACCCGCACGCGCCACCCGGCACGCGCCAGCGCTTGCACGGTGTAGCGCCCGACAAATCCAGATCCACCAAAGACGGTTGCGATGGGGCCGGTGGCTGACATGGTGCTGCTCCTCATTGAGTGATGGGCCGATAGGTAGCGCAGCGGGCGGTGGGCGCAAGCGCTAGCCGGTGGTGAGAAGCTTCACCGCAAGCCCCCACATCACCGCCGCGATGAAGCCGTCGAGCACCCGCCACGCGACGGGCTTGGCAAAGATTGGGCGCAACAGCCGCGCGCCATAGGCAAGGGCATAGAAGTACAGAAACGACGCCGCGATCGCGCCGAGCGCGAAGCCCACCCGGTTGCCGTCATATTGCGAGGCGACCGCGCCCAGAAATACGACTGTGTCGAGATAGACATGCGGGTTGAGCCAGGTGAGCGCAAGGCAGGTCAAAAGTGTTGGGATCAGTGCGGTGGAGGGGGCATCTGTGGGGAGGAGCGCGTCGTTGCTGGGGCGGAGCGCCGAGAGGGCTGATCGCCCGCCATACCACAGCAAAAACCCGACGCCGCCATAGAGCATCACCGGCCCAAGCCATGGGAGGCTCGATTGCGCAGCGGCCAACCCTCCGACGCCGACAATGATCAAGAGCGCATCTGAGAGCGAGCACACCAGCGCCACGGCAGACACATGCTCGCGCCGCAGCCCTTGGCGCAAAACGAAGGCGTTTTGCGGGCCGATGACGAGAATGAGGCTGAGACCGAGCGAAAAGCCCGCGAGTGCGGCGGTGAGCATGGGCGGGCTTATTCATCACCCCATGGGCGAGTGCAACGGAGGCTTTGGGTTGAATCGATGCGCCCAAACTCTCCCTTAGATTGTTTACAAAGCTGAAACAAACTGATCACGATCTTGCCGCAATTCTACTAGATAGAACGGGTAACTTATTAGGAGATCCAGATGTTCATGCGATTCTTAGACGTAACGAAGAGGTTCATTTGGTCCACCAGCGGTGCCGTCAGCATCGATTACGTCGTGCTCGCCGCCGCAATCGCTGCAACCGGGGTGGGCCTTGGCAGCGTTATGGGGTCAGGGATGGAAGGTGCCGGGACGACCTTGGGCAACGGGCTCAACTCGGTCGTGGACAGCGCAACCTCCGGGTCAGAGTAAACGCTCCGGTTCTGCTTGCAGCCCGTTGACACTAGGGTGGCGCGCCGATAGAGCCTCGCCGCACGCACATGCCCAGGTGGCGGAATTGGTAGACGCGCCAGCTTCAGGTGCTGGTGTCCGTATGGACGTGGAGGTTCGAGTCCTCTCCTGGGCACCAAATTTTGCGAATTTGGGTTCTCTGTCTACGGGTTGCCGCCGGCCAACCCAACCCGCGAGCTTCAGTTCGAGGTTTCTCCCTGACCTGTACCGACCGCGATTTGCACTGCAAAATGCGGCGCGCGTTTGCCAACATTTGAAGAAG
>JBCBGM010000059.1:0-11491 GCA_038526735.1 Pseudomonadota bacterium | reverse complement strand
AATGACGGCTCAAGCGATGGCACCATGGCCGCACTCGCGGCGGAAGAGGCGCCGTGGTTGCGGGTCATCAGCCACGAAACGGCGTGCGGGAAGTCCGCCGCCATGTTGACTGGAGCACGCGCGGCGAAGGCCCCGATTTGCGCGACCATCGACGGTGACATGCAAAACCCACCCAGCGAGCTGGTGCGGCTGATCAAACCCTTACTCGAAGACAACACTGGCAAACTCGGGCTCGTCGCGGGGCAGCGGATCAAGCGGCAAGACACCAACTCCAAACGTCTGGCGAGCCGTTTGGCCAACGGCATCCGCAAACGGCTGTTGCATGATGACACACGCGACACGGCCTGTGGCCTCAAAGCCTTCCGCACCGATCTCTTTCTCAGCCTGCCCTATTTCGACAACATCCACCGCTTTTTGCCCGCGCTCACCCGCCGAGAGGGCTTTCGCGTGGAGTTGATGGATGTAGAGGATCGTGAGCGCGGCGCGGGCGACAGCAAATACACCAACTGGGGGCGGCTGAAGGTTGGCATCACAGACCTTTTCGGCGTCTGGTGGCTGATCCGCCGCCGCAAACGCCCCACCATCCTTGGCGAAGGATTTGACCTGTGAACGCCCCTCCCGAGTGGCTGACGACCTTTCTCTTGGTCGATGATTGGCCCGCGATTTGGCTCGCGATTTTTGGGCTTGGGGCGCAGGCGATCTTTATGTCTCGGTTTCTTGTGCAATGGATCTCATCCGAGCGCGCAAAGAAGTCGGTGATGCCGGTGGCGTTCTGGTGGTTGTCGATCACGGGTGCGGCGATGTTGCTGACCTATGGCATCCTGCGGCAGGACATCGTGATCATCCTTGGGCAGTCCTTCGGGTTCCTCGTTTATGCGCGAAACCTGTGGTTCATTCGCGAAGAGGCGAAGGCGGATGACCTGCCGTAGCGCCCCAACGCGCGGCAGCTTTGACGCTAAATAACCCCCTCTCGCTCTGGACGACCCCCACCATCTTGTATAAGCGTTGAGTCCCGTGGATGGGGGCATGTTAGCCCCTTTTTCGCTTGGTACGCGGCGGATCACGGGGAGGTTCCAAAAGCATGGCACGTTACATATTCATCACCGGTGGGGTGGTGTCATCGCTGGGAAAAGGCCTTGCCTCGGCAGCTCTCGGGGCACTCCTGCAAGCCCGCGGGTACACGGTCCGCCTGCGCAAGCTCGACCCCTACCTCAACGTCGATCCCGGGACGATGAGCCCGTTTGAGCATGGTGAGGTGTTTGTCACCGACGATGGCGCAGAGACGGATCTCGACCTTGGCCATTATGAGCGGTTCACGGGTGTCGCGGCGCGCAGCACTGACAGCGTGTCGTCGGGGCGGATTTATCAGACCGTGCTCGATAAAGAGCGGCGAGGGGAGTATCTGGGCAAGACGATCCAGGTGATCCCGCATGTGACCAACCAGATCAAAGAGTTTCTGCGGGTCGGCGCCGATGAAGTCGATTTCATGCTCTGCGAGATCGGCGGCACCGTGGGTGATATCGAAGGGCTGCCGTTCTTCGAGGCGATCCGCCAATTCGGGCAGGAAGAGCCTGCGGGACAGTGCATCTTTATGCATCTCACGCTGCTCCCGTGGATTGCTGCAAGCGGAGAGCTCAAAACCAAGCCGACCCAGCACTCCGTGAAAGAACTGCGTTCCATCGGCATCGCGCCGGACCTACTCGTTTGTCGCGCCGACCAGCCAATCCCAGAGAAAGAGCGCAAGAAACTCGCGCTGTTTTGCAATGTGCGGCCTGAGCGGGTGATTGCGGCGCTCGATCTCAAATCGATCTACGAAGCGCCTTTGGCCTATCACAAAGAGGGGCTCGATCAGGCGGTGCTTGATGCATTCGGCATCTCCCCTGCCCCCGCACCCAAGCTTGCCAAGTGGGAGGATGTCGCGGACCGCGTATTCAACCCCGACAAGGGCGATGTGAAGATCGCCGTGGTCGGCAAATACACCCAGCTTGAGGATGCGTATAAGTCGATCTCAGAGGCGCTGACGCATGGCGGCATGGCCAACCGCGTGCGCGTCAATGTCGAATGGGTGGATGCGGAGATTTTTGAGGGCGATGACCCCACTCCGCATCTGCAAGGCTTTCAGGGCATCCTCGTCCCCGGCGGCTTTGGAGAGCGCGGCACCGAGGGCAAAATCAATGCAGCGCGCTACGCCCGCGAGAACAAGATCCCGTACTTCGGCATTTGTCTCGGCATGCAGATGGCCGTGATCGAGGCGGCGCGAAACCTCGCAGGCATCACAAAGGCCGGGTCGGAGGAGTTTGACGACGAGGCCGGGGCATCCCGCTTCGAGCATGTGATCTACCACATGAAGGAATGGACCGAAGGCAACCGCACCGTCAAACGCACGCTCGATGATGACAAGGGCGGGACGATGCGCCTCGGCGCCTACAACGCCTCGCTGAAAGACGACAGTCAGGTCGGCGCGATCTATGGCACACCCGGCATCTCAGAGCGGCATCGCCATCGGTTTGAGGTCGATATCAAGTACCGTGATCGGTTGGAGGCGGAGGGGCTGTCCTTCTCTGGCCTCTCACCCGATGGCCGCTTGCCCGAGATTGTGGAGATCCCCGATCACCCGTGGTTCATCGGCGTGCAGTTCCATCCGGAGCTAAAGTCCAAACCCTTCGAGCCGCACCCGCTTTTTGCAGCGTTCATCAAGGCCGCAGTGAAGCACTCGCAGCTGGTGTAATCAGCTACTCGGCGTCGTTCGAGACAAGGTTGCAGATCGCTTCTCCGAACCGCTCAACGCGCGCATCATCCATCCCTCGAACTTGGGCAAGAGTGGAGAGCGAGGATGGCCGTGCCTCTGAAATACGCGCAACGATTGCGGGCGACAGTGTGAGCAGCTTCTCGGTGCCTGTTTCGCCATAGGCCATCTCGCGCGCGAGTTCGGTGATCTGGTCAAAAAGCGCGCCCGCCTCTTTGCCGTGGAATTTGGCACGGGCCGGGTGCACGGGCTCCGGGGTCTCCCCCGTCAACACCTGCAAAAACGCAGCCCCATACCGCTCCAACTTTTTCGCGCCGATGCCCGAGACCTGCATCATCTCGTCGGGCGATTGCGGTTTCAGGCGGACCATCTCGATCAGGGTGCGATCGGGGAACACCACATAGGCAGGCACTTTCTGCGCCTCCGCCAAAGCCCGGCGCTTTGCTTTTAGCGCGGACAGCAGCGGCTGATCCTCCTCCGCCACTTCAGCAGAGACAGCGCGGCGCACCTCTTTGCGCACCACCGCATCGCGGCGGAGCATCAAGGTTTCTTCGCCCCGCAGAATGGGCCGTGCAGTTGGTAACAGACGAAGCGCGTTCATGCGCGAGGGATCGTGGCGGATCAGATCCAGCGCCATGAGCTGCCGAAAAATCGTCTGCCATTGGTTGCGGTCATACTCGCGCCCAATCCCGAAGGTGGAGACGGACGTGTGGCCCGCCGAGCGCACCTTCTCTGTCTCGACACCCAAAAGCACGTCAATCAAGTGCCCAGAACCGTACCGCTCTTCACATCGGTAAATCGTCGAGAGCGCTTTGCGGGCCGCTTCGGTCCCATCAAAAAGTTCAGGTTTGTCGCGGCACAGGTCACAGCCGCCGCAATTGCCCTCATACTCCTCGCCAAAATATCCAAGCAACGTGGTGCGGCGGCAGTTTGGGGCCTCTGCCAAGGCCAGCAGCGCGTTCAGCCGTGCATGATCAGCGGCCTTGCGATCCGGTGGCGCAAGCCCCTCGTCAATCTGAGAGCGGCGCAGGCGGATGTCGTCGGGGCCGTAGAGCGTGAGCGTTTCGGCTGGCAGACCATCTCGCCCCGCGCGCCCGATCTCTTGGTAGTAGGCCTCGACGGATTTCGGTAGGTCGGCGTGCAGCACATAGCGGATGTCGGGCTTATCAACGCCCATGCCAAAGGCGATGGTGGCGACAACCACGAGCCCATCTTCGATCTGAAAGCGCTCTTCGGTGGCGCGGCGTGTGTCAGGCTCCATCCCGGCGTGATAATGCGCGGCGATAATCCCCTCGTCGCGCAGCGCTTGGGCCAACACTTCGGTCTTGTTGCGAGAGGCGGCGTAGATGATCCCGGAGCGGCCCTTGCGTGCTTTTGCGAACTCAAGAAGTTGCGCGCGGGGGCGGTTCTTGGGTCGAAACTCAAGGAAGAGATTGGGGCGGTCAAACCCTTGAATAAACGTCTGCGGCGCATTCTCGCCGAAGACCTTGGCCACAATCTCGTCCCGCGTCTCTGCATCGGCGGTGGCCGTGAACGCCGTCGTTTGCACACCCAACGCGCGCCGCAACTCGCCGATCCGCAGGTAATCCGGGCGAAAGTCGTGGCCCCATTGGCTAACGCAATGCGCCTCATCAATCGCCAAGAGCCGCACATCCGCCCCGCGCAACAAACGTTCCGTGCCACCCATCGCCAGCCGCTCTGGCGCGATATAGAGCAGTTTGAGCCGCTTCTCGCGCAGCGCAGCAAAAACGTCGTCGGTCTCTCCTTCGGTGTTGGCGGAGGTAAGCGCCGCGGCGGCAACACCCGCAGCCTGCAAAGAACGCACTTGATCCCGCATCAGGGCAATCAGCGGAGAGATAACGACCGTCAGCCCCTCCCGCGCCAAGGCAGGCAGCTGGAAACACAGAGACTTTCCCGCCCCTGTGGGCAAAATCGCCAGCACATCTTTGCCGTCAGAGACCGCCTCCACGATCTCTCGCTGGCCGGGGCGGAAGCTCTCAAACCCGAAAGTCTCTTTCAGCAAAAGATCAAGTGACATGCAGAGTGACTAGCCCCCCACCTGCGCAGAGGCCAGAGGGGATTGCTGCACCGCATAACCCTGCTTACACATGCTCCCCAGCAGCGAGGGAGCACGTGATGGAATGGGCTATTGAGATGGGGACGAGCGTCGTCTCTGCAATTGTGATTTTGATTGTGGCCTTCTGGGGGTCCGGGCAGGCTAAACGAGCGATTTTGGCCGCAGGCCAACGCTATGAGGCGCTCGACGACACGCTGTTTGGCTTTTTGGGAAGTCTCGCGCGCTGGGTGATCTTGGCGATTGCGGGGATTTTTATCCTCGGCCAGTTCGGCATCCAGACCACCTCGCTCGTGGCCCTGATCGGTGCCGCCGGTTTGGCAATCGGTTTGGCGCTGCAGGGCACGCTGACCAATTTGGCGGCGGGCGTGATGCTGTTGATCTTCCGCCCGTTCAAGATGGGTGACTATGTCGATGCGGGCGGTCACGCGGGAACGATCAAGGCGATTGACCTGTTCACGACCGAAATGGCGACACCAGACAATGTACAGATCATCATCCCCAACGGGCAGATCTGGTCTGGTTCGATCACCAACTTCTCCGCACATGATACGCGCCGCGTCGATTTCACGTTTGGGGTTGGCTACGGAGTAAACCTGAAAGATGCCGAAGCAATCATTCGCGAGATGATCGACGCCGACGACCGAATTCATACCGACCCCGAGCCCTTCATCAAAGTGGGCAACCTCGGGGATTTCTCGGTCGATTTCGTCGTGCGGGTTTGGTGCGACGCGGGCGATTACTGGGGCATCAAGTTTGACCTCACCCGCGCGGTGAAAGACGCATTTGACAGTCGTGGCATCGACATTCCGTTCCCCACGCAGACCGTCATTCGCCAAGGATGACCGTCAAGGCGCTGATCTTCGACGTCTTTGGCTCGCTCGTGGATTGGCGTAGCAGCGTCGCGCGGGAAATCGGCCTGATGGCGGCCAAAAAGGGCGTTGACCTCAACGCGACCGACTTGGCCGTCGCATGGCGCGCAGAGTATCAGCCCGCGATGGAGCGTATTCGCTCGGGCGGGCGGGGATATATCCGTCTTGAGGTGCTGCACCGGGAGAACCTTGAGATCGTGCTAGAGCGTGCGGGGCTGAGTGAGGCTTTCGACGGGAGCGAAAAGGACACGCTCAACACCGCGTGGGAGAAGCTCGATCCTTGGTCTGACGTGGTGCCGGGGCTGACATCTCTCAAGCAAAGCCCCCACCTCATCGCGCCCTGCTCCAACGGCTCGATTGCGATGATGACCCGCCTTGCGCGCTACGCTGGGTTCCCATGGGATGCGATTGTGGGCGCTGAGATTGGGCAAAACTACAAGCCTATGCCCGAAGTCTACCAACGCTCTGCCGCAGCACTGGGGTTTGCCCCGGATGAGGTTATGATGGTCGCGGCCCATAATAATGACCTCGCCGCTGCGCGGGATGCTGGACTAAAAACAGGGTTCTTCCCCCGCCCCACCGAACATGGACCAGGGCAAACGATTGATCTTGAGGCCGAACAGGACTGGGACATCGTTGCGCGCGACCTACCCGAACTCGTCTCTCAGCTTTGACGCCGGCGCGCTAAAACTCCTCCAAATGCTCCACACCCGGCACCGCCTTGATAGCCCCCCGAATGGCCGGGGTCAGGGCATAGCGGCCCTCAAGCTCGATCTCGACCTCCCCAGGCAGCCCCTCCCCCCGCAGGATCAGGTTTACCGGGCCGGAGTTGCGCCCACCCTTTGCGTCTCCCAGACGTTTAGCGATGGAGGGCAAGGCGGCTTCATCGAGCACAAACACGTTGAGCCCCGCCGTGCCGGCATCGGCCACAACGCTGTCGATAGGCATGACCCCGCGCGCGAGCAGTTTAACGCCGTCACCATCCGGCTCTGCCTCGACCGAAAGCACGACGTTCTCGCCCGGCTCCAGCAGATCACCTGCGGCCTCTAGCGTGTCCGAGAACATCGTGACCTCGTACATGCCCGTCGGATCAGAGCATTGCACAAACGCAAAGCGCGTGCCGCGGGCCGATTTGCGCAGCTGTTTGGACGAGATTGTCGCCGCCAACCGCCCGGCAACCGCGCCGCCACGGGCTTTGGCAGCGATCTCTTCAAGCGTGGACACCCGCTTGCGTTTGAGGGGGCCCATGTAGTCATCGAGCGGGTGCCCCGAGAGGTAGAAGCCTACGGCGAGATGCTCATCCGCGAGGCGCTCGGTGGGCAGACCATCCTCAGGGTTCGGGAGGCGCGGCGCGGGCAGTGCCTCCGCCGCGTCGCCAAATAGACCACCCTGATCGCTGGATTGCTCTTCAAGCGTCGCAGAGGAGTAGGCCATGAGCTTGTCGAGCGACTGAAACACCCGGCGACGGTTGGGATCGAGCACGTCGAACGCCCCGGCGCGCGCAAGCATTTCCAAGGGGCGCTTGCCGACGCGCTTGAGGTCCACCCGCCGCGCCAGATCGAAGACGTCTTTGAAAGGCCCACCGGCGTCGCGGGCCTTCACGATCAACTCCATCGCGTCGACGCCGACGTTTTTGAGTGCGCCGAGCCCGTACACGATCTTGCCCTCATGCACCGAAAACATCGCGCGCGAACGGTTCACGCAGGGCGGAACCGTCTCGATCTCAAGCCGGTCCACCTCTTGCTTGTAGACGTTCAGCTTGTCGGTAAGATGAATGTCGCAATTCATGACGGCCGCCATGAACTCAACCGGGTAGTTGGCCTTGAGATAGGCGGTTTGGTAGCTGACCAGCGCATAGGCCGCCGCGTGCGATTTGTTGAAACCGTAGTTGGCGAACTTGTCGAGGAGGTTCCAAACCTCCAGCGCTTTCTTGTCGTCAACGCCGTTCTTGCCCGCCCCTTCGAGGAACTTAGGGCGTTCAGCGTCCATCGCTTCCTGAATTTTCTTACCCATCGCACGGCGTAAGAGGTCAGCGCCGCCCAGCGTGTAATTCGCCATCTCCTGCGCGATCTGCATCACCTGTTCCTGATAGACGATGATGCCCTGCGTCTCATCCAGCAGGTGGTCGATGGAGGGGTGGATGCTCTCGCGCTCTTCGCGGCCATTCTTGACGTTGCAGAACTTCGGAATGTTCTCCATCGGGCCGGGCCGGTAGAGGGCCACGAGCGCGATAATGTCCTCAATCGTGGTGGGCTTCATCTGCCGCAGCGCGTCGCGCATCCCCGCACTTTCCACCTGGAACACAGCGACGGTGTTGGCAGACGCGTAGACCTCATAGCTCGCCTCGTCATCGAGGGGGATTGCGTCGATGTCGAGGTCCACGCCCCGCTCTTTGAGCAGATCGACTGCACCCTGGATCACGGTGAGGGTTTTGAGGCCCAGAAAGTCGAACTTCACCAAGCCCGCCTGCTCAACCCATTTCATATTGAACTGGGTGGCGGGCATGTCAGAGCGCGGGTCGCGGTAGAGCGGCACCAGCTCATCGAGCGGGCGGTCGCCAATCACCACACCAGCGGCGTGGGTCGAGGCGTTACGTAGCAACCCCTCCAGTTTTTGGCCGATGTCGAGGAGGCGCTGCACGCGCTCCTCACGGCGGGCCTCTTCAGCGAGGCGGGGCTCATCCTTGAGGGCCTTTTCGATGGAAACGGGTTTCACCCCTTCCACCGGGATCAGCTTTGAGAGGCGATCAACCTGGCCATACGGCAGCTGCAAAACCCGCCCAACGTCGCGCACCGCCGCTTTCGAGAGCAAAGCACCGAAGGTGATAATCTGCCCCACCTTCTCGCGCCCGTACTTCTCCTGCACGTAGCGGATGACCTCCTCCCGGCGATCCATACAAAAGTCGATGTCGAAATCCGGCATCGAGATACGGTCGGGGTTGAGGAACCGCTCGAACAGCAGCGAAAAGCGCAGCGGGTCAAGGTTGGTGATCGTCAGGGCATACGCCACCAATGACCCTGCGCCAGAGCCTCGACCCGGACCAACCGGAATGTTCTCGTCCTTGGCCCATTTGATGAAGTCCGCAACGATGAGGAAGTACCCCGGAAAGCCCATCCCCTCGATCACGCTCAGCTCATAGTCGAGCCGCTTCCAGTACTCGTCTTCAGGCGCCGCGAGCGGAATGACCTTGAGCCGTTCTTCAAGCCCCGCTCTAGCCTGACGCCGCAGTTCTTCCACCTCATCATCCGCAAATTTCGGCAGGATCTCCGCGCGTTTGTTCACGCCAAAGGCGCAGCGGCGGGCGATCTCGATGGTATTGTCCAGCGCTTCCGGAAGATCGGCGAAAAGCTCGGCCATCTCATCTTGGGACTTTAGGTAGTGTTGATCGGTCAGATGCCGCCGAGGCTCCGCCTGATCGACGTAGGTGCCATCGGCGATGCACAACAGCGCGTCATGGGCCTCAAACATATCGGGGCTTTGAAAATGCACGTCGTTCGTGGCCACGAGCGGTAGGTCCATCGCATAGGCCATCTCGACGAAGCCGGGCTCTGTGGCAGCTTCTGCGGGCATGCGGCGTTGATCGGCGACCGGGTGGCGCTGGATCTCAACATAGAGCCTGTCGCCAAACACCTCTTTCAGGCGCTTCATCAACTCTTGCGCTTTCGGGGCCTGACCGTCTTGCAGCAGCTTGCCGACAGGCCCCTCGGCCCCTCCGCTCAAGCAAATCAGGCCTGCCGCATGCTCCGAAAGCTCCGCCATGGTGAGATGCGGCAGCTCATCGCCCGAGCCCAGATAGAGCGCGGAGTTCAGCTTCATCAGGTTTGCATAGCCCGCCTCGGATTGCGCCAGCAGAACGATGGGTGCCGGCATGGGCGGGCGATCACCGGGGCGCGCGGCCTCGGCGTAGCGCAAGTCCATGCAGGCGCCGACGATGGGTTGCACCCCTGCCCCCATCGCCACGGTCGAAAACTCCAGTGCGGCGAAGTTGTTGTTGGTGTCGGTGATGGCGACGGCGGGCATTCCGAGTTCCGCCACGAGGCCCGGCAGCTTTTTGACCTGAAGGGCGCCCTCCAGCAGAGAATAGGCGGAATGCAGTCTGAGGTGTATGAATCGCGGCTTGCTCATGTCCTGAGCCTAGCCAAGCGTCCGTGCCATCGAAAGGCCGAAACGCTAGCAACGGACTTCGCGCGGCGAGAGCCCTTCGCCCTTCCAACGCCTTGCATCCGCCCCAATCGCCTTTTACCCAAGAGAGGGCTTGAGGTGGGCCATGCGATGACTGTGCTCTACACAAAGATTTTCGGCGAGAGGAATACCGGGGCAACCTACCTCGCGAAGCTGATCGAAAAGAACTTCGCGACCTGTTTGTTGCGCGGCGATTTTGACCTCGACCGCCGGGTGCTGCGCCGGGTGTTGCAAAGCGTGCGCCCGCGAGAGCGCGCGGGCCTCAACACCAAACTGCAAGACGAGAACCACCAGCGCATCCTCTACTCCGATTTCGGGTGGACCCATGCGGCCCCACCAGCAGATATCGTCCGCTCAGCTCCGCACTCGTCGAACACGGTGTTTGTGGTGATCACCAAGCACCCGGTGTTTTTCTTGTCATCACTCCATGCGCGGCCCGAAAACGCGCTGGCCAAGACCGACGGGCAAACGTTTGAGCAGTTTCTGATGGCACCTTGGCCCCTGTTTGTGCGGGACAACCTGCAGGCCGAGAGCGTCGAGTCGCCCATCGAGCTCTGGAATGAAAAGATGCGCGCGAGCCTCGCACTGAAAGATGCGGCCGAACGTGTTGTGTACATCCGCTACGAGGATTTGCTCATCGACTTCCACCAAGCGCTCACTGCGCTGGCAGAGTTTATCCCGCCGACGACAGACACGTTTGGCCACATCCGCCGGGCCACGCGCGGAAAAGAAGACCTCCGCTACGAAGACTTCCAGCGGCGCTACCGCTTTGCGCGCATCAAGCAGGATTACCGCAAGCGCGACTTGGAATATATCTACCGTAAGGCCGACAGCGACGTGATGCGCGATCTGGGCTATCGTGAGATCATCTGATCCGCTTTTCCACCTGTTACACTTGCAAAGCCGTTTCGATTGGGGCGTGATAACGGCTTATGTTGCAGTGCCAGATCGGAAAGCCCCATGGCGATCAGCTACCTGTTAAACGGCTCCCCTGTTAGCGTTGAGGACGTTCCTCCAACGACAACTCTTTTGGATTGGTTGCGCGAGCAGCGACGGCTGACCGGCACCAAAGAGGGGTGTAACGAAGGCGACTGTGGGGCCTGTACTGTAGTGATTTCGGAGTTGCAGGACGGTCAGCTCAAGCACAAAGCGCTCAATGCCTGCATCCTGTTCTTGCCCCAACTCGCCGGAAAAGCCGTGCGCACTGTCGAGGGCATCGCAGCCCCCGATGGGCGGTTACATCCGGTGCAAGAGGCGATGGTTTTGGAGCATGGCTCTCAATGCGGTTTTTGTACGCCGGGCATCGTGATGTCGCTCTACGCCGCCTACCGCAGCGGGCGGACGGACTACGATAACGTGCTCGCCGGAAACCTGTGCCGCTGCACTGGCTACGCGCCGATCATCCGGGCTGCTGAGGCCGCGGAGGAGTTGCCCGTTCCGGACTGGGAGATTGATGAGACTGCGGCTCTGAAAGCGCTCGCCGAGAAGGACATGAGCCTGAGTGACGCATATCTGCCCGCCAGTGCAGAGGCGGTTGCCAAACGGTTCGCGAAGCACCCCGAAGCCACGATTGTGGCAGGCGCGACGGATGTTGGCCTGTGGGTGACCAAGCAGTTC
>JBCBGM010000058.1:0-11741 GCA_038526735.1 Pseudomonadota bacterium | reverse complement strand
GGCACGAGTGCGGGCAATGTGGTCGCCACCGGCTCGCTGACGATCCCGCTGATGAAGAAGGTGGGCTATGACAAGCGCGTCGCGGGCGCGGTCGAGGCCGGAGCCTCCACCGGCGGGCAGATAATGAAGAGAATGATATAGGTGGAAGAAACGGCGGTGGTGGGCCCCAAAATCCCCGCATCCGAGTACACATGGCCAAAAAAGCGCTGCCAGCTATAGGGCTGGTTTACCGCCAAGATGCCCGGCAAGAGATGCGCGGTGAAGGTATAGGCTAGAAACACGGCGGTGATGATCACCAGGGCCAGCCCCGCGACCCGGCGCGTGAGCTCCAGGATCATCGCAGCGCCTGCGGTTGCGGCAAAGGCCACGCCGACCGGCACAAACGGCGTGCCCACAGAGTTGCGCGCCGCAGTGCCGTAGATCGCCACCATATAAATCGCCACAACGATGGCGCAGAGTGCGAGCACGAGGTCCGAAACGGCCACCTCCGCCCGCCCGCGTCGCTCAAACCAACCGAGCGCAATGGCGCCGAAAGTGGCGGCGAGCAGCGGCAGGCCGAACCAGTTGGTCTCGGTCGCAAACAGCGGTGTGCCGGGGAAAGACGCCCAGGTCGTCAGCCCGCCCATCTGCGGCAGCTCGCCCGAAGCGATCTGTACCGCAAAGCCAATGGCGGTGTAGCCCGCAACAAGGGCAGGCAGGAAGAGAGCCAACGCGAGCAGGCTCAGGAGCCGATTACCGCCTTTGCTGCCCGCGGGTGCAAAACTGCCCGCCGAATACAAAAGAAACCCAAGGCCCAACGCCCCGGCGATGTGCACGATGCGGAAGTTCCAGGTCTCCAGCGGGAACTGCGGCAAGAACCACAGATCCACCGCACCCCCGGTCATCCCAGACACCGACAACCCGTTGAGCGCCGCCATGTGAAACGCCGCATAAACCGTCGCCACACCGGCGATCACTGCGCCGAGGAGGCCCGCAAACACGCGCCCGTTGGAGGCCACGCCCTCATCGTCAACACCCTCGGCAATCACAGGATCTTCTCGGCCAGCATCCATGGGGCGTTCCTCGCGCAATGTTGTTTTGCGTCGTTGTACTGTCGATGGGACCGCACGCAACCAAAAGCGTGCGGGCAGCTTATCCGACGATCATCTGCTTAAGCTGAAGCGCCTCGTGCTCAAGCTCGTTTAGCCGGAAGTGCACGACGTCGCCGATCGTGACCATGCCCGAGGGCTTGCCATCTTCCATCACGGGCATGTGGCGGAACTTCCCGTCGATCATCAGCCGCAGGACTTTGACCAGAGGATCAGACGCCTCGCAGGTGATGACGTTGGGGGTCATGTTCTCGCGCACGGTTTGGGGCAGGGTCTGGCCCGGCGTCTCTGCCAGTTTGCGCACGATGTCGCGCTCAGAGAGGATGCCCGCAAGCGAGCCGTCCGCCTCTGTCACCACAAGGGCGCCGACGCGCTTGTCGCGGAGCATTTTGACCGCGTCTGAGAGCGTGTCATCGGGGCGGATCGCAAAAACCCGGTTGCCGCCTTTGCTAGAGACGAGCTTGCCGACGGTGGCGCTGTCACTTGGGGTATTGGTCGCGATGGACTGGCTGAAGGTTCGGTCCTTGCCAGCATCGGCGCGCGGAGCCGATTGGTATGATGTTGGTGCCATGTTTTCCTCCCAGCTTGAGTGTTTGACCCGAGCCGTGCGAGAAAGGCTAAACGAGATTTCCACGATCTGGAAAGACATTTGTGACGCACGACACCCTGACACTCACTCCGATGCTGGCCACGGTGATCTTTGTTGCCGCCGTCATCGCAGGCTACCGCTACCGCCGGGTCTGGAAGGCTGAGGGCCCCCGCTGGCAGCTGTGGTTTTTTGGAGTGGTCGCCGCACTGTGCCTCGCGACGGTCGCGTTTGTGCCGGTGGTGCCGGGTTAACGCGCCGCGGCTTCAGCCTCTTCGGCCATTGCGCGCTCCAGCATTTTGCGGGCGCGCGGGCATTGCAGGCGCTCTTTGAGCGGGCTGTCCGGATCGATCTCTTTTTTGCAGACCACGCAGTGATCCGCGTCAGAAATTGCGTTGAGCCCGCCGCAACTTCCCTTGATGCGCTTGCCCATGAAGATCACGCCCAGCGCCATGCCAAGCATGATCGTCAGAAGAAGACCGAAGGCAAAAAGGAAAGTCGCCATTCCGTGCGCGCTCCGTCAGGCCTGCAAGCGCGTGTAGCGCGAGCTGGGCGTCTCGATGAACTGCATATCGGAGGCGTTGGGATCACGTTCAATGAACAGCACCGCGAGGTTTTGCTCTTCAGCGATCTGCATGCCGCGCTCGCGACCGAGAATCAGCATCGCGGTCGCCCAGGCGTCTGCGAACATCGCGTTTTCGGTGAGCACTGTGGCTGAGGCCGTGGTGTGGGTGATCGGGCGGCCGGTGTGCGCATCGAGCATGTGCGAGAAGCGCTGGCCGTCCACCTCAAAGTAATTGCGGTAGTCGCCCGAGGTCGCCATGCCGAGGCCAGAGACACTTATCACCTGCTGCACGGATTGCGCGCGAGCGTTAGGGGATTCGATACCGATCTGCCACGGCAGACCCACCGGATTGCGCCCGGCGGTGTAAAGATCGCCACCGATTTCGACGAGGTAATCGACAGCCCCTGCGGACTCGAGCGCACGGGCCACTTTGTCCACTCCGAATCCCTTACCGATGGCCGAGAGGTAGATCTCCGTGCTCGAGAACGCCTTTTGCACAGCGCCATTGCCAAGGGTCAGGCTCTTGCCCTGCCCGACCGTTTGCATCGCCTGCGCGATGTCGGCGTCGGTGGGTGTATGGCGGGAGATCGGGCTGGCCCCGAAACCCCACAACTCGATGAGCGGGCCAAGGGTAACGTCAAACTGGCCGTCGCTGGCAAGATGCACGTTTTGCGCGGCCGACAGCACCTCATAGAGGTCATCAGACACGCTGAGCGGCATTGCACCAGAGGCCCTATTTACCTGGGAAATCTCGGAATTTACGTCCCAGTTGGACATTTCCGCATTAACCTGCGCGAGCGCGCCATCGATGGCCTGTTGTAGCGCAGGGCGGCTCATTTTGCGATCATGATCAACCACAACGATCGAGTAATCCGTGCCCATCGTCAGGCCGGTAAACTCAAGGATGTCAGCCCCACGGCGGCACGCGGCCAAGGCAAGTGGGGCTACTAGGAGGGTGCGTCGGGTCAGGGCCAGAGCGTTGGTCACAGCTAAACCTCAGTTTTGGAGTTGGTTCCTTATAAACACCATTTCAGATTGTGTGTTGCGACATAGTGGCCAGCGACAACTAAAACTGTGGGCAAAATGACCCTCTTACAATAGTGGCATTGAGGGACTGAGCCGCATTCCGGCGGCCAAGCTAGACGATGGCGATTCCAGCGTGAAACAGTTCAAATTGAGAAAAGGTCTGAACCTGCCCATCAACGGCGCCCCCGCGCCGGGCATCGGTGACGGGCCGCAAATTTCCACCGTGGCCCTCGTTGGCGCAGATTACATTGGCCTGAAACCGCGTCTTGAGGTGGAGGAAGGCGACGTTGTCGTTCCCGGCAGCCCGATCTTCTCCCACAAGGACACGCCCGATGTGAAAGTCGTCTCTCCGGTCTCTGGCCGGGTGAAGGCGATCAACCGCGGCGCACGGCGGGTGTTGCAGAGCATTGAGATACAGCTTGCGCCGACAGACCAGTCTCCGGTCGATTTCTCGGATGTTGGCAATGCCGATACGGCAGATGGCCTCGCTGAAAAGCTAGCCGCGGCCGGCCTGTGGACCTCGTTCAAGACCCGCCCCTATTCCAAAGTGCCCGCCACTGACACGCGCCCGCAGGCAATTTATGTGACCGCGATGGACACGGAACCTTTGGCCGGTGACGCCGCTGAGGTGATCGCAGAGGCCGCAGATGATTTTGTCGCCGGTCTGGCGGCGATCACCCAACTCTCCGAGGGCAAAACCTACCTCTGCTTCGCCGATGGCGCGTCGGTGCCCGGCACCAACCTCGACACGGTTGAGGCTGCGTCTTTCGCCGGGCCACACCCTGCAGGTCTGCCTGGCACGCATATGCATTTTCTGGAGCCGCCGAGCGGCGCCAAGACGATGTGGTCGATCGGCTATCAAGACGTGATCGCCATCGGGCGGCTGCTGACAACGGGCCAGTTTGACGGCTCACGCGTTGTGGCCGTAACCGGACCGCTGATCTCCGAGCCGCGGATGGTGCGCACGGTGATGGGTGCGTCGATGTATGACCTGACCGAGGGATCGGTGACGGCGGATGTTCCAACGCGGATGATCTCTGGCTCTGTGCTCAGTGGTCGCGCCGGAGAGGGCGTTGAGGCTTACCTGGGCCGCTATGACCGCCAGATCACCGTGATCGAGGAAGACCGCAAGCAGATCCCGATGGGGTGGATCCGGCCGATGCCGAGCAAATTTGCGTTGCAACCGGTGCTGGGCTCTGCGTTTTCCAACAAGCTTTACGCCTTCACCTCAAACCTCAACGGCGGTCGCCGTGCGATGGTGCCCACGGGCACGTTTGAGCAGCTGATGCCGCAGGACTTTCTCCCCACGCAGCTCTTGCGCGCGCTTTTGGTGATGGACACCGACCAAGCGCAGGCACTGGGCGCGCTAGAGCTGGATGAGGAGGATCTCAGCCTCGTCGGCTTCGCCTGCCCCGCAAAATACGAATACGGCATCGCGCTGCGCGACTGCCTCGCCAAGATCGAGAAGGAGGGCTGAGGCATGGGCTTGCGCGGTTTCTTCGACAAAATTGAACCCGACTTTGAGCGGGGCGGCAAATACGAGCGCCTCTTCCCCATCTACGAGATGGTTGAGAGCTTTCTCTTCACGCCAAAAACCGTAACCACCGCCGCACCGCACGCGCGCTCTTACATCGATATGAAGCGGATCATGACCTATGTCGTGATCGCGACGATCCCGTGCATTTTGGTGGGGATGTATAACGCCGGGTTGCAGGTCAACATGGCGATCGAGACGCTGGGCCACTCCGGCTGGCGCGCCTGGATCATCGATACGCTGGGCATCGGCTTCAACTACCAGAACCCGCTGGTGAACATCGCCCACGGGTTCCTGTATTTCCTGCCGATCTATATCACCACGCTGGTCGTCGGCGGCATTTGTGAGGTGATCTTCTCGGTGATCCGAAAGCACGAGGTGAACGAGGGCTTTCTCGTTACTTCAATGCTCTACACGCTGATCCTGCCCCCCGATGTGCCGCTCTGGCAGGTCGGGCTTGGCATCGCCTTTGGTGTGGTCATCGGTAAGGAAGTCTTTGGCGGAACAGGGAAAAACTTCCTCAACCCTGCTCTCACGGGTCGTGCATTCCTTTACTTCGCCTATCCCGCGCAAATGTCCGGTGACACGATCTGGACGCCGGTTGATGGCTTCTCCGGGGCGACCAGCCTCGCGATTGCAGCACGCGACGGTTATGAGCAGATCGTGGCGCAAGGCACCACCTGGATGGACAGCTTCCTGGGCGTCGTGCAGGGCAGCTTGGGGGAAACCTCGACGCTCGCGTGCATGATTGGCCTCGCATTCCTACTGATCACCCGCATCGCCAACTGGCGGCTGGTGGTTGGGTGTATGGGCGGGATGATAGCCTTCTCGACGCTGCTCAACCTCATCGGGTCTGACACGAACCCGATGTTCGCGATGCCATGGTACTGGCACCTCGTGACCGGCGGGTTTGCCTTTGGGCTGGCCTTTATGGTGACAGAGCCGGTCTCGGCCTCGCACACAAACATGGGCCGCTATATTTACGGCGCGCTGATCGGGTTCATGGTGGTGATGATCCGGGTAATTAACCCAGCCTTCCCCGAAGGCATGATGCTGGCGATCCTGTTCGGCAACGTCTTTGCCCCGCTCATCGATTACTTCGTCGTTCAAGCCAACATCCGGCGGAGGGCCAAGCGCCATGCCTGAGGACACCGTACACCCCAAAGGCCCCATCGGGCGCTTTCTCGCCCTGCCCCCAGACTCGGTGCCAAAGACGATCTTTGTGGCCGTTTCGCTCTGCCTCGTGGCCTCGATGTTCGTGTCCGCCGCCGCCGTTGCGCTGCGCCCGATCCAGGAGGTCAACCGACTGCTCGACAAGCAGGTGAACATCCTGCAGGTCGCGGGCGTCTATGAGCCGGGCGTCGATGTGGCCGAAGCCTTCGCCGCGTTTGAGCCGCATGTGCTTGAGCTGGAAACTGGCACCTTCACCACCGAGTTTGACGCCGCCACGTTTGACGATGCGGCAGCTGCCGAAGACCCGGCAACCTCAATCGCGCTTGCCGATGATCCGGCGGGCATCGGGCGGCGCGCGAATTACGTTACGGTTTATCTGCTGCGCGACGATGCAGGCGATCTGGATAAGGTGATCCTACCGATCCACGGCTATGGGCTGTGGTCCACGCTCTATGGCTTCATCGCGCTCGAAGAGAACGGCAACGACATCTTTGGCTTGCAATTCTACAGCCACGCCGAAACCCCTGGCCTTGGCGCCGAGGTGGATAACCCACGGTGGAAGGCGCTCTGGCCCGGCAAGCGCCTGCGCGACGACGAAGGCGCGCTGCAAATCACGGTCGCAAAGTCCGCCCCGGCGGCGGGCCAAGACTATCACATCGACGCGCTCGCGGGCGCCACTCTCACATCCGACGGCGTGAACAATCTGGTGCGCTACTGGCTCGGAGAGGACGGCTATGAGCGCTTTCTGGAGAACGTCTCCGCAGGAGGGATTTGATGCCCCAGACCCGCAAACAAATGCTCACCGACCCGCTGGTCGACAACAACCCGATCACCCTGCAGGTGCTGGGGATTTGCTCTGCCCTCGCGGTTACCTCCTCGATGCAGGTCGCCTTTGTGATGGCGCTGGCGGTGACAGTGGTGACAGGCTTTTCATCGATGTTCATCTCGATGCTGCGCAACCACATCCCCGGCTCGATCCGGATCATCGTGCAGATGGTGATTATCGCCTCGCTCGTGATCATCGTGGATCAGGTGCTCAAGGCCTACGCCTATGAAATCTCCAAAACGCTGTCAGTGTTCGTGGGCCTGATCATCACCAACTGCATCGTGATGGGCCGCGCAGAGGCGTTTGCGATGAAGAACCCGCCCGTCGCCTCGTTCATCGATGGTGTGGGCAATGGCCTTGGCTACGGTTTGATCCTGATGCTCGTCGGCTTTGTGCGCGAGCTTTTCGGCGCAGGTAGCCTTTTCGGCATCACCATTTTCGAGACGGTCAACAACGGTGGATGGTACGTGCCCAACGGCATGCTGCTGCTGCCCCCGTCGGCGTTCTTTATCATCGGGCTGATCATCTGGGCCTTCCGCGCGTGGAAGCCGCAGCAGGTCGAAGAGCGTGAATACAAAATCCAATCGGTGGAGGCGCACTGATGGAAGGGCTCCTTTCCCTCGCCGTAAAGGCGATCTTTGTCGAGAACCTCGCGCTCTCGTTCTTTCTGGGCATGTGTACCTTCATCGCCGTCTCTAAGAAGATTGCGACGGCGATCGGCCTCGGCATCTCGGTGATGATCGTGCAGGCCATCACGGTGCCTGCCAACAACCTGATCCTCAACTACCTGCTCGCCCCCGGCGCGCTGGCTTGGGCCGGATTCAGCGAGGTGGACCTCACATTTCTGGGCCTGATCTCCTATATCGGGGTGATCGCAGCCCTCGTGCAGATCCTGGAGATGGTCCTCGATAAGTACTTCCCACCTCTCTACAACGCGCTTGGCGTCTTCCTGCCGCTGATCACGGTGAACTGCGCGATCTTGGGTGGCTCGCTCTTCATGGTAGAGCGGAGCTACGACTTCGCTGAGTCTGTGACCTACGGACTCTCCTCCGGGTTTGGCTGGGCGCTGGCGATCACCGCGATGGCAGGTGTGCGTGAAAAGCTGAAGTATTCTGACATTCCCGACGGCCTACAGGGCCTAGGCATCACCTTCATTACCGCCGGGCTCATGGCCATGGCGTTCATGTCATTCTCTGGCGTGAAACTCTGAGAAAGGGGCATCTGCAATGGCAGATTTCGGACTAGGCATCCTGCTCTTCACCTTGATCGTGCTTGCACTCGTGACGGTGATCATCGGGGCGCGCTCGCGGCTGGTGTCCTCGGGCGATGTGAACATCACGATCAACGGCGAAAAGACGATCTCTGTGCCCGCGGGCGGCAAGCTCTTGCAGACGCTCGCGGAGCAAAAGCTCTTTGTCCCCTCCGCCTGCGGTGGCGGCGGCACCTGCGCGCAATGCCGGGTGCGGGTGCATTCGGGTGGTGGCTCGATCCTGCCCACCGAAGAGGGCCATATCACAAAACGCGAGGCTGCATGTGGGGATCGCCTCTCCTGCCAGGTAGCGGTCAAGCAAGACATGAACATCGAAGTGCCCGAAGAGGTTTTTGGTGTGAAAAAGTGGGAGTGCACCGTGCGCTCCAACGAAAACGTCGCGACCTTTATCAAGGCGCTCGTGCTCGACCTGCCCGAAGGCGAAGACGTCAACTTCCGCGCAGGCGGCTACATCCAGATCGAAGCGCCCGCGCATGAGGTCAGCTACACCGAGTTCGACGTCGAGAACGAGTATCGCGAGGACTGGGACAAGTTTAACCTCTGGCAGTACAAATCCACGGTGCCTGAGCCGATTGAGCGCGCCTATTCGATGGCCAACTACCCCGAAGAGCGCGGCATGATCATGCTGAACGTGCGCGTCGCATCGCCGCCTCCGGGCAGCGAAGGGATCCCGCCGGGCAAGATGTCGAGCTACATCTTCAACCTCAAGCCGGGCGACAAGGTCACGATTTCGGGTCCGTTTGGCGAGTTCTTCGCCCGCGACACGCAAAAAGAGATGGTCTTTATTGGCGGCGGCGCGGGCATGGCCCCGATGCGCAGCCACATCTTCGACCAGCTCAAGCGGCTCGAGAACCGCGACCGCAAGATCACCTTCTGGTACGGCGCCCGCTCAAAGCGCGAGATGTTCTTTGTGGAGGATTTCGACGAGCTGGCAGAGCAGTTCCCGAACTTCACCTGGCATGTCGCACTCTCTGACGCGCTGCCCGAGGATGACTGGTCGGGCTACACCGGCTTCATCCACAACGTGCTCTTTGAGGAATACCTCAAGAACCACCCCGCGCCCGAAGACTGCGAGTATTACATGTGCGGTCCACCGATCATGAACCAGTCGGTGATCAACATGCTCGTTGAGCTTGGGGTCGACCGCGAGGATATCATGCTCGACGATTTCGGCGGGTAAGCATCAGAGGGGCCGCAACTGCGGCCCTTCGCTTTTCAAAAGGCCACCGATGGACATCTCCCCTGCCCCCAAACGCGTGATCATGTTGGGCGCAACCGGCACCGCGGGCCTGGCGACAACGCGCGCGCTCTTGGCCGCTGGGCACCATGTGACCTGTCTGGTGCGGGATACCGCGAAGGTGCCGGGCGACATTGCAGAGCATGCGGCGGTGCGGGAGGCAGATGTGACCCGCCGCGCCTCTGTCGTTGCCGCGCTCGGTGGAGAGCGGTTTGATGCGCTCGTCTCTTGCCTGGCCTCCCGAACCGGCGGCCCGAAGGATGCCTGGGCAATCGATCACGCGGCGCATGTGACAGCCCTTGACGCGGCGCAGGGGGTGGGTCTGAGCCAAATGGTGCTGATGAGCGCCATCTGCGTGCAAAAACCACTCCTCGCGTTCCAACACGCTAAGCTTGCCTTTGAGAAACACCTCATCGCGTCGGGTGTGACCTATTCGATCGTTAGGCCCACGGCACTCTTCAAGTCCCTTTCCGGCCAGATTGAGCGGGTGAAAAACGGCAAGCCGTTCCTGATTTTCGGAGACGGAGAGCTGACCGCCTGCAAACCGATCTCCGACGCGGACCTGGGCGCCTTTATGGCTGAGTGTCTGCGCGACCCGGCCAAGCACAACGCCATCCTGCCCATCGGCGGGCCGGGCCCGGCCTATACGCTCAAGGCGCAGGGCGAGTTGCTGTTTGAACTCACGGGCCAGCCGGTAAAGTTTCGCAGTGTGCCGGTGCGGATGTTTGATGTGATTGCGGGTGTTTTGAGCGCAGTTGGCACCATCCTCCCGAAAGCCCGCGACAAGGCCGAGTTCGCCCGCATCGGCCGCTACTACGCCACCGAGTCGATGCTCGTGCTCGACCCGGTCACCGGGCAATACGATGCCAACGCGACCCCCGAATACGGCACCCAAACCCTGCGCGCGCACTACGAAGAAGTACTGGCCGGGCGGGCGCAGGTGGCGCTGCGCGAGCATGCGGTCTTTGACAGCGCGGGCTAGTCGTCCCGGCTTTGGCCCAAAAGCCCCCACAAAAACCCCGCCGTGATCGCCTGAACCCCGAGCGAGGCTGTCACCACCGCCGCAGCCGCCGGGCGGACGATGACGCTGGGGTCGAGATCCCCAAACTCCGCCGCGCCCCAGATGCGAAACGCCCAAACCGTCGCCCCAACGCCCGCGAGCAACAACACACCACCCAACTGGCACGCCAGATCCACGGTGATTTTCTGCGCAAAGGCCTCAAACCGCTCAGAGGTGGGCAAGAGCTTGTTGCGCACCGTGTGCAACCGCGCCAGCGCGTAAAAGCAGATGAGCTGAAAACCGACAAGGATCAGCGCGGAAGCAAGGATCAGTGCTGCGATATCGAACGTGACGCCAGAGATTGTCACCGGCCCGCCCAGCAGCCCGCAAAACACGAGCGTGCCAAGGATCAGCAGCACCACGCCAGGGTAGTAAAACAGCCAATGCGGCGCGAAGGACAAAAGCAATTTCAAGTGCAACCACCCATCACGCCAACTGCGCAGATGCGGCGGGCGAGAGCGGCCATCGGGGCTGAGGGTCGTGGGCACCTCCTCGATGCGCAGGCCCGCCAACACCGACTTGATCACCATCTCCGAGGCGAACTCCATTCCGGGCGTGTTGAGCTTGAGCGAGAGGATCGACTGGCGGTTGAACCCGCGCAGACCGCAGTGAAAATCTCCGACAGGGGCACGAAAAAAGACCCGCCCGATGAACGAGAGCACCGGGTTGCCCAGATAGCGATGCAGCGGCGGCATGGCACCAGGGGCGACCCCGCCTTTAAAGCGGTTGCCCATCACCAGATCAGCGCCTGCGCGCAACCGCTCCACAAACGGTTCAAGCTTTGAGAAATCGTAGGAATCGTCGCTGTCGCCCATGATCACATAGGTGCCGCGCGCCGCCGCGATGCCCGCACCCAGCGCCGCGCCATACCCCTTCACCGGCACGGCGATTACCCGCGCGCCCAGCGCCTCCGCCATCGCCTGACTGCCATCGGTGGAGCCATTGTCGGCGATCAGCACCTCGCCCTTGATGCCGGTACGGCTAAGAAAGTCCTGCGCTTTTGAGACACAGACCTCAATCGTCTCCGCCTCATTGAGGCAGGGCATTAGGATGGTCAGCTCAGTCATGTCCCCCCGCACAACTCTGCGCCGCCCCGCGGCAGCGCCCACACGCGCGATGTTATGACATTGGGCGGGAATGCCAACGCCTTAGACGCGCTTTGTCCCCCCAAATCGTTGCAACGAACGGGTGCGCCGTGTAGCGCAGGGCGGACCTTTGAGCGCGGAGAGAGCGTGTGTCTGCCGACCCCATCCAAGAAACGCCAGCGGATCGCATGGTTCTTCTGTATCTGCTGTTCGCGGCCACGGTGATCGTGGCGCAGCGTTTTGCGGGGTTTGGAGATCCGATTGCAGCCCTCGTGAGTGCCAGCAACGATG
>JBCBGM010000057.1:0-12277 GCA_038526735.1 Pseudomonadota bacterium | reverse complement strand
CATAGCCCACGAGCTTTGCACTCTCTGCGATGTCGCTCTCGGCACCATGCAGATGCAGCACATCCGCACCCTCGTTCTCCACCTCGACAAAGACGATCACGTCACTGCCATGGGTCGCCCGCGTCCAACCATGAAGCAAGCGCAACCCCTCCCCTTCAGCCACATGGGAGGCCTCATGACTATGGTCGTGATCGCCCGCAGCATGGGCCGCGAGCGGGATTACTGGGAGCATCGAAATGGCGATACCGGAAAGAAGGCGCATGAGAGACAATCTGGTCATGTTGTTATGATATAACAGTACCAAAACGATGTGAAGGTCCGAAGAAACCGATATGAAACTTTCGCAACAGTCAGCCGCGTAAATCTGCCGTGAGGTTGCGCCGCAAAACGCGCCATCCGGGGAGCAACGCAATAAGGCTCGCAGCACTCACAAACCCAGCGGCCAGATGCAGCTCAGGCCAGCGCAGCCGCGCCTCGATCAGGATTCCGGTTTGCGCGGTGAGATAGCTTGAAACCGCACCCGTGGTGAGTGCCGCCACGATCAGCCCCAGCACCGCACCGACCACGATCAAAACCGTCGCATAGCTCCAAACCACGCCAAAGATAAACCGCCCTGGCGCGCCCAGCGCCCGCAAGAGCGCCAGCTGCCGCGCAAAAAGCCGGGTGAGCAGCAACAGGCCCGCGATCACCGCAACGGCCACAAGGCCTTGCGTCACCAAAGCCAGCGCCGACATCGCCGCGCGCACATCGCCCAACACCGTCAACAACTGCGAGAGAACCGCTCCCGGCAAAAACGCCATCGCATCGGGCCTAGTAAACGTCGATTGCAGCGAAAACGCCATATAGAGCTCCTCCGGCACCACCAAGACCGCCGGCGTGCCGGGGAAATGATCCGCCGAGTACGGCGGGCCGATATGGCTGAGCGGTTTGTCCGGCGCGTGGCCATTCGCCAGCCCGTGGGTGATCCAGACCTGCTCCACCGGCACCAAAATCGCCTCGTCCCAGGGCGTGCCCGTCGGTGCCATCCGCCCCACAATCCGCACCGACGTGCCCAGATGCCCCTCGGTGTCTGCCGCCTCGCCAAAGCCATGTGCAGGCGTGATCTCATCCCCCAGCGCCAGCGGCACCCGCGCGCCTACGACCCCCTCATCGGGGATCTCAAACAACCGCCCCTCCGCGAGCGGGCCTGAGAGATGGTCGATAAACGGCGCAATCGTGCCCACGATCACCCGCCCTTCCCAGCTGTCACCATAGGCGAGGGGGGCGGCGAGCCGCACACGCGGATGGCTCTCAATCTCAGAGAACAGCGGCCCCTCGATCAGCGCGACATCTGACGGCTGCAAATAGACCGCCGCCAGAAGCACCGTAATCTCACTGCCCGGCGCGGCCACGATCAGATCAAACCCATCCGCCGCCCGCGCCGTGCCCTCGCGAATGCCCCGCTCCTGCGCGATCAAGGCTGCTCCCACACCGACTGCCAAGGCAATCAGCACGACAAACACCGCGTTCGTGCCGCGATACCGCCACAGCATCGCGCGCAACAGCGGGCCAAAGGCAAACCCCCGCCACAGCACCGCCGCAACCACGATCAGCGGCGCCAGCAACCCCGCAAAAATCAGCAAATCCTGCACAAACGCAGGCAGCGGATACCAGAGCACATCGAGCACCGCGTCAGGCATCCAACGCACCGTCTGCCAAGCTGATCACCCGGTCCATCTGCGCCAGCAACTGCGCATCATGGCTGGCGATGATCACCGTCAAGCCGTCCTCTCGCGCCAATGCTGTGAAATCCGCTATCAAGGCATCAGCCGTGACCCGGTCCAGCGCCGCCGTTGGCTCATCCGCCAAAAGCACCTGCGGCCCATGCGCGAGCGCCCGCGCAACCGCCACCCGCTGCCGCTCTCCGCCCGAAAAGCTCGTGATCGCCCGCGCGCCACCGGGCACGCCGAGCCGCTCCAACCGAGCCTCCGCTCGCGCCCGCAGACCCTTCCGCGAGGCCTTCGGCACGAAGCTCGCGGCAATCGCTGCGTTGGTCGCGGCGTCCAACTCCTCGAACAGCAAAAAGTCCTGAAACACGAGGCCGATGCTCGCCCGCCGAAACGCTGCCCGCCCTTCAGAATTCAAACCAGCAAGGTCCTGCGCGCCCCACCGCACCTCCCCCGCATCGGGCTCCACCAAACCAGCCAGCACCGTCAAAAACGTAGACTTCCCCGCCCCCGACGGACCACGCACCCCAACCAAACTCCCTGCCGCCACATCGAGCGCAGGCACCGACAAGATCGCGCCCCCATCGTCGCCCAAAACCCGCACATCGCGCAGCGTCAGTGCGAGCCCCATCTCAGGCGCGGGAGGCAACGGCATCCGTCAACCGCACCCGGCTAACAAACCCGGTTTCAGGGTCGCGAAAGGCGCCAAGCTCCAAGACACCCCGCGTCTCCACCCGCACATGAAACGGGATCGGCCGCAGCACCCGCTTGGTGTACACCGCCAAAATATCCGGCGGCCATTGCGCGGCATCATCGCAAAACGGGCACACCGCCATCGGCACCTTGGTGAGCACAAAAAACGGAAAAGCCGCCCGCAGCGGCGGCGCCATAAACCCAGTGAAAGAGACACGCTCCCCCGCCAGCGCCGTCGCCTCCTCCGTGAAGCTCATGTCGCTCTCGTAGAGATCGCGCATCTCCAGCGCCGTCCCAATCGCCGCACGCAACGGCGACGCGGCCACAGCCAGCGCAGGCACAGCGGAGATGACAAAGCGGCGGTCCATGCCCTCATAATTACGCGCCCTCCGGCGTCGCAGCAACGGGTCATGCGCCTGCCCCTTTCACGTCGCGGTGAACCTGCCCCTTGCACTCCCCCTCAAACCCGCTAGCTTGCGCGGTGCCTCGGGGCGCCCTCGTTGAGGGCTGAGATGCGGACACCCGCGAACCCGTTGAACCTGAACCGGCTCATACCGGCGGAGGGAAGGCTGCATGATCACACCCCTTTTGGGCTCATGCCGCCTCCGGATGCCACGCATTGGAGGACCAAATGCACTTGAAACGAACCACCACCCTCGCGGCACTCGCAACCGCCTGTGCCCTGCCGCTCGCCGCGCAAGAGCGGCGAGAGCTGATCGTCTATGCCTATGACAGTTTCGTCTCTGACTGGGGCCCCGGCCCGGTGATCGAGGCGAACTTCGAGGCGATCTGCAACTGCGACCTCACCCTCGTGGGCGCGGGCGATGGTGCCGCACTCCTGTCGCGCATCCGCCTTGAGGGCACCCGCAGCGACGCCGACGTCGTGCTCGGGCTCGACACCAACCTCACCGCCGCTGCGGCCAGCACGGGGCTTTTCGCGCCAGCGCCCGAAGGGGTGCCCACCCCCGACCTGCCGATTGCCTGGGACGATCCTCTCTTCACGCCCTTCGACTGGGGCTATTTCGCGTTCGTCTATGACAACACCAAACTCACCGCCGCGCCTGAGAGCCTGATGGCCCTCGCCGCCAGTGACACAACTGTCGTGATCCAAGATCCCCGCTCCTCCACCCCCGGCCTCGGCCTTGTGATGTGGGCCGAAGCAGCCCTTGGAGACGAAGCGCCCGCGTTTTGGGAGGCGCTCTCCGACAACATCGTCACCGTCACCCCCGGCTGGTCAGAGGCGTATGGCCTGTTCCTTGAGGGCGAGGCCGACATGGTACTCAGCTACACAACCTCCCCCGCCTATCACCTGATCGCCGAGGAGGACCCGAGCAAATCCGCCGCGGCCTTCGCCGAAGGTCACTACATGCAGGTGGAGGTTGCCGGCATCCTCGCAGGCAGCGACCAGCCAGAGCTTGCCGCCGAGTTCATCCGCTTCATCGCGACCGATGGCTTCCAGTCTGCGATCCCGACCACCAACTGGATGTATCCGGCCTTTGCGACCGAGACAGGCGTGCCCGATGGGTTTGACACGCTGATCACCCCCGATACCGCACTCCTGCTGCCCGCAGAAGAGGCAGAGGCCCGCCGCGCTGATGCGATTGCGACATGGCGCGCTGGCCTCGCCCAGTAACCCTGCTCTCCGTGGGCGCGGCAACACTCGTTGTCGCGCTCACCGTAGGCGCGGTCATCCCCCTGATGCTGTCAGCCGAAGGGGCAGGGAGGCTTGTGGCCGCCGACTGGGCAATCCTGCGCTTCACCCTCTTCCAAGCCGCCCTCTCCGCCGCGCTCTGCACCCTCGCCGCAATTCCCCTCGCCCGCGCCCTCGCGCGCCGAGATTTTCCGGGCCGCAGCCTCGTGCTCACGCTCCTCGGCGCGCCCTTCCTCGTGCCTGTCATCGTCGCGGTCCTTGGCCTGCTCTCAGTCTGGGGCCGCGCAGGTTGGGTCTCTGAGATCACCGGCGCGACGCTCGACATCTACGGCCTCACCGGCATTCTGATGGCGCATGTGTTCTTCAACCTGCCACTTGTCACCCGGATGCTGCTCACGGGTTGGGCCGGAGTGCCACCGGAACACCTGCGCCTCGCCACCCAACTCGGTTTCACCCCGCGCGACATCTACACCCATATCGAGCGCCCGATCCTGCGCGAAGTGCTGCCAGGTGCCGCACTGCTTGTCTTCCTCATCTGCCTCACCAGCTTCTCTGTCGCGCTCACACTGGGCGGAGGCCCCCGCGCCACCACCATCGAGCTCGCGATCTACCAAGCGCTGCGCTTTGAGTTCGACCTCTCGCGCGCCGCCCTGCTCTCGCTCATGCAACTCGGCCTCGCGCTCACAGTCGCCCTCATCCTGCTCGCCAGCGGGCAACGCGGCGCAGGCGGGTTTGGCCTGTCGCTGCGCCCGCAATCCATCCCCAAACCCCGCAACCCGTGGATCGACCGCGCGGCCATCACCGCCGCCCTCGCGTTTCTCGGGCTGCCCATGCTCGGCCTCATCTCTCTCGGCATCCCCGGCATGCCCGACCTGCCCGACGCCACGCTCAACGCCGCCCTCCGCAGCATCGGCGTTTCCATCGCGGCCACGCTGATCTCCTGCAGTCTCGCGCTGGCCATCGCGGGTGGCGTCGCCACACACCGGGGTCGCGCGGCACTCCTTGGCGAGGGGCTGGTGCTCATCGGCCTCACCGCCTCCCCTCTCGTTATCGGCACGGCCCTCTTCATCGCGATCCGAGATTTCATCGACCCCTTCGCCTTCGCCCTGCCGCTCACCGCACTTGTCAACGCCACCCTCGGGGTGCCCTTTGCCCTGCGTATCCTCCTGCCCGAGGTGGACCGCGTGATCCGCACGCGCGGCCCGCTCGCGCAAAGCCTCGGCCTCTCCCGCCGCCTCTGGCTACGCCGCGTTTTATTGCCGGGTATTCGCCGTGGCCTTGGCCTCGCCCTCGGCCTTGTCGCCGCTTTTGCCATGGGGGACCTCGGCATCATCGCCCTCTTCGGCTCGACCGAGACGGAGACCCTCCCCCTCCTGATGTTCGGCCTCATGGGCAGCTTCCGCACCGATGCCGCCCAAGCCACAGGCCTCATCCTGGTGCTGCTAACCCTCACCATCTTCGCGATTTTTGACACATGGGGCCGCCGTGCTCAGCATTGACACCCTCACCATCCGCCGGCCCGGCTTTACCCTCACTGCAAGCTTTGAGGCACAATCGGGCAGCGTGACCGCCCTCATCGGCCCGTCCGGCGCGGGCAAAACCACACTCTTGCACGCAATCGCGGGCTTCGTGCCCCCCAGCGCCGGGCGCATCCGTGTGCAGGGACAAGACATCACCGACCTGCCCGTCTCCGACCGCCCCGTCTCGATGCTTTTCCAGGATCACAACCTGTTCACGCATATGACGGTGTTTGAGAACACAGCTCTCGGCCTCTCCCCCGACCTGCGCCTCAATAAACGAGACCGCGAACGGGTCACCGACGCGCTAGAGCGTCTCGGCCTCTCCACCTACGCCAGCCGCAAGCCAGAGGCGCTCTCGGGCGGCCAGCAAAGTCGCGTGGCCCTCGCCCGCGCGCTCCTGCGCAACCGCCCCGTGCTCTTACTCGATGAACCGTTTTCCGCCCTCGGCCCCGCGATGCGCGCCGATCTTGCGCAAATCCTGAAAGAGGTTGCCGCCGCGCAGAATCTCTCCGTGCTCCTCGTCACCCATCAACCCGAAGACGCCCTGCGCGCGGCCGATCACATCGCAGTGGTCGCAGATGGAGAGGTCACTCCCCCCCGCCCCGCGCGCGACACCCTCACCAACCCAACGCCCGCCCTCGCCGATTACCTCGGAGACTGGCGACCCCTTTAAACGCAAACGGCCGGGTATAAACCCGGCCGCTGCAAACGTTGGTGGCGGTCTCACTCCGCAGGCGTCGGCGCATTGCGGTGCTTGATCGGATACCACAGCTTCTTGTTGGTGAAGTAGAGCAGAACCGTCAGGATCGAGAGCATCAGCACCCCGATCAGGCCCATCTGCTTGCGCTGCACCAGCTTCGGCTCAGCGGTCCACATCAGGAAGGCTGCGACGTCGATCGACAGGCTCTCAAGGTCGGTTGGTGAGCCGTCCTCAAAGACCACATCATCACCCCACAGCGGTGGAGCCATGGCGATATAGCCGCCCGGGTACGTCTCGTTCCCGTAGAACAGCGTGCCAGCCTCTTCCTTCTCGCTGCCGGTGTAGTGGGTCAGCAGCGAAGCAATGTACTCCGGCCCGCCCATACCAAACAGCAGTTGGTTGATACCAAGGCCGTAGGGGCCGCTAAAGCCCGCGCGTGCCTTAGCCATCAGGCTGAGGTCCGGTGCGTTTTCCATCGAGGAGCCCGGGAAGCGATCAGAGATCTTTGCTTCCCGCTCATCACCCGGAAACGCGCCGAGGCTGTCATCGGGAACGAAGTAAAACGAGGCGACCTTTTCCACGTAGGCCTGCGGCAGGCCCGGTCCGCTGTCTTCCATCAGGTTGCGGAAGTAGACCAGTTCAAGCCCGTGGCAGGAGGAGCACACGTTGTTGTACACCTCAAAGCCACGTTGCAGCTGCGCCCGGTCATAGGTCCCGAACGGGCCCTCATGGGCGAAGTCGTAGTCTTCGACGTAGCCAGCGCCGCCAGCCGCCATGGCCCCGCCGGTGGCGAGAACCAGAGCTGCGGCTGCGTTGCGCAGGGTTTTGACGATCATCATCAGTCTCCTTACCGAGCCGTTATTCGGCTGGTGTTGGTGCAGCGGCACCGCCGGTGGAAGCCGAAGGGCTCTCATAGGGGTGAGCGGCATCGAAGTCTTCTTCGATGGTTGCAGGCTGCGGCAGCGGCTTCTCGATCACGCCCAAGAGCGGCAGGATCACGAGGAAGTATGCGAACCAGTAGACCGTACCAATGAGAGAGATGATCGGAATGATCCCCTCAGCTGGCATCGCGCCCGCCCACATCAGAACGAAGAAGTCCACACCCAAGATCCAGAAGGCCCACTTGAACATCGGGCGATAGCGGCCAGAGCGGACACGCGAGGTGTCGAGCCATGGGGCCAGCGCCATGATGATAATCGAGCCGAACATCACCACCACACCCAAGAAGGCTGCGTCGATCAGCACGATGTCCGTGAACGGAATGCCGATCGGGAAGGTGATCGCGCGCAACATTGCGTAGAACGGCAGGAAGTACCATTCGGGCACGATGTGTGCAGGCGTCGCCAGCGGGTTGGCCGGGATGTAGTTGTCCGGGTGACCCAGGTAGTTCGGCATGAAGCCCACGATCGCGACGAACACGATCATGATGATGCCCAGCGCAAACAAGTCCTTGATCACGTAGTATGGCCAGAACGGCACGGTGTCTTTCTCCGCAACCGCCTTGCTTTCACGCCGTACTTCAACGCCCGTCGGGTTGTTGTTGCCGGTCGTGTGGAAAGCCCAGATGTGCACGATCACAAGACCGAGGATCAGGAACGGCAGCAGGTAGTGCAGCGAGAAGAACCGGTTCAGCGTCGCGTTGCCCACAAACGGCCCGCCCAACAGCCAGGTCTGGATCGGCTCACCGATGACCGGGATCGCACCAAACAGGCCCGTGATCACGGTCGCACCCCAGAAGGACATCTGCCCCCATGGCAGCACGTAGCCCATGAACGCCGTACCCATCATCAACAGGAAGATGATCAGGCCGATGATCCATGTGATCTCGCGCGGAGCCTTGTAAGAACCGTAGTAGAGCCCCCGGAAGATGTGCGCATAGACCGCCACAAAGAACAGCGACGCGCCGTTCATGTGGAAGTACCGCATCGCCCAACCGCCGTTCACGTTGCGCATGATGTGCTCAACCGACTGGAAGGCATAATCCACGTGTGGGGTGTAGTGCATCACCAGGATGATCCCGGTGACGATCTGCAACACCAGCGTGAAGGTCAGGACAATCCCCCAGATCCACATCCAATTGAGGTTCTTTGGTGTGGGGATCATTAGTGTGTCATACATCAAGCCAACGATCGGCAGACGGCTATGAAGCCAGTTCTCAGCCTTCGTCTTTGGCTCGTAATGGTCGTGTGGAATACCACCCATTTTCTAGCTCCCTTGTCTTATCCGATGCGCAGCGTGAATTCGTCTAAGAACTCAGCTGGCGGCACGGGCAAATTCTCTGGCGCGGGGCCACGACGAATCCGCCCCGATAGATCATAGTGAGACCCGTGGCAGGGGCAAAACCACCCACCGAAATCGCCTGCGTTGCCCAACGGCACGCAGCCGAGGTGCGTACACACCCCGTTCATCACCAGCCACTCGCCTGCCTCATCAATGCTGCGGTTTTCATCAGCGGCATCGCCGTCAATATTTGCGTTGCGGCTTGCGTTGTCGGGCAGCGCAGTCAGGTCAACGTCGCGCGCGGCTGCAATCTCGTCGGCGGTGCGTCGGCGGATAAACACCGGCTTGCCCAAGAACAGCACCGTCAGCTGCGAGCCAGGCTCAACAGCGCTCACGTCTTGCGTGATAACCGAAAGCGCCTGCACATCTGCGGACGGGTTCATTTGATTGACAAGCGGCCATACGGCAGCGCCAGTGACAACAGCACCGGTGCCTGCTGTGGCGACATATAAAAAGTCGCGCCGCGTCGGTTCGGGATGCTCTGCGTTGCTCACGCTAGTCTCCTTGGTTCCAGTGCCTGCGACCATACACAGACACGCGCCCCTGGGGCTTCTTCGTCAGCCGCACAACTATCGCAGTGAGCACACCCCTTCCACAGGAGTGCGACAGGGCACCGCAGGCTCGTTCCGCTAGCTTGGCGCGCCTTCTAACATCTGGAACGATTTGGCAAATGCGACTTGCTGTCTTTCAACCCGATATTGCCGCCAATCTGGGCACCATCTGCCGCACCGCCGCCTGCCTCGGCGTCCCGGTGGATGTGATCCTGCCTTGCGGTTTTCCCTTTTCTGAAAAGGCTTTCCGCCGTGCAGCCATGGATTATGCAGACCACGTCAGCCTCACCTTGCACGACGATTGGGAGCACTTCGCAGCTGCAGCAAAAGGCCGCCTCGTCTTGATGACCACCAAAGGCGCCACTCCCCTTTCAGAGATGACATTTTCACCTGATGACACGCTCTTACTGGGGCGAGAGAGCGCTGGTGTGCCGGAATCGGTCCATTCCGCCGCCGACGCGCGCATTCTAATCCCGATGCAGCCCGGTCTGCGCTCGCTGAATGTCGCGGTCTCCGCAGGGATCGCGCTTTACTCCGCACTTCAGCAAGGCGGCTCACATCCGATCACGCCCACGTCATAGCGGTTGCGGCATGTGCCTCTGCCCGGCACATGATCTCGCAACAACAGATCGGACCTTGCCATGCTCCTCTCCCGCCGCGCCCTGCTTGCCACCGGCCTTGCCGCCGCCACCCTGCCCGCCCCCGCATTTGCAGGCCCGCGCGCCGAGCTGATCGACGGCCCTTGGCAGCGCTTCGGCAGTGTCACTGGCGTAGATGACACCGAATGGCGCGCGCTGCTCGCACAACACTGGGTGATGGGCTCCGACGGTGTGGCCCTGCTCGACTGGGGCGCCATCGACCGCGCCGCCCTCAAACCCTACCTCGATCGCCTCGCTGCGACTGACCCGACAACCCTGACCCGAGATGCCGCGTTTGCCTTCTGGGTCAACGTCTATAACGCCGTCACGGTCGATGTGGTCGCCTCTGAGTACCCCGTGACCAGCATCAAGCAGGTTCGCGGCGGCCTCTTCAACACAGGCCCCTGGGGCGACAAGCTGATCACCGTCGCAGGCAGAGACCTCACCCTCGACGAGGTAGAGCATGGCATCCTGCGCCCGGTCTTTGACGACCCGCGCATCCACTACGCCGTGAACTGCGCCTCCATCGGCTGCCCCGACCTCAAACCAACGCCCTGGACCGCCGAAACCCTCGAGACTGACCTCAACGCCGCCGCCACCAATTTCATCGCCCACCCGCGCGCGGTGAACGTGCAAAGCAATGGCCTGCGCCTCTCGAAAATCTTCGACTGGTTCATCGAGGATTTCGGCGACAGCGAGCCCGGCATCCTCAACCACATCCGCCAATACGCCTCGCCGGAGCTGGCAACGACCCTAGAGACCAACACGCGCATCCGCGGCTACGACTACGACTGGTCCCTGAACGACGTCTAAGGGGCGCTGCCCCTCACCAGCCGCGTCGCCTGCGGCGAGCCGGCTGGTTTCACCCCGGAATATTTGAAAACCGACGAAAGACGGGCGTTGCAGACAATTTGACTAAAATTGTCCCTTCATCTTGACCCAAATACCTCGGGGGTGAACCAGCCGGCTCGCCGCAGGCGACGCGGCTGGTGAGGGGGCAGCGCCCCCTTGCCTCACTCGCCCGCAATCGCCGTCGTTTGCAGTTGCGCCACGCCCAGCGCCTCAAGCCCCTTCGCCACGATATGCGGCGCGTTCATCGCCGCCACATCATACATCGCCTTCGGGCTGTCCTGATCGATGAAGATGTCCGGGAAGACCATCGAGCGGATCTTGAGGCCCTGATCGAGCGCGCCTTTTTCGGCCAGAAGATGCATCACATGGCTCGAGAAGCCGCCCACGGCGCCCTCTTCGACCGTGATCATCGCCTCATGCTCGCGCGCAAGCCGCAGGATCATCTCTTCGTCGAGGGGTTTGGCGAAACGTGCGTCTGCGACAGTGGTTGAGATGCCCATCCCCTCAAGCTCTTCCGCCGCTTTCAGCGCCTCTGAGAGCCGCGCGCCAAAGCTGAGGATCGCGAGTTTTGTGCCCTCTTTCACAATCCGACCTTTGCCAAGCTCCAGCGGCGTGCCGCGTTCAGGCATATCGACGCCCACGCCTTCACCCCGCGGGAAGCGGAAGGCGGAGGGGCCGTCCTCAATCGCCGCCGCCGTGGCCACCATACGCACCAGCTCCGCCTCGTCCGACGCCGCCATCACCGTAAAGCCTGGCAGGTTGGTGAGATAGGAAATATCGAAGGAGCCCGCGTGCGTCGCGCCATCGGCGCCCACCAGCCCGGCGCGGTCAATCGCAAAGCGCACGGGCAGGCGCTGGATCGCAACGTCATGCACCACCTGGTCATAGCCGCGCTGCAAAAACGTCGAGTAGATCGCGGCAAAGGGCTTCATCCCGCCCGCCGCCAATCCAGCCGCAAAGGTCACGCCGTGTTGCTCTGCAATGCCGACGTCAAAGCAACGCTGTGGGAAGCGCTCAGCGAAGAGGTTCAGCCCCGTGCCATCGGGCATCGCCGCCGTGATCGCACAGATCGTCGGGTCGTGCTCGGCCTCTTTGAGCAGGCTCTGCGCAAAGACCTTGGTGTAGCTTGGTGCGTTTGATTTGGCCTTTTTCTGCTCACCGGTGGCGACATCGAATTTCGCCCGCGCGTGGCCCGCATCGGGGGAGTTTTCTGCCGGAGCATACCCCTTCCCCTTTTTCGTGATCGCGTGGATCAGCACTGGCCCATCCGAACGGGCCTTGACCGTGCGCAACAGCGCCAAGAGCTGGTCCATGTCGTGGCCGTCGACGGGGCCGATGTAGGAAAAGCCCAGTTCCTCGAACATCGTGCCGCCCATGGCCATGTTCTTGACCATATCCTTGGCGCGCTTGGCCCCTTCGCGCAGCGGCGGGGGCAAAAGGTTCAGCGCGGATTTCAGGTCATGGTACGGCGAGCCAGAGTAAAGCCGCGTCAGATAATCCGAGAGCGCGCCCACGGGCGGGGCAATCGACATCTGGTTGTCGTTCAGAATCACGATCATCCGCTTTTTCAGATGGCCCGCGTGGTTCAGCGCCTCATAGGCCATCCCTGCGGTCATAGAGCCGTCGCCGATCACGGCAATCGCGTCGCCATTGCCCTCGGGCGGGTTGCCGCCGAGCTCGCGCGCC
>JBCBGM010000056.1:0-12896 GCA_038526735.1 Pseudomonadota bacterium | reverse complement strand
CCTTCGAGCATAAGCGGATCGGGCCGAATGCCTAGGCTCGAAGGCAACGATACGACAAAGGCGCACAGAATGACGGTGAAATACCTCCACACGATGGTCCGCGTAAAAGACATCGATGCGAGCAAGCAGTTTTACTGCGATCTTTTGGGGCTGGAAGAGATCCGCCGCTACGAAAACGAGGCGGGCAGATTCACGCTCGTGTTTCTCGCACCCCCCGGCCAACACGATGCTGCCCTTGAGCTGACCTACAACTGGGGCTCAGAGGAGGACTACACCGGCGGGCGCAACTTCGGGCACCTCGCCTACCGCGTCTCCAATATCTACGAGACCTGCCAAACGTTGATGGACGCAGGCGTCACAATCAACCGCCCGCCCCGCGACGGGCACATGGCCTTCGTCAAGTCGCCTGACGGTATCTCGATTGAGCTGTTGCAAGAGGGCGACAACCTCCCTGCGCAAGAGCCCTGGGCCTCCATGCCCAACAGCGGATCGTGGTGAGGCGCGCCCTCTTCGCTGCCCTGTGCCTGTGTTTCGCGACAGCGGCGCAAGGGCAGCAATGTCGCCTCGCGCTCGCCATGGCGATGGACATTTCATCCTCCATCGATGAGCGCGAATATGCCCTGCAGCAAGAAGGGCTCGCGCAAGCGCTCGAAGACCCCGCCGTACGCGGAGCTTTCCTGCCTGGCCTGCCCCCGGTGGCGCTTGCGATCTACGAATGGTCTAACACCCGCCAGCAGGCCATCATCCAAAACTGGGTGCTCGTAACCGATGAGAGTGTGCTGGATGACATCGCGCAACAGGTCCGCTCCCACCGCCGTTCGGCGGCCGATCAGCCCACCGCCATTGGCAATGCACTGCTCTTTGGTCTCGCGCTCTTTAACGAAGCACCGCCCTGTGCGGCTTTCACCATCGACATCTCGGGCGACGGGGTGAACAACGCAGGCATCGCCCCCAACCGCGCCTACCTCAGGCCGGACTGGGCGGGCATCACCGTCAACGCCCTCGCCATCGGCCCCACCCGCCAGATGGAGACGTATTTTCGCCGCCAGGTCATCCGCGGCCCCCGCGCCTTCGTCGAGCGCGCCCGCCAGTTTGAAGACTTCGGCGCCGCGATGGAGCGTAAACTGATCCGCGAGGTGCTGCCGGATGTCCTGCTCGGGTCCCTCGAATGAGGCTGCTTCTGCTGCTCACGGCCCTCGTCTTTGCAAATCCGGTCGCCGCGCAATGCCGCGTGGCACTTGTCTTGGCGCTTGACGTCTCTCAGTCCGTGGATGCGCGGGAGTATCGCCTACAATCGAACGGTGTCGCAGATGCGCTTACCAACCCAGAGATCGCGGATTTGCTGCTCCTGATGGGCGGCCCGATCGCCGCGTCGGCCTTTGAATGGTCGGGCGCGCAGCAACGCTATCTCATCTCTGACTGGCAACTTTTGACCGAACGCCCCGCGCTGGAGAGCTTTGCCGAGTCCATCCGCTCCCACCAACGCGGCTTTCAATACGGGCCCACCGCCATCGGCTCGGCACTTGAGGCGGCGCACACCCTGCTCCAAACCGCCCCGCCCTGCGACCGTGCGGTCGTAGATATTTCCGGCGACGGCCCCCTAAACGACGGCCCGAGCGTCAGCGACGTATATGACCGCCTCGACTTTGAGGGCGTCACGGTAAACGGCCTCGTGGTTGGCGGAGACACCTCACCCGAGATCACCGCATTCTACTACCGCGAAGTGATCCGAGGGCCCGGCGCCTTCGTCGAAGTGGCCAGCGATTTTGAAGACTACGAGCGCGCGATGATCCGCAAACTCCGCCGCGAGCTCGCCATGCCCCTATCGAGGGTCGAATGAAGCGCATTCTCACCGCCGCCGCCCTCTGCCTCGCGGGCCCTGCCACCGCGCAAGAGCTGCCGTGCCGCCTTGCGCTTGCAATGGGCCTCGACATTTCTTCCTCGGTCAACTCTGCCGAGTATGATCTGCAAATGAACGGCCTCATCGCCGCCTTTCGCGATCAAACGATCCGCGACGCCATCCTCTCTGTGCCCGGCACCGAAGTGCAGGTGATGGTCTATGAGTGGTCGGGCTATGTGCAGCAAGACGCTGTTGTCCGCTGGCGCGCCCTGCGCAACGAGGCCGATATCGACGCCTTCGCTGATGAGCTGTCGATGCACTTTCGGATCTATTCCGACTTCCCCACCGCGATCGGCCGTGCGCTCGAATACGCCTTGGAGGAGTTTGAACGCCTGCCCACCGAGTGCTCGCAAAAGATCGTCGATCTCTCGGGCGACGGTGTTGGCAATGACGGCCCACCCGCCATCAGCTATTGGCCCGAATTGGCCGCAGCCGGAGTTACCGTAAACGCCCTCGTCATCGCCGGCGCAGCGCCCGACCCCGTCGCCCATTACCAATTCTCGGTCATCACCGGCCCCGGCGCCTTCCACCTTGTCGCCCGCAACGGCTTTGTGGACTACCCCGACCTGATCAAAGGAAAGCTGGAGCGGGAGTTCCAACCGGTGCTGATGCTCAGCGACACCGAGTAGCGCACGCTTGCGACTCTGCTCCGCCACGCCTATCTATGGGGCGTCTTCGGACTATGGCGATAAACGCGCTCGTAATAAACGGATCGGACCCGGGGGCGGTACCCGGCGGCTCCACCAAACACCTGTCGTTTGCAGGCACTGGGGCCGAAATAGGATCGACGGACGTCTAAAGGGGTTAGCTTTCGCTCGGCTGGATGCCACCGTTATCGGCTCAAGAGCAATAGTTGCAAACGACAACACAGCTCCGGTTGCAGTCGCTGCGTAAGCAGTGCCTAAGACCAAATCTTAAGCCCTAGCCTCTAGCCAGGTTAGGCGGGGTTCGCAGGCACCTGGCAACAGAAGCCTGCACTACTCTACCTCAGCTTTGGACCATGCCAACGCCTGCTCAAGGCGATCATCCCCCCAGAACATCTCATCCCTGACGGTAAAGCTCGGCGCACCAAAAAGGCCGATCTCCATCGCCGCCTCAGTGTTTGCGCGCAGCTGCTGTTTGACCGTGTCGTCCTTCGCAGCGCTGAGTAAATCGGCTGAGAGGCCAGCGCGTGTTAGCGCCCCCATAACAACCTCCGGCTCCGAAATGATCTGCCCGTCCCGAAACTGCGCAAGGTACATCTCCTTTACAAACGCCGGACCCCCTGGCGCCTCAAGCGCAGCAATCGCCACCCGCGCCGCCATCAGCCCGTTCTGCGGAAAAGTGTGCGGGTCCAGCGGCACAAGGCCCAACCCCCGCTCCGCACAAAGCCGCTCCAGATCCCGCCACATATACACGCCCTTGGCCGGGTAGAGCTTGAACGGAGACGTCTTCCACCCCTGCGCAGCAAAGATCGGCCCCAACAAAAACGGCTTCCACTCCACCTCAACACCAGCCGCCTTCGCCATCGGTTCAATGCGCATCGCGGAGAGGTAAGAGTAGGTGGACGCGAACTCGAACCAGAACGTCAGCTTCGCCATGACGGCCCCAGGATTGTGTCTTTCAAAGAAACTTCGCTTCACGCTAGGCCAGAATCGGATAAGGTGCCAACGAGGGAGCGCTTATGGCATCGCAGATTGATTATGGACGTTTAATGCATTCAGCTCTTCGCCAGTTGATGGCGGAGGTTCTGTCGCGTGTTTCAGAAGAGGGGCTGCCCGGCGACCACCATTTCTACATCACCTTCGACACGAGCCACGCAGGCGTGGACATGGCCGATTGGCTTCGCGAGCGCTATCCGGGCGACATGACCATCGTCATCCAGAACTGGTTTGATGGCTTGGCCGTGATGCCAGACCGCTTTGCGATCACCCTCAACTTCGGTAACTCGCCCGAGCCGCTGGTGATCCCCTTCGATGCCGTCAAAACTTTCGTGGACCCGTCGGTCGAGTTCGGCCTGCGCTTTGACGGCAACGATGGCAATGAGCCGGAGGCGGACACCGCACCCAAGCCCGTGTCGGTCGCAGAACTGCCCGTCTCAGAGCCTGATGAGACGTCCGATGAGCCCTCAGCGCCGAAAGAGGCCGAAGTTGTGAGCCTAGATACCTTCCGCAAGACCTAACGCTTGATCGCTGGTCATTTGGCGCCACCTGAAACGCATCACGGTAAAAGGGTGCGATGGTGGCGAAACCTTCCCAAAGCGAACTCGGGCTTTTCCTGAGCCAACTGCGCAGGCGGCCCAACAAAATCGTCGCCCTCTCGCCCTCCTCCACTCGGCTCGCGCGCAAAATGTGTCTGCAGATCGATGCCACCACCGGGCCCGTCATTGAGCTTGGTGCAGGCACGGGCCGGATCACGCGGGCGATCCTTGCAAGCGGCGTTCCCGAAGACCAAATCGCCGCCTATGAGATCAACCCCGACTTCGCCCAAAGCCTGCGTGCGGAGTTTCCGAACCTGCGCGTGGTTGAGCAGGGGGCCGAAGAGCTGCGCAACGCCCCGGTCGAGCGCCCCGGCGCTGTGATCTCTGGCCTGCCGCTGCTAACTTTTTCGGAGGCCTCTCAAAGCCGCATCCTGACCGCCGCTTTCGCCAAAATGCGGCCCGGCGGGCTGTTCATCCAGTTCACCTACGGCTTCCACACGCCCGTTGCGCGTTCGATCTGCAAAGCGCTGGACCTTGAGGTCGAAATGCAAAGCACAGAGCTTTGGAATTTGCCCCCGGCACAGGTCTATGTGTTTCGCCAAAGAGCAGCCGTGCGCAACGCCGCATAGCAAAGCAAAACGCCGGGCGGTATACGACGGTCGACTCAAGCATGACCCGAGGAGCGCCCGATGACCCAGACCCGCACCGAGACCGACAGCTTCGGCCCGCTCGAAGTCCCTACCGACAAGTATTGGGGCGCGCAAACCCAGCGCTCGATCATGAACTTCCCCATCGGTTGGGAGAAGCAGCCCGTCGCCGTCGTGCGCGCGCTTGGTGTGATTAAAAAGGCCTGCGCGATGGCCAACACCGCCTCTGGCAAACTGCCCAAAGAGATCGGCGAGGCGATGCAGGCGACCGCGCAAGAGGTTGTTGACGGCAAGCTTGATGACAACTTCCCGCTAGTCGTCTGGCAAACCGGCTCTGGCACCCAATCCAACATGAACGCCAACGAGGTCATCGCGAACCGCGCGATCGAGATGCTCGGCGGCGAGATCGGCTCCAAGAGCCCGGTCCACCCCAACGACCACTGCAACATGGGCCAGTCGTCGAATGACACCTTCCCGACTGCCATGCACATCGCCACCGCGATGACCGCGCGCGATGTGCTGCTGCCGGGCCTCAAGAAACTGCACGCCGCCCTTGAGGCGAAAACCGCAGAGTTTGAGGGCATCATCAAGATCGGCCGCACCCACACGATGGATGCAACGCCGCTCACCCTCGCGCAGGAGTTTTCCGGCTACACCCACCAGGTCGCGATGAGCATCGCCCGGATCGAGGGTGCCCTGCCCCGCATCCACGAGCTTGCCCAGGGCGGTACGGCTGTCGGCACCGGCCTCAACACACCCAAGGGCTGGGGCGAAGAGGTCGCCGCCAACATGGCCGAGATCACCGGCATCCCCTTCGTGACTGCGCCCAACAAGTTTGAGGCGCTCGCCGCCCATGACGCGATGGTCGAGATGTCGGGCGCCACGAAAACCGTCGCCGCCTCACTCTTCAAAATCGCCAATGACATTCGCCTCTTGGGCTCTGGCCCCCGCTGCGGGCTGGGCGAGTTGATGCTACCCGAAAATGAGCCCGGCTCCTCGATCATGCCGGGCAAGGTGAACCCCACCCAGTGCGAGGCGATGACCCAGGTCTGCGCCCATGTCTTTGGCAACGACGCCGCCGTCGGCTTTGCCGGCTCGCAGGGGCATTTTGAGCTGAACGTCTACAAGCCAATGATGGCCTATAACGTGCTGCAGTCGATGCAGCTCTTGGGAGATGCCGCCGTCGCCTTCACCGACAACTGTGTCGTGGGCATCAAGGCGAACGAAGATCGCATCGCCAAGATCATGCGCGAAAGCCTTATGCTGGTCACAGCCCTCGCCCCCACCATCGGCTATGACAACGCGACGACAGTGGCAAAGACGGCGCATAAAAACGGCACCACGCTCAAGGAAGAGGCGATCAAACTAGGTTTCGTCGACGAAAAAACCTTCGATGAGGTCGTCCGCCCAGAGACGATGATCGGCCCGAAGTAAGCCTTCAGCACACCCGTAAACCCTGCGCCCCGGACACGCCGTCTGGGGCGCAGCGCTTTTTGGCCCTCGCGCCGCACCTCACCCTTCGCTACTCTCTCGCCATGGCGAAGATCATTAACCTCAGAAGCGCGCGCAAACGGGCGAAACGCGAAGCCTCAAAGGCTGAGGCTGATGTCAACGCCGCACAGCACGGGCAAACCAAAGCCGAACGCACCCAGCGCGCCCAAGAGAAAGCCCGCGCCAAAACCGCGCTCGACAACCACCTGCGAGAGACATGAACGGCCGCCCCATCAAGCACTCAGTCACGCTCAAAGGACACCGCACCTCCATCTCGCTCGAAGAGCCGTTTTGGAAGGAATTTCGCCGCATCGCCGCAGAGCGCAACGTGCCTCTGAATGCCCTAGTTTCGCAGATCGACGAAGGCCGCGCACCCGACACCGGCCTCGCCTCAGCAATCCGCATGTTCGTGCTGGAGGCCGTCAAACGCGCCGAGTAGCGCGCAGCCTGATCCCGTTTTCTGACCGCACAGTCAGATGCGCGACGGGCACAGGAACCTCGTCTCCGGACGCAAACTCAAACGCGCGTAAGAGCCGGTGCAACGCCAGCACACTCTCCATCATCGCAAACCCCGCCCCCGGGCAAATCCGCGGCCCCTGCGAGAACGGCATATACTGCTCCCGCGGCGGCGGGGTCTGCCACCGCTCGGGCTTAAACGCATCCGGGTCGTCCCAAAGCCGCGTGTGGCGATGCAAATGCCAGGGCGACAGGATCACGAGGCTGCGTTTCGGCACACCACGCCCCCGCCATGTCTGCGCTCGCGTGCTCTCCCGCACCATCATCGGCACGGGCGGATAAAGCCGCAGCGTCTCTCGCATCACATCGCGGAGCAGAGGAAAGCGCGATAGGTCACTCGGAGCATCCAACTCCGCCCGCGCCTCCTCCCGCGCTTCTGCCTGAACCTGAGGGTGCGTCGCTAGCAACCACAAGGCCCAAGCCAGTGCCGAAGCGGAGGTTTCATGCCCCGCCAAAAAGAATATCGCGACCTGATCGATCATCTCACGCGTCCCAAAACACCGCCCCGTCTCTGGATCGGGCGTTGTCATTAACCGGGTCGCAAGGTCATCGGGCGCTGTGCCATCTGCAATCTCTCTCGCGCGTGCCGTCACCATCCGCTCAATCGGCGCGCGTGCCGCACGGGCAAAGCGCCCACCCCGCCTCAGGCTTGGCAACCGCAGCAAAGCGAGTGGCGAAAGCACCGGCTGCGACCGCTGATACGCCTGGAACGCCGCAAACACCGCGCACGCATCGTCATCGGTGATGGGCCGCGAAAACAGCGTGCGAAAGATGATGTCGGCGGCAAGGCGAGAGCAAAGCGGCTCAGCATCCGCCTCCCCTTCCGGCCAGTGCGCGACCGCCTCCTCCACCGCCGCGCGCATCGCCGGAAACTGCGCCTTCAACCGCCCCCCCTCAAACGCTGGATCAATCACCCGCCGCTGCGCTCGCCATTGCGCGCCATTGGTTACAAACACCGACTGCCCCAGCAAAGGCCGCAAAACCGCGCCGATCAGGTTGGCTTTGGGGAAGTCCTCCGGCGCTTCTCGCAACACCTGTGAGACAATCGTAGGGTCATTCACCAGAAACGAGCGCGAGATCGGCGTCCGCATCTCCGCCATCCAAGCGCGGTAGAGGCGCCCCGGCTGCGAGCGAAAAATATCCTTGCGAAACAACCGCAACCGCGCGAGCGGCCCAGCCCCCTCCGGCCGCGACGGCGGCTTGGGCGGCGTCATATTATATCCTGATAGGGCGACAGCGGCGTCCAGATCGTGCTCGCGGATGACGACCGCTCTCCATACCGAGCGCGCAACGTCTGAGGGCCCGCTGTGATCGCAAAATAGTCGTAATCCTCAGGCTGCTCAAAGCTCCGCAAATACTGCACGTGCCGCCGAAAATACCGCCACCGCAGCTCTTTTTGCTGCCGCTCTGACAGCGTGCGCGAGAATTTGGCGGAGATCACGATCGGCCCGCATTTTTCGTCCGCGTCCGGATCCACCCCCGACACAGCCGCGGGGTTCGACAGCGCAAAGCAGGCGCCATCCGCAGGGGCAGAGACATCGGCCCAAAACAGATCTTTCCGCTTCGCCACCCGATGCAAATCCCCCCGCAGATCAGAGGCCGTGGGCAGGAAAGACACCATCGGAATCACCTGCCCCAACGTCAGCAGAGACAGCGACACCCCCTGCGGAACAGCCCCCGCCCGCGCAGCCAGATGCACGGCGATATGTGCCCCTGAGGAGTGCCCAACGATCAAAACCTCATCAAAATCGCCCTTAAGCGCCGCATCCAGACGCACGCCAAAGGCAGCGACCCGCACCGCAAGATCCTCCGGCATCCGCCCTTTCGCCTGCGCGCTATAGGCGTAATCCGACATCAGATAGAACGCATAAGTCTTGGCATCCCGCCGTCGGATCCAGACCAAGAGCAGCGCACCCGCGATGACACCAAGAAGAGTCCCAAACCACCCCGGCGCGCCCGCGGCCTCAACGCCTGCTGAGACCAAAACTCCTACCAAAACCGCCAGCAGCCCAAAGACCGTCAGCGCCACCGCCGGGTAGGTCGCGATCATCATCGGCACATAGCGAAGCCGCACCAAGCGCCAATACGCCCCGCTCGCGAGATACAGCCACAACGTCCGCCCCAATTGCCGGTAGCTGCGCAGGATGGAAACCTTCATCGCCGCCTTTACCAAATCCGACCACTGGAGAAACTCCAGCTCCGTCTCGACCGCCGCCTCCCCGTCGCGAAAGGCCACATCCCACCCGTAATTCTGCCGCCCCGGCCGCCCCGCGACGTCAATCTCATAGCCGCTGATCTGCGCCTGCTTTCCCGCGTGCGTCCGGTACAGTTCACGGTAGCGCCGCGCTCCGAGCGGATCAAAACCGGGGATAAAAAACACCTTGCGGCGTTTCACGAGGGAGGGCGCATCGCTCATCCCTTTCCTATACGCGGAGAGGCGGCGCACAAAAAGCGCTGCATTTCAGTTGTGGGAAGGGGTGCGAAAGCGCTACCAAATCTCCATGACACCCGACCTCGAAATAGACGCCCGCAACCTGCTGTGCCCCCTGCCCGTCCTGCGCCTGCGCAAACGGATGCAGCCCTTGGAGCCGGGCGCCTTGGTGGAGATCATCACGACAGACCCCGCCGCCATCGTCGACGTCCCGCACTTCTGCGCAGAGAGCGGCCATGAGGTGGTGAGCTCAACCGAAGCCGAGGGCGAAACTACATGGCACATCCGCAAGGCAGGTAGCTGATGCCCTCCATGCTCATCACCGGCGGCAGCGCGGGCATCGGTGCCGCCACCGCCCGCCTCGCCGCCCGCGACGGTTACGATGTCGGCCTCACCTACAACTCCGATCGCCGCAGTGCGGAGGCGCTCGTTGCTGAGATCGAAGCCCAAGGCCCCCGCGCCGTGGCCATTCAAGCCGATATCTGCAGCGCAGAGGCCTGCGATGCGATGTTCGCCGCTCATGTAAGCGCCCTAGGTACCCCCACAGTAGCGCTCCTGAACGCTGGCATCGTCCCACCCCGCACCCGGCCTCTTGCCGAGGCCACCCCCGCAGAGATTACCGACGTCATCACCACCAACACCACCGGCATGCTCTTCTCCGCCCGCGCCGCGATCCGCAGGATGGGCACAGACTATGGCGGCAAGGGCGGCGTGCTCATCCTGATGTCTTCGGTCGCGGCCCGCGTGGGCAATCCCGGAGAGTTTGTCGACTACGCCGCTTCCAAAGCAGCCGTCGATGCAATGGTCATCGGCCTCTCCAAAGAGCTTGGGCCCCAAGGTATCCGCGTGTGCGGCATCCGCCCCGGCCTGATCGATACAGACATCCACGCCAAAGGCGGCGCCCCTGACCGCGCCGCACGCCTGGGCGGCGCCACACCCCTGGGCCGCGCGGGGCATGCTGACGAGGTGGCCGAAGCGGTCATGTTCCTCGCCTCAGAGCGCTCATCCTACACCACCGGCACATGGCTCGACATCGCCGGGGGCCGCTGACCGCCTGCGGCGGCCTTGAGGGGCGCTGCCCCTCGTCTGCTGGCGCAGCCTCACCCCGGGATATTTCAAACTCTGCAGGGAGGAGGGCGATTTTCTAGCCCCTGCAGAGGATCAAATATCCCGGGGGAATGGCGCGCGCAGCGCGGCAGGGGGCAGAGCCCCGAATGATCACCTTGATCAAAGGTGCAGGTTCCACCCCAGGGCTCTTGCCGCTGTCGGCTCACCTCCCTAAGAACGGCTCTGACACGAGGATGCGCCATGACCCAGCTGACCTTTACCGAACCCACCCTCAAAACCATCGCCGGCGTCACCGGAGACTGGGAACTGGTGATCGGGATGGAGGTGCATGCGCAGGTCTCGTCCGAGGCCAAGCTTTTTTCTGGCGCCTCCACCGCATTTGGGGCGGAGCCGAACACCAATGTGTCATTGGTGGATGCGGCGATGCCGGGCATGTTGCCGGTGATCAATGATTTCTGTGTCGAGCAAGCGGTGCGGACGGGGTTGGGGCTCAAGGCCGAGATCAACCATTACTCGCGGTTTGACCGGAAGAACTATTTCTATCCCGATCTGCCGCAGGGCTATCAGATCAGCCAGCTTTACCACCCGATCGTGGGCGAGGGGGAAGTGATCGTCGATATGGCCCCCGGCGTTGCGCGGCGGGTGCGGATTGAGCGGATCCATCTTGAGCAGGACGCAGGCAAGTCGATCCACGATATGGACCCGGCGATGTCTTTCGTGGATCTCAACCGCACGGGTGTGGCGCTGATGGAAATCGTCTCCCGCCCTGACATTCGTGGGCCGGAGGAGGCGGCGGAGTATGTTCGTAAACTGCGCCAAATCTTGCGCTATTTGGGCACCTGCGATGGCAACATGCAGAACGGCAACCTGCGCGCGGACGTCAACGTCTCTGTCTGCCGCCCGGGCGACTATGAGAAATATCAGGCAAGCCAGGATTTCAGCCATCTCGGCACCCGCTGCGAGATCAAGAACATGAATTCGATGCGGTTCATCCAAGCGGCGATTGACTATGAGGCCAAGCGCCAGATCGCGATCCTGGAGGATGGCGGCAGCGTCGATCAGGAAACCCGCCTCTACGATCCGACCAAGGGCGAGACCCGCTCGATGCGCTCCAAGGAAGAGGCGCATGATTACCGCTATTTCCCCGATCCTGACCTGCTGCCACTGGTGATCGATGACGCTTATGTCACGCGCGTCGCTGACACGCTGCCCGAACTCCCCGATGAGAAGAAATCGCGGTTCATCGCCGACTTCGGGATGACCGAGTATGACGCGGGCGTGCTCACCGCCGAGACCGCGTCTGCCGACTTCTTTGAAGAGGTTGCCAAAGGCCGCGACGGCAAGCTTGCCGCCAACTGGGTGATCAACGAGCTCTTTGGCCGTCTCAATAAAGAGGACACCGCGCTCGCCGACAGCCCCATCTCCGCCGCGCAACTGGGTGGGATCATCGACCTGATCTCCAAGGGCGATATCTCCGGCAAGATCGCCAAAGACCTCTTTGAGATCGTCTGGTCCGAAGGCGGTGATCCGGCCGAGATTGTCGAGAGCCGTGGCATGCGTCAGGTGACCGACACCGGCGCAATCGAAGCCGCCGTGGACGAGATCATCGTCGCCAACCCTGCGCAGGTTGAAAAGGCCAAGGGAAACCCCAAGGTGGCCGGCTGGTTCGTTGGCCAGGTGATGAAAGCGACCGGCGGCAAGGCAAACCCGCAGGCCGTGCAAGAGATAGTCAAGGCAAAGCTGGGGCTAGAGTAACCTGCCCCCAGCACCGCCCGATTCGAGAGACCGCAGATGTCCGACTACGATTACAAAACCATCCTCGCCCCCACCAAACCCTCCAAGGTAAAGGGCGTGCGCGACGCGGCTGAGCGGATGGAGCAGACGCTGGCCAATGCCATCAACGCTGGCTGCGCTGGCGGGTGGGAGTTTTTCGGGACCGAAACCATCCAGATGGAAACCAAGGGCGGGCTGTTCTCAAAGCCTGAGCAAAAGGCGGTGACATTTCTCGTCTTCACCCGCCCCAAGCCAACGCGCGACGAGCCTCCGGCATCTCCGGCAGAGGCGACCCTCACCACCTCCGATGCGCGCCTCGGCCCCGCAACCTGAGCCTAGACGCCGACGTCTAACGCCAGCGCGTGGATCGTCCCGGCCATCTCGTCCTTCAGAGCACCGTAAATCAGCCGCTGCTGCGCGACACGCGACTTTCCAGCGAATGCCTCTGACCGGATCATCACGCGGAAATGTGACTGCCCCCCGTCCGGCGCCCCGGCATGGCCCGCGTGCAGATGACTTTCATCCACAACCTCAAGCGCTGTTGGGGTGAACGCGGCCCTGAGCTTCTCATCAATTTGATCAACGACACGCAAAGTTCACATCCTTTCTGGCGCGGCTCCCTTGGCCTTGCCGCATAAAGATGTAGAGTGTTGCGCCTAATACGAAAAGGAGCAGTTTGGCCCCATGGCGCGTGATCCCTTTGGCTTCGACATTTCGGTATCCTCCGACAAGAAAAAACGCGCCCGTCGGCGTGGGATGTCGGGGGCCGTCGACAGCTCTCAGCGCAAGTGTGATTGGGAGGGGTGCGAGCAGCGCGGCGTCTTCCGCGCGCCCAAATCGCCCGACCGGACGGATGACTTCTTTTGGTTCTGCAAAGATCACATCCGCGCC
>JBCBGM010000055.1:0-14589 GCA_038526735.1 Pseudomonadota bacterium | reverse complement strand
AAAGGTCCGCCACACCTCGGCTCACATCCCCGCTCGGCGCGGGCAAAGACATCGGCTTGAGCTTCTTGAACTGACCCATGAACTTCGCATCGATACGGTCTTTCAGTGCCCACCAATGTTTGCCTTCGATGGTGATGCCGAATTTGTCAGCGACAGCGATCTTGTCGCCCACAGAGATCAGCTTGAGATACCCCGGCTGCGGGCGATATGGGCGGCGGGCGCGGCCGGTCAGATCAGCGCGCAGATTGGCGAAAAGGAACGGGGCCTGACGCACCGCATAGACCCCGGCCTTGGGCCGCGGATTGTCTGTCAGATGCGCGCAATCGCCGACGGCATAGACGCTGGGGTCGCTGCTGCGCAGGTCAGGGCGCACCTTGATAAAGCCGTCATGCAGCTCGAGGTGGGTACGCTCAAGCCAGGTCTGCGGACGGGTGGCAGCGGCACCCGTGACATAGCGAGCATCCACAAAGCCGCCGTTTGAGAGGTGCACCCCGTCGGCCGTGACCTCGCTTGCACCCGCGCCGGTGCGCAGGGTGATGCCGAGGCGGTCGAGGTGATGGCGCAAGCGCGCGCGGGTGCGGGGGAGGGTGTCTCGCAAAATCTCATCGCCCGCTTCGATCAGCGTGATCTCCGCAGGCTGGCCTTGCAAGCGATAGGCCATGGCCATCGCCAGCTCACATCCCGCGACGCCCGCACCGATCACGGCGACAGTTTTGGGGCCGTCGTCGGCAACAAACACCTCCCAGTCGCGCGCAAATGGGCCGAGGGGTTTGGCGGGATGGGCGTGCTTGATGAAGCCCGGAAGCTTGGGCATCTCGCTCGTGATGCCAATGTCGAGCGAGGCGAGATCGTAGGGCACCGGGGGCCTCCCCGGTACGCTTACGGTCTTGTTCATTAGGTCCAACCCATCCGCCTTGCCCGAGATAAACCGCGCGCCTGCCATGCGGCAGAGGCGGACGAGATTAATGTCCAGATCATCCCGCGTGTAGTGTCCCGCGACGTGGCCTGGCAGCATTCCGGAGTAGGGCGCGGTGGGGCCGGGGTTGATCACCGTCAGCCGAGCACCCGCGACAGGCGACATCGCGAAACTGTGCAAAACCAGTGCGTGTGTATGGCCCCCTCCGACCATCACAACATCCCGAACAAGCGGTGAAATGCTTTGCAATACAGGCTCCTGCGCTATGCTGCAGTGCACGTATAGCGGCGTTGGGGTGTGGTCGCGATGCGGCGGTGTGCACAGGGTGAACACAATGTCGAGACTGGCTTATTTGCGTGGTATTATTGGCGTCGTGGCGGCGGCGCTTTTGGCGTGGTCCATCTCTGTGCTCGAAGGGGAGATGCAGGGGCTCGCCATCGAGCCTCTGGATGTCGGAACCACCCCGGCCACCGTGTATCGTGACCCGGACGTGACCTCTGCGCCAATCGTGGTGATCGCGCATGGGTTTGCAGGCTCACAGCAGCTGATGAAGGCTTATGCCCTCACCCTGGCGAAGGCGCGCTACATCGCTGTTACCTTCGATTTTGAGGGTCATGGCGCGAACCCCGTGCCGATGTCTGGCGACGTTACCAGTGTCGATGGCACGACCCAAAGGCTGGTGAATGAGACCCTTCGAGTGATGGACGCCGCCCGCGCGGAATTTGATCTCTCGGATCGTATGGTGCTGCTCGGCCACTCCATGGCGACGGATATCATCGTGCGTGCCGCGCAAGCCGATGGCGATGTGGAGGCGGTCGTTGGCGTCTCTACCTTTTCGCAAGCGATTGACCGTGACAGCCCCGAGAACCTCTTGCTTATCGTGGGCCAGTGGGAAGGGATGCTGCGCGAAGAGGCGCTGCGCGTTGTCCAGCTGATCGACCGGTCCGCACAAGAAGGGGAGATGGTTGGCAGCTTCGCAAACGGCTCCGCGCGCAAGGTGTTTGTGGTTCCGCAGGCAGAGCATGTCGCGGTGCTCTATGCCCCATCTGCGCTGCAAGAGGCGCGGGAGTGGATTGATGACGTCTTTGACACTGTGCGGTGGGAGGGGCCGGTTCCAGAGCTTGGCCTGCCCATCATCGCTTTGCTGGCGGGGCTTGTGGGGCTCATCTGGCCGCTGTCGCAAGCCCTTCCGGCTTTGGCGCTAAGGGTGCCTGAGCAGCGCATGTCGGTGCGGAGGTTCATCGGAGTGGTGTTGCTGGTGGCTGTGCTCACGCCTATTCTCGTGGCGCAGTTCAACACGCGGTTTTTGCCGGTTCTGGTCGCCGACTATCTCTCTGTGCATCTTTTCGTCTACGGCGTCGCGGCGCTGTTTTTCCTGTTTTTCAGCGGCGCTGTTTCACCGAGAGGGATGCTCTTTTCGGTGATGTTTGGGCTTTTGGTGGCGGCCTATGGGGTGCTGGCGTTTGGGTTCGGGCTGGACAGCTACGTCGCCTCGTTCTCTGCGATTGATGCGCGGCTGCCGATCATCGCGATCATCGCGGTGGGGGCGATCCCCTTCATGATCGCGGATGCGGCGCTGACCGAGCGCGGTCATGCCCCACTATGGCGCACTCTGTTTGCGCGGGGGATGTTTCTCGTCTCGCTCAGCATCGCAGTTGCACTCGATTTTGAGCGGCTCTTTTTCCTTTTGCTGATCATGATCGTGATCCTGTTGTTTTTCGTGGTGTTCGGAACGTTGGGAGGCGTGGTCGGACGGCGCACTGGGCTGGCCGGCATTCCGGGCGTTGGCAATGGGATCACGCTCGCTTGGGCGCTGGGTGTGACCTTCCCACTTTTTGCGGCCTAAAGGCGGCAAGCTCAAACCGGGGTGAAGACATAGACGACGCGGATCGCTTGCAGTAGCTCTTACCTAGTACCAGCCTGCAGGATAGACCATGCCCGCCGACACACGCCACGACCCGCAAACGCGCGACGACCTCTCACCGCTCGCCACCGACATTCTGGATCGGCTGATCTACCGCATCGGCAAGGATGCGGTTGTCGCCACAGAGCATGATTGGCTGACCGCCGCTGTCTTGGTGGTGCGCGACAGGGTCGTTGATCGCTGGATGACCTCAACCCGCGATGCGTATCAGAACCAGAAAAAGCGGGTGTACTACCTCTCCGCCGAGTTCCTGATCGGCCGGCTTTTGCGTGATGCCGTCTCAAACATGGAAATGATGCAAAGCCTGTGCGATGCGCTGGTAGAGCTTGGCGTCTCCTACGACACCATCGAAGCGCTGGAGCCTGACGCCGCGCTTGGCAATGGCGGTCTTGGGCGACTGGCTGCGTGCTTTATGGAGTCGATGGCGTCGGTGGATATCCCCGCTTACGGCTACGGTATCCGCTACGTGCATGGCCTCTTCCATCAAGACATTCGCGACGGCTGGCAGGTCGAGTTTCCGGAGACTTGGTTGCAACACGGCAACCCGTGGGAGTTTCCGCGTCGGGAGGCCTCCTACGAAATCGGGTTTGGTGGACACGTCCAGTTCGACGATGACGACCGATGCCACTGGGCCCCGCAAGAGCGCTACACCGCCGAGGCCTACGACACCCCCATCGTTGGCTGGCAGGGCAAGCGGGTCAACACGCTGCGGCTCTGGAAGGCGGAACCGCTCGATCCGATCCGGCTGGAGGTGTTCAACGCCGGCGACCATCTCGGCGCGATGGAGGACAAGAACCGCGCAGAGGCGCTCTCACGCGTCCTTTACCCCGCCGATGAGACCCCTGCGGGCCAAGAACTGCGGCTGCGGCAGGAATACTTTTTCTCGTCGGCATCGCTGCAAGACATCCTGCGCCGCCACCTTCAGCAATATGACGACCTGTCCAATCTGGCGGACAAGGTCGCGGTGCAGCTCAACGACACGCATCCGGCGATCTCGGTGGCGGAGTTGATGCGGCTGTTGATGGACGTGCACCACATGCCCTTCGACACGGCATGGGAGATCACGAAGAAGACCTTCGCCTACACCAACCACACACTATTGCCTGAGGCGTTGGAGAGCTGGCCTGTGCCGCTCTTGGAGCGGATGCTGCCGCGACATATGCAGATCATCTTTCAGATCAACGCGACGGTGTTGAAAGAGGCGCGCACGCAAGGCTTTGGCGACGGGGACATCGCCGATATGTCGCTCATCGATGAGGGCGGAGAGCGGCGGGTGCGCATGGGCAATCTGGCCTTTGTGGGCGCGCATTCGGTGAATGGCGTCTCTGGCCTGCACACCGAATTGATGAAGAAAACGGTCTTCAGACCCTTCCACCAACTCTATCCGCTGCGCATCAACAACAAGACCAACGGGATCACCCCGCGCCGCTGGCTCGCGCAAGCGAACCCAGAGTTTTATGCGCTCGCGCAAGAGGTTGTGGGCGACCGGCTGCTCGGTGACCTCGACACGATGACGGCGCTGGATGTGGTCGCTGAAGATGGTGCGTTTCAGCAGCGTTTCCGCGCCATCAAGCGGGCCAACAAGGCGCGTATGGCGGATGAGATCAAGGCGCAGCTGGGTCTGACCGTCTCCCCCGATGCGATGTTTGATGTGCAGATCAAGCGCATCCATGAGTACAAACGCCAGCTGCTCAACATCATCGAGACGGTGGCGCTTTATGACCAGATGCGCAGCCACCCAGAGAGGGATTGGGTGCCACGGGTGAAGCTCTTCGCAGGGAAAGCCGCGCCCAGCTATCACAACGCGAAACTCATCATCAAACTCGCGGGCGATGTCGCGAGGGCGATCAACCGCGACCCATCGGTGCGGGATCTCCTGCGGGTCGCCTATATGCCCAACTACAACGTTACGCTGGCGGAAAAGATCGTGCCGTCTGCGGATCTGTCTGAGCAAATCTCTACAGCAGGGATGGAGGCGTCGGGCACCGGCAACATGAAGTTTGCGCTAAATGGCGCGCTGACCATCGGCACGCTCGATGGCGCGAATGTGGAGATCAAAGAGCGTGTGGGCGACGACAACATCGTGATCTTCGGGATGACCGCAGACGAGGTCGCGCAAACCCGCGAACAGGGCCACGACGCCAACGCGATCATCGAAGGGTCGAAAGAGTTGGCGCAGGCCGTGCATGCGATTGAGGACGGCGTGTTCTCGCCCTCTGATCCCGGCCGATACCGCGATCTGATGGCGGGTTTGCGCCACTCGGATTGGTTCATGGTGGCGGCAGATTTTGAGGCCTATGCGGCCGCGCAACGCGACGTCGATGCGCTTTGGCAAGCGCCCGATCAATGGACGGCCAAGGCGATCCGCAATGCGGCGCGGGTGGGGTATTTCTCGTCCGACCGCACGATCCGGCAATACGCGCATGAGATTTGGGGTGTGCCGGCGTGAGGTGTTCTTGCGGTTTTGGGGTGCGTGGCGCGAGGTCCCGGCTCAGGGCCGGAACGGGGATTATACGCTCCGGACCTGATCCGGGGCCTCGATGGTTTCAGAGAAACGTTGCCGCGTGGGGTCAAGAGTGAAGCCCGCCGCGCGCGCTAGACGGACCGTCAGGTCTTGCGCGTTAGAGCGTGAGGGTTGGTGTTCAAAGTGAGCGTGGTTTGGCAGGAATAATCCTAGCTGCGCCACATCTCGGTCTGACGCGTGCTGCGTTTGGTGTTTCCTTTTGATGTCCCGCGTCAAGCCGGGGGCTTACTCGGTCGGAGGCGACCAGCCTCCGGCCACGCCCTCCCTCCCCACTGGGAGGGCGTCTGTTCAACGTCGGCCATTGCGCGAACCGTATGCGGGTTTGAGACATAAATTGCGCTGCTGACAACGCACAAAACGCCCACCCGAGGGAGGGCGTGGCCTATGTGCGGCGTTGTTTGGCGAGGTCGCGGCTCAAGGCCGGGACGGGGCCTACACGCCCCGGACATGATCCGGGCCCTCAGTGGTCTGGGCTCTATGCCCCTCCCGCCTCAGCGAATACGCTGGCCGGTGTTGCTGTCGAACAAATATAACCGGTCTGGCGCGATGCTGACCCCAACCGAGGTTCCGGGCCTCGGCGCGTCTACGCCTTTTGCTTCAACGACCAACCGCTCGCCGTTTGGGGCATCGAGGTAGACGTAGGCCACGCCGCCGAGGTTCTCGATAATGTCCACAGTCAGCGGGCCGTCGGCGGTGAGAGAGAGGTCTTGCGGCCGCAAGCCAACGGTCAGCGTCTCGCCATCGCGCCCGGTCAAATCAACGTTTGGCGACATCGGCGGCAGACCAATCCCCTCCATCGACAGCCCGCCCGAGACCTTGGCTTCCACGAAATTCATCGACGGAGAGCCGATAAACCCGGCGACGAACCGGTTGTCGGGGTTTTCATACAGCTCCAGCGGAGAGCCGACCTGCTCGATCCGCCCATCGCGAAGGACCACGATTTTGTCCGCGAGTGTCATCGCCTCGACCTGATCGTGGGTGACGTAGATCATCGTCGCGCCGATCTGTTTGTGGAGATGCGCAATCTCCACCCGCATATCCACCCGCAACTCCGCATCGAGGTTCGAGAGCGGCTCGTCGAAGAGAAATACCTGCGGGTCGCGCACAATCGCGCGGCCAATGGCAACCCGCTGCCGTTGCCCGCCCGACAGCGCTTTGGGCCGGCGCTTTAGATATGGGCCAAGTTTCAACACCTCAGCGGCACGGTCCACAGCGGCCTTGATCTCTGCCTTTGGGTGGCCCGTCATCTTGAGGCCAAAGCCCATATTCTCTTCGACGGTCATATGCGGGTAGAGCGCGTAGGTCTGAAACACCATCGCCACGCCGCGCTCTGAAGGGTCCTCGTTGGTGACGTCGCTGCTGGCAATCATGATTTGGCCGCCGGTCGTTTCTTCGAGCCCCGCGATCATGCGTAAAAGCGTTGATTTTCCGCAGCCCGAGGGGCCCACGAACACACAAAACTCCCCTTCGGCGATTTCGAGGTCCACGCCGTGGATAACTTGAACATCGCCATAGCGCTTAATGACGGACGAGAGTGAAACACCGTTCATGTCCTTGGCCTTTCAGTGCGGTTTGTTGGGCGTGCGAAAGCGCCAAGTTGCAGCTTCGGCAGCGATGGCACGCCCGGTGGCGATGAGGTTCGGCGCATAGCCCTGAAGCTCTTGGAGGGTATGGCGCAGGGTGGACGACGTGATCGACATGGCACCCAAGGGTTGCCCGGCCTCGGTCAAGATCGGGACCGCGATGCAGATGATGCCGGGCTCGTGCTCTTCATCATCAAAGGCAAACCCGTTGACGCGGATGGTCGCGAGATCGGCCTTAAGCGCCTCGGCGGTTGTGCGCGTTTTGCTGGTGTGGGCGAACCAGCTTTGTTGCGCGAGCGCCTCATCCAGAGCTTCCGCCCCCAAATGTGCGAGCATCGCTTTGCCCACTCCGGTGCAGTAGGCCGGGCCGATTTTGCCAGCGTCGGAAAACATGGAGATCGGTCGCGCGGCATTCCGCTTGTCGAGATAGAGCACCTGGCCGTGGTCGAGTTGGGCGAGATGAATCGTCTGATCCACCTCCGCCGACAGAGCATCGAGATGCGGGCGCGCGATAGGGCCGAGCGAGGCGATTGACCATGCAGCGTGGGCAAAGCGCATCAGGCGCGGGCCGAGTGCGTAGGTCCCAGTGTCTGCGTCGAGGGTGAGCATGCGCTGCGACACAAGGGTTTGCAGCAGCCGGTAGAGCGTTGCCTTGGGCAGGTCGCTGTCAGCCAGCAGCTCGGCAAAGCGCACTGGCCCGCCCTTCTCAGCGACTGCATCAAGCACCGAGAGGGCCTTGCCCACCGTGCCGTCCTGAGGCTCCGCGTTCATGCGTGCCGTTCTCCCTGTTGCCCGGCGGAATTCTGATGCTCCGTCCTGTGGCCTGTTGACACAGATACCGAGTCGCGGCATCGTTTTCAATATTCAAAACAGAGTTTCAAATAATGGAACTCGCTAAGGGAGGAAACTGATGTCTTTCAAGACGAACACGCTCGCCGTGCTCGCCGCGTCGACCATTGCGGCAACATCTGCTTTTGCGGGCGGCCATAGCCTTTCGGGGGATCTGCGGATCTTCCTCGACACGTCCAACCCGGCGCCGCGCGCGACGATGGAAGCGATGATTGACCGGTTTGGGGAGTTGCACCCGAACCTCAACATCGAGACCACGGTCATTGATCGTGAGGCCTACAAAACCCAGATCCGCAACTTCCTGACGGCGAACACGCCCGATGTTGCGACGTGGTATGCCGCAAACCGGATACGCCCGTTTGTGGAGGCTGACCTGTTTGAGGATGTCTCTGACCTCTGGATGGAGCCGGAGATTGCCAACAACCTCGCCTCCACCAAAGGCGCGATGACCATCGACGGCAAGCAGTGGGGCGTGCCCTACACCTACTACCAGTGGGGTGTGTACTACCGCGAGGACATCTTTGCGCAGTACGGCCTGACTGAGCCAACCACCTGGGAAGAGGAAAAGGCCAACTGCCAGACCCTGCTCGACAACGGTGTGAAGTGCTACACGATCGGCACCAAGTTCCTGTGGACCGCAGGCGGCTGGTTTGACTACCTCAACATGCGCACCAACGGCTTTGAGTTCCACATGGATCTCGCCCAAGGCAACGTTGAGTGGACCGATGATCGCGTGCGCGCGACCTTTGCCAACTGGCAAGAGCTCATCGACATGGGTGCGTTCATCGACAACCACGCAACCTACTCCTGGCAGGAAGCGCTCCCGTTCATGGTGAACGGTGATGCCGCCGCCTATCTGATGGGCAACTTCGCCGTTGCACCGCTGCGCGAGGCGGGCCTGTCCGACGATCAGCTCGACTTCTACCAGTTTGTGGAGATCACGCCTGGGATCGCAAAAGCAGAGGATGCGCCGACGGATACGTTCCACATCCCCGCAAACGCGACCAACAAAGAGGCGGCGCGCGAGTTCCTTCGCTTTGTGGTGTCGGCTGAGCAGCAGACCATCATCAACGGCCCGGACAACCTCGGCCAGCTGCCGGTGAACGCGCAATCTGCCGTGGCGGATGACGAGTTCCTGAACCAGGGCTTTGCGATGCTCTCGTCCAACTCGCCGGGTGGTGTCGCACAGTTCTGGGATCGCGACTCCGGTGCTGAAATGGCGCAAGCCTCGATGCAAGGCTTCCAGGAGTTCATGGTCCGTCCAGAGCGCCTCGACAGCATCCTCGACCGCCTCGAGCGCACGCGCCAGCGGATCTACGAGTAATCCAACCCTCGGGGCGCGCTTTTCGGTGCGCCCCGAACCTTCCCGTGACGTGGAGCAGACAGCATGGCGGACGCCTCTCTCCCCCAACAAAAATCATGGTGGCGCAAGAACCAGCTGACCCTGGCGCCGTTCCTGTTTTTGGCACCGGGCGCGCTGTTCTTTCTCGTCTACGTCATCTTTCCGGTTTTTGAGAGCTTCCAGATCTCGCTCTATGAGTGGAACGGCCTGGGCGATAAAGAATACGTCGGCCTGCGCAATTACGAAGAGTTGTGGTGGGACGATGCGTTCTACGTGTCGTTGCGCAACAACCTGATTTGGTTGGTGCTTTATCTGCTAGCGATCCCAGCTGGGTTGTTCATCGCGCTGTTTCTGAACCAGAACGTGTGGGGCATCCGGCTTTATAAGTCGTTGTTCTTCTTCCCGTTCGTGATCTCTCAAGTCGTCGTCGGCCTCGTGTTCACCTGGTTCTACGACCCAACCTTTGGCCTGTTTAACGAGGTGATTGGGGTGTTTGGGCTGGGGCCTGTGTCAGTGCTTGGTGACGACCGCTACGTAACGTACGGCATCATCGCGGCGGGGCTTTGGCCGCAGACGGCCTACTGCATGATCCTGTATCTCACCGGCCTCAATGCAGTGGACCCTGAGCAGATCGAAGCCGGGCGGCTTGATGGCGCAAAGGGGTGGAAGATGCTGTGGTATGTGGTGCTGCCGCAACTGCGCCCCGCGACTTTCATTGCCTTTGTCGTGACCATCATCGGCGCGCTGCGTTCCTTCGACCTGATCTCGATCATGACCGCAGGCGGGCCCTTCGGCGAAAGCCGCGTGCTGGCCTATTACATGTTTGAGGTTGCCCTGTCGGAATACGGCTTCCGCATGGGCTACGGCGCGGCCATCGCGGTGGTGCTGTTTCTGATCATGATGGTCTACATCGCCTTCTTCCTGACGAAGATGTACCGCGACGAGAAGGGGGTCTGAGGCATGTTCCCGCAACCCGTTGAGAAGTCTTCCGCCGCGTGGCGCAACGGATACCAAGCGCTCTTGCCGCTTGCCTTGCTCTTTTGGCTCTTGCCGCTAATCGGCGTGGCGCTGTTCTCGATCAAGCCGGACACAGACTTTGCAAACGCGAACTATTGGGGCCTGCCCTCAACGCTGAGCCTCGCTGAGAACTACTCAAAGGTGTTCTTTGAGAGCGACATGCCGCGCTATCTCCTGAACTCGGTGTTTATCACGGTGCCGACCGTTTTGGGCGCGGTGGCGCTGTCCTGCATGACTGGGTTTGCGTTGGGGATTTACCGCTTCCGCTTCAACATCCTGGTGTTTTTCGTCTTTGTCGCGGGGAACTTCGTGCCGTTCCAGATTTTGATGGTGCCGGTGCGCGAGCTCACGGTGAATATGGGTCTCTACAACACGATCACGGGGCTGGTGCTGTTCCATGTCGCGTTTCAGACGGGGTTTTGCACGCTCTTCATGCGCAACTTCATCCGCGCCCTGCCGCGCGAGTTGATCGAGGCGGCGCGGGTTGAGGGTGTGTCAGAGATCCGCATCTTTTGGTACGTGGTGCTGCCGCTCATGCGACCCGCGATTGCGGCGCTCAGTGTGCTCATCTTCACCTTCATCTGGAACGATTACTTCTGGGCGGTGGTGCTGACCCAGGGGCCAGAGGCACAGCCGGTCACGGCTGGGATCACCTCGTTCAACGCGCAGTACCGCGCGGCCTATCATCTGATGAGCGCGGGCTCTTTGGTGGCCGCACTTCCTCCCGTCATCATGTTCTTTGCGATGCAAAAGCACTTCATCGCGGGCCTCACGCTTGGAGCGGTGAAATGACGAAGCTTACGTTCATCGGCGCAGGTTCCACGATCTTTATGCAGAACATCGTCGGCGACATGCTGCATTTCGAGAGCCTTCGGGATGCCACAATCGCGCTGATGGATATTGATGCAACGCGCCTGGCAGAGTCTGAGCTGGTCGCGCGCAAGATGATCGCTTCGATGGGCACCGGCGCTACGGTTGAGACCTACACCGACCAACGCCGCGCGCTGGAGGGGGCGGACTTTGTGGTGACGGCATTCCAGATCGGTGGCTATCAGCCTTGCACCGTGACGGATTTCGACATCCCGCGCCGCTACGGTCTGCGCCAGACCATCGCCGACACGTTGGGTGTGGGCGGCATCATGCGCGGCCTGCGCACCGTGCCGCATTTGTGGAAAGTGGCGGAGGATATGCGCGCGGTCTGCCCCGACGCGCTGATGCTCCAATACGTCAACCCGATGGCCATCAACACCTGGGCGCTGGCCGAGCGATATCCGGACATTAAGCAAGTGGGCCTTTGCCATTCGGTGCAGAACACAGTGGAAGAAATTGCCCACGACCTCGACCTGCCGAAGAGTGAGATCGACTACCGCGTCGCCGGTGTGAACCACGTCGCCTTCTTCTTGAAGCTGGAGCATGCAGGCCGCTCGCTTTATCCGGCGTTGCTTGAGGGCTACCGCGCCGGGCGCTTGCCGAAAGACCCGCTCTTGATGCCGCGCTGCCCCAACAATGTGCGCTATGAGGTGATGGACCAGCTGGGGTATTTCTGCACCGAGAGCAGTGAACACCTTGCTGAATATGTGCCCTGGTTCATCAAAGAGGGGCGCACCGATCTGATCGAACAGTTTGGCATCCCGCTCGACGAATATCCCAAGCGCTGCGAAGAGCAGATCGCCGGGTGGAAGGCGCAGGCGGAGGCGCTGAAAGCAGCCGAGCGCATTGACGTTGTTAAGTCGCATGAATTCGCCGCCGAGATGATGAACGCTATCGTCACCGACACGCCCTATGTCGCCTATGGCAACCTGCCCAATACCGGCCAAATCCCGCAACTGCCGATGGGTGCCGCGGTCGAGGTGCCCTGCCTGGTCGATAGCAACGGGGTGCAGCCCAGTGTGGTGCGGGATATCCCACCGCAACTCATTGCGCTGATGCGCACCCAGATCAACGTGCAAGAGCTGACCGTTCATGCGCTCCTGAACGAAGATCGCGAGGCCGTTTATCACGCCGCGATGATGGATCCGCACACCGCCGCCGAGCTCGACCTCCAGCAAATCCGTGCGATGGTGGATGAGTTGATCGCCACCCATGGCGCGTGGTTGCCCGACTGGTGCCGCGACCGGAGAGCCGCGTGACACCAACCTTTCCTGATCTTGCAGGGGCCTCGGTCTTTGTCACCGGTGGGGGTGCTGGGATTGGCGCTGCCCTGACCGAAGGATTTTTACGGCAAGGTGCCAAGGTAGCCTTCGTGCAGCGCTCGGATGCGACTGAGTTTTGCGATGAGATGGAGGAGGCATACGGCGCGCGCCCGCTCTTCATCCGCTGCGATCTGACAGATGTTGAAGCACTCAAAGCGTCTCTCGCAGAAGCGGCAGAAGCTCATGGCCCGATCACCGTGCTCGTGAACAATGCCGCCAATGACAAGCGCCACACTGCTGAAGAGATGACCGTCGAAGAGTGGGACTGGAACCAGGCGATCAACCTGCGACCTTACTTCTTTGCCGCTCAGGGCGTGGTTGCAGGGATGCGGGCTGAGGGGGGCGGTTCGATCATCAACTTCTCGTCAATCTCCTACATCATGGGTAATTCGGGCTATCCGTCCTACACCACCGCCAATGCGGGCATCACCGGGATGACCCGCAGCCTCGCGCGGGAGTTCGGGCCCGATCGCATCCGGGTGAACGCGCTGGCGCCGGGCTGGGTGATGACTCAGAAGCAGAAAGATCTGTGGGTTACGCCAGAGACGCTCGCCGGGCAGATGGAACGGCAGTGCCTCAAGGACGAAATCCAGCCCGAAGACATCGTTGGAGGCACGCTGTTTCTGGCCTCCAGCGCGTCGCGTATGATGACCGGGCAGGTCATGGTTATCGACGGCGGTGTGGTGGTGACCGGATGATCAAACCCGATTGGATTGCGGTTGACTGGGGCACGACTTCCCTACGCGCTTGGGCGATGGGGCTGGATGGCGTGCTCGATCACAACGCCAGTGACGCAGGTATGAACGCGGTGCGCCCTGGTGGGTTTGAGCTGGCGCTGAAAGAGGTCATTGAGCGCTGGCTGAGCGACGCGCCGGTTGATGTGATTGCCTGCGGCATGGTCGGCGCGCGGCAGGGCTGGCGGGAAGCGCCATACCTGAGCGCACCCTGCAAACCCTTCGCTGGTGGGCTGATCGAAGCGCCGGTGGAGGATCACCGCTTTCGGGTGCGGATCATCCCCGGTGTCTCCCAGCAGAAACCGCTTGATGTGATGCGGGGCGAAGAGACGCAGATCGCGGGCCTGCTCACGGGCACGCCCAGTTTCGACGGCGTCGTTTGTTTGCCCGGCACCCACACCAAATGGGCGCAGATCAGCGCTGGCGAGATTTGTCACTTTCGCACAGCAATGACCGGAGAGTTATTCGACCTGCTCGCGCACCGCTCCGTTCTGCGCCACGCAGTTGATCTGGAATGGTCTGACGCGGTTTTCGCCGAAGCCGTGGACGATGCCCTCTCGCGGCCCGAGAGGCTTTCGACAGAGCTGTTCACGATCCGCGCGACCTCGCTGCTCGGCGCACCTGCGGATGGGTTTGGCGCAGCGCGTTTGTCTGGGCTTTTGATTGGCGCGGAGCTTGCGGCAATGCGGCCCTATTGGCTTGGCCAGGAGGTTAGCGTGATCGGTGCTGGGCCTCTGTCAGCGCACTACACCGCAGCGCTCCGTCAGATGGGGCTGGAGCCTATGCGCCACGACGTGACTGACATGACCCTCGCAGGCCTCTCAGCAGCACGAAACACGGTGGTCGCATGAGAGCCATTATCGCAATTCTGCGCGGGGTCTCGCCACAGGAGGCGGTGGAGATCACGGGTGCGATCATCGAGGGTGGGATAACTCGGATCGAGGTGCCGCTGAACTCTCCCGACCCGCTCAAGAGCATCGCAGCGATGGTCGCCACCTTCCCGAATGCGCAGATCGGCGCGGGAACGGTTCTGACTTCGAAAGAGACGGAGGCTGTGGCGGGCACCGGCGCGGGGTTTATCGTTTCGCCCAACACAGATGTGGACGTGATCGCCCGCACCAAAGCGCTGGGTCTTGGCAGCTACCCTGGCGTCTTTACCCCCAGCGAGTGTTTTGCCGCTCTAAAGGCGGGGGCTGATGCGCTCAAGGTGTTTCCTGCGTCGATGATGGGTCCCGACGGTCTCAAGGCAATCCGGGCTGTGTTGCCGCCCGAGACGCAGGTTTATGCCGTCGGCGGCGCGGGGCCTGAGAACTTCAAGGATTGGGCCGCTGCGGGGGCGTCCGGCTACGGCATCGGCTCGGCGCTTTATAAGCCCGGCATGACCGCTGAAGATGTCGGAAAACGCGCCCGCAACATCGTTGAAGCGTACGATACCGCCCATGGTTGAGGTGTTTGACGAGCGCTGTTGCAGCTTGGGGGAGGGACCGATCTGGCACCCAAAACGCGGC
>JBCBGM010000054.1:0-15122 GCA_038526735.1 Pseudomonadota bacterium | reverse complement strand
GCCCCCGGACCCCCGGCATATTTGCCAGACCATTGAAGCAAGCACACTCTCCCCAAGGTCACCCCGAGGGGAAAGTGGCTTCAACGGTCGCGGTCATCGGCTTGCCAGCCTGTACCGCCCGCCAAGGCAACCACACAAACCTTTCAATGGTCTTAAAATATGCACGGGGGTTTGGGGGCGGCAGCCCCCAAGGAAAAGCGCGGATAGCCCAACTCTGATCACCAGATAAGGTGCAAGACAGCCCTCGGTCAGGCGGTCCGCGCGCTCGGGCCTCAAACGCTCCCCCGGAGCGTTTGCAAGACAGCCCTCGGTCCGGCGCTCCGCGCGCTCGGGCCTCAAACCCTCCCCCGGAGCGTTTGCAAGACAGCCCTCGGTCCGGGGCGCCGCCCGCTCGGGCCTCAAACGCTCCCCCGGAGCGTTTGCAAGACAGCCCTCGGTCCAGCACTTCGCGCGCTCGGGCCTCAAACGCTCCCCCGGAGCGTTTGCAAGACAGCCCTCGCCCTTGCTCCCTCGCGGGTTATGTTGCATCTCTGTGCGGCGGGTTTCCCGCTACTCCCAGACGACAAGAGGCAAGACATGGCGGACGGTGCGGCTTTGGTAGATGTGAAACCGACGGTAGATGTGTCGGTGCGCGACGCGTTCGGCATCGACAGCGATATGATGGTCAAAGGCTTCGCCGAGGGCACGGACCGCGTGCCTGAGCACGACCCGACCTACCGCTTTGACCAGGACACCACGCTCGCGATTCTCGCAGGCTTTGCGCACAATCGCCGCGTGATGATCCAGGGCTACCACGGCACCGGAAAATCCACCCACATCGAGCAGGTCGCGAGCCGCCTGCACTGGCCCTGCGTGCGCGTCAACCTCGACAGCCACATCTCCCGTATCGATCTGATCGGCAAAGACGCCATCAAGATCCGCGACGGCATGCAGGTCACCGAGTTCCACGAAGGGATCCTGCCCTGGGCGCTGCGCAATCCGGTGGCGATTGTGTTTGATGAATATGACGCCGGCCGACCTGACGTGATGTTCGTGATCCAGCGCGTGCTAGAGCGCGACGGCAAGCTCACCCTGCTCGACCAAAACCAGGTGATCCATCCGCACCCCTATTTTCGCCTGTTTGCGACGGCCAACACCGTGGGCTTGGGCGACACAACGGGCCTTTACCACGGCACCCAGCAGATCAACCAAGGCCAGATGGACCGCTGGAGCCTTGTCGCGACGCTCAACTACCTTGAGCATGACGCAGAGGTGGAGATCATCCTCTCCAAGCACCCCGAGTACCAAAAGGGCGACGGGCGCACGACGATCTCGCGCATGGTCTCGGTTGCCGATCTCACGCGCACCGCGTTCATGCAGGGCGATATCTCGACCGTGATGAGCCCGCGCACGGTGCTCGCCTGGGCGGAGAACGCACAGATCTTCGGCTCCGTCGGCTTCGCCTTCCGCCTCACGTTCCTCAACAAATGCGACGAGCTGGAGCGTCAAACCGTGGCCGAATTCTACCAACGCGCCTTTGACGAGGAACTGCCGGAGAGTGCCGCGAGCGTGAGCTTGGGGTGACTAAATCCCGGTGTATTTGAACTGATCGTCCGATAGCGATGCCAATGCGAGAGCCTCTTCAATATTGGCGATCTTCTCTTTCGCGCTGAGATTCAATCCAACGTAAAGACCACACTCCAGGCGGTCGTTGTACCTGCGAAGGCTCGGGTTCTCATAAAGCTCGTTGATCGTCTCTGCCACCGGTTTCTTCGTGCGACGCTTAACTTTAGAAAGCAGTTCCATCGTTCCTGGCACCAGCGCTTCGATTTGGTTCAGCGCCTCAGTGTAAAGGTCGTTTTGTGAACCAAGCCTTATCACCTTTCTTTCAGTTTCGATCGTGTAGAGGCCTGTTCGCCTGCCCGCACGATGAGTGAGATCGATCTGCTCTTTTTCTCTCTTATCAGACTTCTGAGAATCCTGGCTTAACCTTTCGGTAGCAAAATCAAAGCAGACGGCTGCGGAGGGATAGGTGCCGAAGTGGATTCGGCCGTCTTTTTCCCAGCATGTAAGGTGATTTCCGATCAGCGCTTTCTCAACCGCATTTGCTAGTGATTGTGTTTCGGCAACGACAGCCATCAGGGCCTCCTCTGGTTTCCTTATAAGCTAAATTATACCTTATAAGGAAAAACACAAGGGGGTTGTTTTTGTTTTGGCGGCTTGCCTTTCCATGTTGAGCGTATCAAATCCTGATCCATGACCAAACCCGACAACCCCTCCGAACCGTTCAAAAAGGCGCTGGCCGAGGCGACGCGCACCATCGCGGCCAACCCTGAGATCGGCGTGACCTACACCGTCGATCCGCCGGGCCTCTCGAACGATCAGATGCGCCTTCCGCAGGTCACCCGGCGGATGACACGCGACGAGGTCATGCAGGCCCGCGGTGCCGCCGATGCCATGGCCCTCCGTGAGCGCTTCCACAACCAGAGCACCCACGCCAAATACGCCCCCCAAGGCGACATGGCCCGCGCCCTCTATGAGGCAATGGAGACGGCGCGCTGCGAGGCGATGGGCACCCGCGCGCTGCCGGGCTGTGGCCGCAACATCGACGCCAAGCTCAACGCCGACAGCAAGCGCCTCGGCTACGCCCAGATCGCCGACGCCGCCCAGGCCCCCCTGCCCGAGGCCGCGGGCTTTTTGGTGCGCGAACTAGCCACCGGCCGCCCCCTCCCCGATGGCCCGCAAAACGTGCTGGACCTCTGGCGCGAATATCTTGAGGGCCAGGCCGGAGAGACCTTGGGCGACATCAACCAAGTTCTCAGCGACCAGCAAGCCTTCGCCCGCTTCGCCCGCCAGGTGATCGATGATCTGGGCTATGGCGACCAGCTCGGCGATGACCCGGATGACGAGCTAGAGCAGGACGACGAAGAGCAACCCGGCGAAGAGCCCGAGGATGACCCCGAAAGCTCTGGCGGCGACGAGGATCAGCCCGACGACAACAACGAAGAGATGCCCGACGACGGCTCTGAGCGTGAGCAAGACGCGGCAGAGGCCATGGTCTCCACCGAGGATGCCGATGACGCCGACATGGGCGAAGAGATGGAGGATATGGACGGCGAGCCACCCGTCGATCTCCCCCCGCCCCCGATCTCCGACGCGGACCCGACCTATGAGGTCTTCACCGATGTCTTTGACGAGGTGATCGACGCCGCAGAGCTCGCCGCCTCCGAAGAGCTCGACCGCCTCCGCGCCTATCTCGACCAGCAGCTAGAGCCTTTGAAAGGCGCCGTCAGCCGACTCGCCAACCGCCTCCAGCGCCGCCTGCAAGCCCAGCAAAACCGCTCCTGGGAGTTCGACCGCGAAGAGGGCACGCTCGATGCCGGGCGCCTCGCCCGCGTCGTCGCCAACCCAACGATGCCGCTCTCGTTCAAGGTCGAGAAAGACACAGAGTTCCGCGACACCGTGGTCACACTTCTGCTCGACAATTCCGGCTCCATGCGCGGCCGCCCGATCTCCATCGCCGCGATCTGCGCCGATGTTCTGGCCCGCACGCTGGAGCGGTGCCAAGTCAAATGCGAGATCCTCGGCTTCACCACCCGCGCCTGGAAAGGCGGCCAGTCCCGCGAGCAGTGGCTGAAAGAGGGGCGTGTCGTCTCCCCCGGCCGCCTCAACGACCTCCGCCACATCATCTACAAAAACGCAGACGCCCCCTGGCGCCGCGCCCGGCCAAATCTCGGCCTGATGATGAAAGAGGGCCTCCTGAAGGAAAACATCGACGGCGAAGCGCTCGAATGGGCCCAGCGCCGCCTCCTCGCGCGGCCCGAGCAACGCCGCATCCTCATGGTGATCTCAGACGGCGCGCCAGTCGATGACAGCACGCTCTCGGCCAACCCAGCCGCCTTCCTCGAAAAGCACCTGCGCGACGTCATCGCGATGATCGAGAAAAAGCGCCAGATCGAGCTTCTGGCCATCGGCATCGGCCACGACGTGACCCGCTACTACGACCGCGCCGTCACGATCACCGACGTTGATCAACTCGCAGGAGCGATGACCGAACAACTCGCCGCCCTCTTCGAGAGCGACCCCCGCCAACGCGCCCGTATGGCCAAATCCGCCCAGCGCAGCCGGGTGGCCTAGGCCCCGTCTTCATCTTGACAGAAATACCTCGGGGTGAGGGAGCGTAGCGAACGAGGGGCAGCGCCCCTGCCCCTTCAAACGCTCTCAATCCGCCCGTTCTCTAACCGCACCACCCGGTCCATGCGCCCTGCAAGCTCCAGGTTATGCGTGGCGATCAACGCCGCGAGCCCCGCCCCGCGCGCCAAATCCATCAACACGCTAAAGACCTGATCAGACGTGCCCGGATCGAGGTTCCCGGTCGGCTCATCCGCCAAGAGCAGGTCAGGCGCGTTCACCAATGCCCGGCAAAGCGCGACCCGTTGCGCCTCTCCACCCGACAGCTCAGCAGGCCGGTGCGCAGCGCGCGGCCCGAGCCCCACTGCCTCCAACAACTCCCCCGCCCGCGCCTTCGCCGCCGCAGCCGACGCGCCCGCCGCGCGATGGGGCAGCGCGATATTCTCAGACGCTGAGAACTCGGGCAGGAGGTGGTGGAACTGATACACAAACCCGATGCTATCGCGGCGGATCACCGTTCGCGCCCGCGCAGAGAGCTTGGTCGCATCCTGCCCGTTCACCTTCAGCACACCCCCCGTGGGCCGGTCCAAAAGCCCCGCGATATGCAAGAGCGTGGATTTGCCAGAACCGGAGGGCGCGATCAGCCCCACAATCTCTCCGGGTCTCAACGACAAATCTGCTCCCCGCAGCACCTCTACGGCAGAGGTCTTGCCAGGGTTATAGACCTTCTCCACGCCGCTGAGAGAGAGCACCTCACTCATAGCGCAGCGCCTCCACCGGATCGAGGCGTGCGGCCCGCCGCGCCGGGAAGATCGTCACCACGAATGACAGCCCCAGCGACAAGGCCACCGCCGAAAGCACATCCTCCAGCCGCAACTCCGCGGGCAGTTGCGAAATGTAGCGCACCGATGGGTCCCACACGCCGCCGCCCAGCAGCCAGTTCACCCCGGCAAACACTGCGTCGATATAGATCGCAAAGAGGCTGCCCATCGCCACACCAATCGCCGTGCCCAAGATGCCGATCGACGCGCCGCAGATGAAAAACACCCGCAAAATCGCGCCCTCCGACAGCCCGATGGTGCGCAAAACGCCCACATCGCGGCCCTTGTTTTTCACCAGCATCACAAGGCCCGAGGTGATGTTCATCGTCGCGATCAGTACCAGCACCGAGAGGATCACAAACATGATGTTATCCTCCATCTGCAATGCTCGCAGGAAAGAGGCATTCGCGTTTCGCCAAGTCCAGGTAAAAAAGCGATCCCCCGCCGCCGCCTCGATTAGCGGCTGCACCTCAAAGACGGCATCGGGGTCCGCGATATGAACCTCGATCTCATCCACCGCAGCACCCCGGTTGAAAAAGCCCTGCGCCACGTCCAGCGGCAAATACACCCGCACCCGGTCGATATCGAACCGCCCCACCTGGAAGATATAGACCACCTCATAGGTCGCCACGCGCGGCGTCACCCCAAACGGCCCCTGCACCCCGTTGGGGGAGATCAGCTGTATCCGGTCCCCGACCTCGGCCCCCAGCTCCCGCGCCACGCCGGAGCCGATGGCGATGCCTTCGCTCAACCGATCCAATGACCCGCGGGCAATCTCAGGCTCTGCGAGCAGTGGCACCGTGGCAATGTCGCGGGCGCGCTGGCCGAAGACCTCCACCCCTGCGTTGCGCCCCGCCATAGACGCCATCACCTGACCTTTCACCGTGGGGGCCGCGCGGGTGACATCGGGCACCTCCCGCAACCGCTCCACCAGCGCATCATGGGAGTTGATCAGCCGCGTGCGTTGGCCGGCTTCATTCACATATTGCCGGGCATAGACCGTGACATGAGCGTTCGCCCCCAAAATCACCTGCGTAAACTCCGTCCGAAACCCGGAGCGCACGGCCAAGGTTGCGATCAAGGCAAAGACCGCAAGCGCGATGCCGATGAGGCTGATCCAGGTCATCACGCTCACGCCACCCTCCGCGCGGCGGGCGCGCAGGTAGCGCCAGGCGATCAACCATTCAAAGGCGGCAAACGGAACGGTGCGCATCTGCACTCCTCACTCTCTCTGCGCTCAGACCTAGACCGCAGCCCCCGCGATTGTAAGGCATCTTTGCGCACAGCGCGGTGATCCAAAGTGATTTCATCCGCCGGACTGGTCAGCCCCGCGCAGCTTGGTTAATTTGCCACCACCCGGGAAGGATCAATCATGCTCAAGACACTCAAAAACAAAGACGCACCAGATCTCAGCGCGTTTGACTGGGCCGATCCGCTGCGCCTCGACGATCAACTCACCGATGACGAGCGGATGCTGCGCGACAGTGCCCACGCTTTCGCTGCCGATAAGCTCGCCCCACGGGTGATCGCGGCCTACCGCGAAGAGCGGGTGGAGCCTGAGATTTTTGCTGAAATGGGCGCGATGGGCCTGTTGGGTGTGACCATCCCTGAGGAGTATGGCGGCCTTGGTGCGGGTTACGTCAGCTATGGCCTGATCGCCCGCGAGGTGGAGCGGATCGACAGCGGATACCGCTCGATGATGTCGGTGCAGTCGAGCCTCGTGATGTATCCGATCTATGCCTACGGCACCGAGGAACAGCGCCAGAAATACCTACCCGGCTTGGCAGCTGGCACGCTGATCGGCTGCTTTGGCCTGACCGAACCCGACGCGGGCTCTGACCCGGCGGGCATGAAAACCCGTGCCGAAAAGACCACCACCGGGTATCGCCTGACCGGCTCGAAGATGTGGATTTCGAACAGCCCGATTGCGGATGTTTTTGTCGTCTGGGCCAAGTCAGAGGCGCATGGCGGCAAGATCAAAGGCTTTGTGCTGGAGAAGGGGATGGCGGGCCTCTCAGCCCCCAAAATCGGCGGCAAACTCAGCCTTCGCGCGTCTGTCACGGGCGAAATTGTGATGGATGGCGTTGAAGTTAGCGAGGATGCGCTGTTGCCCGGCGTCTCGGGCCTCAAGGGCCCCTTCGGCTGCCTCAACCGCGCGCGATATGGCATTGCCTGGGGGGTGATGGGGGCGGCTGAGTTTTGCTGGCACGGCGCACGGCAATACGGCCTGGACCGGCAGCAGTTCGGGCGGCCGTTGGCGCAGACGCAGCTGTTTCAGAAGAAACTTGCGGACATGCAGACGGAGATTTCGCTGGGTTTGCAGGCGGCACTGCAAACCGGGCGTTTGATGGACCGGGCAGAGGCCGCACCAGAGATGATCTCTTTGATAAAGCGGAACAATTGCGGCAAGGCCCTCGATATCGCGCGCATGGCGCGGGACATGCATGGCGGCAATGGGATTTCGGAAGAATTTCAGGTCATGCGGCATGCCGCGAACCTTGAAACGGTGAACACCTATGAGGGCACGCATGACGTTCATGCGCTGATCCTGGGCCGCGCGCAGACCGGGTTGCAGGCGTTTTTCTAACAATCTGTTAAGCATGCCGGGGCCGATTGAGCGCGAAACTGGTACGATTTCGTACCAGTTGGCCCCCTCGAAACGTTAGATAGTACGATATCGCACTATTTTCAGGCGGTAGATACGGCCCAAATCGCACCAGCCCCCCACACCGCTTGCGCAGATAAACCGGCTGTGGCTTAGCTCTCTCAAAAGGAGCTTTCGCGATGGACCTGAACCTCTGGCTGACCTTCGTCGCCGCCTCAATCGCCCTCCTGCTGATCCCCGGCCCGACGGTGATGCTGGTGCTGAGCTACGCGCTCTCGCGCGGTCGCGCTGTTGCAATGCGCACGGCGCTTGGTGTGGCGCTCGGAGATTTCATCGCGATGTCAGCATCATTGGTGGGCCTCGGAGCAATCGTGCTGGCCTCGGCGACTGTGTTTACCGTGCTGAAATGGGTCGGCGCGGTCTACCTCGTGTGGCTCGGGATTAAGCTGCTGCGCGCACCGGTCTCAAACGAGGAAACCCCCTCAGAGTTTAGCCTTCAGGAAGGGCGCTCGGTGTTTTGGCACGCCTGCTTTGTGACGGCGCTCAACCCCAAAAGCATCGCGTTTTTCATTGCGTTTGTGCCGCAGTTTGTCTCTGCGGAAGCGGCCCTTGCGCCGCAATTTACCATCCTCATTGCCACGTTCTGCGGCCTCGCCTTGCTCAATGTGCTGGCCTATGCCTTTCTCGCAGACCGTCTGCGCAGCCGCATCAAACGCCCGAGCGTCTTGCGCTGGCTCAACCGCGCGGGCGGCGGGGCGCTGGTGGGGATGGGGGCGCTAACGGCGACGATGCAGCGGGCATGAGTGCGGATGCCCCGAGCCGCGTTGATGCCGCGTTTCGCGCGCGCTTGGCTGACGGAGATGTGCCGGACGTTGCCAAGCCAGACGCCCCGCTAAGTCCGTCAACCGCTCAGCTCATTTTCGAGGCGCAATGCCGCTCGCGCCTGCTCGATATTGAGGCGCGGCGAATGCAGAAAGCGGGGCAAGGGTTTTACACCATCGGCTCGTCTGGCCATGAGGGGATGGCGGCGGTCGCGGCGGCCCTGCGCCCCACCGACATGGCGTTTTTGCACTACCGCGATGGTGCGTTTCAGTTAGCGCGGGCGGCGCAGGCGGGGGTCGCGGACCCGGTGCGCGACATGCTGCTGTCTTTCGCATCGTCGGCGGAGGATCCGATCTCAGGCGGGCGGCACAAGGTGTTGGGGTCGAAGGCGCTGAACATCCCGCCGCAGACCTCCACAATCGCAAGCCATTTACCCAAGGCGGTGGGGGCCGCGTTTTCGGTTGGGTTGGGGCGGAAGGCGCGGCCTGAGCATGCGGTTTTGGCGGATGATGCGGTTGTTATCGCGAGTTTTGGGGATGCCTCTGCAAACCACTCCACAGCACAGGGCGCACTGAATACAGCGGCCTGGACGCGGTATCAGGGGCAGCCGCTGCCGCTGATTTTCGTGTGTGAGGACAATGGGTTGGGGATTTCGACCCCGACGCCTGATGGCTGGATCGCCGCGCGCTTTGGTGCGATGCCGGGGCTGGAGTATCTCGCGGCGGACGGTGGTGATTTTTACGAGACCTATGCCGCAACCCAGCGCGCAGCACAGCTTGCGCGCACCCACAAGGCTTGCGTGTTTTTGCATCTGCGCACGGTGCGGCTGTTTGGGCATGCCGGGAATGACGTGGAGGCCGGATATCGCGCGCCGGCAGACATCCGCGCGGATGAGGCGGCTGATCCGTTGCTGCGATCGGCGGCGCTTTTGGCGGCGTCTGGGGTGATGACGCCTGCGGAGGCGTTGGCAGTGTATGAGGGCGTGGCGGCAGAGATTGCGGGCAAGGTCGCGTCTGTGGTCGCGCAACCGCGCTTGCAGTCCGCCGCGGATGTAATGGCGAGCATTGTGCCGCCGCCACGAGCCTGTCGCAAAGCCAACACCCCCTCTGCAGAGGCGCGCAGTGCGGTCTTTGCCGGGGAGGCGCTCGACCAGCCGCAGACCCTCGCCAAGCTCATCAACTGGACGCTCACGGACCTGATGCTCGCGCACTCCGAAGTCTTGGTCGCGGGGGAGGATGTGGGGCGTAAGGGTGGAGTTTATGGGGTCACACAGAAGTTGCAGGCGCGGTTTGGGCCGGGGCGGGTGATCGATACGCTCCTCGATGAGCAGTCCATTTTAGGGCTGGCGATTGGGGCGGCGCATAACGGGTTTGTGCCAATCCCGGAGATCCAGTTTCTCGCCTATCTGCACAACGCCGAAGATCAATTGCGCGGAGAGGCGGCGACGTTGCCGTTTTTCTCTGACGGGCAGTTCAGCAATCCGATGGTCGTGCGGATTGCAGGGCTCGGCTATCAGCGGGGCTTTGGTGGGCATTTCCACAACGACAACTCGCTCGCGGTACTGCGGGATATTCCGGGGTTGATTGTGGGCGTGCCGTCCGATGGGGCGGATGCTGCGGGGATGTTGCGGGAGGCCGTGCGCTTGGCGCGGGAGGAGCAGCGGGTGAGTGTGATCGTGGAGCCGATCGCGCTTTACCACACGCGCGATCTGCTTCCGGGCGATGGGGCGTGGTTGCGGCGGTATGATCCGGAGGCGCGGATGCCTTTGGGGAGCGTCGGGGTGCATGGCGCGGGGCGAAAGCTCGCGGTCATCACCTATGGCAACGGGCGGTATCTGAGTGCGCAGTGTTTTGCGGGGGATGCGGACGTGCGGATCATCGACCTGCGCTGGTTGTCTCCGCTGCCGTTTGAAGCGTTGCGGGAGGCTTTAGCGGGGGTCGAGGCTGTGCTGGTGGTCGATGAGTGTCGGCGGTCTGGGAATGTGTCTGAGGCGTTGATGACCTGGTTGCAGGAGGAGGGGCATGCGCGCGCGGCGCGTCTGACGGCGGAGGATAGCTTTATCGCCACCGGCCCCGCCTATGCGGCGACCTTGCCGTCGGTGGAGGGGATACGGCGGGCGGCGGAGGCGCTGCTCTCGCGGTAGTTAGGGGGCCAGCCAAGTGCCCTGCCAGTCGGGCGCGAGGAACTGCGCGCGGCGGTGAATGTCCCGGCCGAGGTGCAGGGTTTCTACCTCGAAGATATGCAAGATCACACGGGTGAAGCGCTCCAGCGCGGGTGCGTTTGCGTGCTCTGTGGGGTCGGTCAGAACGGCTCCGGGCGGGGGTGTTCCGCCATAAACCTGCCGGGCGCCGTCGGGCACACGGGACCACGCGGCCTCATCACCATGGATCAGACGCGCATTGGCGCGGAGGCGGATTTGCAGGTTGGCTTTTTGGTCCCAGATCAGCGCGGTGCACTGCGGGTCACGCTCAAGCTCGGCGGTTTTGGCGCTTTGACGGTCGGTGTGAACCTCGATCTCGTGCTGATCGGGGCGGGCTGCGCGCAATACCACGACCCGCGCCTCTGCCCCGCCCTCAACGCCCGTGCTTGCGAGCACCAGATTGCGCGCGGGGCTTTTGCGGTCTTTCACACCGCGCCCGAGGGTTTGCCAGACGCGGGTATGGGTGCTCGGCAATGTCTCAAACCACTCACTCATAGCCGGTCATCTCCAGATAGCCTTGGCCGGTGTGGCTCCCGTCGAAGAAGATTGGCCCCTCCCAGTAGGGAAAGAACGTGTCCATCCAGGATTGTGCGTTGAGGGGGCGGGTGCGGACGTCGAGGTCGCGGCTTGGGATTTGCAGGCGCCATTCCACGGGCACATCTCTGCCTTTGACCACTTCATCGCGGAGGGGGGTGAAGGTGATGGCTCCGTCCTCCAGCGGTGTGGGCGTGCCATCGGCGGCGATCCAGGTGCCGGAGGTGAAGCTAACGCCTGCCCGTTCGCGCAGCTGAAAGGCCATGAGCTTTTCACCACCGGGCAGGTGGAGGGAGAACCAATCCCAGCCGTCCTGATCCTCAGAGAGGGGTTGGGAGGACCATTCGCGATCAAGCCAGGCGCGCCCGGTGACGGGGACGGTCCCGGTGGGTAGGTTCAGGGTGCCGGAGAGTTCGTAGAACGGTTGCGAGTAGTAGTAGCTCGCCTGCCCCTCGCGGGATTTGACGGAATAGCCCCGGTCGCCCTGCGGCACGAGTGGGCCGGTGGCTTGCAAGTCTAAGGCGTAGGAAAAATCCGCGCCCGAGGCGGTGAGGGAGAGGCGGTCATATGCGTCGGGGCCGCCGGTGCTCGCCATCTGCCAATCGTCGATCCAGGCGCGGAAGGGCTGCGCCTGAGCCCCCGCTTGCCCGATCCCGCCGCGTGCGAGGCGTTCGGATACGAAATGCGTGTCGGGGGTGGTGACGGCGGCGTGGCCCATCCAGAGCTGCGGCGTCTCCCACCCTTCGCCGGTTTCGGGGGCAAGGGCGGAGCGGAAGAGTGTCCACTGTGCGCCGTAGGGGGTGCCGTCTGCGGCCTCCATCACGGCGGTCAGATACCACCATTCGATGCGGTAGTCAGGGTGCGGGCCGTGGTCTTGCGGGAAGGTCAACGCGCGGTCGCGCTCGGGCACAGCGAACCCTTCGGCGGTGGTGCCGAGCCCGGCAAAGCCCTGGGCGAGGGCGACTGCGGGCAGGACGAGGGCGAGAAGGAAGGCTTTAGCGTTCATGGGCGAACACCTGCACGAGTTGGGCGGGTTGCATCCGGACGAGGCGCAGGGCTGGCAAGGCTGCGGCGATGATTGCAGCGATGAGGGCGAGTGCGCCCAAGCGTAGCCAATCAGCGGGGAAGAGCTGCATGGGCAGTCGCCAGCCGAACGCCTCTACGTTGACGACTGCGAGCAAAACCCAGGCGAGGCCGAGGCCGACCGGGATGGCGAGGATCGTTGTCAGGAGTGCGAGAACGGCGGCGCGCAGCACCTCTAACCCTCCGAGCATTCGGCGTGGGAGGCCTGTGGCCCAGACGGGCGCAAGTTGCGGCACACGCATGGTGGCCAGTGTGGTGAGGGAGGTGAGCATGGCTAGTGCCGCGACGCCCAAGGTGAGCACGTTGAGCGCGGCGGTGACGGCGAAGGTGCGCTCGAAGATCTGGACAGAGAAGGCCTTGAGCGTCTCCTGATCGACCATGTTGTCGTCGCCGTAGCCGAAGCGCTGGGTGAGCGCCTGCATCAGGGCGGCGCGGTCGGCGGGGTCGATGCGGATGCCGTGGGAAAGGCGGTCAGCCTCTGGATACAGCGCGTCAAACAGGCGTTGCGGGATAATGATTTGGCCGATCGGGTTGCCGTAGTCGGAGTACACACCCGCGATTTGAGCCGTGACCCCGTCGAGGGTGATGGGTTGGCCGGGTGCCAGGCCCTCGCGGTTCGCCAGTTGCTCGCTGATCAGAAGCGCATCGCCCCGCGCGACACTGTCCCACGCGTTTGGAAGGCGGGCGATGAGGGGCCAATTCTCGCGGTAGGTGGGGTGGTCGATGATGCCGAACACCTCTACCGGGGCGCTGCGAAAGCTGCTCTCGGCGCTGTAAATCGGCAAAACGGCATCGGCGCGGGGGGTTAGAAAGGCGCGCAGCTCTGCGGCCTCCTCCAGGTCGCGGGCGGTGACGTAGAGCTCGGCGGCGAGGCGCTGGTCGAGCCATCCCAGAAACGTGGCGCGGAAGCTCTGCACCATGGTGCCGACGCCGATGTTGGCGGCGAGCGCGAGGAGGAGGGCCATCAAGGCCAGCGAGAGGCCCGGCAGTTGCTGGCGCGTGTCGGCAAAGAACCACTGGGAGAGGGGGCCGGTGGCGAAACGGCTGAGGCGGGAGAGGGCGAAGGCGAAGGTGGGCGGCAGCAGGAGGGCGCCGCCGAGCAGGACGGCGCCTAGGAGGATGAAGCCTGCGACGAGGCCGGGGAGTGCATAGACCACTGCTGCCACAGCGAAAAACGCGACAGCGGCAAGCGCCTGCCACCGCAGAGTGCGCTCAGAGGCGCGCGCCCAGGCGCGGGGTTGGGCGGGGGCCAGCAATGGGAGGGTTGCGGCGCGGTAGAGGCTTGCTGCGGCGGCGGCTCCGGTGCCCAAAACGGCGATGGCGACGCCGGAGAGCCACCAGCTTGGCGCAAGCGTCAGCGAACCGGTGACGGGTGCGCCATAGAGCCCGCGCAGGGTTGCGGCGACGTCTGGCAGGAGGGCTGCGGCGACGAGGTATCCCATCACCACGCCCAAACCCCCGGCGATGAGGGCGAGGGTCAGGAGCTCTGCAGCCATGAGCGCGACGAGTGCTCTTGCAGAGAGGCCCAGTGCGCGCAGGGTGCGAAACATCGGGCGGCGCTGCTCAAAGGCGAGGCCGATTGCGGCGTGCACGATGAAGAGGCCGACGGCGAAACTCAGCAGACCGAAGGCGGTGAGGTTGAGGTGGAAGCTGTCGGTGAGATTGGCGAGGTCGTTGTCGGTTTCGGGCGCGACTTCGCGCAGGCTCGGCGCGATTTGGTCGAGAGGCGTGCGCGCGGCAGGTTGGTCGGGCCAGAGGAGGAGGCGGCTGATCTGCGCGTCTGCGCCCACAAGGGTCTGCGCGATGCCGATGTCCATGATCAGCGTACCGGGCGGTATGTCGTCGGCGGCGACAAGCTCTGGGAGGCCGGGCACATTTGCGAGGCGGGCGACCGTCTCTGCGTTGGTGAAGGCTTGGCCGGGCGGTGTGATGAAGGGGATGAGGCCGCCACCAGTGTCAAAACCAACGGGTTGGGCGGCGGGGGGTGCGGTGATCGGGTCGATGCCGAGGACGGTGACGCGCGTGCCATCGACGCGCCAAGAGACATCCAGAACCGGGGAAACGAGCCAGCCAGCGCGGCGAAGATCGACGAAAACATCCTGTGGGATGAAAGCACCTTCGGAGGGGCGCAGGGTGGCGTAGAGCGTGCCGCCTAGCACCTCTGCCGCGCGATCGTAAGAGTTGCGCGCCTCCGCGTTGATCGCCTGCACGCCCGACCAGAGGGCCGTGGCGAGGGCCAGCCCCAGCAGGAGTGCGGCCAGCTGCGAGGGCTTGCGCCACCAATGCGACAGGAGCGCGCTGAGGCCCGCCGCGATCACGCCAACACTCCGTTTGAGAGGTGGAGGCGGCGGTGCAGGCGCAGGGCCAAACGCTCGGAATGGGTGACCATGAGAAAGGCGGCCTGGCTCTCAGCGACGAGGTCGAGCATGGTCTCCAACACGCCGTCTCCGGTGCTTTCATCGAGGTTGCCGGTGGGCTCATCGGCGAGGATCAGCTTGGGCCGGGCGGCGAGCGTGCGCCCGATGGCGACGCGCTGTTGTTGCCCGCCAGAGAGCTGCTCAGGGTATTTCGAGCGGTGCTCAGCGAGGCCGAGGCGGTCAATCAGATCGGCGATTGCGTCTTTGTCAGCGGCCCCGGCGAGGCGCGCTTGAAAGGCGATGTTGGCGTGCACATCGAGCGAGGGGATCAGGTTGAACTGTTGGAAGACGAGCCCGACCGTGCCCCGCCTGAGTTTTGCACGGGCCGGATCATCGAGGGTGGTCATGTCGTTGCTATCAACGATGACCTGCCCCGCATCCGCCACGTCGAGGCCTGCTGCGAGGTGCAGCAGCGTGGACTTGCCGGAGCCGGACTCTCCGGTCAGTGCCAGCGTCTCCCCCGCGGACAGCGAAAAGGAAATACCGCTGAGCACGGCAACTGCGCCGTCGGCTCCGGGGTAGGTTTTGCG
>JBCBGM010000053.1:0-15153 GCA_038526735.1 Pseudomonadota bacterium | reverse complement strand
CTCCGTCCTGCGGAAGGGGGCGCGGTGCCTTCGCAGATGCAGCAATTCGCTTGACGGGGCTTGCGCAAGATTCTAACAGCCGCGCAACCTTTCCCGACATATCATTGCGAGACAGCCCATGTCCTTCCTCGTTCAGCCCCAGCCCCCTGCCCGCCCGAACCGCTGCCAGCTGTTTGGCCCCGGCTCAAACACCAAGATCCTGCCGAAGATGGCGGCGTCGGCGGCGGATGTGATCAACCTCGACCTCGAAGACTCGGTTGCGCCCGCCGACAAGCCGCAGGCGCGCAAGAACATCATCGAGGCGATCAATGACCTTGATTGGGGCAACAAGACGCTGAGCGTGCGGATCAACGGGCTCGACACGCCCTATTGGTACCGCGATGTGGTGGAGGTGCTGGAGCAGGCGGGCGACCGGATCGACCAGATCATGATCCCCAAAGCGGGCAACGCGAAGGATATTTATGCCGTCGATGCGCTGGTGACGGCGATTGAGGCTGCGAAGGGCCGCACAAAGCCGATCACGTTTGAGGTGATTATCGAGACGGCGGCGGGCCTTGCGCATGTGGAAGAGATTGCCGCCTCGTCCCCACGCATGGCTGCGATGAGCCTGGGGGCTGCGGATTATGCGGCGTCAATGGGGATGCAGACCACCGGCATCGGGGGTACGCAGGCGAATTACTACATGATCGAGGATGCCAATGGCGACGTGCCGCGTGCCAAGGTGATCGCCGATCCGTGGCATTCGGTGCAGGTGGCGATTGTGGCGGCCTGCCGGACGCATGGGCTGTTGCCCGTGGATGGGCCGTTTGGCGACTTTTCGGATGACGAAGGCTACCGCGCGCAGGCGCTGCGCTCGGCGACGCTGGGCATGGTCGGCAAATGGGCGATCCACCCCAAGCAGGTGGCCTTGGCCAATGAAGTGTTCACGCCCTCTGAGGCGGCCGTGCAGGAAGCGCGGGAGATTTTGGCCGCGATGGAGCAGGCCGAGAAAGACGGCGCGGGCGCTGCCGTCTACAAGGGCCGTCTCGTTGATCTGGCCTCGATCCGTCAGGCGCAGGTCATCGTGAAACAGTCTGAGATGATCGCGGGTTAACCGCTTGCAGGCTAAGATGGGCGCGCGTCGAGCAAGGCGAGGCTCGCGCTCATCAACATTTTTGGCATGTCGACGGGCAGCTCCATCACGCTGAACTTGCCGTCGATGGTGAGGAACGACAGGCCGTGGACGAGCGTCCAGAGTTGCATGCCAGTTTCCAGGACGCTGGGGTCAAAGCGGTCTTTGCCGCGCCTTGCGGCGACCTGGTCTAGGACAACGCCGAAGCAGTCCAGCCCCAGCACGCGCATTTCGGCCTCGCGCGGGGAGCTTTCCTCCCCCTCCATCGAGAACATCAAGCGAAAGACGCCCGGTTCTTCTTGGGCGAAGGCGACATAGGCGGCGCCGGTGGCTGCGACCGCCTCGACCGAGCCGGGGGGGTGCTTTGCAGCCTCCTCTGCGAGGCGCGTGCGCATCCGCATCAGCCCCTCTTCGGTGACGGCGTCGAGCATGTCTTGGCGTGTCTCAAAGTGGCGGTAGGGCGCGGCGGTGGAAACGCCGGCGAGTCGGCACGCTTGCGCCACGGAAAACCGATCTGGGCCGTGCTCCTCAACCAGCGCGCGGGTCGCCTCCACAAGCTGTGCTTTGAGGTCTCCGTGATGGTAAGAACCTGACTTCTTTGCGATTTTCGGCGCTGCTGACATTTTTTTTGGCTCACCCTTGTCGAAGTTAGCATCGCTTACATATGTTAGCGCATCTAACTTTCGCAAGCCCCAAAGATAGAGGCCGCACATGTCAGAGACACCAAGCATCGGCAGCAGAGTTCGTCGCGTCGCCCTCTGGGGCACCGTGTTTTCGGTCAACCTCGCCATCGCGGGCGGGGCGCTCATTTTGGGCACCGGGTATCTTTACAGCCAGGCCGCGGGCGTCGAACGGATCGAGGCGCTGCCTGCCCCAATCGTCGAGACCTTCCAGGCTGAGCTGGTCACGGCCTATGCGGTCGAGCGCCGCTATGCCGGGCGGATCGAGGCGGCGCGGACCACGGAGCTGGCGTTTGAGACCGGCGGCACGGTGGAGACGATCCTCGTGGAAGAGGGGGACACGGTCGAGGAAGGCGAGGTCATCGCAACCCTCGACACGCGGCTCTTGGAGGCTTCGCTGACTGAACAACGAGCAGCGCGCGAGGCGCTTGTGGCGCAGCAAGAGTTTGCGCGGGTCACGGTGAACCGGCGGCAAGAGTTGCAGGGGCGTGGGTTTACCTCGCAAGAGGCGTTTGATGATGCGCGCTTCTCTCTCGCTCGGTTGACGGCAGAGATTGCGCGGGTGGATGCCGCGCTCTCCTCCATCGAAATTCAGCTTGAAAAGACGGTTCTGCGCGCGCCTTTCACGGCGACGGTTGGCGCGCGTCAGATTGATGAGGGGACTGCGATTGCCGGGGGGCGGGCGGTGGTTTCACTGCTTGAGGCCACCGCCCCGCAATTGCGGATCGGTTTGCCGCCAGAGGCAGCGGCACGGCTCACCCCAGCTGATCGCTACACGGTGGATGTGGATGGGCAGATGCTGACCGCGACCCTCGACAACATCCGCCCCGATCTTGACCCGGCGACGCGCACGGTTGCGGTGCTCTTTACGCTGGAGGACAGCAATGGTGCGCTGCCGTTTGGGCAAATCGCAGAGCTTGTGCTCTCTGAAGAGGTGAGCGCGCAGGGCTATTGGGTGCCGGTGGCGGCGCTGCAAGAGGGCATCCGGGGTCTCTGGACGGTGATGGTGGTGCGCGACGGCTCTGTCGAGCGCGAGGCGGTGGAAGTGCTGCATGTCGCAGGGGGCGAGGCGTTTGTGCGTGGCGCGCTTGGGGATGGTGCGCCGATCGTCTCTTCGGGCACGCATCGCATCTCACCCGGTCAATCCGTTCGGTTGGAGAGCTAAGCCATGGTGACGCTGTTTTACCGCACGCCGCGCCTTGTTGCGCTGATCTTACTGGTGCTGATCTCGGCGGGCGCCTCGGCCTTTCTCGCGATTGGGCGGCAGGAAGACCCGACCATCACCAACATCTTTGCCACGGTGCAGACGCTTTATCCGGGAGCGGCGCCCGCGCGGGTGGAGAGCCTTGTGACCGAAAAGATCGAGACGGAGCTGCGCGAGATTGCGGAGATCGCAAAGATCGAGAGCACTTCGGGCATTGGAATCTCGCTGATCCAGATCGAGCTTCTGGAGACGCTCACGGACGCGGAGATTGACGAGAGCTGGGATGAGATCCGCACAGCGCTTGATGAGGCGCAGCGCGAGCTTCCGAGCGGCACCCTGCCCTATGACTTCGACACCGATCCGGGTGGCACCTACACCGCGATCTTTGCTCTGACACCAACGCGTGAGGGCGTGCCGGATGGGGTGAAATTTCGCTACGCTGAGGATTTGGCCGATACGTTGCGCGGGCTAGGCGGTACGGCGAAGGTTGAGCTCTACGGCATCCCTGAAGAGGAGGTGCGGGTCACGCTGAACCAGTCGGCTGTCACATCGCTGGGGCTCACGACCGAGCAAATCGCGGCCTCCATCGGCGCGGCGGATGCGAAGGTGCGGGCGGGGCAAGTACGTGCGCCTGATTTGCAGTATCTCATCGAGATCGAGGGCGAAATCTCTGCCCTGGATCGTATCCGGCGTATCCCGCTGGTGAGCAGCACGGATGGCACTGTCACGCGCTTGGGCGACATTGCGACCGTGGAAAAGTCCACTCGCACGCCCCGCAGTGAGGCGGCGTTCATGAACGGGATCCCGACGATCCTGGTGGCCGCGCGGGTGGAGAATGGGTTGCAGGTGGATGTGTGGTCAGAGGCCGCGCAGAACCGCGCGCTTGGGTTTGCGGAGACGTTGCCGAGTTCGCTGGAGTTAGAACAGATCTTCGACCAGAGCCGCTACACGGCGGAGCGGTTGATCGAGGTGGGCACGAATATGGGCATCGGCATCGCGCTGGTGGTGGCCGTGCTGTTTGTAACGCTTGGTGTGCGCTCGGCGCTGATCGTGGCGATGGTCTTGCCGGTGGTGACCCTGGCCAGTGTTGCGACGATGAATTTCGCGGGCATGGAAATCCACCAAATGTCGGTCACGGGGTTGATCGTGGCACTTGGGCTGTTGGTGGATGCGGCCATCGTGATGACAGATGAGGTGCGGCAGGGGCTTGAGCGTGGTGAGGGGCGCGAGGGTGCAGTGGCGCGGGCGGTGAAGCGACTGTTTGCGCCATTGTTTGCCTCAACGCTCACAACCGCGCTGTCGTTTATGCCGATGGTGCTGCTGCCCGGCCCGGCGGGGGATTTTGTGGGCTCCATCGCGCTGGCGGTGATCATCATGCTGTTCTGGTCGCTGGTGATCGCGCTGACGGTGACCCCGGCAATTGCGGGTTGGAGCCTGCGTGATCGTAAGGGCGGGTGGTTTGCACATGGTATTCCGGGCGGGCCACTTGCGCGGGCGTTTCGCTGGACGCTGTCGTGGTCGATGCGCCATCCGGTAAACGCGGTGGCCTATGCGCTGGTGCTGCCGGTGATGGGCTTTTTGGCGATGCCGACGCTGACGGCGCAGTTCTTCCCAGGTCTGGATCGCGACCAGTTCTACATCGAGGTGGAGATGCCTGCGGGCACCGCACTCGGGCGGACTGAGGCGGTTGCTTTGGAGATGGATGCTGCCTTGCAGGGCGAAGAGGGTATTCGCTCGGTTTCTTGGGTGGTGGGGCGGTCTGCGCCTGCTTTCTATTACAACATGCAAGGTGGGCGCGATCAGGCGCCAGCCTATGCGCAGGCACTAATCACAACGGTCTCAAATGAGGCGACGGCTGAGCTGGTGCCTCAGTTGCAGGCCAGCCTCTCGGCCACTTGGCCCGAGGCCCGGGTGCTGGTGCGGGATCTGGTGCAAGGCCCTCCGGTGAATGCGCCGGTGGAGTTTCGGATCATCGGGCCAGACCTGCCGACCCTGCGGGGCTTGGGTGAGCAGTTGGCGGCGATCATGTCGGCTGTGCCTGAGGTGACGATTGTGCGGACCGATCTCGACGGCGGCGCGCCCAAGGTTTCCTTCCAGGTGGATGAGAACCGGGCGCGGCTGTTGGGGCTCGATCTGGCGTCGGTCGCGCGGCAGATGGAGGCGGCTCTTGAGGGGGCCACCGGCGGGTCGCTGCTGGAGGGGTCTGAGGAGCTTCCGGTGCGGGTGCAACTCTCTGACACGCTGCGGGCTGATACAACGCGGGTGGCTGAGATGCCGATCATTGCGCCAAATGGGATGCAAACGGCGGCGCAAGGCGGCTGGCCTGGCATTCCGCTCTCTGCCATCGCCGATGTCTCCCTCGTGCCGTCGGATGCGCCGATCAAGCGCTATCAGGGCGAGCGGGTGAACGCGGTGCAGGGGTTTGTGCAGTACGGCGTGTTACCTGAGGAGGCGCTGCGCACGGTGCAGGCGGCGATGGACGATGCAGGTTTCGTGTTGCCCGCGGGCTACCGGTTTGAAACCGGCGGAGACTCTGACGCGCGCAACGATGTGCTCAACAACCTGCTCGCCTCGGTCGGTCTGATCGTTACGCTGACGATCGCAACGATTGCGCTGACGTTTAACTCCTTCAGGCTCACGGCTGTGGCGTTGGTGGTTGCGGGGCTGTCTGCAGGGCTGTCACTGCTGTCGCTGGCGATCTTTGGCTTCCCGTTTGGGATCAACGCGGTGATCGGGGTGATTGGCTCCATCGGGGTGTCGATCAACGCAGCGATCATCATTCTGACCGGGTTGCAGGCCAACCCGGCAGCGGCTGCCGGAGATAAAGAGGCGGCGGTGGATGTGGTGATGAATTCGTCCCGCCACATCGTCTCCACCACGATCACGACCTTCGGTGGGTTCCTGCCGCTGATCTTGGGCGGTGGAGGGTTCTGGCCCCCGTTTGCGATGTCCGTCGCGGGGGGTGTGCTGCTCTCAACAGTGATCAGCTTCTACTTCACGCCGCCGATGTTCCGGCTCGTCTATGCGTGGCGGTTCCGGCAGATCGCACGGGGGGCAGCGACGGCTGACGCCCCCGCGAGAATGGAAACGGCTTCCATAGGGCGGTTGGCGGCGGAGTGATTCGGCCCGCGGCCTGGCTGATTCTGACCGAGATAAGGGTGGGTCGCGCAACAACCTTGCGCGACCTTCTGCCCAAAGTAGCAATTTCAGACTAATTTACTCCCGCGATTCCCGCTTTTTCGCCAGCAATTGGTAAGCGGATTTGACCAGTAGGCTTGACGCAACGTCCACTCCTGATAGGCCTTGGGTCCGCGCGATCTGCCCGCTCGTGGCAGACGCTTACAATTCCTTGGGAGGAAACATAATGACCAAGTTGAGAGCACTTCTCGGCTCCGCTGCGATTGTCGCAAGCTCGGTGTCCGCGGCTCAGGCGCAGGAAGTCCTTGAGATGACCTCGTCGTTCTCTGAGAACCTGCCGATCCTCGGCACCGCAGCCCTGAACTTCGTGGAAAAGATCAACGGCATCTCTGAGGGCGTGGAGTTTGAGCACTTCAACCCGGGCGAGCTGGTTCCGACGCTTGAAGCGCTCGATGCTGTGTCCAACGGTTCTGTGGACGCGTCCTACGCGACCGCCGGATACTGGCAGGGCAAGATCACCGCAGCGTCGCTTTTTGCTGCTGTGCCGTTTGGCCCGGAAGCGGGCGAGTTCCTCGGCTGGCTTCTCTATGACGATGGCATGGAGCTCTATCAGCGCATGTACGATGAGAACGGCTACAACGTTCACGTCGTGCCCTGCGGTGTGATCGCGCCGGAAACCTCTGGCTGGTTCAAGACCGAGATCACCTCCCTCGATGACCTCGACGGGCTGAACATGCGCTTCTTCGGCCTCGGTGCTGAGGTGATGCAGAAGCTCGGCGTCTCCACCTCGCTGCTGGCAGCAGGCGATATCTTCCCGGCGCTTGAGCGCGGCGCCATTGACGCGACCGAGTTCTCGATGCCGCGCATCGACGCGCGCCTTGGCTTCCACAACATCGCGAAGTTCAACTACTTCCCCGGCTGGCACCAGCCCGCCACGATGTTCGAGCTTTTGGTCAACAAAGATCGTTGGGACGAGCTCGATGAGCGCTCGCAGCGCCAGATCGAAGTCGCGTGCATGGCCAACATCACCGACAACTTCGCCGAAGGTGAAGCGACCAACTTTGCTGCAATGGTGCAGAACACCGAAGAGAACGGTGTGATGATCAAGCAGTGGCCGCCAGAGATGCTCGAAGCATTTGAGAGCGCCTGGAACGAAGTGGCCCTCGAGCTGGCTGCCGAAGACGAGTACTTCGCAGAAGTCTGGGCGGACCTTCAGGAGTACCGCGAAGGCTACGCCACCTGGGGTAACTCCATCTACCTGCCGCGTCCGCGCTAAGCGCATCACGACGTGAGACTTTGCTCGGGGCGGAACGACCGCCCCGAGTTGCTTAAGGCGAGCACCAAGCCAGCCATCAAAAAAACATCTGCGGAGCACCCATGGATCAGATCGAGAAGTTCATCGCGCTCAATGACCCCGGCGAGGTGGGCAGAAGCGAGCACAACCGCGGGGATCGCCTGATCATTGGCATCGGCAATTTTTTCGCCTGGCTGTTTCCGCTGTTGATGATGGCGATCGTTCTGCAAGTGCTCTTGCGCAATTTTGGTCGGGTGGACATTGGCCCCGGCAACCAAGCGTGGCTCGATGACCTACAATGGTGGATGTATGGCGCTGCGGTGCTGATCGGCATCGCCTATGCCGTGACCACGAATGCGCATGTGCGCGTCGATATTTTCTATGAGCATTTCAGCCGGGAGCGGCAAACGCGGATCGAGATCTTCGCGCTGACCTGGCTGTTGCTGCCGTTCATCATACTGTGCTGGGACACGACGATCCACTACGCGTGGTCATCGATCCTCGCGCAGGAAGGGTCAGATAGCCCCAACGGGTTGCACGGGCTCTATCTGCTCAAGGTCTTTATGAACCTGACCTTTGTGATCATGGGCGTCGCGATTTGGTCGGCGTATGTGCGTTATCTTTCGCGGCTCACGCAGCCCACGCTTTTTAAGCAGCTGCTCGTCGCGTTTCCGAGCACGATGTATCTGATCAACCTCGTGGTTTACTACGTGCTCTATTGGTACCTCTACCTCGGGCTGGAGGAGGGCGATAACCCCCGCACGATCCTGCGCAATCCGATCTTTGATGAGATCGAAGTGGGCGCGCAAGACATCAAGGTCACGATCCTCATCACGGTAGTTGCGACGGCGCTGGTGCTTGGTGTGGCGTATCTGCTCTTTAACCGCCGCTCGCAGGAGGCCTGATCGATGTTTCTGCTTGACTGGATTGGCTACCTGCTCACCCTCAACGAGCTCGCGGTTCTGGCGATGTTTCTGGTGTTTATCGGGATGCTCTTTCGGGGCATTCCGGTGGCCTTTGCGCTGGTCGGTGTCTCACTGGTCTTTGCGCTGATTGCCGAGATTTTTCTTGATCCGTACCGCTCTGCGTTTCGGGATATCATCGAGTTTGACCGTACGGGCATCAGCTATCAAAGGCTCTCGGCGCTGCCGGGTCGGCTGTTTGGGAATATCGTGAAAAACCCGGTGCTGGTCGCGCTGCCGATGTTCATCTTCATGGGTCTGATGCTTGATCAATCGGGCGTGGCGCAACGGATGATGCACTCGATGCAAAAGCTCTTTGGGGCGCTGCGCGGTGGTCTGGCGCTGACGGTGCTCTTGATCGGGATCATCCTCGCCGCCTCCACCGGTGTGATTGGTGCGTCTGTGACGCTCTTGGGTGTGATGGCGTTGCCCGCGATGGTCGGGCAGAACTACTCCAAGCCGATTGCAACGGGCACGATCGCCTCTGCGGGGACGCTGGGCATCTTGATCCCGCCGTCGATCATGCTGGTGATTATGTCGGATCAGTTGGCGATCTCGCTGGGCGATCTGTTTATGGGAGCGCTGTTCCCGGGGCTTATTCTGGGGGCGCTCTACATCATTTTCATCGTGGTCTACGGCCTGATCAATCCAAGCGCGATGCCGGTGCCGGAGAAGACCGACGAGGTGGGTTGGGATATCGTGAAAGAGGTGCTGCTGTCGGTGGTGCCGCCGCTGTTCCTGATCTTGCTGGTGCTCGGGTCGATCTTTGCGGGTCTCGCCACACCGACGGAGGCGTCGGGGCTGGGTGCGCTTGGTGCTACGATCCTGGCGGCCTTTAACGGCAAGCTGAGCTTTAAGGTGATGAAGGATGTCTCGCGCTCTACGCTGAACACGGCGGGCTATATCGTGGGGATCTTCCTCGCGGCGAACTTCTTTGCCTTCATCATGCGGCGCTACGGTGGGGATGAGATTGTTGAGCACATGGTGCTTTCAGCATTCGAAGACCCGTATCTGACGGTCGTGTTCATCCTCGGGATCGTGTTCTTGCTGGGCTTTCTGCTCGACTGGATTGAGATCACGATCATCATCATGCCGCTGATGCTGCCGATCATCATCGGCCTTGAGCTGGCGATCAACGGGTTCGGGCAGGTGCAGGATCCGTCGGTGGTGTGGTTCGCCATTCTGGTGGCGGTGACCCTACAAACGAGCTTTTTGACACCGCCGGTGGGGTTTGCGCTGTTCTACCTCAAAGGGGTCTGTCCGCCGGGTGTCACGTTGGGGCACATCTATCGCGGCGTGATCCCGTTTGTGCTGTTACAGCTGACGGGCCTATTCATCGTGTTTGAATTCCCCGAGATCGTGACCTGGCTGCCCTCGGTCGCCTACGGAAACTGACCTGACAGAGCGCTGCGGTGGCGGCGCTCTGGCTTATCCGGAGAGTGTGTGGCGGTCGATGAGCCGGAAGCGGCCATCCTCTGCCTCACCGACGAGGCAAAGCGTATCAATCGTGTAAGGTGCCGTGAGCACCGGGGCGAAGAGGGTGCGCAGCGCGCTCTCGGTCTGGTCTGCCTCGGTGTCTTTGAGCGGCCCGGTCAGGGTGATGTGGAAGCGGAACTCCTCCATCACATACGGATAGCCCCAACGCAGGAGCATCGCGTCTTGGCGCTCTGAGAGGCCCGCTTTGCGGCGGCGCACAAGCTCTGCGGCGCTTGGGGGCGCGCGGAACAGGTCGAGGGATTGGACGCTGCTCGCGGCAAGCGCTGACAGAGCCGCTGACGGCACGGTCGGGGTGAGCGCGAGGAAGCGGCCAAGGCGGTTGACGCTGAGCCCTTTGGCGAGGGTGACGGCTTGCGTGGCTGCGCAGAACGTGGCGAATTCGTCTTGAAGAACGTTCGCGCTGGTGCCGTCTTTTAACCGAAACGGAGCTTTGATCGTGCCGTGGAAGCCGTACTTGCGGGGGCGGTCTGTGAGCTCTGCGACGGGTCGTTGCAGACCGTCGGCGGTGGGGTGATCTACGACCGAACCGCTCCGCACATCCCAGCCCAACCATTCGGCTCCCAAATCGGCCAGAGGCCCGTCGGGCAGCATATAGATTGCGTAGCGTTGGAAGGGGGTCATGGGGGCACTTTCTAATCGTGGGTCACCTGTTAGCGATCACGATTGACGCTTGCATGACAACCCATGCGACGGCTCCACGTGCCCACGCCTCGCAGCGCACGAAGAAACCGGGGTTGATTTATAAGCCCCGCGTGAAAGGGTGGATGAAAATCGACGGGAGGAAAATATGGACACCGGAACCGGGCCCCTTGCGCGCGACGCGATGGCTTATGTGCTTGCAGGGGGGCGGGGCAGTCGCCTCAAGGAGTTGACCGACAACCGCGCAAAACCCGCCGTCTATTTTGGCGGAAAGGCCCGGATCATCGACTTTGCGCTGTCGAATGCGGTGAACTCCGGCATCCGCAAGATCGGTGTGGCGACGCAGTACAAGGCGCACAGTCTGATCCGGCATTTGCAGCGGGGATGGACGTTTTTTCGGCCTGAGCGGAACGAGAGTTTTGATATTTTGCCGGCCTCCCAGCGGACCTCTGGCAACTGGTACGAGGGGACCGCGGACGCGGTTTATCAGAACATCGACATCATCGAGAGTGCCGCGCCGCGCTTTATGGTGATCTTGGCGGGCGATCACATATACAAGATGGACTACGAGAAGATGCTGCAAGATCACGTCCGCTCGGGCGCGCATGTGACGGTGGGCTGTCTTGAGGTGCCCCGGATGGAGGCAACCGGGTTTGGCGTGATGGCCGTGAATGCCGAGGACCGGATCACCGATTTTGTCGAAAAACCCGCCGATCCGCCCGCCGTGCCGGGGGACCCGAACACGGCGCTGGCCTCCATGGGGATCTATGTTTTTGAGACGCGGCGGTTGATGGAACTTTTGCGTGCGGATGCAGATACGCCCGGCTCAGAGCGCGATTTTGGCGGCGACATCATCCCCAAGCTGGTGGCATCCGGGCACGCGCAGGCGCATCGCTTTCCGGCATCTTGCGTGCGGTCGAGCTCTGAGGCGGGGGCGTATTGGAAAGATGTGGGCACGGTGGATGCGTATCATCAGGCCAATATCGACCTCACGAACACTGTGCCCGACCTCGACCTCTATGACCGCGAATGGCCGATCTGGACCTATGCAGAGGTGAACCCACCCGCCAAGTTTGTGCACAACGAGGAGGGGCGGCGTGGCTCTGCCGTGTCGTCGCTCGTCTCCGGTGATTGCATCATTTCAGGCACGGAGATGCGAAACTCGCTGTGCTTTACGGGGGTGCGGACGAATTCGTACTCGATGCTTGATCGCGCGGTGATTTTGCCCGGCTGTGTGATCCATCGCCATGCGCGGCTGACGAATGTGGTGCTGGACCGGGGCGTGATCATACCTGAGGGGCTGGTCGTGGGCGAGGATGCCGATGATGATGCGCGGCGGTTTCGGCGCACGGAGAATGGCATCACGCTGATCACGCAAAAGATGATCGACGCGCTGGAGGGGTGAGCATGAAAGTGCTCTCGGTCGCCTCCGAGATTTATCCGCAAATCAAGACCGGGGGCCTCGCCGATGTGGTCGGCGCGCTGCCCGCCGCGTTGGCCGCGCATGGGGTGGAGACGCTGTCGCTGGTGCCGGGGTATCCGGCGATCAAGCGGGCGGTTGAGGGTCGTACAAGCGCGTCATTGGAGCTGCTGGGCCAGCCGGTGGGGTTGGTGCGGGGGCGTGCGGCGGGTCTCGATATTCTGATGCTCGACTGCCCTGCCCTCTTTGACCGCGAAGGCGGGCCCTATACCGATGCGGAGGGGCTGGATTGGCCGGACAACTGGCTGCGCTTTGCGGTGCTGGGGCGGGCTGCTTTGGCAGTCGCCGAGGGTGCAGTGGAGGGGTTTGAGCCTGATCTCGTGCACGCGCATGATTGGCAGGCGGCATTGGCACCGGTGTATTTGGCCTATGCGGGCCGCCCCTGCCCCAGTGTGATGACCGTCCACAATATCGCGTTTCAGGGGCAGTTTGCGCAGACCATCTTTTCGCGGCTGGGCCTGCCGGGGGCTGCGATGAACATTGATGGCGTCGAGTATTATGGCGACGTGGGCTACCTCAAAGGCGGGATGCAGTTGGCGGATGCGGTGACGACCGTCTCTCCGACCTACGCGGAGGAAATCCGCCAACCTCGGTTCGGAATGGGGCTTGAGGGGGTGGTCGCAGCGCGTGGGGATGCGGTGCATGGGATCGTCAACGGGATCGACGTTGAAGCGTGGAACCCGGCTGAGGATGCGGCTCTCCCCTCACGCTACGACGCAAAGCACTTGGCACGGCGCAAAGCCAACCGCGCGGCTTTGGCGGAGGAGTTTGGGCTGACAGACGACGGGCCGCTCTTTTGCGTGATCACCCGGTTGACCTGGCAAAAGGGGATGGATGTGCTGGTGCAGGCCATCGACGGGCTGGTCGGGCGCGGCGGTCGGCTGGCTGTTTTGGGTAGCGGCGATGCTGAGCTTGAGGCGGCGTTTCAGGCGGCGGCAGAGCGGCATCAGGGGCGTGTTGGGTTGTTTTTGGGGTATTCGGAGCCGCTGGCGCATCGCCTTCAGGGTGGGGCGGATGCGATCCTTATTCCCTCCCGGTTTGAGCCCTGCGGCCTCACCCAGCTTTACGGTCTGCGCTATGGATGTGTGCCGGTTGTAGCACGCACCGGGGGGCTGGCGGACACGGTGATTGATGCGAATGCTGCGGCGTTGAATGCGGGTGTTGCGACGGGGATTGTGTTTGACGAAGTTGAGGACGCCTCACTGTTGCGGGCGATTGATCGGAGCGTTGCGCTGTTTGCGCAGCCCAAAACCTGGCAGCGGATGATGCGCAACGGGATGAGCTCGGATGTCTCGTGGGAGCGTTCGGCGGCCGCCTATGCTGCACTCTACAAAAGCCTTGTCTGACGTTCTGCGCGTGTATGCACCGCAGGCGGAGGCGGTGTGGCTGTGTGTGTTTGACCCCGATGAGCGCCGGGTGGCGATGGCGCGCGAGGGGGAGCATTGGGTGTGCGAAGCGCCCAGGCCCGGCGTGCGATATGGATTGCGGGCGGATGGAGCGCATGCTCCGGAGGCCAACCTCTGGTTTGATCCGGCGAAGCTGTTGGTTGATCCGGGGGCGCAGGTCTTGGATCGGGCTTTTTCGTTTCACCCCGCACTAAGCGCGCATGGGGTTGATACGGCGAACCTCGTTCCGAAGGCGGTGTATGCGCCGGAGGGGGCCCGCCCTGCCCCGGCGCCTCAGCCCGCGCGGGGGCGGGTGGTTTATGAGGTGAACGTCAGGGCGCTGACGCTGGAAAACCCGGAGGTTGATGCGCGAGTGCGCGGCACCGTCGCAGCACTCGCCCACCCCAGTGTCTTGGCGCATTTTGACCGGCTTGGCGTTGAGGTGATCGAGCTGATGCCGATCACCGCTTGGATTGATGAGCGGCACTTGCCCCCGCTCGGGTTGCAGAACCGCTGGGGCTATAACCCTGTGACCTTCTCCGCGCTTGACCCGCGGCTTTGCCCCGGTGGGCCAGAGGAGTTGCGGCGGGTGATCGAGACGCTGCATGGCACCGGGCGGGCGGTGGTGCTGGATGTGGTCTACAACCACACTGGGGAAAGTGATGCGCTCGGCCCGACCCTGAGTTATCGCGGCCTCAGCCCGGAGGTTTATGCGTGGAACCATGGCCTTGTGAACCACACCGGCTGCGGCAACACGCTGGACTGTGCGCACCCGGCGGTGATCAGCGATGTGCTGGCGTCGCTCAAGCATTTCGCGTCGCTCGGGGTGGATGGGTTTCGGTTCGATCTGGGGCCGGTGCTGGGGCGCGGGCCGGAGGGCTTTGACCCCCACGCGCCGCTGTTGCGTGCCTTGGGTGAGGAGCCACTTTTGCGCGATCGCACGATGATCATGGAGCCTTGGGACATCGGGCCGGGAGGCTATCAGCTTGGGGGGTTTGCCGCGCCGACGCTGGAATGGAACGACCGGTTCAGGGACGATTTGCGCCGGTTCTGGAAGGGGGAGAGCCGGGTGGGCGAGCTTGCGACGCGGCTCTCGGGGTCTTCGGACATTTATCGTGACAGCACCCGCAGTGTGAATTTCGTGGCCGCGCACGACGGGTTCACGCTGTGGGACACGACCTCGTTCACGCAAAAGCACAATGAGGCCAATGGCGAAGATAACCGCGACGGCCACAACGAGAACCACTCCTGGAACCATGGGGTTGAGGGGCTGGATCATGGGTTGGCAGAGGTGCGGCGGAACGACGTGCTGTCGCTGCTGGCGCTGACGTTGTTGGCGCGTGGGACGCCGATGATCGGGATGGGAGATGGCTCTGGCCACAGTCAGAACGGCAACAACAACGCGTATTGCCAGAGCTTTCCTTTGGATTGGTCCAATGCAGACGCTGGGCTTGAGGCTGCGGTGGGCGCGTTTGCGCGGTTGCGGCAGTCGGTTGGGGCGCTAACGGGGCAAGAGTTGTTAACGGATGCAGATGTTTCTTGGCGTGCGCCGGATGGGGGTGCGCCTGACTGGGATGGGCGGTGTCTGGCGATGCAACTCGGGCCGGTGACACTGTGCATCAATGGCTCAGGTGAGGCGCAGGATTTTGCGGCTGTGGTTGGCGCGGGCACGGAGGTTTTGGGGCGGAACCATGTTGTTCCGGCGCGCGCTGTGCATGTGTTTGTAGCGCCGGATTAGAAAAAGGGGCGCGGTGGTGCGCCCC
>JBCBGM010000052.1:0-16846 GCA_038526735.1 Pseudomonadota bacterium | reverse complement strand
CGATGAAGTTGAAGCCGGCGTTGCGCAAGAGCGTTGCATCCACCGCGCCGCGAAACAGAAACGCGCGGGTTTTGACCCATTCGAGAAAGCTCACAAAGCCCGCGCCGCGCAGACTTTCAGGGGTGAGCATGCGCATTTCGGCCCAGGTGAGGTTGATCGTGTCCCACACATCGCCCGTGACCGCCGTGCGCATCGCGCGGGCGTTTTCGCGGGCAGCCTCAAGGCAGGAGCGGATGGAAGAGGGGTTGGAGCGGTCAAAGATCAGGTGCTGCGCGACGCTGACCTGATCGGCGGCATCAAGCTCCCCCGGAAAGGTCTCTTTAGCGCCCGAGGCGATCAGGATCGACTTCCATTCGGTGCGTTTTGCATCCGGCGAGGAGGGCAGCGCCTCGATCCGGCGGCCAGCATCGAGCAAGCGAGCGACGTTTTCAGCGCGCTCGATGTAGCGCGACATCCAGAACAGGCCTTGCGCGGTACGACTCAGCATCAGACCCCCTCCCCGCTCAAGACCCAGGTGTCTTTCACTCCGCCGCCCTGGCTAGAGTTGACCACCAGAGAACCCTCGCGGAGCGCCACGCGGGTCAACCCGCCTGGGATGAGCCGGGTTTCGGCACCGGTGATCACATAAGGGCGTAGGTCGACATGACGGGGCACCAGCCCGGTGTCGGTGAGCACCGGCGAGGTGGAGAGGGCGAGCGTGGGTTGGGCGATAAAGCCCGCCGGGTCGGCCTCGATGCGTTTGGCGTAGGCTTCCCGCTCGTCTTTGGTGGCGGTGGGGCCGATCAGCATGCCGTAGCCGCCCGAGCCATGCACCTCTTTCACGACCAGTTCATCAAGATGCGCCATCACGTAAGAATACTCATCCGGCTCGCCGCATTTCCAGGTCGGCACGTTCGGTAGAATGGGTTTTTCACCGAGGTAAAACTCAATCATCTCTGGCACGTAGCAATAGAGCGCCTTGTCATCCGCAACCCCTGCACCCGGTGCGTTGACGATAGTCACACCGCCCGCACGGTAGGCGTCCATGATGCCGGGAACGCCGAGCATCGAGTCGGGGCGGAAGGTTTTGGGATCGAGAAAGGCGTCATCAATCCGGCGGTAGATCACATCCACCTTCTCGGGCCCGCGGGTGGTGCGCATCCAGACGCGGTCGTTTTCGACGAAGAGGTCTTGCCCCTCAACCAATTCAATCCCCATCAGATCCGCGAGGAACGAATGCTCATAATAGGCGGAGTTGTAGTGGCCGGGTGTGAGGATCGCGAGGGTCGGTTCCCCCTCGCACATCGGCGGTGCAACACCCTGCATCGCCTCGGCGAGCATGTCGCCGTAGTGATCGACGGGGCGCACGAGGCCTTGGCGGAACAGGTCGGGGAACATCCGCTGCATCACCTCGCGGTTTTGCAAGACGTATGAGATGCCCGAGGGGGTGCGGCAGTTGTCCTCGAGCACGTATGTCTCCTCCTCGGAGACGCGCACAAGGTCCACGCCGATGATGTGGCTGAACACATCATTGGGCGGCGTGATGCCCTGCATCACCGCCTCATAAGCCTCGTTCTGATCGACCATCTCGGCCGGCACGATGCCTGCTTTGATGATCTCGCGGTCCGAGTATACGTCTTTGAGGAAGGCGTTGAGCGCATTGGCGCGCTGGATTGAACCGCTCTCGATTCGGTCCCACTCCGTCGCGGAAAACACCCGCGGCACCATGTCGAACGGAATGAGCCGCTCAGGGTCTCCGCCCTCGCCATAGACCGCGAAGGTAATGCCAACGCGGCGAAAAAGGGCTTCCGCCTCTGCGCGGCGGGCCATGAGGGCGTCGGGGCCGATACTGTCGATCCACTCTTTGATCAGTCGATACTGCGGGCGGACAGTATCGCCGTGATACATTTCGTTAAAAAACGTCACAGGGGCTCCCCGGGGGTTTCTACGGCAGGCGTGCCTCACTAGAGTGCAAAGCCAGAGCAGAACTGCAACACCCCGCGTCAAATAGCACGGTGCTGCGCGCAAATGAGGCAAGCCACTTAATGACCATCCGCGTCGCGCTGACCCATCGCACCACCTACACCTACGACCGACCGATCACCCTCGCCCCGCATGTCGTGAGGCTGCGCCCAGCGCCGCACACACGCACGCCGGTGGTAAGCTATTCGCTGAAGGTGGAACCGGGGGAGCAGTTCTTGAACTGGCAGCAAGACGCCTTTGCCAACTGGCAGGCGCGCTTCGTGTTCCCGGAAAAAGCCAATAAATTCGAAGTGTTGGTCGACGTTGTTGCCGACATGGTGGCGATCAATCCCTTCGATTTCTTTCTCGAAGAAGACGCCCAAGAGATGCCCTTCACCTATGAGGCGGGCCTCAAGGCTGATCTTGCGCCCTACCTTGTGAAACCGAAGATGAGCCCGGTTCTTCAGAGTTTTATCAACGGGGCCCCAGCGCAAAAGGGGATGAACACCAACGATTGGTTGGTGGCGATCAACCAATATGTGCAGGGCAAGATTGATTACACCGTGCGGATGGAGCCTGGCGTTCAGACACCAGAAGAGACGATCACCAAGGCGCTCGGCTCTTGCCGTGATTCCGGTTGGTTGCTTGTGGCGATGTTTCGCGAGCTTGGATACGCGGCGCGATTTGTCTCTGGCTATCTGATCCAGCTGACCTCTGACCAAAAGGCGGTGGATGGCCCCTCTGGCCCGCAGGAGGACTTCACCGATCTGCACGCATGGACGGAAATTTACTTGCCTGGCGCCGGCTGGGTTGGCCTTGATCCGACCTCGGGGCTGTTTGCGGGCGAGGGGCACATTCCGCTCGCCTGCACGCCGGAGCCCTCCTCCGCTGCGCCCATCACCGGCGCGCATGAAAAGGCCGAGGTGACGTTTGACTTCGATATGAAGGTCGAGCGCATCGCCGAGCCGCCCCGCCACACCAAACCGCTGACAGAGGCGCAATGGGCGGAAATTGATCGCGCGGGCAAGGCGGTGGACAAGAAGCTCAAGGACGGCGACGTGCGCCTGACCATGGGCGGAGAGCCGACGTTCGTCGCGGCCTATGACCGTGATGCCAAGGAATGGACGACAGACGCAGTCGGCCCCACCAAACGCACCTATGCCGACAAACTCGTGCGCCGCCTGCGCGATAAATTCGCCCCCGGCGGCGTGCTGCATTACGGCCAAGGCAAGTGGTACCCCGGAGAGCAACTACCTCGCTGGGCGTTTTCGCTCTATTGGCGCGCTGATGCAGAGCCGATGTGGCGCGACGACAAGCTCGTGGCGCCTGAGGGCAAAGGCAAAGCCACCCACGCGGACGCGGGGCGGTTCATGGCGCGGCTTTGTAAAGAGCTCTCGCTGCCAGAGGATTTTGGGCAAGAGACCTATGAAGATCCGTCGCGGTTCTTGCTACGCGAGCACACGTTGCCAGAGAACGTCGTGCCGCAAGACAGCAAGCTCGACGATCCGCAAGAGCGCTCTCGCTTGGCGCGGGTGTTTGACCACGGGTTCACCGATCCGGTGGCCTATGTCCTACCGGTGCAACTGGCGCAGGTGCGTGCAAAGGGTGGCCGCAGTTTCGACTGGATGTCCGAGATTTGGGAGACGCGGCGCGGCAAGCTCTTTCTGATCCCCGGAGATAGCCCCGCAGGCTTTCGCCTGCCGCTCGGCTCGCTGCAATGGCTGCCCGAAGATCAAGACCCGCAACAGCCTGCGCGCGATCCGATGGCGCGCACGCAGCCCCTGCGCCAAAGCGCGCTTGGCTCTGCCCCCGAGATCAAAGAGATCGATCCGGAAGACTGGCGCGAGGCGCGCACGACCTTTGCCCTGCCCGGCGGCCCGGTGCGCACGGCGCTGACTGTTGAAGAGCGCAACGGTGTGATCTGCGTGTTCATGCCGCCCACCGGCTCTGTCGATGAGTTTCTCGATTTGCTGGGGGCGGTCGAAGAGACGGCGAAAGCCACCAAGCTCCCGATCCATTTGGAAGGCTATGAGCCGCCCCGCGATCCGCGCGTGAATGTCATCCGCGTGACGCCCGATCCAGGCGTTATCGAGATCAACATCCACCCGGCGCAGTCCTGGGATGAGCTGCGCGAGATCGCCGACGTGCTCTATGAGGAGGCGCGTCAGGAAAACCTCGACAGCTCAACCTTTCAGGTCGATGGACGACCCACCGGCTCTGGCGGGGGCAACCATATCGTTGTGGGGGGCAGCACGCCCGCCGACAGCCCATTTTTGCGGCGGCCTGACCTGTTGGGCTCGATCATCCGCTATTGGCAGCGGCATCCGTCGCTGAGCTACCTCTTTTCGGGCATGTTCATCGGCCCCACCTCGCAGGCACCGCGCCTCGATGAAGCGCGCCACGACAGCCTCTATGAGATGGAGATTGCGCTGAAAGAGCTTCAGCGGCTGGGGGGTACCCCGCAGCCCTGGCTGGTCGATCGCCTCTTCCGCCATATGCTGACAGACCTCACCGGCAACACCCACCGCGCCGAGATTTGCATCGACAAGATGTTCTCCCCCGATGGGCCAACAGGGCGCTTGGGCCTCGTGGAGTTTCGCGGTTTTGAGATGCCGCCGCATTGGCAGATGTCGATGGCGCAGGCGCTGGTGCTGCGGGGCCTGATCGCGTGGTTCTGGGAAGAGCCCTACACCGCGCCGCTCATTCCCCACGGCACGCATTTGCACGACCGCTATCTGCTCCCCGACTATGTGATGGAAGATTTTGGTCAGGTGCTCGATGGCCTCTCCAACTTCCATGGCTTCCCGTTTGAGCGCGATTGGTTCGGCGCGCAGCTCGACTTCCGCTTTCCGGTGGTGGGCAGCACCATGGTGGGCGACGCCAAGATCGAGCTGCGCTCGGCGATTGAGCCGTGGCTGGTGCTTGGCGAAGAAAGCACCGCAGGCGGCACCGCGCGCTTTGTGGATAGCTCGGTCGAGCGGGTGCAGGTCAAACTCACCGGTTTCGACGCCACCGCCCGCACGCTCTGTTGCAACGGCTATGCCGTGCCGCTCGATGAGCGCCCTGATGGCAGTTTTGTGGCTGGTGTCCGCTTCCGCTCCTGGCAGCCTTGGTCAGCGCTGCATCCTACGATCCCAGCGCATGGCCCTCTGCGGTTTGATGTGTTCGATCGCTATCAGGGCCGCTCGACCGGTGGGTGCGTTTACCACGTGGCGCATCCGGGTGGGCGGGCGCATGAAACCCGGCCGATCAATGCGCTGGAGGCAGAGGGGCGGCGGCTCGCCCGGTTTGAGCATGGCGGCCAAAACCCGGACCTGCGCCAGCCTGAGCATGCGGGCGTGCACCCCCACTTCCCCCTCACGCTCGACCTGCGCCGGGTCTAAGGGGCTCTGCGCCTCACCCGGGCTGCGCCCGCGCTCACCCCGGAATATTTCGAAACCGACGAGACCCCGCGACCACCCTGCCGGTGGACATTTGTGCACATCTCTGCTGAGAGACGCGCGACCACGGGGCACGCCTGCCCCGATCGCATCGAAAAAGGGGAAATGACCATGGCCGTGAAAGTCGCCATCAACGGATTCGGACGCATCGGGCGCAACGTGCTGCGCGCAATCGTGGAGGCGGGCCGCACCGACATTCAGGTCGTGGCGATCAACGACCTTGGCCCGATCGAGACCAATGTGCATCTGCTGAAGTATGACAGCGTGCATGGCAAGTTCCCGGCCACCGTCACCATCGACGGTGACAGCTTTGATTGCGGCACCGGCCCGATCCGGGTGACCGCGATCCGCGACCCCAAAGAGCTGCCCTGGGGCGATGTGGATGTGGCGCTGGAGTGCACCGGTATTTTTGCCTCGCGCGAAAAGGCGGCTATCCACCTGGAGAACGGCTCCAAGAAAGTGCTCGTGTCAGCGCCGGCGGGTGGTGCGGACAAGACCATCGTCTACGGTGTGAACCATGATGTGCTGGGCGCGGAGGACCTCGTGGTCTCAAACGCGTCGTGCACGACGAACTGCCTGTCTCCGGTGGCAAAGGTGCTGAACGATGCGATTGGCATCGAAAAAGGCTTCATGACCACGATCCACAGCTACACCGGCGATCAGCCGACGCTGGATACGATGCACGGCGATCTTTACCGCGCGCGGGCTGCCGCGATGTCGATGATCCCGACCTCCACCGGTGCGGCGAAGGCCGTGGGCCTCGTGCTGCCAGAACTTGCGGGCAAGCTCGATGGCGTGGCGATCCGGGTGCCCACGCCCAACGTCTCGGTTGTCGACCTGACCTTTGAGGCAAAGCGCGCCACCACCGTGGAAGAGGTCAACGCCGCGATCCGTGCGGCGGCAGATGGCCCAATGAAAGGTGTTCTTGGCTACACCGACGAGCCGCTGGTGAGCATCGACTTCAACCATGACCCGCATTCCTCGGTCTTCCACATGGACCAGACCAAGGCGATGGATGGCACCATGGTGCGCATCCTGACCTGGTACGATAACGAGTGGGGCTTCTCGAACCGGATGGCGGACACGGCCATCGCGCTCGCGAACACCTAAGAAACATCACAGCAGTACATGGGGGCCTCCGCAGTGCGGGGGCCTTTTTCGTGAGTCGGGGCTGGGTCAAGGGCGCGGTAGCGGCGGCGCAGCCGCGGACCCTTGAGGCAGACGCGACTCTCATCTCCATGCTGGGTGAGGCGACATGAAGGAGCAGCGTCTCCCTCAAGCGCCTCTCAACAGGCTTTGGACCCGCGCGCAGCGCGGGCGATGCCCAACCGAAGGGCGGGAGCGCCCGTTCAGCCCTTCGCCAACGCCTGATGCTCCGCGATGATGTCTCGGCCCATATTGCTGAGCAGTTCGACAAAATCCAAAAGCACCCAGTTCTCGCGGATTTTGCCGCCCTCGACCCGCCACAAGTCCATCACGCGGAGGGTCAGCGCAAGGTTGGTCGCAGGCACGCCAAGATAGGTGTCGCGGTGGGTCAGGGTTTGGGAGGGCCAACCGCCAGACGCCACATAATCCCCGTCAGAAATGCGGCAGAAGTGGTTGCCGCCTTTGCGGTCAGGGAAGGCGCGCAAGTAGGCGACGCGGTGATGATCTTCAAAGCCCTGGTAGGTGTGGGTGGAGCCGATGCCACCCGGCCCGTACCACAGCATATCGTCTCCCCACGCCCCGTCAGGCCCGGTTTGGCCGGGGGACTGGAAGGTTTCGGGGTCGTAGTGCGAGAGGTCTGCAAGCATTTTCCACACCAGCGCGCCAGAGGCGACGGAGCGCTCCGCGGCATCGGGCAACACACCGTCATGGGTCGCGGGCCCCGGAAAGAGCATCTCGGTGCCGAGGTCTTGCAGCGGTGGGCAGGCGCCGGTCTGGCGGATGAGGTCGATCAAGTCATGGAGGATTTTGGCCTCGACGACCTTGCCGTTCTCGACGCGGTAGTATTCGCCGTAGCGCAGGAACACGAGCTTGCCCGAGGGCTGCACCCCGCAAAACGGCCCCTGCATCAGGCCGACGTAATGCCCAAAGCTCGCGACCCAGTAGCCCTGCCCCATCACCGTGTCGCCACCGATGAAGATCTCGTCGCGGCGCATCACACCGGGAATCGCCGCGCGCAGGGGGCGAATCATTGCATCCCAAAACGCAGCCCCCCCCTGCAAAGCGTTCACAGGGTGGAACACATCGATCTGCGCATCCGGTGCAAAGAGCGCCTCAGCGGCGGCGCGTGCTGCCCCCTCGTCCGCACCGTAAATCGTGCGCAGGCCTGTAAGAATGGGTGATCTGGGATCATTTGCCTGTGATTTGGTCATATTCTTTCTCTCAGGCGGTGTTCGCCGAAAAACTGTTGCGTATTTAACGAAACCACGACTACGCTTCGTTTGCAATCGTATGCAAAGGGATGTCTATGGCGGAAATCCGGCTGTCTAATGTGACGAAACGCTGGGGCGCATTTGTGGGCGTCCAGAGCTTTGACCTGACCATCGCAGATAAAGAGTTTTTGGTCCTGCTCGGCCCTTCGGGCTGCGGCAAGACGACGACCATGCGGATGATCGCAGGTCTTGAGGACCCGACTGATGGGACGATCTCCATCGGCGATCAGGTGGTCAACGACCTCGACCCGAAAGACCGCGACGTGGCGATGGTGTTCCAGTCCTACGGTCTCTACCCCAATATGAACGTCTACGAGAACATCCGCTTTCCGCTGAAGGTGCGGAAGGTTGAGGGCGATCATGATGAGATGGTGCGCCGGGCGGCCTCGATGGTGGAGCTGGATGAGTTCCTGCACCGCAAGCCCGCCGCCCTGTCGGGTGGTCAGCGCCAGCGTGTGGCACTCGCACGGGCGATCGTGCGACAGCCGCAGGTCTTTTTGATGGACGAGCCGCTGTCGAACCTGGATGCGAAACTGCGTGTCTCCACCCGTGCCCAGCTTAAGAACCTCAGCCATGAGCTGCAGGTCACGACGATCTATGTGACCCACGACCAGATCGAGGCGATGACGCTTGCGGACCGTGTGGTGGTGATGAGCAAGGGCATTGTGCAGCAGGTCGGCACGCCCACTGAGATTTACGACAACCCGGCCAACACTTTTGTTGCGGGCTTCATCGGCAGCCCCGCGATGAACCTGATGAGCGGAGAGCTTGCGGGCGGCACGTTCAACGGCGAAAGTGTGTCGGTCTCTGGCCTGCCGGACGTGCACTCCGGTGCAGCGACGCTGGGCTTTCGTGCAGAAGATGCGAGCATAGCCTCGGACGACGCCGCAGAAATCACCGCGCCTGTCTATTCCATTGAGTTGCTCGGGGATGCCGTGATGGTCACAGTCCGCGCGGGCGGCGCTCTCGTGGCGGTCAAGGCTGACAAAGACTTCCGCTGTGCGATTGGGGACATTGTTCACTTTTCAATCCCAGCCGCGATCTGCCATCTTTTCGATCACGAGACAGGCGCCCGGCTGGGCGGCTAATCTTGCGTAACCATGCGGGCGAAACGCCCCAAAACCTGACCCAACTGGGAGATACAAAATGAAAGTAAGATCCTTTGCCATGGCCGCTGCCTTATCGGTGATGGCCAGCGCTGCCGCGGCGGACTGCTCCTTCGAGAACACCTCTGAAGTGACCATGCTGTCGGCTGGCTTTGAAGCGTGGAAGGCCGTGACCGATGCGATGGCTGAGTGCGGCAACGTGCAAGCCGAGCTTGATCAGGAGTTCCGCACCAAGCAGCCAGCAGCCTTTGCCGCCAACCCGTCGCTTTACCAGCTTGGCGGTGTGTCCAACGGCACCCTGACCCCGCTCTTGAACGCCGAAACCATCCGCCCGCTGGATGATCTAGTGGCGGAGTATGGTGAGAACTTGAACCCCAACCAGCTCATCCGCATCGACGGTGAGATCATGGCTGTGGCGATGATGGTGAACACCCAGCACCTGATGTACCGCGCGGACATCTTGGAAGAGCTGGGCATCGAAACCCCCACCACCTGGCCTGAAGTGCTTGATGCGGCTGAGAAAATCCAGTCCGCCGGTGTCGTCGAGTACCCTCTTGGTGCCACGATGAAGACGGGCTGGAACCTCGCACAGGAGTTCGTGAACTACTTCCAGGGTTACGGCGGTGAGTTCTTCGGCGACGATGGCGTGTCTCCGGACGTCAACAATCTGGCCGGTGTCAGCGCGCTCAACCTGATGGCCGCGATGACCGACTACATGGACCCGGAGTATCTGGTGTCTGACTCCACCTATGTGCAGCAGCAGTTCCAGCAGGGCAAAATCGCCATGGCGAACCTCTGGGCCTCGCGCGCCGGTGCGATGGACGATGAGGCGGAAAGCCAGGTTGTTGGCCTCGTGAGCATGTCGGCAGCGCCGTCTGTTGCAGCCGGAGCGGCCCCGGCAACCACAATGTGGTGGGACGGCATCGTCGTCGCGGCAAACATCTCTGACGACGAAGCAGAGAACGCCTTCCGCGTTGCGATGGAAGGCATTGATGAAGAGATGGTCAGCGCCAACAACGACGCGGCTGTTTGGCTGGTGAACGGCTTTGAGCCGGGCCCGATCGCCCAAGGCGCATATGCAACAGCGACCGCCAGCCAGCCGGTGCCACCATACCCGTCCCTCGCGCAGATGGGTCTGATGCACACTGCACTCGGCAACAACGTGGCGGACTTCCTGACTGGTGCGAAGACGGCAGAAGCGACACTTGCCTCGATCGAAGATGATTACGTGACGTCCGCACGCGAGGCGGGCCTGATCGAGTAACGCTCACGGGCGGAGCGGCACCCCCGCTCCGCCCTTTTCTCTTTCTTTCCCGAAAGGACTGGCGATGAGAACCAAGACATTTCTGATGTTTGTCGGGCCATCGGTTCTGCTGATGCTGACCTTCATCGCCTTCCCTTTGGTGAGTGTGTTTATCCAGTCTTTTCAAGTCACTCAGACGATCTTTCAGGAACAAACGGTTGAGACCTGCACGCCAGGCTTTCCGACCCAGACTTGCACGACCGAGACAGTCCTCCGCCCCGTCCTGACCGAGGACGGCGACTTTGTGACAGAGACGGAATGGGTCGGCTTTGACACCTACGTGGTGCTGCTCGACCCCGAGGGGGTCTCGGCCGCGTTCGCCGAGGATGGCGGCGGCTGGTCTGAGCTTTTGACCATCGATTTCTACAAGGCGCTGCGCTTTACGCTCACCTTTACGCTGATCACACTACCGCTTGTGATCATAACCGGCCTTGCCATCGCGATTGCGGTCAACCGGTGTATGGAGAGCCTCAAGGGCCCCGTAATCTTTGTCTCACTTCTGCCGTTCATCATCACGCCGGTCATCGGGGCGCTGTCGATCCGCTGGCTGTTTATCGGCGACGGGATTATGACGGCGTTTCTGGAGTGGTGGACAGGCACCAATATCTCGATGTTCGCGCAAGGCTGGACGATCGAGATTTTGATGCATTTCTACCGCGTCTGGCATGTCGCACCCTTTGCTTTCGTGATCTTCTACGCGGGCCTACAAACGGTGAACCAAGACACGCTGGAGTCTGCGATCATCGACGGTGCCTCCCGCTGGCAGCGGCTGCGCTATGTGGTGATCCCGCATCTGGCGCCGCTGATCATCTTTGTGGCCCTCATTCACCTGATGGACAGCTACCGCGTGTTCGAAGAGGTGATCGGGTTCAGCTCAGAGGCCTTCGTGATCTCGCTGCAGTGGCTAACGTTTGACTTCCTCACGCCGGACGATGCGGGCAACCGCGCCATCGCGCGCGCCTCTGCCTCCTCCATGCTGACGATGGTCGGCATCGTCATCCTGCTCATCCCGCTACTGATCCGCACTTGGCGCGATCACCGCGGCGCAAGCCACTAAGGAGAGCCAGCCATGTCTGACGCAAAGGTTTTCCGCGCGACCTCAGGGGTTAAAATCTCTGTCACGCTGTTTCTTACCTTCTGGCTAATCCTCGCCGCGTTCCCACTGTTCTGGGTGCTGGTGATGAGCTTCAAGCTGCCGGTGGATGCATTCTCGGCGAACCCGTTCTACGTGATTTTCGGGCCAGATACCCGGTCTGAGGCGGGCGGGTTCTCGATCCTCGATCTGATCATTGGGATCGCGAGCTTTGTGCTGATCTACAAGGTTGTGAGCGATCACACACGGTGGCTGGCTGAGCGCGTGAGCTTCGGCATTACGCCTCTGGGATGGTTGGTGGCGGCAGGCATCGTGCTGATCGCGGGCTTTGCCTATCTGGCTTATGTGCTGCCTTTGCTCTCAAGCATCGTGAATGGCATCTTCGGCTTTATCCCACTGCTAAATCTGCTCGCGGAGCCGGTACTCGGCATCACGTTCCAGCATTATCAAGCGGTGTGGGTGGAGAATGAGTTCTACCGCAACTTTCTCAACTCGCTGATGATCACGGCGGGCGTTGTGACGATCTCGCTGACGGTGGGCACGCTCGCAGGCTACGCCCTCGCCCGCACGCCCACGACGGTGGCCTTCGCTCTGCTGATCGCAGCCCTCGTTTTTCGCGCCCTGCCCCACTCGGTTCTGGTTACAGGCTATCTGCCGGTGTTTGTGAATTCGGCAGAGATCCTGGCTCCGATCTTGGGGGAGAACGCACCCACGCTCTATGGCCAGCCTCTCGCGGTGATCGCGGTGCTCGTGTCGATCAACCAGCCGTTCACGATCTGGATGCTGCGCAGTTTCTTCCAATCGATCCCGCAGGAGCTCGATGAGGCCGCGCGGGTTGATGGCTGCTCTCACCTTGAGGCTTTCTGGCGGGTGATCATGCCGGTCATGTGGCCGGGGGTGATCACAACGGGGCTGTTCAGCTTCCTCTTGGCCTACAACGATTATCTGGTGACCGCGCTGCTCTTGGACGCGCAAAACCAGACGATGGTTCCGGCGATCACGCAGTACTTTAACCGCGAGACGACGACCACCGATCAGGTTGAGGCGATCGCGGCGGCGGTCTCAATCACGGCGCCTCTGTTCCTCTTGGTAATGGTGTTCCAGCGGCAGATCGTGAGCGGCCTCACCGCAGGTGCCGTCAAAGGGTAACGTGAAACCCCTTGCGCCTTTTGGCGCGAGGGCGTAACGATTTTGCATACGTATGCAAAAGGTGTAGAATGAGCGGAGCACGACCAGAACAAGCCGTCCTCACGAAGGACACCGACCTCTCAAAGACCGAGGCCACCCGCGCCGTGATCGAGGGCATGGTGGACGGCCTTAACGACCACCGCATCGCAGACATCGGGGAGTTCTTCTCCGAAGGGTTCGGCTGGTACGGCAACCAAGGCTGCGGCACCAAGAAAGGTGTCCGGGAGTTTCAACAGAACTGGCAAAAACCGTTTCAGGCCGCCTTTCACGACAAGGTCTGTGTCGATGAAGCGCGCCTTTATATGGGTGAGTGGGCCGCCGCCTTTGGCCGGCAAGAGGCCACCCATGGCGGCGAATTCATGGGCATCGCGCCCACGGGCAAGCGGGTCGAAATTCGCTACATGGATTTTTGGAAGGTCGTGGACGGCAAGATCGTCGACAACTGGGTGATGGTCGATTTTCCCCATGTGCTCGCACAGCTTGGGGTAGACGTGTTCAACGGTGAAGGATGGGAAGCGTTTGACCGGGGCGAAAAGACCCCGCCAGCGCCGCAGTAAACGGGCAACGGCCCAAGGGGAGAGATCATGGCTGAGTGGCTGAAAACAGCAAAACCAGAGGCGGAGCGCGCCGAGGATGACGCGAAAACACGCGCCATCGTTGAGGGCACGCTGAAAGATATCGAAGCGCGCGGCGACGCTGCTGTGCGCGAGCTCTCTGAGAAGTTCGACAACTACTCTCCGCCTGCCTTCCGGCTGACCGACGGCGAGATCGAGGCGTTGATGAACAAGGTCTCTGATCAAGAGATGCACGACATTCAGTTCGCCCAAGAGCAGGTGCGCAATTTTGCGCAGGCTCAGCGCGACTCGATGCTAGACATCGAGGTGGAGACGATGCCGGGGGTGATCTTGGGGCACCGCAACATCCCCGTGCAGTCGGTGGGCTGTTACGTGCCGGGCGGCAAGTTCCCGATGGTGGCCTCGGCGCATATGTCAGTGGCGACCGCCTCAGTCGCCGGTGTGCCGCGGATCATCGCGGCCACCCCGCCCTTCAAAGGCGAGCCGAACCCCGCCGTGATCGCCGCGATGAAGCTTGGTGGCGCACATGAGATTTACGTGATGGGCGGCATTCAGGCCGTAGGTGCCATGGCCATCGGGACCGAGACGATTGACCCCGTCCATATGCTCGTCGGCCCCGGCAATGCCTTTGTGGCTGAGGCCAAACGCCAGCTCTTTGGCCGCGTCGGCATCGACCTGTTTGCAGGTCCGACCGAGACGATGGTGATCGCCGATGAAACCGTCGACGGAGAGATGTGCGCGACCGACCTCTTGGGTCAGGCAGAGCACGGCTACAACTCCCCTGCTGTTCTGGTGACCCACTCCCGCAAACTTGCCGAAGACACGATGGCGGAAATCACGCGGCTGCTCGAAATCCTGCCCACCAAAGATACCGCGCGTGTCTCGTGGGAGGAGTATGGCGAGATCATCCTCTGTGAAGATCACGACGAGATGCTGGAGGTCGCCAACGACATCGCCTCTGAGCATGTGCAGGTGATGACCGACCGCGACGACTGGTATCTGGAGAACATGCACTCCTACGGCGCGCTGTTCCTCGGCCCGCGCACCAATGTGGCGAACGGCGACAAAACCATCGGCACCAATCACACCCTGCCCACGAAAAAGGCGGGGCGGTACACCGGGGGCCTTTGGGTTGGTAAGTTCATTAAGACGCACTCGTATCAGAAGGTCACCACCGATGAGGCGGCGACGTTGATTGGGGAGTATACCTCGCGCCTCTGCATGCTCGAAGGGTTCGTGGGCCATGCCGAGCAAGCGAATGTGCGGGTCCGCCGCTATGGTGGGCGGAATGTGCCTTATGGCGGTGCCGCTGAGCCTCAGAAGGCCGCAGAGTGAGGGACCGGTACACAGAGCTGAAGGCGCGCTTTGAACCGGTCCGCCGCGCCCAGCGGGACTTTCCGGATGGGAACGTCTTGCCCGCCCTCAAAGAAGTCAGCGCGCGTGACGCGGTCTTCCGCCTGGCTGAGCCGTTTGGTGAGATGCAGGGGCCAGATGCGTTTTACGACGCGGCTTATGCGCCGCTTCTCAAGGCGATCCCTGACCTTGAGCGGCGCGACAATATCGTGATCGCCGGCCCCACCGAGCATGGCCAGGATTGGCTCGGCTGTGGTGGATACTACTGCGGAACGTTCAAAGCGCCCTTCCTCGACATCCCGCCCACCGGGCATTTCGTGGTGATGCGGTTCCATGAGTTCTATCGCTTTGAGGGCGATCAGATCGTGGAGATGCAGGCACTGTGGGACATCCCTGAAGTGATGATGCAGGCGGGCGCCTGGCCTATGGCGCCCACGCTGGGCCGCGAAATCCATGTGCCCGGCCCCGCCACGCAAGACGGTGTTGTGCCCGGCCCGTATGACGCGGCGGCGAGCGAGGCAAGCTGCACCCATATCGTTGAGATGCTGGAGGCGATGAAGAGGCATCCGTCTGAAGGTGGCCCTGAGGTCATGGAGATGGACCGCTTCTGGCACCCCCGCATGACTTGGTATGGGCCATCTGGCATTGGCACGGGCCGTGGGATTGAGGGCTTCCGCAACTGGCACCAGATCCCATTTTTGCGCGCGATGCCCGACCGGGGGCAGTATGTGGGCGACATCACCTACCACTTCTTCGGCGATGGTCCGTATGCGGCGGTGACAGGTTGGCCCAACATGATCCAGACCGTCACGCATGACGGTTGGATGGGCATTGCGCCCTCGGGCAAGCGGATCACCATGAAATCCCTCGATTTCTGGCGACTGGAGGATGGGCGCATCCGTGAAAACTGGGTGATGGTTGACCTGCTCGACGCCTACAAGCAACTCGGCGTCGATGTCTTTGCGCGGCTGCGCGAGTTCAACAAAGCGCGGCAAGGCTTTGACCCTGAAACCGGAAGAGCCCTGCCGTGAGCCTGCCCCGCACCCCGTCTTTCCGTCTGGAGGGCAAGCGCGCGCTGGTGACCGGAGGGTCACGCGGCATCGGGCTGGGGTGCTCGGTGGCGCTGGCAGAGCTTGGGGCACATGTGGTCGTGGCCGCACGGTCGGAGGCGCAGGTTGCCGAGGCGGTGGAGGCGATAACGGCGGAAGGATGGTCAGCAGAGGGCCTGTCCCTCGACATGACCGACCTCTCGGCGCTTGAGACAGCAATGGCTGAGCCTTTTGACGTGGTGGTGAACTCCGCAGGTCTCGCCCGTCACGCCCCTGCCCTAGCGACTACGGCAGAAGACTTCGACGCGGTGATGAACATCAACCTGCGCGCAGCCTACTTCCTGAGCGCCTATGCGGCGAAGGGTATGGCGGCGCGCGGTGGCTCGATCATCCACATCTCCAGCCAGATGGGGCATGTGGGGGGAGTGGACCGGGCGGTTTATTGCGCCTCCAAGCACGCGATTGAGGGCATGGTGAAGGCGATGGCGATGGAATTCGGACCGATGGGGATCCGGATCAACACGATCTGCCCGACCTTCATCCGCACCCCGCTCACGGAGCAAACTTTCGCCAACCCCGAGCGGGTGGCCTGGATCAAAAGCAAAATCAAACTCGACCGCATCGGCGAGGTCGAAGACATCATGGGCGCGGTGGCGTTTCTCGCCTCTGACGCCTCAGCCCTTGTGACCGGCACATCGCTCAAGGTCGATGGCGGTTGGACGACAGGATAACACGCATGGCTTACTCAAACCGTTGGGCAGACTTCCCCGATTACATCCTCGGCATCACCAAAGAGATCTGGGAGGATCGCGGCATCGCCACGCTGCATGACTACTACTCCTCAGATATCGTTGTGCGCTCGCCGGGCTCTGTGGTCATCGGCAACGAAAAGGTCATCGGCGCGACGATGGCGACCTTGGCAGAGTTCCCCGACCGGCAGCTCTTGGGCGAAGATGTCATCTGGAGCGCGGATGACGGCGAAGATCCGCAAAACGGCGCACTCTCGTCTCACCGCATCATCTCCACTGCGACCCATGCGCGGGATGGGGTGTATGGAAAGGCGACGGGCAAAACGCTGCGCTACCGCATTCTGGCGGATTGTCACGCCGTGGGGCAAACGATCGACGATGAATGGCTGATCCGCGATCAAGGCGCGATTGTGCGCCAACTGGGGTGGGCGCCGAAGGATTATGCCGCTGATCTGATCGCGCGCGAGGGCGGTGTTGGGGCGGCCGTCAAACCCTTCACTCCCGAGATTGATCAGGTTGGTACCTACACCGGGCGCGGCAATGAACATGCGCTTGGGCACAAGCATTCTGAACTGCTCAAAAGCATGATGTCCGGCGATATGGCTGCCATCGGTCAGACCTATGACCGCGCC
>JBCBGM010000051.1:0-18050 GCA_038526735.1 Pseudomonadota bacterium | reverse complement strand
CCAGTCACACCGCATCTCGATCGGGTCACGTATCCGGCGGACCAGCGAATAGGCGTGAATGCACTCAATCGCCGCCGCCGCGCGCTCTGAGCGCGTCACCGGCACATCAAACAGCCCCGCCGACGCCATCACCAGAAAGCCGCGCAACCGCTTTCCGCCACCCAAGGTCGCATAGCGCATCGCCTCTGCAATCGGGGCCTCTGCACCCGAGGGCACCGGCAACACCGCATCCAATGCCCCCTCGACGCGGGTTTGCGCATCACTCAGGGCAGACTGGAACGGATCAGCGTCGAGCATCATCATCCCTCATCCAGCGGTTCGGTTCCGGTGGGCGCGCCACCCACCCCAACGGTGATCTTGGCAACGCGCTCTTCAGCATCGCGCAGCTTTGCCTCGCAATGCGCCTTCAACGCCTCACCGCGCTCGTAAAGCTTGATGGAGTCCTCCAAGGGGACATCCCCCCGGTCGAGCCGGTCCACGACCTGCTCAAGCTCGGCCATCGCGGCCTCAAAGCTCATCTGTGCGATCTCTTCGCTCATGCCGCCTCCCCCAGCGCTGTGACATGCGCGGCCACGCTTTCAGCCAACGCTGGCAAGTCATAGCCGCCCTCTAGGCAAGAGACGATGCGGCCACCGCACACATCCCGCGCCACGGCGGCGATTTCGTTCGTGAGCCATACGTAGTCTTCGGTGGACCAGTTCAGTTGTGCCAGAGGGTCGCGCTCATGCGCGTCAAACCCGGCGGAGAGCAAGATCAACTCCGGCGCAAAGTCCCGCACCTTGGGCAAGACAATCTCGCGATAAAGCGCCCGCATCGCGGCACCGCCGGAATAGGGTGCAAGCGGATGGTTGTGGATCTGCCCATGCGCGCCCGTTTCATGCGCAGCCCCAGTGCCCGGATAAAGCGGCATCTGGTGGGTCGAGACGAACATCGCGTTCGGCTCATCCCACAGCAGGTCTTGCGTGCCATTGCCGTGGTGCACATCAAAATCGATCACCGCCACGCGGGAGACTTTGGTCAGCGCATGCTTGGCTGCAATCGCGACTGTCCCAAACAAACAAAACCCCATCGCCGTGCTGCGCTCAGCATGATGCCCCGGTGGGCGCATCGCCAGAAACGCGCGATCCACCTCCCCGGAAAGCACCACATCAACGGCTCGCAAACCGCCGCCCACAGCCCGCAGCGCGGCATCGAGCGAGCCCGGAGAGACATGCGTGTCTGCATCAAGCTGCAAAAACCCCGCCTCCGGCACACTCGCCGCAACCCGCTCTGCATAGGAGGACGGATGGCACGAGAGCACCGCCTCAAGCGGTGCCAGAGGCGCATCTTCCATCACCATGTCGCTCACCAGATCGGGGCGGATCACCTCACCAATCGCCTGCAACCGCGCCACCTGTTCAGGGTGGCCGGGGGGTGTGACATGGCGCAGGCCGTCACTGTGAGAGAGGTAAAGTAGGCGCATCGCCACACAATGTAATGCTAAGTTGACACTTTGACGAGTCCGTTCAGTCGCGAGACTCATCCAAAATTTTGCGCAACCGCCCCAGACCCGGCAAAAGATGCGCGGCATCCGTGTCACTGAAATGCGGCAAGAGCGCTTCAAGGTCGGGCCGAAGGGCGGCCATACAGTCCTCGCGCTTGGCCCGCCCCGCCTCTGTCAGCATCACCAGTTTCGCGCGGCCATCCTTGGGGTTCGGCTCCAAGGTGACGAGCCCGCGCTTCTCCAGGCCCTGCACCGTATGGCTCATGCTGGTCTTGGGCACCTGAAACGCCTCGGCCAAATACTTGGAGGTTTTCCCGTCCCCCAGCCGCACAAGATGGTTCAGCACCGAAAAATGCTGCACCGTCAGCCCATCCTCCAGACGCGCCTGAAACAAGGTCCGGCTGAGCTGCTCAATGATCCCGATCTCATTGAACAGCCCAAACAGGATTTTCTGCTCCGGCGTCAGCGCTTCATCAGACGAGTTTGTCATCCAGGCTCCAGCGTGGGGTCTTTGGTTGCGGCTCTGCATAGCCCAACCGCCCCAGCATTTGCACTGTTTCTCCGCCCCGCGCCAAGAGGGTATGCGCACGGGCGTAATCTGCGGCCATCTCTGGATATTCCTGCAAACACTGAGAGACCGGGTGCAACGCCAACCCATTGACCGTGGTCAACAAATTCAGCCGCAACCAGGCTGCCCCGGCGGCGATCTGATCTTCGCGGGTGTTGCCGGGGGTGGTCAGCCAGACGGCGGCGGGGGTGGCGGTGAGCATTTCTTGGTACATGTCCCAGCCGGTTTGATAGGCCGTGGTGCCCGGTGTGGCGAGTTTTTCGCGGGTGACCATGCCAGTCGCGATAAGCCCCTCCATCATCCCACCGCCGAGGTCGATCCCATCGGGGGAGGCATCAATCTCCCGCCGCCCAAGGCGCATCAGATCCACCGACTCTTGGAAGGTGCGTGCAGTCTCTGCCTCCACGACCCACGCATCCCACATGAGCTCGCGCACAGCGGTGACTTCCGCAGTGTCTGTCGTGCCGCCAAAGCGTACGCTGGGATACCCCGGATCGATCTGCGCGAACGCGGCTGCGGGCACTGGCTGCGCCATGTCGAAGGGCACCTTTGCCGACCGTCGCTCAGGAATTGCAGCGAAAAGAGGGTCTTGCGCGGCACCAGTCACAAACGCGATCTGCGCCACCGGGCGCGTATCCAGCCCCTCAGCGGACCACCCCTGAGGGAACAGTTCAATGTCAGTGCGGTATCCGACAGCGCTCGCAGCAACCTTCATCTGCTCCAGAAAACACCCAAGCCCAATGGTGATTTGCCGGTCAAACGGGTCCGTCTCTGGCAAGGCGCGCGTGGGGTCGTGGAACAGCGTTGCGGAGCCATCGTCATTCAGGCTCACCTGCCACGGCTGCAAATTGTGCGGGTTCGGCGCGAGGATCGCGTGGGACAGCGCAAAGCGGCGCGGGTCGGCCTCTGTCGAGGCGGCCTCCCAGGGAGCAAGGGCGGTGCGCGGGGTGGTTGAACAGCCCGAAGCGGCAAAGATCGCGGCCCCTCCAAGCACGGTGAGAAACTGTCTGCGGGTCGTCATGGCATCCTCCAAAGTAGTACGATGTCGTTCTATATAGTACGATGTCGCACTAAACAAGTACGAAATCGTACTACTTTGACAGAAGGCTCAGAGGTCTCTCTTCAGATTTCGTTAGCGAATGAGGGTTCAAGGCAGCCCTGAAAAGCTGCTCCCGCCGCTCTCGGCGACGCTGTTTTAGGCAGGGGTCAGCGCGAAAACATGGTCGGGATAGGCATAGCCCGGCAGCATGATCTCGCGTTCTTTGGAAAGCCCCAGAGCCTTAAGAAACCTGACCGAGCGAAGGTTATGCGGGTCAACGATTGCGATGATCTTTCCAAGCGGCTCACCATCAAGGGCACTTAAAAGTCCAGAGACAGCCTCGCGTGCGATGCCTGTGCCCCATGTGTCACGCACAAAACGAAAGCCGATCTCCGTCTCGCCGGGGTCAACGCGCGTGGGGCTTCTCTGCAACGAGACGTAGCCGACGACACGCCCATCGCTGCGGCGCTCTGCGGCGAAGGTTCCTAAAGGGGCGGTGTCGGCCAGCATCGCGCGGTCAAGCCATGCGGCCTGCGCTTCGCGGGTCAGCGGGCCGTGGTCGCTGAACGCCATCACCTCTGCATCACCCAAGAGAGCTGGAAGGGCCGCGAGGTCTTGGCCAGAGAAGGGCCGCAGGCGGAGCCGTTTTGTGAGAATACCGCGCGGAGGCATCGGGGTGGTGTCCTTTGGCTGATTTCAGTGCTGTCAGGCGCGTGACCGCCAACAAGCTATGAAATCCTCTACGAGATGGGAAATGCTGGCAGAGCGTCTGCAATGGCACGTCGGTGGGTTTGACGCGGGCAGCATCCCCGGCCACGCTAGTGCTCTAGAGCGCAAACTTCGGAGTGAACCAAGATGCGTGAAAGACGCGATAGCGCGCCGATTTGGTCATCCGTTTTGGTGGCCGCGGCGGTCTTGTTCAGCTTTGCGCTTGCCTGTGGGATGCCATTTGCAGCCCTCGGCGCACTCGCGGCACTGACCCTACCCGCCCGAGACGCGTTTAGGCTGGCGGGCCTCGGATGGATCGTGAACCAGGCCATTGGCTTCGGCCTCTTGGGATATCCGCTCGACGTTCTGACCATGGCGTGGGGTGTCGCCTTGGGTATGTCCGCTTTCGCGGCGGTCGCAGCGGCACGCTGGGGCATGGAGCGCGGCGCGCACGATCTTTCGCGGCTCGTCCTTGCCTTTGGCGCGGGTTGGTTCGGACAACAGGCGACTGTGTTTGCCGCGAGCCTCATGCTCGGCGGTACCGCTAGCGCGTTTGCGCCCGGAGTGGTGTGGTTCATCCTCTGGACCAACGCTCTGGCTTTTGGCGTGTTGATCCTCTTGCAAAGCGCAGGCGCGCGGTTTGGCGTCGCCAGCGCGCCTCTTCCTTACCGCGCTGGATAGAAGATCGCGCCCGGCAGATAGGCACGCGGGAGGTCCATCCCCACAGGAAGCACGCGTTCGGTAGCAAGGTGATCAGGCAGTAAATGCGTATGCGGCCCGTTTGGTGATTTTGCGTTGGGCGGCGGGATTTGGCCCTGCACCTCGATGCGGCCAAGGGCGGTTTCGACAATACGGGTTGGGCTTTCAGCGACCAAAGCGCCCGCGATCCGGGGCAAGGCCTCCGCAAATGGCAGGCCGGTAGCAGTGGTGAGCGCATCATGGCTTTGGCCCGGCCCCACTCTCACGCCGAACCGCGCCTCTTTACGGCCCAGCCCGAGGTCGAAATGCACGGATGCCCCCTCTGTAATCAGCGCGCCAGTGTCGGGGCCCAGCGCCGTGACTGTCACGCGATCCGGCAGCCGCCCACGCTCGCGCTTTACCGCCAAAACGATGCGCGGCGCGGTTGCGAGGCCCGGCGGATCAAAGGTGAGCGCGCGGATGTCGTCGTTGATCAGCATGCGCAGCGCCCCGTTGCGGGTGTGCGCCGTGATCGCCTCTCCCTGCGCGTCGAGGCTGACGGAGGCGTCGGGTGCCGCGCAGAACTCCGCAACGCCGCCGACCACGCCCATCACCCAGGTCCCGCCGCGGTTTTCCAGGGACTGGAGGACAAAGGCGCGGATGTCTTCGGTCGTCCAGGGCAAGCGTCTGCAAGTTACGCCGAGCGCGCTCAGACGGTCGGGGAGCTGCTCCCAAACGGTCTCTCGCGCGGTGTTCGGCAGGGTGCCCCAGGTTGCGATTTCGTCGCCACTGCGCCCACAGCCGATGCACCAGCCGGTGACATCATCGAGTTTGCAGATGCCGGTGCAGGGGCTTGTGATCGTCATGGGGTGCTGTCCGAGGTGAGGGCGTGAAGAATTGCGTCGAGGCCGTCGGTCAATACCGCGGGGCCGGGCTGCAAGATAAGCGGCGATTTGATCTCGACAATCCGCCCTGTGGATACCGCCGGAATGCGCTCCCAACCGGGCCGCGCAGCGATCTTTTCAGGGCGTACTTTCTTGCCGCACCAAGATGCCAAAATCACCTCGGGCGACGCCGCGATCACCCGCTCAGAGGTAACGATCCGGTCTTTGGCGGCGGGGGCATTTGCCTGCGCTGGGAACACCTCTTGACCGCCCGCAATCTCGATCAGCTCCGACACCCATTTGATGCCGGAGATCATCGGCGCGTCCCATTCCTCAAAATAGACCCACTGGCGGGGGCGTTCGGCACTCCGTGCAGCAACCTGCGTGAGGCGCGCCTCATAGCCCTGCGCCAAGACCTCTGCCCGCTCCGCCTGCCCGACCATCGCGCCCAAGTGCCGGATCATCGCCAGAATGCCCGCCACATCGCGTTGATTGTAAGCCATCACGGCAACGCCAGCGCGGATCAACTCCGCCGCAATCTCTGCCTGAAGATCGGAGAAGGTGAGCACCAGGTCTGGCCCGAGGGCGAGCACTTTTGGAATATCGGCAGAGGTAAAGGCAGAAACGCGCGGCTTTTCCTGCCGCACCCGCTTAGGCCGCACGGCATAGCCCGAAACGCCGACGATCCGGTCCTCTTGGCCCAAGAGATAGAGCGTCTCGACCGTCTCTTCGGTCAGGCACACGATGCGTTCGGGGGGAAAGCTCTTCATCCGGGTAGGCTACGCGGGCAGCAGGAAAACACCACCCGTGCGGGGGTGGTTCTGCACCAGCATTTCCACGTTGTAGACCTGAAAGACGCTATGAGTCGTCAGCACCTGCGCAGGTGTGCCCACAGCAACCATCGCGCCGTCATGCATGAGGCAAATGCGGCCGCAGTAGCGCGCCGCGAGGAACGCCACGGCGGGCAGGGCTTTGCGGTGGTCAGCGCCGACGAGCAGGCGCACGATATGAGGCATGATTAGGCCCACAAAGCCAATGTCGCCGGAGACGGAGACAGCGATGTGGAGGGGAAATGCGCTAAGCGCGATGACGGCGAAGCGCATCACGATCACCGCGCCCGTGGCGGCGCCGGAGGAGAAACTAAGGATGGAATGCCCTGCAAGCGGGGTGCGCACGATGGCCTGGATGACCATCCCCACCACCCCAAGGCGCGCGCCCGCGACAGCGGCCAACGAGGCCCCGGCGATGCGGGCTTGGCCGAGGTTCACCTCAGGGCTTTCCACCGCCTGCCCGCTTGCCGTACCGGAGAAGAACACGACGATATGCTCGGGCGCCTGCTCCACCAGTTGCCCCCAAGAGGTGCGGCCGTAGCGCTTGTTTTCGTCACGAGTATGTTGGTGCCGCCTGCAAGCTCAACGACTTGGCTGAGCATGGTGTTGCTGAGCACGGCGCGGGGGGTACCTTCGCCGCTGTTGTAGATGAAGATCGGCTTCGGCTCGACGCCCTCAAGCGCCTCGGCCACCGCGTCGATGCGGGCCTGCATTTCAGCGATCAGTGTCTCGGCGCGGTAGGGCACGCCGAAGATGCCGACGACGGTGCGGATCTCTGTGAAGAGCTCCGCAACGCAGTATTTTCCGAGGTTGCAGCCCTCGAAATTGAGGCGGGGGTTGCGGCTTTCGGAAAAGCCATCCGGGTGACAGGTCGCTCTCCGCTCAGAGTTGCGGGGGCAGTCGCGGCATTGGCCAACGGGCCGCACCGCGTTCGCTTTTCATCCAGGCCGAAGCGGTGCGACGCCGGAACCACCGCGGGCAGACTTTCTGGGTCGGGCGCTCAAGTCTAGTATCCGAGGAGTGCGATGGAGTGCCAGCCTGACACAGGCACCCAGTCGATGAGTGCCGCCCAGCTTGGGCCGTTGGGGCGTGGGATGTCGTCGTCCCGCCGACGGGGGGATATTGCGCTCTGTGAGCACGTCGCAAAGCGCGTCCGCCCGTTCGCGCTCATAGGTTTGGCCGAAGTTTGCGCAAAGTGGTGCGGCGAAGGGCCTGCCAATAGTCTGCACGAGGGCGACGCGCTGGCGGGCGCAGGCGTTCATCTTCAAGAGCGCCGCTGCGATTTCCTCGATCCGGTGAAACGCGTTTGCGCCAAAGACGAGCTCCGCTTTGAGCGCAAGTGCCTCCTTCCATTTGCAGGGAGGGGTTTTGACGGTCTGAGGCCACTCCCACAGCCGCGCCCACTCCGCCCGCATCGCCGCTGAGGGCTCCACGATCGTGATCTGAGAGAGGTGATCTGCCATGCGCCGCGTGAAAGCACCCGGCCCAGCGTTGATCTCAAGCATCTCCGAGCCCGGCCCGATCGGCGCTTGAGGGTCACGCACAGACTCCGTCGCGCAGGGGGCGAGGGGGCTTTTCTGATCGTAACCGGGCGCAAATTGCTGCCAGAACGCCTCTTCCGATGTGCCATCGATGGGGCGCTTGGCGGGCTCTGCCGACTGCGCAAAGGCAGGTGGCCAGAACGCGGTTGCAGTGAGTGTGCGGGCGGGCATGCTTTGCATGTGGGCGCCGATAGCTTGTCACCTCCGCTAGGCGCGGCGAATGATGTGCCCGAGGAGGTTGCCACCGAGGGTTTGGGAGGGGCCAGAAACCCAGCCCGTCTTACCAAGTGCCGCTCGCACTTGCGCGCTGCTGATATGCTTTGTGGTGGATATCTTGCTGCACGTTACGATCATCACGTCTTGTGAAAGCGTGGCGTTTTTGGCGAGCCAGACCTGAAGCTCCTGCACCGAAGACACTTTGATCCGCTTAAGTTTCTCAACTGCCATGAAGAGACCGCTTTTGCTGCTACGCAAGACGTACAGCAGAGCCATGATCTGATCAAACGACGCGCTGACCATTTGTGGCATTGGTCTTTCGACTGCACGAGGTCGACTTAGACACTCCGGCGGGCTGGGCCATCAGACGCGTAGCAGACCGGTACAAACCCTCACTCATATCGCTCTCGCCACATGCAACGCGCGCTCGATCAGGTCGCGCCGTCAGCTTTGGGAGAAACACCTTTAAACTGTCTCGCCTTAGGTCAAAGAGCATGATGCTGCATCTCGAGTGTAGGTCTGCTACCGTGCATGCGTCGCAGGACGAGGGGCATCTTGATGGCCGACCCGTTTCAGAACGTCGATGCAGCGGGCGCGGAGTTCATTGAGGCCTTCGCCGACTCGATGGATGCCCGACAATCAAACCCGAAAATGGAGAGTATCGTTGCGACCTATCTCTCAAAATTGACCTTTGCGAGCGGCAGTCTCACCGTCGAGGTGGGTGCGGGCGCCGGGGCTGTGTCAAGGCGGATTGCAGCCAAGGCCGCGCCCGAACGGGTTGTCGCGTTTGAGCCCTCCTCTGGCTTTGTGACGGTGGCGCGAGATTGAGCGAAACAACACCCCAACCTCACCTTCGAGGTGGCAGATGGGGCTGCGTTGCCGCTCGAGGACGGTTCGGTGTCGAACCTCATCCTCCACACCGTGCTCACGCATGTCGCGGAGCCTGCCCCGCTGCTGCAAGAGGCACGGCGCGTTTTGAAACCCGAAGGGCAACTCGTGGTATGCGACGCAGATTTTTCGTAGGCCAGCCTCAGCAGCGGCGCAAACGACCCGCTGGATGCCTGCGCGCGGGCGTTTGTGAGCGAGTTTGTGACCGATCCTCGCGTCGTCGCAAAGCTCCCATCGTTGTTGGCGGAGGCGGGGTTCGACATGACTGACTTCGACGTTCAGAGCCGCACGATCGTGGACAACGACCAGATGCTGCCCTGGGTCGAAGAAACGGCAAAGCGGATGCTCGCGCGCGGCGACATCGGCCAAGAGCTGTCTGCGGGGCTGGTGGCGGAATACAAGCGCCGCGCTGCGGCCAAAACGCTCTACGGCTATCAAGTCTTCGCAACGGCCATCGCGACACCGGCGTAACGCCGCGGCCTCCCCCTCAGTCCGGCGACAGCATATACCCCGCGCCGCGGACGGTTTGGAGGTAGCGGGGGTTTTTGGGGTCAGCTTCGATTTTGCGGCGGAGGCGGGCGGCTTTTCCTCTACCATCTGAGAACAATAGCCTTCGCTCAATGGCCGGCGAACGAACGCTTTGAAGCCTCTTAGACCCCCATACATGTTGTGACAAAAGTCGGTCCAGTGCCTGCCCGTGGGATGGCGCTCCGAGATACGTGCAGCGCGGTTTATAGTGGGAGTGTCATTGCTCGACTGGATTGGCGCTCAAAGGTGGCAAAGCGCCAGCCCGCCGAGACGGGCAGGCGCTGGACCGGCGCCTTCGGCTTGACTCCGGTCAGTTGGGTGCTGAGCGAAAGTTGGCTTCGTCCCGCAACCCCGCCCCTCAATCCGGCGACAGCATATAACCCGCGCCACGGACGGTTTGCAGGTAGCGGGGGTTTTTGGGGTCGGCTTCGATTTTGCGGCGGAGGCGGGTGACCTGCACGTCTATCGCGCGTTCCTGCACGTTTTCGCCCGAGCGGCTGACCTCTTCGAGCAGTTCGCGGCGGGAGACCGGCTCGTGCGGAGACGCGGCGAGCGCCTTGATCAGCGTCGACTCGGTGGAGGTGAGGCGGATCATGTTGGGCCCGTCCCACAGCTCACCGCGGCCGACGTCGTAGCGGATCTCTCCGAGATGCAGCGTGCGGGGGGGTGCGTCTTGCACCGGGGCGGGCTGAGCAACGCGGCGGAGGATCGCGTTGATCCGCAGCAACAACTCGCGCGGGTCGAAGGGCTTGGAAAGGTAGTCATCCGCCCCACTCTCGAGCCCAGTGATGCGGTTTTCGGCGTCCCCCTGCGCGGTCAGCAATAAGATCGGCGTGGGCAGCGTGCCGCTGAGGTCTTTGGTCAGCGAGATGCCATCCTCGCCCGGCAGCATCACGTCCACGATCAAGAGGTCGAACTCCAGCCCTGAAAGCAACCGCCGCGCGTGCTCTGCGTCGCGGGCAAGGCTGACCAGAAAGCCCTGGCGCGAGAGATATTTGCGCAGCAAAGCGCGTAGCCGCTCGTCATCATCGATGACAAGCAGATGCGCCTCGCCCTGATCATCCCGCATTATCGCGCTCCATCATCTCAGCAACTCTATGGCGCAGGTCCGGGTCAACGATTTTCTCGAGCACTTCGCGAAAACCTTGCACCGCCTCTGGCCCAGCCTCGCGAAAGGCGCGGCGCATCCGGGCGCGTTGCTTTTCGGAGAGAGAGCGCTCCAACGCCTGCCCTTGTTCGGAGAGAAACAGGCAGCGCTTGCGGCGGTCAGACTTGCCGACACGGCTTTCGATCATGCCGTCGTCGATGAGTTGGCGCAGGACGCGGTTGAGCGATTGCTTGGTCACGCCGAGGATGTCGAGCAGGTCATTCACGGTCAGGCCGGGGTGGCGGTTGACGAAATGCAGACAACGGTGGTGGGCGCGGCCATAACCGTAATCCTCAAGGATACGGTCCGGGTCGGCGGTGAAGCCGCGATAGGCGAAATACATCAGCTCTATCCCCTGACGGAGCTGTTCGTCGGTCAAAAACAGAAGCTGCTCGCCCGAGTAAGGGGCAGCACTGAGGGATGAGCGGGTTTGCATGGTCTTCACTCCGAAGCGTCCCTCACATTTTATGTCAGCCTTGTTGACTATCCAAGAGGCCACTGGTAGCTCAGCGAAGGTTTTGCGGAACTTTATGTCTAAATTGAGCCGCAAAACGCAAGAATGCAAAACGGGCTGTGCCCAAGATCGAGGAAATCCCCATGGCTGGCGCTTATGACGATCGCGACGGTTTTATCTGGCTGGACGGCAAAATGGTGCCGTGGCGGGAGACCCAGGTACATCTGCTGACCCACGCTCTGCACTACGGTGACAGCGTGTTTGAGGGCGAGCGCGCCTACAGCGGCAAGATCTTTGAAAGCCTCAAGCACACCGAGCGGCTGTTCAAATCAGCTCAGGATCTGGAGTTGGAGATCCCTTACACGGTCGAGCAGGTCGAGGCGGCGAAGGCGTTTGCCCTCGCGCAAAGTGGGCTCGACGATGCCTATGTGCGCCCGCTGGCGTGGCGTGGCTCTGGTGAGGACATGGGCGTCTCATCGTCGCGCAACCCGGTGCATCTGGCGATCGCGATCTGGGAGTGGGGCGCCTATTACGGCGACGCGAAGTTGAAAGGCGCGAAGCTTGATATCTCCCGCTGGAAGCGCCCCTCCCCCGAAACGATCCCCTGCTTTGCAAAGGCCGCGGGCCTCTACATGATCTGTACGCTGTCCAAGCATGAGGCAGAGCGCAAGGGCTGCTCTGACGCTCTGATGATGGATTACCGTGGCTATGTGGCCGAGGCGACGGGGGCGAATGTCTTTTTCGTGAAAGACGGCGTGGTGCACACGCCGACGCCGGATTGTTTCTTGAACGGCATCACCCGGCAAACGGTGATGCGGATGCTCAAGGAAAAGGGCATCGAGGTGGTCGAGCGCCACATCCTGCCCGGCGAGATGGAAGAGTTCGAGCAATGCTGGCTGACCGGCACCGCTGCCGAAGTCACGCCGGTGGGCCAAATCGGCGACTACACCTTTGAGGTGGGCGCACTGACCAAGATGATCGCCTCTGATTATGAAGCGTTGGTGCGCGCGTAAGGGCTAAAACACGAAGTCATCCTCAGACAGATCCGCAACATCGGTCTTTCGGAGGATGATCCTGAAGTCGTCTACTTTCAGGAGCACGCTGTTTTTCTTTTGCTTTGCAAGCGATTGGATCCCGTCAAAATCCAAATCCGACAAACCTTGGAAACGCAACTGATCATCGCCGTTCCCGAAATCACGGATCACCACCCGGCCCGACGCAAACGCTGTTCGAAACTCGAAAATATCATCGCCCGCTCCACCCTTAATGGAGGCCCGCTCAGCGCTGCCGTGGATCCGAAGCTCGTCATCCCCGAGCCCACCGAACATTTTCGTGCGGCCTAAACCAGCCGACAGAATGTCGTCGCCAGCAGCCCCGATTAAGATGTCGCGGCTTTCTGCGCCGAAGCGAAAGCCAGTCAAAAAATCTTCGCCTTCACCACCAACGAGCCGCGCGTTGCCACTTCCGGCACGGGCCTGCATCGCGGCCTCACCCGCAAAGACTGTCGTGTTTTCGGACCCTACGACTGTGACATCCAAGCGCGATCCTGAGAAAGACGCCAAGTCAAACACTCCTCCGCCATCTAACAGAATGTCGCGACCCGAAAAACTCTCAACAGAGCTAAGTTGGCTAGAACCAATACGTGCGTCATCGATAATCAAGTGCTCAATCGACTGAATCGTTGAACCAGAAAAATCCAAATATTCGAGTGTCAGTATATCGCGGCCCTCACCGCCACTTATTTCAAGAGTGACAACTGGTCTGGTGGACCCGCCATTCTCTGTTACGAGAATGGTGTCGTCGCCATCGCCGGCAGAGACTGTTCCGTCCCACTCTCCAGACCTTACACGAATCTCAATTTCATCATCACCTTGACCCGAGTCGATTTGGCCGCCGCTGATACTCCCGCGCAAGGTATCATCGCCGTCGCCGGTTTGGATTTCGCCGGAGAAGATACCTGAGATCCGATCTTCGGTTGCTCCGGTGGTGAGGTTTACACGATCGATAAGCTCAACACTCGCGGTTGGGTCTTTAATAACGTCCGTCAGATCCAGATCACCGGAGCCCAGAATTTGGATCTTATTCGGCGAGCCAGTCAACGAGGCAATCTGAGACATCTGCTCGACCGTAGCGGTGAGTTGGAAGGCCACTGACAACTCTTCGACGTTCACCACGTTCAACTCTCGAAGATCGAGCGAGAAAGCGGAAAGCGTATCGTTCCCAGAACCGCCATCCACCGAGCTGTTCTCAAGATCGGCTCTGAAAGGCAGTATGAAGGCGTCGTCACCGTCCCCACCACTCAAGGCGGCATTGATGAAATCCCCCTCAAGTGTGTCGTTACCATCGCCTGTGGAAATTGTACCGGTGAGGGTGCCATGCACTCGGTCTTCTGACTCGCCGAGGGTCAAATTGATGTAATCGCGTACAGAAACATCTGTTCGTGCAGATTTAACTCGCTCGGACAGGTCCAAATCTCCCGATCCATAAATGGTAAACTTTGTAGGAGAAGTACTCGTTATAGCGTCGATTACAGGGATCGCCTCGATTTGGTCAGTTGTCCCAAATACCCGGTTCGTCTGAAGTTTATCAATGTTGAGGAGGTTAACACTGTTCAAGTTCAAGGACGTCGCCTGGACAGTATCGTATCCAACGCCCCCGTTTATTGTGCCATTCGGCCCACCTGACGAATAAATCTCAAAGAAGTCATCACCGAGGCCGCCATTTAGGGTGCTCCCAAATAGACCACCCGTTATTTGATCATCGCCACCACCTGCAACGATAATTGCATCCATGAAATTGCCTGACAGTCGGTCATCGCCATCCCCAGATGTGAATTGGTATCCGCTGCTGAACACGCCAATTCGAACGGCCTGCGATCCGAGCTCCTCAGACAGATTTAGGTTCTGGTCCCAGCTAATGGACAGGTTGATTGTCTCCAGCGGGTTGCCAAGATCGTCACGACCGACGATTTGGCTATATGTCTCGAACTCCGATGCGGATGCTGAGTAAAACCCATCTACGAATAGCGTGCTCATGCCACCAAACTCCTTATTTGCGCGAAGCATTATCACGAGAATGGAAGAACCGATATGACAGATCTACTTTCCTACGCTGTGATCGGGCTTGGGTCTATGGGATACGGGATGGCGCGCTCGCTTTTGCGGGCGGGGCATGATGTGGTTGGTGTGGATATCAACGCCAAGGCGGTGGCCGATTTTCAGAGCGAAGGTGGGAGCCGGGCTGCGTTGGATGACGCGGTCCCAATGCTCGATGGTGTTGTCGTTGTGGTGCTGAACGCGGGCCAGGCGGAGGCGGTTTTGTTTGGTGCCGAAGGGATTGCGCCAAAACTGCGCCCCGGTGCGGTGATCGTGAACTGCCCGACCATTCCACCTGCTGCCGCACAGGCGCTGGAGGCCAAGGCGCAGGCGATGGGGCTGCATTACTTGGATGCGCCGATCTCTGGCGGGGCGGCGAAGTCTGCCCGGGGGGCGCTGTCGATCATGGCAAGTGGTGCGCCGGAGGCGTTTGCCGCGGCGCAGCCGATCTTGGATGCGACGGCAGAGACTGTCTTCCACCTCGGAGACCATGCCGGGCCCGGCTCTGCGATGAAGGCAGTCAACCAGCTTTTGGCCGGGGTGCATATTGCGGCGATGGCAGAGGCGATGACCTTTGGGGTGACGCAAGGCGTGACGCCGCAACAGTTTCTCGACGTGATCCCGCAGTGCGCTGGCTCAAGCTGGATGCTGGAGAACCGCGCGCCGCATATCGTGGATGGCGACTACACCCCCAAGAGCGCGGTAGCGATTTGGCCCAAAGACCTCGGCATTGTCAGCGACATTGCAGAGGCCGCCGGGCACCCGACCCCGCTCACACAAGCTGCCCTCGCGCAGTTCAAGGCAGCGATGGATGCGGGGCTTGCCGGAGAGGACGATGCCGCCGTCGCCAAGGTCTATGCCAAGGCGACGGGGGTGAAGCTGCCTTAGGCGCTTAGCCTCTCACGAAGTTAGAGCGCGGCTGGCTCTCGCGCAAGATCACGCCGCCCTCGCTCACGATGAAGGTGAGTTTGGGGCCGATGGCATCCCGCAGGCTGAAGGTTTGCAGCCGCGCGCCGTCAGAAACCCGCACCACACTCACCGCGATCGGCACCGGGTTGAGCTCGCGGGTGCAGACCATTTGCGCGCCCGATTGCATGACAATCCCAGCGTTCTCATTGAGGCCGACGAGGCGCACGGCGGTGCTTGTCTGGTTTTGCAGCACGATGGCGGCTTTGCCGGCGGTGATCTCTGACTGATCAAACGCAACCTGCGTGATCGCGGCGCGGTTGGTGGTGCAGATCGTGTCGTCGTTTGCGGTGGCCGTGGTGGCCGCGCCGACTAGGGCCAGCGCGAACAGCGCTCTGGGGAAAAAGGGCATTCCGCTCTCCGTGTTTGTGTTGACCGACGGCCTATCACGGTGCGACGGGCCGTATATGAGGCAGGAGAGTAGGAACGAGTATCCTTTGGGATAGGGGCGCGCGGAGCGGTTTTCTGCGCTGCGCAAATTACGGGTTTCCGTGGGAGATTGCGGCGGATTGCACAACGCGGCCCGTGATTTTGGTGGTGTTGAGCGGGGTTTTGGCTCTACTGGTCAGCGTCGATCAGAGGAGCCGGTATGGCCAACGCGCAGGCGAAGTTTCTCGAGGGCTCGCTCTTTAGGCATATCTCGGTGATGTCGTTTACCGCGAGCGTGGGCTTGATGGCGGTATTCGTCGTCGACTTTGTGGACATGCTGTTCATCTCGATGCTTGGAAAGCCCGAACTGGCCGCGGCGGTGGGATACGCCGGGGCGATCCTGTTTTTCACGTCATCCTTCGGCATCGGGATGGCGATCACCGCTGGGGCGCTGGTGGCGCGGGCCTTGGGTGCCGGAGATGCAGAGCGCGCGCGCGCCGCATCCAGCCATGTGATGGTCTATGGGATCGTGTTTGGCGCGCTCTTTGCCGGGGTGGTGTGGCTGTTTTTGCCCCAGCTTGCGGCATTGATGGGCGCGACAGGGCGGACGCTGGATCTGTCGGTGCTGTACCTGTCGATCATCATCCCGTCCTTACCGCTCTTGGTGGTCGGCATGATCAGCGGGGCGATTTTGCGCGCCCATGGCGATGCGCGACGCTCAATGCAGGCGACGGTCGCGGGTGGCTTGGTCAACGCGGTGCTCGACCCGATCCTGATTTTCGGCCTCGATCTGGAGCTGACGGGCGCAGCACTTGCCAGTGTCGCCGCACGAGTGGCGATTTGCTTTGTCGGGCTGCGGCCTTTGTTCAAGCACTACGGCGGGCTGGAGCCGCCGAATGTGCCCGAGCTGCTCAAAGACCTCCGCCCAGTGCTTGTGATCGCGTTCCCGGCGATCCTGACGCAATTGGCAACGCCTGTGGGCCAAGCCTATGTCACCCGCGCGATGTCGGCCTACGGCGAAGAGGCGGTGGCGGGGATGGCCATTATCGGCCGGATGATGCCGCTGGCATTTGGCGTGATCTTTGCGCTGTCAGGCTCTATCGGGCCGATCATTGGCCAAAACTACGGCGCTAAGCAGCATGACCGCGTGCGCGGCGCGCTGTTTAACGGGCTCTTGTTCACCGCGATGGTGGTCGTGGTGATCTCACTCGCGCTGTTTTTGATAAGGGAACCCATCGCCTGGCTGTTTGCTGCCGAGGGTGTCACGCGGTCGCTGCTTTATTTGTTCTGCGGGCCGCTGGCGCTGTTGTTCTTCTTCAACGGGGCGATCTTTGTGGCGAACGCGAGTTTCAACAACCTCGGCCATCCGTTCTATTCCACCTGGACGAACTGGGGCCTGCAAACGCTCGGCACGGTGCCCTTCGTGATCCTCCTCGGCCAGTGGTACGGCGCGGAGGGGGTGCTGGTGGGCCGGTTTGTGGGCTCCGTGTTTGTGGCGATGATCGCGGTATGGCTCGCGTTTCGGGTGATGGCGCGGGCGGCGGAGGCTGATGTGCAGGGGCCGCAGCCCTTTGCGCGGCAATCGCGGCTGTTAGCGCTGTTCTCCCACCGGCACTGAGGCGCGTTTTCGCCTGTCGGGGGCCTGTGACAGCCGCGTCACTGTCGACAAAAGTATGCAATGGGCGGTATTCAGAGGCATGCGGCCGACCAGCCTCACCGCCCGCACGCTCTCTTTGCTCGGCCCCGTTTGGGTCTGGTGCAAGTTGGTGACCTTGGGCGTGCTCTCTGGGCTCTTCCGCCGGTTTGGCATCCATGAACTGGAAGACACGCTGGAACGTCTGCCAATGCGGGCGCAATTGGGCGTGGTCCTGACAACCTTCGCAGCGCTCAGTGCTGCGAGTGTGTTGGCAGCCTCTTTCGGTTTGATCGGGCTCGGAGTGTTCTTTTTGGCCGTCGTTCTGATCGTAAACTAAATCTAACCCGCCTCTCCACTCTGTGGGCTGTTGATTGACCTGCCCCCCGCTGGTCCCTCATTCATAACGAGAGTCTGCGGGTTGGATCTGGGTATTCGGCTTCGTCGTGTGGCGCAAGCGCGCCGGGCGCGAAGCCCTCAAATTGCTCAAGCGTCTGGCGCGCTTGCTGTGGCGTTTGGTTAGCCAAGGACGAGTGTGGCCTGACCGTATTATAGTCGTAGCGCCAGAGAGCCAGCTTGCGCCGCGCATCGTCCAGGCTGTTGAAGATCTCCTCATTCAGCAACTCGTCCCTGAGGCTACCGTTAAAGCTTTCGATGAACGCGTTTTGCTGCGGCTTGCCCGGATCGATGTAGTGCCACGGCACCTCGTTCTCGTCGGCCCATTTCAGGATGGCTCGACTGGTGAACTCCGTCCCATTGTCACTGACAATGCAGCCGGGCTTGCCGTAAAGCCGGACGAGAGCACTGAGTTCCCGGGCGACCCTTGCGCCGGACAGGCTGGTGTCCGCGACAAGGCACAGGCATTCCCGCGTGCAGTCATCGATCACAGCGAGGATCCGGAACTTCCGCGAGGCGCCAAAGCTGTCAGATACAAAGTCCAACGACCAGCGCGCGTTGAAGCCCCCGGCCGATGGCATCGGGGTTCTTGTGCCACGCGCTCGCTTCCGGCCACGTCGTCGCTTC
>JBCBGM010000050.1:0-18059 GCA_038526735.1 Pseudomonadota bacterium | reverse complement strand
GCCTTGAACCGATTGACCGCCGCCAAATAATGCCCACGCTTGAGGTAGTAGCGCCTCTACCCCTATTCCAACTGGGCCAAACGCGCGATGATCATGTCGTCTTATGCGTATTATGGCGCTGCGGAGTATGATCTGAGCCGCGCCGCCGCGCAGCGCTTTATCGAGTTTTACCCGTCTGACCAAGACACCTCTTATGCACGCTATCTGATCGCGCTTGGCTGGTATGATCAGATCGTCGATGTGGGGCGGGATCAGGACTCAACCTTTAATGCGCTCCAGGCGCTGCGCGAGATCATCGAGCGCCATCCTGACAGCGAATATGCCCGCGATGCCGAATTGAAATTCGATTTCGCAATCAACCACCTCGCAGGCAAAGAGATGGAGATCGGGCGCTACTACCTCAAGCGTGGGCATTATTTGGCGGCGGTCAATCGGTTCAAGGCGGTGGTCGATACCTATGAGACCTCCAGCCACACCGAAGAGGCGCTGCACCGCATGGTGGAGGCCTATATGGCCCTCGGGCTGGATGAGGATGCCCGCCGCGCCGCCGTTCTGCTCGGCCACAATTTCCCCAGTTCACCCTGGTACCGCGATACCTTCGCGCTGATCGAGACGGACGGTGACCGCAATGCCTCAGGCGACGGGACGTTGATTGGCGCGATCTGGCGCCAGGTCGTTCGCGGTCGTTGGCTCTAGGGGCCGCGTGTGCTGACCGCGCTCTCTATCGAGAATATCGTTCTCATCGAAAAGCTGTCGTTGGAGTTCGAGACGGGCCTCAACGTGCTGACCGGGGAGACGGGGGCAGGTAAATCGATCCTCCTCGATGCGCTTGGCTTTGCTCTCGGTGCCCGCGCGCGAGGGGAGCTTTTGCGGGCGGGGGCATCCTCCGGCAGCGTGACGGCGGAGTTTTGGGTGCCGCAGGATCATGGCGCCCATGATGTGTTGGCAGAGCTTGGACTGGGCGATGACCGGGAGGAGCCGATCCTTCTGCGGCGGACAATTACTGCCGACGGGCGGCGCGGCGCCTTTGTAAACGACAAGCGTGCCTCGACCGAGGCGTTGCGCTCGATTGCGGCGTCTTTGTTAGAAGTTCACGGGCAGCAGGATGACCGCGGTTTGCTCGACCCCAAGGGGCATATCGCATTGCTCGATGCGTTTGCGGGGCATGATGCGCTGCTTTTAGAGGTTCGCACGGGCTGGTCGAAGCTGCGCGAGGCGCGCGCGGCCCTCGATGCTGCGAAAGAGGCGCAGGCTAATGCGGCACGGGATGAGGAGTTTCTGCGCCACGCCGTCGAGGAGCTCCGGGCGCTCGATCCGCAACCGGGCGAGGATGACGCCCTCGATCTCGCCCGCCGTCAAATGCAGGCGGCGGCGCGCTTGCGATCCGATGTTTTGAAGGCGTCAGAGGCGTTGGGCAGCGGTGTCGAGGCGCAATTGTCGGATGCGTCCCGCTGGCTTGAGGATGTCTCCGCCAAAGATGATGGGACGCTAGAGACAGAGATCGCCCCAGTGCTCGCCGCGATGAGCCGGGCGTTTGCGGAAGTGGCAGAGGCGTCGGCGGGGGTTGAGGCGCTGTTGGAGCGGCTTATCGATGACCCGGCGGCTTTAGAGCGCACCGAAGAGCGCCTATTTGCGCTCCGAGCGCTCGCGCGCAAGCACCACATCCAGCCCGAGGCGTTGCCGGGCTTGGCAGAGGATTTCTCGAATCGGTTGGAAGCGATTGACGGCGGGGCCGGGCAAATCGCCGATCTGGAGAAGGCGGTTGAGGCGGCGGAGCGCACCTACAACGCCGCCGCTGAAACGCTCAGCAAGAGCCGCATAAGTGCCGCCACCCGCCTCGAAGCCGCGATGACCGAAGAGCTGCCCCCGCTCAAAATGGAGCGGGCGGTGTTTAAGGTGGAGATGACTTCCTCCTCGCCGGGAACCACTGGCACCGATGCGGTTGTCTTCACCATCTCCACCAACCCGGGCACGCCACCGGGGCCGCTCAACAAGGTCGCCTCGGGCGGTGAGCTGTCGCGGTTTTTGCTTGCACTTAAGGTTTGCTTAACCACCCGCGCCGAGGGCCTGACGATGATCTTTGATGAGATTGACCGGGGCGTTGGGGGGGCCACCGCCGATGCCGTGGGGCGCAGGCTCGCGCGTCTTTCGACGCAAAGCCAAGTGCTCGTCGTCACCCACTCGCCGCAGGTGGCGGCCCAAGGCGCGCATCACTGGCACATCCGCAAACGGGTTGAGGGCGACGGCACGCGCACCGAGGTGCTGCCCCTCTCGCCTGATGAGCGGGTGGATGAGGTCGCGCGGATGCTCTCTGGCGACCGCCTCACCGATGAGGCGCGCGCGGCGGCAAAGACGCTGCTGGAGGGGTGACCCTCAGTTCAGCTCAACGACCTTTCCGGGATTGAGAATGTTCTGCGGGTCAAGCGTCCGCTTGATTGCCGCCATGACCTGCCACGCCTCTCCGTGCTCTTCGGCCATGTAGCGCTTTTTGCCCAAGCCCACGCCGTGCTCTCCGGTCACCGTTCCTCCCATCTCAAGCGCGCGAGCGTTCATGCGGTGGGCGAGGTCTTTGGCAACCGCTAGCTCCTTCGCATCGCCGGGCGCGATCAGGAGGGCGGCGTGGTAGTTGCCGTCGCCCACATGCCCCAGAATGGGCCCCTCAATGGGGGAGGCGGCGATGTCAGCGCGGGTGGCCTCAATGGCATCCGCCAAGCGGGAGATTGGCACGCAAACGTCGGTCGTCACCGCTTGGCAGCCCGGGCGCAGACCTTTGACAGCGTAGTATCCGTTGTGGCGAACATGCCAAAGCCGGTTGCGATCTTCGGCCTTGGTGGCCCACTCAAACCCCGCGCCGCCATACTCTGCCAGCACCTCGCCCACCGTTTGGGCTTGCTCGGCCACGCCCGCCTCGGTGCCATGGAACTCTAGGAAAAGGTGCGGTTTTTCGAGGAGCTCGGTGTTGGCGTAGGCGTTGAAGCCACGCACGCAGTCCTCATCCACAAATTCGATCCGCGCCATCGGGATGCCCATCTGAATCGTCGCCTGAACTGCCTCAACAGCCGCTCGTACATCGTCGAATTTGCAGGTTGCCGCCGAAATCGCCTCCGGTTGGCCCTGCAGGCGCACTGTGAGCTCAGTGATGATCCCCAACGTCCCCTCAGAGCCGATCATCAGCTTTGCCAGATCATACCCGGCTGAGGATTTGCGCGCTCGACTGCCGACGCGGATCGCGCGGCCATCCGCCAGCACCACCTCCATCGCCAGCACGTTTTCGCGCATCGTGCCGTAGCGCACGGCGGTGGTGCCGGAGGCGCGGGTCGCGGCCATGCCGCCCAGCGTGGCATTCGCGCCCGGATCGACCGGAAAGAACAGACCCGTCGCGCGCAGCTCTTCGTTCAGCGCTTCACGGGTGACGCCAGGCTGCACGACGGCGTCCATGTCGTCCGCGTTGACGCTGAGAACCTTCGCCATTTGGCTGAGGTCGAGCGAAATGCCGCCCTGCGTGGCAAGCGCGTTACCCTCCAGCGAAGTGCCCACACCCCAGGGCACAATCGGGCAGGCATGGTCACTACACATTCGCACGATCTTTTGCACATCCGCAGTGCAGGTTGGGAACACCACCGCATCGGGCAGTGTCACCGCAAAGTAGCTCTCGTTTTGGCCATGCTGATCGCGGATCGCTTCGGCGGTGCTCACCTGATCCCCGAAGTGGTTGCGCAGTGCCTCGATGGCGGATTGGATGCTCATGCGGCGTCTCCCCAGACTGGGGGGCAGACTACTGATGCCAAAAGGGGAGGCAAGTATGACCGAAGATTTACCGCAAGAAGGGCACGATGGCCCCTACGCCGCGCCCTGCCTCACACCCTCTCGCCAGGTGCCGCCCGAGTGGATCGACTACAACGGTCATATGAACGTCGCATACTACACGATGGCCGTGGATCAGGCGATTGACGTGTTTTTAGAGGCGGAACTGGGCTTGGGCGAAAGCCGTGCTGCGCGGGTCAGGCAGGGGCCCTACGCGCTGCAATCGGGGATACGGTTTCTTGATGAGATGCTGGAGGGCGAGGGATTTTTCGTGCGCATCCAGCTCATCGACCATGATGCCAAGCGGTTGCACATCTTCTGCGAATTGGTGCGGGAGCGTGACAGCGTGATCGCGGCCACGGTCGAGCAACTCTTGATGAACGTTGATCTGAAAGAGCGCCGCTCGGCGCTGTATCCGGCATGGGGGCAGGCGCGTTTGGCGGCCATGCTCAAGGATCATTCCGCGCTTGGGCCACCCGATGCGTTAGGCGCTGAAATAGGTATTCGCAGAAAGTGATACTTTCGCGCATTTCACCCACGGAATGAGGGTGCTAGCGTCTGGCAAACACAGGCGCGGGTCATGCGGGACGGGGATCCAGTGGAGCAAAAGAGCGGTGTGCAGGGGCGGTTTCGCGCCAGCTGGACGCGCGTGCAAGAAGACGGCTTTAACGAGGTGCAGTTCTGGTTCGTCGCCGTGCTGGTGGGCATTGGCGCAGGCTTTGCCGCGGTCGCGTTTCGCGAAGGTATCCTGCTCCTGCAAGGGTTTATCTACGGAGAGACTGACCACGCGCTACACACTCAATTGGCGATGCTGCATCCGGGCTGGGTGTTTGGCATCCCTATCGCGGGCGGGCTTGCGGTTGGGCTGATCCTTTATGTCTTTACCCCCGATGGGCGCGCGCGCTCGGTCGCGGATGTCATCGAAGGGGCCGCGCTGAAGGATGGCCGGGTGGACCGTAAAGCCGGGATCGCCTCTGCAATCGCCTCGATGATCACTCTTTCCACCGGGGGCTCTACGGGGCGGGAGGGGCCGGTGGTGCATCTTGCCGCCGTGATGTCGAGTGCGGTCGCAGACTGGATCAAGGCAAACCCGGTGACAGCGCGCGACCTGTTGGGATGTGCCGTGGCGGCGGCAGTCTCCGCGTCATTTAACGCGCCTATTGCGGGCACGCTTTTTGCGCTGGAGGTGATCCTGCGGCACTTCGCGATCCACTCCATGGCGCCGATTGCGGTGTCTGCGGTGGCGGGAACGGTCGTATCTCGCCTGACGTCTGGAGATTTCGCGGAATTCCTGCTCGGTGACAACACCTTCGATTTTTACGTGGAAATTCCGGCGTTTATGATCCTCGGCCTCGTCTGCGGCTGCGTTGCGGTGGTGATGATGCGCTCGGTCTTTTGGGCGGAGGAGGTAGGTGACAGCTTCGTCAAACGCTTTCGCATACCCATCCCGCTCAGGCCCGCCATCGCTGGCATCTTTCTTGGCGCGATTGCGATCCACTTTCCCCACATCATCGGGGTTGGATATGAGACGACGAACCGGGCGCTTTTTGGGGAGCTGCTGCTCCACGAGGCGATTATATTTGTCATTGTGAAAGTCGCAGCGGTGGCAATCACCCTCGCCGGGCGCATGGGTGGCGGGATTTTCTCACCCTCGTTGATGGTGGGCGCGTTGACAGGCCTGGCCTTTGGCCTGATCGCCACAGCGATTTTTCCAGAAGTGTCGGGCAGTGGTCGCCTTTATGCGCTCGCGGGCATGGGGGCGGTTGCAGCGGCGGTGCTGGGCGCGCCGATCTCCACCACGCTCATCGTGTTTGAGCTGACCCGCGACTGGCAGGTGAGTATCGTTGTGATGGTGGCCGTCTCCATGGCCACGGCAGTGTCGAGCCGTTTGGTGGATAAGTCGTTTTTCCTCACGCAGATCGAGCGGCGCGGCGTGCATCTGGCCGCGGGGCCACAGGCTTATCTGCTGGGTACAATCCGCGCGGGCGATCTGATGCGCTACCGTGGGGCAGAGAATGGCGCCTCTGACACTCAGTGTTGGGACTTGATCGAGCAGGGTGCGTTCATCGAGCAAAACAGCACGCTGGAGGATGCCATGCCGCTCTTTGAGCGATACGGCGCCACGGCTATACCGGTGGTCAAGCGCCATGAGCAGGGCTCGCCGGAGCTGTTGGGAGCGCTTTTTCACGTTGATGCCCTTAAGGCCTACAACCGTGCTCTGGCTGAAACCGCCGAAGAAGAGCACTCATAAGCGGCAGGACTGCCACAGTGTGTCTCTCTGACACCAAGGTTGATGGCCCAAAGATTGCCCGATGCGCCCCGCAGCGATAGCTCTGTTGGAAAGAATAAAAACGCAGCATCGGGGTGCTGCTTTCGGAGTTCGGTCATGCTTGATGTTAAAGTCTCAGATTGGGACGATGCCTACGCGAACGCGCCTTATATCGATGACGGTGAGCGGTTTCCGGAGGATTGGGAGCGTAAGGCAGCCGCGTTTCGCGCGAGCCGCGGAGAGCGCGCGCGGATCGATGTGAGCTATGGCGCTGGTGAGCGGGAGGCGTTTGATCTTTTTCTGCCTGAGAGCGGCTCAAATGGGCTGATGATGTTCATCCATGGCGGCTATTGGCGTGCGTTTGACAAGTCGTCCTGGTCGCATCTCGCGGCGGGGGCGTGTGAGATGGGCTATGCGGTCGCGATCCCATCTTACACTCTGGCACCCTCGGCGAGCTTGATTGACATCTTCGGCCAGGTCACCCGCGCCACGCAGCAGGCGGCTGGGCTGGTTGGTGGGCCGGTGTATCTCTGCGGGCATTCTGCGGGCGGGCATCTCGTCTCTCGCATGGTGTGTGCGAATAGTCCGCTGTCTAGGGGTGTGGCGGATCGCGTGCAGCGGGTGCTGTCAATCTCTGGCGTGCATGATCTGCGCCCGCTTCTGCGCACCCAAATCAACCGCGACCTGCGGCTCGATTTTGAAAGCGCGACGCGCGAGAGCCCGGCACTCCTCTATCCGCGCGAGGGGGTGGAGCATGTGGCCTGGGTTGGTGCAGAGGAGCGCCCGGAGTTTCGCCGTCAATCTGCCTTGATCGCAAACATCTGGTCCGGCTGCGGGGCAGCGACCGGCTTGCATGTGGAGCCGGGGCGGCACCACTATGACGTGATCGAGGGGCTAGAGACACCGGGCTCCGCGATGCTCAAAGCACTGTTCAGGGGGCGCTAGTGCCTGCCATTCACATCCTTAACGGGCCAAATCTCAACCTCCTCGGCGTGCGGGAGCCCGAGATCTATGGCCATGACACCCTCGCTGATATCGAGGCGCGGTGCCGTGATCTGGTGGCGGGCAAGGCGGAGTTGGTCTTTGCGCAGACCAATTCAGAGGGGGCGCTGGTTGAGCTGATCCATGACGCCCGCGCGGCCGGGGCGGATGTGATCATCAACGCCGCCGCCTACACTCACACCTCGGTCGCGGTGCATGATGCGCTCAAGATGATCGAGGGGCGGGTGATTGAGCTGCACCTCTCTAACCCGCACAGCCGAGAGGCGTTTCGCCATACATCCTACGTCGCCCCCGCAGCGACTGGCGTGATCGCGGGGTTTGGCGCAAAGGGCTATGAAATGGCGGTGGCGGCACTGCTCGAGGGCTAGCGCCAGGTCACCCCAACACCCACAACCACGCACTGACCGAAAGCACCGAGGTGGCCGTCGCCAACAGAACCGTTGAAGCGGCGACCCCTTCGGCGCGGTGGTACATGTTCGCGAACACATACGAGTTCACGCCGGGAGCCATCGCCGCTGTCACGACGGCTGCGCGCACAAATTCGATCGGCAGATCAAAGACATGCAGGGTTAACGTGTAGGCGATCGCCGGGTGCACGATCAGCGAGAGGGTCGAGACCATGGCAACCTCTCCTAGCCCTGACCTGATCGCGTAGCGGGTCAGAATACCGCCCAAGCCAAACAGGGCGGCGGGCAGGGCTGCGCGCACCATCAGGTCAATCGCAGCCCAAATCCACTCTGGTAGGGCGAGCCCCGTGAGGTTCACGGTGAAGCCAAGCGCGAGGCCAATCATCAACGCGTTGCGGAACATCGCGCGCAAGACCGCGCGGCCTGTATCCACAGCGCCGCGGCCATCCGCGCGCGCAATCTCCATCGCGGTGATGCCCAGCAGATAGCAAAACGGCGCATGGATCGCGATGATGGCGAAGTTGGCGGCGAGCGCTTCCACGCCATAGGCCCGCTCCATGATTGGCAGGCCCAGCAGTACTGAATTGGAAAAGAGCGCGCCAAAGCCGACCGCCACCGCCTCTCCGGGCCGTCGTTTGAAGATCAGGCGCGCGCCGAGGATGCCCAGCACAAAACAGAGCGCGGCACCGGAGTAAAACCCGACCAGAAGGCGCGTATCAAAGGTCGCGTTCAGGTCGAGCCGGGCGATCCCGGCGAAGAGCAGGCAAGGGATCGCGAATTGCTGGGTGAAGACCATCAAGCCATCTACCGCGCTGTCGGCAAAGAGCTTGGCGCGCACTGCGAGGTACCCCGCCCCAATGATCAGAAACACGGGCAGGACGGTTTGGAGAATACCAAGCATCTGCGATCAGATTTCGAAGCTGAGGGTCATCATGTCATGCGCCGGCGCGATATGGTCAGGGGTTTCGGCAGCGATGGTCTCGTAGTCGATATCGACATGCATGTTGGTTAGCACAGCGCGTTTTGGTGCGGCGCGTTCGATCCAACTGAGTGTCTTTTCCACATGGGCGTGGGTCGGGTGCGGGGTGTAGCGCAGGGCATCAACGATCCAGGTGTCGAGGTCTTTCAGAAGCTCCCACGCCTCTTCGGGCATGTCGGAGACATCGGGCAAATAGGCCACATCGCCAATACGGAACCCCAGTGAACGAATGCCACCGTGCTGCACCTCAAACGGCGTAAAGGTCAGCGGCCCCGCAGCGCCCTCAACCGTCACCGGCCCGTTGATCGGGTGCAAATCGAGGATCGGCGGGTAGGGGGAGCCCTCGGGCTGCACAAACGCGTATCCAAACCGGGAGATCAGCGCATTTGAAGTGGTCGGGCTGGCCCAGACCTTCAGCCTCTCACGCCGATTGAACACCACCATCCGCAGATCATCGAGGCCATGGACGTGGTCTGCATGCTCATGGGTGAACAACACGCCATCGAGCCATCCAACCTCCGCCTCCAGCAATTGCGAGCGGAGGTCTGGGGAGGCGTCGATGAGCACGCGGGTCGCCGTCTCTCCATCAAAAAGCTGCACCAGGAGGGAGCATCTGCGGCGGCGGTTTTTGTCATTCGTTGGGTCGCAGGCGCCCCAGTGGCCACCCAACCGCGGCACCCCGCCCGAAGAGCCACAGCCGAGGATCGTGACGTCGAGCCGCGCCATCAGGCGGCCTGCGCCGGCTGCGCGGCTTTGGTGAACAGGCGGTCAAAGTTCGCGGTGGTCGCGGCGCAGAACTCCGCATAGCTCACCCCAAACACCTCTGCCCCGACAGCCGCTGTGTGTGCGGTGTAGGCTGGCTCATTGCGTTTGCCGCGATGGGGCGGTGGGGCGAGATAGGGGGCGTCGGTCTCGACCAGGATGCGATCAAGCGGTGCGGCGGCGAAAATCTCGCGCAGGGCACTCGACTTCTTGAACGCGGCAATCCCAGACATTGAGAGGTAAAATCCGAGCTCTACAGCCGTTTGCGCAAGCTCTGGGCCAGATGAATAGCAGTGCATCACACAGGGGAACGCACCGCGCGCGCGCTCTTCGCTCAGGATGTGGGCCATGTCCTCGTCAGCATCCCGCGAGTGGATGATCAGCGGCAGGCCGCTTTGCCGGGACGCCGCGATATGGATGCGCAAACTCTCCGCCTGCGCCTTTGCCGTCTCGGCGGTGTAGTGGTAGTCGAGCCCGGTCTCGCCGATCCCCACCATCTTGGGGTGCTTGGTGAGGGTGAGCAGATCGTCGAGGCTGGGGGTCGGCTCTTTGCCGACGCTCATCGGGTGCAGACCCGCTGCGTAAAAAACACCCTCATGCGCCTCGGCGATGGCGCGCACCTTGGGCTCAGCGCTTGGACGGGTGCAGATTGTGACCATGCGGGTCACACCTGCTGCACGAGCGCGGGCGACAACCTCTGCGCGCTCATCGTCAAAGTCTGGAAAATCGAGGTGGCAATGGCTGTCCACGAGGGTGGGGAGGGGCATCAGGCGCTCCGGGCGACCACACTGCGGGCCGTTGCATCAAGTTTGAAGCAGATATCAAGGACGAGGCCAGCCGGGTCAAGGTTGACCGCACGTGCATGCGCACTCCGCCCTTCGAGGCTTTGCGCCAGTGCGGCCCAGATTTGCGCGGCGGCGAGATTTGGGGAGAGCCGCCCTAGAAGATGCGGCTCATCCTGGGTGATCGGCGTGAAACTGCGCGCGTTTCCACCCGAGAGCGCCAAGCGGTGCAGGAGGGTTTGCACAATCTCCAACGCCACGCTCAGGCGCTCTTCCTTGCCGCGCCCGCCGCAGCTTTCGGCGAGTTTGAGGGCGCGCGCACGGTCCATACCTGGGGCGGTGCCGAGAAGGGCCACCAGCTCTTCGTAAAGCGCCAACCCGTCTTGCGAGAGCAACCGCACCGCGGCCCCAACAGACCCTGCGGCCAGAGCAGAGACCTGCGGGGCAGGGGAGCTAAACTCGGTCGGAGCGAGAGCGGCCGCCATATCGTCCTCCCCCAGCGGCACACAGCGCAGGAGGCGACAGCGCGATCGGATCGTTGGCAAGAGCCGCCCCGGTTGGTGGGAGATTAAGAGCATCGTTACGTTTTCGGGCGGCTCTTCGAGCAGTTTGAGAAAGGCATTGGCGGCAGCGGTGTTCATCTCATCGATGCTGTCAACGATGGTCACCCGCCGCCCGCCATCAGCCGCCGCAAAGGTGAAGGCGCTTTTCAGTTTGCGCACTTCATCGACCGTAATCTCCGTACGCAGACGCTTGGTTTTCTCGTTCCAGCCGCGCCGCACAAGGGCAAAGCGCGGCTCGGTCAGCGCCAGCATCCGCCGCACGACGGGGTGATCTGCAGGAGCATCGAGTGAGGCGGGCGGGCCGAAGAGGCCGCCCTCCTCATGGCTCAACAAGAACCGCGCAATCCGCCAGGCGAGGGTCGCTTTGCCCACGCCCCTTGGCCCGGTGATCAGCCAGGCATGGTGCAGGCGGTCGCTGGTGTAGGCGTCGAGAAACGCCGCCTCCGCCGCCTCTTGCCCAAACAGTTGAGGTGTGTGCCGGGGGTGAAGCGCGCCAGCGATCGCGTCGGGTTCTGGTATGCTCTCGTCGTCGCTCACAGGTGGCGCTCAACCTCTGCGATGACGCGCTGAAAGACGTCTTCGGGGGAGCCGGAGCCGTCTATCAACACACAACGCGCCTCTTCTTGCGCGAGTTTTCGAAAGCCTTCGCTCAGCAGATGCTGAAATCCGCCGCCCATATCCTCAAACCGGTCCTCGCCCGATTTCCGCGCCAATCCGCGCGACAGAGCGGTCGTTGGATCGACGTCGATGATGAGGGTGAGGTCCGGCTCAAGCTCGATCATCGCGGCGTGGAGAAGGTCTACCTTCCCGCGCAAATCCCCCCGTGTGGCCCCTTGGTAGATGCGGGTAGAGTCCGCAAAGCGATCAGACACGACGATCTTGCTGGCAGCGAGGGCAGGGCGGATGGTGCGCTCTACATGGTCGCGGCGGGCTGCGGTGAAGAGTAAAAGCTCCGTTTCAGCACTCCAACGCGCCGGGTCGCCTTCGACCAGCAGCTTTCGGATTTCCTCAGCACCGGCAGAGCCTCCGGGCTCTCGCGTCAGCACCGCGTCATGGCCGTTTTCAGCCAACCAAGCGGCCAGCTTCTTAGCTTGCGTGGATTTGCCGGACCCGTCGATCCCCTCTAGCGTGATGAACACTGGCCCGGCTTAACCATCGGCGCCAAAGGCGTAGGACATCGCATCATTCGCCAAAAGCCCGGCCGCAGCCCCAAACCTCGAAAAGAACCCGGCCTCCGCCACATCGTTGGCGGCAAGAAGCGGGACCTCGAGCGGAGGCATGTTGGGGATAGTGATCGACAGATGCCCCACCTGCGCGCCCGCGGCCACAGGCGCAGAAAGCGGGCCGTCAAACACCGCGAGGGCTGAAATGTCTGCAAGGCTGCCGCGCGGGATGGTCGCGATGATGTCTTCGGCGGTGACAAGCGGCACGTTTTCAGAGGCGCCAATCCAGACCGGCGCTTCCGCGACCTGAGCGCCTGCCTCAAAGAGCGTTGCGTTCTCAAATTCGCGGAACGCCCAGCGGGTGATTTGCTCGGTTTCAATCGCGCGCGCAGAAGATGACGCCAGCCCGTTCACAGCGAAGACAATCCGCCGCCCTTCTTGCATCGCGGAGCCTACGAGTCCGAACCCGGCCTCTTCGGTGTGGCCGGTTTTCAGACCGTCACCGCCAACGCCCGCTGTGAGCAGCGGATTGCGGTTGGGTTGGCTGATGCCCTGCCAGCTGTACTCACTCTCGGCGAAGTAAGGGTAGTGGTCCGGAAAATCGCGGATCATCCGTTCGCCTAGCACCACTAAATCCCTGATCGACATCCGGTGCGTCGGGTCAGGCCAACCCGTCGCATTGGCGAAGTTTGAGGCGGTCAGCCCAATTTCGCGGCCCCGCGCGGTCATCTGTGCGGCAAAGGCAGCCTCAGAACCTGCGAGGTTTTCAGCCACCACAATGCAGGCATCATTGCCTGAGTGCACGATGATCCCGCGGATCAAATCCTCCACCGTCGGGCGATGGCGCGGCTCCAGAAACATTGTCGAGCCGCCCTTGCGCCAGGCCGTTTCTGACACCGTGAAGGTGTCGCTGAGATCGAAACGGTCCTCCTCCAATGCCTCAAAGAGCATGTTGAGCGTCATCAGCTTCGACATAGAGGCGGGCGGCACCGCCATGTCGGCATTCTTTTCCAAGAGCACCGCGCCGGTGTCGTAGTCTATGACCAGCACCTCGCGCGCGGCGGTGTCATAGGCAAAGAGCCCCGATGGCATGAGCGTGACCACCGCAGCGGCAAGTGCGTGACGTGCAAGATGCAGCATGTTGCCAAATCTCCCCAAAAGGCAGTGATGCTTATAGGTCGGTGATCAACACATCCGTAAAGCCATCCGCGCGCAGCCGTTGGAGCAGCCCATCACGCTCGGCAGAGGTCGCGGCAGGGCCCACCACCACGCGGGTGAGCGTGCGCGTCCGCCCTTGCAGCGGCGCCGTTTGCACTGAGTAGCCGCGTTGGCGAAGCTGCTCGGTCAGACGTTGCGCGTTGCCCTGCACAGCGAACGCCCCCACCTGGATGAACGGGCGATCAAGAGTGGAGGCAGTCTGCACCGGAGCGGGGGCGGGTTGCGGTGCCGTGACAGGCGCCACGGCCACAACCGTGTCTGGCGTGGTGGTTTGCACCTCAGAGATCGCAGGGGCCGCAACCATACCATCCAGCGCCGCAGAGGACACGCCACCCGGCTCAATAATCTCGCGTCGCAGCGCGACCACATTAAGCTGAACAGGTACTCCTGGCTCAGCACCCAAAGTGGCGGCAGCCTCTCCAGACATCAGGAAGGGCGGGCCGGGAATGCTCGGGTCGCGCGCAAAGAGTGCGCCAGTGATGGTGCGGTTGTTCGCGAGATTGGTCACCCGCACCCGCTCTGCCTGAGAGACGGTTGGATGCGCGATCCAGAGCCCGCCAATCGATGGGCGACCATCCCAAAGGCCCATGTCCGTCTCGTCATAGATGTCGGGGCGGAGCACTTCGGCCTCGGTTAGGGTTTCGGCCACCACTGGTTCTGGCGCAGGCACCTCGGTCACGGGGGGTGCTGCAACTTCCTCAGGCGGGGGTGACCCGCAGGCGGACACACCGACCCCAATAAGACCCAACAAAACGATGGCGCGAGTGATTGACGGCATAACAACCTCTGCTCGAAATGCGGATTTCCCCGCTTATCGGCGCAGAGTACGCCGCGCAGCCTCGCAAGAAAAGACCAGAGTGCGCGCTGGACGCCCGGGATCGGCCAGACTATAGGCATCAGCGCCGGAGGAGTGGCAGAGTGGTCGAATGCACCGGTCTTGAAAACCGGCGTGGGGGCAACTCCACCGTGGGTTCGAATCCCACCTCCTCCGCCACCTTCTAAAGCATTGACTTGAATGCGTTATTTTTCCGTGAGAATCGCCGCATTCTCAGGCCCTTAGCCTATAGCCGCGCAACAGAGGCTGGTGTCTCAAGCGTCTGAATGTGTGATTTTGCGCGTTTGTCTCTGTCGTCGGATGCATGCGGTGGGAGAATGGGGGTTTTGGACCTCGTTCGAAGGTCGTTCAAATGCAGTGTGTTTATCTTGATCTCGAGCGTTTCGCTCAAGCGAGCAGATTGAACAATGCGCGCTGGGCGTCCCATTCGGCGGGGAGGCCGTGGGCTTTGACGTATTGGGAGGTGAAGGTCGCGGGCTGCGTTCCTGCCGCGATCCGCTCCAAGAGATCAGGCGCGAGGAAGGCCAGCTGGAGCACTTGGCTGAAGCGGGTCTCGCCTACGTTGTTCTCAGCGCGGATCTCTCGAGCGGATTTCCCCGCACAGAGCTCAGCATACCAGCGGCGTGCCTTTAGGATGTTTGCGGCGAGAACCGGATCTGGATGCACCGGGTTCAGACCGATCTGAAGGCGGGTCTCGACGCCCCGACGTCTCAGGGTGAGCGGTGCGGAGATCTCAAGATCAAAATCGTCAGGCCCCTCGAACTCCAGTTCACCGTTGTCGTCAAAGAGTTCTGGCGAAAGCGTGATGCGGATGTGATCGGGCGCCAAGTCAACCCGGTCGACAATCGCGCTCCATTGTGCGTTTGGGTAGGTGGTCTTGCAGCGGCCGACGAGATCAGCGAGATGCGCCGTGATCGCTGGAAGAATGTACGCCTCAGGGGCATTGCACAACGACAGTTCAGCAGCCGGCCGCGAGAAATGCTCGATCATCAAGGCTGTGACGATCCGCTCGAGCCGAGGCGCTGAGAGGCGCCACATCGGCGGCGTCTGCTTTGAGGATCGCTCCCCGGCTTTTGACAGGTAGTAGCGGTAGCGTTTGCCTGCTTTGGTGCTGTGCGATGGCGTGAGCCGTTCCCCGCGCGCGTCAAAGAGCTTGTCTTTCAGCGGCGAGGGCGGGTTCTGAGATGTCGCACCTCTAAGTCGGCGCGCGTCGGATGTGAGCCGTGTCTGAACGCGCTCCCACTGCTCTTGCGGGACAATTGCGTCGTGTTGACCCTCGTAAACCTGGTCTTTGTGGCGGATCTTGCCTGCATAGACTGGGTTGGTCAGCACCGCATGGATATGGGATTTGGTGAAGAACACACCGCCTGTGGTTTTGCCGTGGCCCGATGGGCGCACACGGGTGCGGTAGGAGAGCGCCTCACAACAGACGGCGACCCCCTCTTGGGTGCCTCGATCCATGTAGAGGTCGAACATGTGGCGGACGATGGCCGCCTCGTCTTCGACGATAGCCAGGCTGCGACCTTCTGGTGTGTAGCCGAACGGCGATGTCCCCCCCATCCAAAGGCCTTTTGCTTTGGAGGCTGCGATCTTGTCGCGGATGCGCTCTGCTGTGACCTCGCGCTCGAACTGTGCGAAGCTCAGCAGCATGTTCAGGGTCAACCGCCCCATGCTCGTGGCGGTGTTGAAGGCCTGAGTTACCGAGACAAAAGAGGCGTCATGGGCGTCGAGTGTTTCCACGATCTTTGCAAAATCGGACAGGGAGCGCGTGAGGCGATCGATCTTGTAGACAACGATCCGGTTCACCTTGCGGGCGGCGATATCGCTGAGCAAACGTTGCAAGGCGGGGCGCTCCAGCGTGCCGCCCGATAGGCCTGCATCGTCATACACCGTTGCGACTTCGACCCAACCTTCCGCCTTTTGGCTGGTGATATAAGCGCTACAGGCTTCGTGCTGCGCGTCGAGGGAATTGAAGTCTTGCTCAAGTCCCTCGTCGCTCGATTTGCGCGTGTAGATCGCGCATCGAATGTGTGTGGGGCGGCGGCGCGTCATTGGGTGTTTGTCTCTGGATGTTTGCTGAGCCCAAAGAAGCGTGGGCCTGACCAATGCGCGCCGGTGATGTGCTTTGCCACGGCTGAGAGGGAGCGGTACGTCTCTCCGTCCAGCACGAAGCCATCCTCTGTCACATCCACACGGTAGGTCTTTCCCTGCCATTCGCGCACCAGCACCGCACCCGGAGATGCGGCCCTTGCAGCGGCCGCGCGGGAGGTGTTGCCGTTTGCCAATCGCTCAAGGTCCGCGAGGGTTTCCGGGCGCGGCTGTGGCCCCGCGGCGCTTTGGATCGCGAAGGCCACACATTTGCGCATCAGGCTCGCGTACATTCTCTCTAGCCCCGACGGATGAATATGCTCGCGCCAGAGAGCGTCGAGGTCGTCGCCGTACATCTTGTCGAGCTTGGCCAGACTGGGGTCGCGGAACTTCTCCAGATCAACTCGTGGGAAGCCCTCCGTCTCCCAATCATAGGTCACGGGTACGCTCTAGTTTCGTTGGCGCCGATTGTGGGGGCATTAATTTGTAAAGCGGGCCGCGATCCGCAGTAGCGGGTCGCGTCTCGATCTCATGCCCCGCCTTGCGCAGCCGACTGATCGCGGCACGGAGGGTATGCGCTTGCCACCCAAGCGCCTTGCAGGCCGCCTCTGTGCTGGCTCCGTTGCGGCGCTTTAGTAACGAAAGTAGGGTCTCCGGCTTGGTGCGGTGAGCGCGGGCACGCTGGGAGGTTGATGTTGTTCGCCTACGCTTTGGTGTGTTTGACCCTGTGTCGGGTACGTTGGCTGCTGGTTCTGTGGTCATAACAGTGTCTCCGGTAGCGCAGCACCAGACCATCCAGCGCCGCTACCGGGACGAGCCCGCGATCGGGCGGGCCGCTTCGCCTGTGTCGCGGGACATGCGCACTACCGCTCCGTTGGGACGGGAAGTCCAGTGAAGATCATTGGATCGCAGAACCAGAGAGATTTTCATGGTGACTTAGTGGAGCACAAAGCATAGGAACATGTATGTGATTACTATGAAAGAGCCCAAGAGGCGTGAGCACAGAGAGATTTGCGCGGAACTGGTATATGCGTGGTCAAAAAATATCTTTTCAATGTGCATCTCGCTGTAAAACTGAAGACAAGTCTGACGGAGTTTGAAGCCTTGAAAAAAATGATGCGATCGTCGCTCCTTGCTTCCTTGATTTGCTTTCCCGTGTCAGCGATCGCTCAAAGTGGCGGCTTAGTTATGAATATACCCGACGAATGGTATGCGAACACCCACGGTCTTGACGACAACGGGATCATTTCGATTTAGGGAGGATTTCGCTAAATTCCCTTCAATTCAGGTGTCATCGATTGATGACATCAGCCTTGATCAAAGTGTTTCGGGAGTGTTTTGCGGAAACTTAAGTAACTTCGTCGATGGTGAGCTTGTCTATGATGTCAGTGACGTTGTGGGGGCAACAGTGGTTGGTCTTTCAGAAGAAGACTACATAGCTTTTGTACCCTCTAATTCTGTGGATTGTTGGTATACATTTTATATTAACGAAATCAAATTTCTATCAAATATCACAGACTTTTACAACTCCGGTTTTACCAGGAGTCGCTATGATGATCTTCCTGAATTTCTTGATGGTTTGATAAAGACTGTCGGTGTTGAATATTTTTCACAGAATTATTTCGGCGCTTTCAGCCTAAGAAAGAATGAAAATCTCGAGCTACTAAGCAGCGTACACATTTTCCAAAACAACCGGCTGGTGTACGCAGCCCACGCGGTCAAAAACCAGTCCTACGCAATAAACAGGGTGAGATATGTCCACACAGAGTATACCCAACATAATAAATGACACCCGCTACGGTCGCCTCGGTACTGCGGTTGACATTGTAGAAAATCGCGAGGTCAATTTTGATGTCGTTGGTGGTAGCCCTTTAGACCAATATCCGCAGATTGATATTGATGGTCACTTGAGGGACGTAGAAAATATAATCGTGAGGTTAGATAGTGAAAAACTATACCCCAATCTCTACGCTTTCAATGTGGTAGATGCTGGCCATGGACCTATATTTGGCAGTCCTTCCCCCTTCGTGCTTGATGAAAATGGTACACTGAGTGATGAAATCTTTTTTAATGAGCGTGTTGTAGCGTTTCCTTCGCGTAGTGTTGAAACTGACCTGCCCCCCGCGAAATCCCTCACTGTGATGTAGAGTCTGCGCCAACTCTGAAGGAGCAGACATATGCGAAAGA
>JBCBGM010000049.1:0-18075 GCA_038526735.1 Pseudomonadota bacterium | reverse complement strand
CCCCTGATAGGACACGACCTTCGGATCGATGAGCCGCGCAAAGCTGGTGGCATAGACGGCCTGCGACAGCTCGGTCTCATAGAACGCCAGATACGCGCGCCACAGCGGCGTCCAGACGGGTTTGTCCTCGGCGGTGATAGGGCGGATGGTCAGGGTCATGCGGTCAGCCAGGCGAGGGTGAAGAGGGTCAGGAGGGTGGAGGCGAAGATCGCCTTGGCGATGGTCTCGGTCCGCACGCCGTATTGCAAGCCGATGACAAAGGGCATGGCTCCGCAAGGGCCGGCGGCCACAAGGAGGAGGATGCTGGCTGCAGAGGTCTCGACGCTGAGCGCGGAGAAGGCGGCGAGGGCCAAGAGCGGATGCAGCACGGTTTTGATGCCCACGATGCTCCAGGTCATGCCGCCAAAGGGCCAGACGACGGCGGCGGCCATGACGATGCCGAGAGAGAAGAGCGAGGCGGGGGGTGCGGCGCGGCCCACGAACTCGGCATAGGTGAAGAGGCCAGGGGGCAGTGCCTCTCGCGCCAGGTTGGCAGCAAGGCCGAGGGCGATGGCGATGAGCGCGGGGTTGCGCGCGGTGGCGGCGGCGACGCGTTTGACGCCCCCGCCCGCAAGGCTGTCCATGATCAGGATGGTGCCGCAGTAGAGGATCGCGATGTCCACAACGATAACGCCCGCAATAGGGATCGCGGCCTCGGCGCCGTAGATCCGCTCGGCGATGGGCAGGATGTAGAAGACGTGGTTCACGAAGGCGCAGGTCATCCCCAAGAGGATCGCCTCGCGCAGATCACGCTTGAAGGCCAGGCGTGCAAGCAGGGCGCCGCCGGTGTAGACTGCGATCTGGGTGAGGAAGTAAGCGCCAAGGCCCGTCCACGGCAGATCGCTGAACGGGGCTTGGGCGACAACAAGAAACACGAGTGCGGGCTGGGCAATGAAGAACACGAAGCGGTTGAGGGCGCGGGCGAATTCTGCGTCAAACCAGCCCTGACGCCCCGCGAGGTAGCCGATGCCAAGGATGGCAAAGATCGGGATGATCGGGTTGGCGAGGGTCGCGAGCATACGGGTGCTTTCGGTTTTGGCTGGCGTAACGCGATTGGGGTGTCAGCGCTAGGGGCGAGGTCAGGGCTCGGGGGCCGGGACGGGGAGCATACGCCCTGCATGTGATTCGAAGTCCCGAAGGTCTTGTTGGAGCTTGGCACGGAAACATGTCGCGCAGTGACGCCGCGTGCGCCAGACCGACCGCATGGTCTGGTGCGCTGGAAGGTGAGTGGAGGAGTTCACCGGCAGTGCGGTTTGGCGGTGATTAATTACGCTGTTCGACGCATGGCTGCGCCACACCTCTGGCGCGTGCTGACGTTCCGAGTTGCTGTTCGAGGTCCCGGCTCGGGGGCCGGGACGTTTTTGGCACGCCCTCCCACAATAGCGGGTGGGTTTAGCCGGCGCTGCGAACTCTTCCGCGAGGTCCTGGCTCAAGGCAGACCCGGGGTGTTTTTATCCGCGCCTTTGCGCCTCAATTGCTTGCCCTGCAGCCCAGCCGGAGGACCAAGCCCATTGGAAGTTATAGCCGCCGAGCCAGCCTGTGACGTCAACCACTTCGCCAACGAAATAGAGGCCGGGGGTGGTTTTGCTTTCCATGGTTTTGGCGTTGACGCCGTCGGTGGAGACGCCACCGAGCGTGACTTCGGCGGTGCGGTAGCCCTCAGAGCCTGAGGGTGTGAGCTGCCACGCGCCAAGCGCCTCGGCAGCGGGGCGCAGGGCGCGGTCGGGCTGATCAGCCATCTGTCCGTCGAGGCCAAGGGTGGGCGCGAGGTGGTCGGCGAGGCGGGCGGGTATATGCTCTGCCAAAGCCGTGGCGGGGGCCTTGCGGGCGTGGGATTTGCGCAAGGACTGCAGCGTTTCGAGAGCGTTTTGGCCGGGCAGGAGGTTCACCGTAATGGGCTCCCCTTCGGCCCAGTAGCTGGAGATTTGCAGGATCGCGGGGCCTGAGAGGCCGCGGTGAGTGAAGAGCATCGCCTCCTCAAACTGGCCGGTGCCTGCCGTGGCGATCACCGGGGTGGCAACGCCGGAGAGGGCCTTGAAGCCCTCCTGTATCTCTCCTGAAAAGGTGAGTGGGACGAGGGCGGGGCGCGTCTCTACGATCTCATGACCAAAGCGCTGGGCGATCTCGTAGCCAAAGCCGGTCGCGCCCATTTTGGGGATCGATTTGCCACCGCAGGCGACGACGAAGGCGCGGGAGGTCACGGTTTCTCCGGTTGAGAGGGTCGCACGCCAGCCGTCGGGTGTTTTGTCGAGCGATGTGAGGGCGGTGGAAAGGCGGAGGTCGGCGCCTGCGTCGCGCATCTCTGAGACAAGCATCGCGATGATGTCTTTGGCGCTGGTGTCGCAAAAGAGTTGGCCCAGCGTCTTTTCATGCCAGGGGATATGGTGGCGGTCGACGAGGTCGATGAAATCCCACTGGGTGTAGCGGGCGAGGGCGGATTTCGCGAAATGCGGGTTCTGCGAGAGAAAGCGATCGGGGGCGCTGTGGAGGTTGGTAAAGTTACAGCGCCCGCCGCCGGAGATCCGGATTTTTTCGCCCGGCGCCTTGGCATGATCGAGGATCAGCGTGCGGCCACCGGCATGCGCGGCGCACATCATACCCGCAGCCCCTGCGCCGAGGATGATCGTATCGAAATGGGCGGTCATGGCGCGGGGATAGCGCGGGGTGTGGCCGGAGGTAAGGGGTGGTTTCGCGTGGTGCTCGGGGAGTTTGCGGAGGGTAGATGGGCCGACTTAAGGCGAACGCGCTCCGCTGCGCGCACCTGACCTCGCTCTGCTGCGCGTTGTTAAGCGAGGTCCCGGCTTGGGGGCCCGGACGGGGTGGCGCTACGCCCCGGGCTTAATCCGGGGGCTAAATGGTCTGGGTGGATGCTCTTGCCCGGAACAAGGCGCGAAGCGCCGCCGGGCCCGCGCCGGACCGGACCGCAGGTTCGGCGCTTTCGAGCAGTTTGTGAGAGCTCTGGATGGTATGCGGTTTTGCGGGGATAAAGCGCGCCGCACGTATCTAGCTGCGCCAAACCCCGATCCGGCGCTGGCCCTTCCGGTGTGGATCGTTCGTCGGGGGCCCGGCTCAGGGCCCGTATGGGTGGACTATGCCCAGGACGTGGTCTGAGGCCTCGGTGGTTGGAGAGCCCCCCGCGCGCGCCAGACCGATCGGCAGGTCTGGCGCATTGGAGGGTAACGGATGTTGTTCAGAAGAAACGCGGTTTTGCGGGTGTAAACCGTGTCGTTTACAACTTGGCTGCGCAACACCTCGGTCCGGCGCGCGCTACGTATCACGTTGTTCGTCGAGGTCCCGGCTCAAGACCGGGTCAAACCCCTCAAATCGAAAAGCTGGTGCCGCAGCCGCAGGAGGAGGTGGCGTTAGGGTTTTCGATGGTGAAGCGGGCACCGATCAGCTCTTCGGAAAAGTCGATAACCGCACCGCCCAAAAACGGGAGGGAAGTTTGGTCGATCAGCACTTTTTGGCCGTTTTTCTCCAGCACCAAGTCGTCACCGTTGGGCGCTTCGGCAAGGGTAATATCATACTGAAAGCCCGAGCAGCCGCCGCCCTCGACCGCGACGCGCAGCGCCTTAGGGGCTTCGGTTCCGTCGTTGATCTCTGCGAGACGGGCAAACGCCCGGTCAGAGACGCTGGGGGGAAGCTCAAGGTCCATCATTGATCGCTCGTTCTGATCCGCTATGCAGGCAAGATATTGGCGCAAGGCTCGTCAGACAAGGGCCACGCCCATTACTGGGACGAAGGACAGACACATGCTGGCAAATTTTGCCGCGGATGAGGGCGGAAGCCGGGGGCGGCTTTTCGTCGAGCCGGAGAGTGCGCATCGCACGCCGTTTCAGCGCGACCGCGACCGGATTATCCATTGCTCCGCGTTTCGGCGCCTAAAGCACAAGACCCAGGTGTTTGTGGAGCATGAGGGCGATTATTTTCGCACCCGGCTTACGCATTCCATCGAGGTGGCGCAGGTGGCCCGCACGATGGCGCGTACGCTGGGGCTGAATGAGGATCTGACGGAGGCCGTGGCCCTCGCTCATGACCTCGGCCACACGCCCTTTGGCCATACGGGCGAGGATATGCTCCACAGTCTGATGGAGCCTTACGGTGGCTTTGATCACAACGCGCAGGCGATCAAGATCGTCACCGAGCTTGAGCAGCACTACGCCGAGTTTGACGGGCTGAACCTGACCTGGGAAACGCTCGAGGGGATCGCCAAGCACAATGGCCCCCTGGCCGGTGCGGGCCAGCCACCGCTGCATTACGTGATGGAGGAGTATTGCGCGCGCCACGATCTGGAACTCGACACCTACGCCAGCGCCGAGGCGCAGGTCGCGGCCCTCTCGGACGACATCGCCTACAACAACCACGATCTGCATGATGGCTTGCGGGCGGGCCTCTTTACCGAGGACGCGATGCGGGAATTGCCGATCGTTTCGGACTGTTTTGCGTTGGTGGACCAGCTCTATCCGGGGCTGGAGAAGTCTCGGCGGCGGCATGAGGCCTTGCGGCGTGTGTTTGGTGTGATGGTCGGCGATGTGCTGGAGACGTCGGCTGCTTTGCTGAAGGCGTCAGGTGCAGAGACGTCGGACGATATCCGGGCGCTGGATCACATGGTCATCCGGTTTTCGCCCGAGATGTGGGAGAAGCTGAAGGTGATCCGCGCGTTCTTTTTTGACCACATGTACCGGCACTGGTCGGTGCGGCGGATGCGGCGGAAGGCGTCTCGGGTGGTGGAGGAGCTGTTCGAGGATTTCATGGCCGATCCGGGGATGCTGCCCGATGAGTGGCGCACGCAGGCGATGCACGCCCGCTCCGAGACGATCCGCGCTCGGGTGGTGGCCGACTACATCGCGGGCATGACCGACCGGTTTGCGTTGGAGGAGCACAGGAAGCTGCGTGATCCGGGGGAGACGCGGTAACGGGTGGCTTTGTCGGGTGCGATAGTCCCGAAGGCTGGGACGGGGAGGTTTTGGCCCGGAACAAGGCGCGCAGCGCCGCCGGGCCAGCGCCGGACCGGACCGAAGGTTCGGCGCTTTTGCGCGGGTGAAGGTTGTTCCGAGGGCGTGCGGTTTGGAGAAATAAACTGCGTTGATCGGACCTCAGCGCGCCAAACCCCGGCCCGACGCTGGCCCTCTGTTTGGCGATGCCCATCGAGGCCCCGGATCAGGTCCGGGACGTGCTCCGGCTGGAGGCGACCAGCCTCCGGCCACGCCCATTCCGGGGCTCCGCCCGTTCGAGGCTGAAACGCTGCCCGGCAGTGTTTCCGAGACATCTCTCACTCTCCCCCATGGGAGGGCGTGTTACTTGCGTTTGACTTTGCTCAGATGTCTTGCAGCTCTGAAAGATAAACGGCGTTGCTCGACTGCTCCGAAACGCCCCCCCGAGGGAGGGCGCAGCTTTTTGTTGCGCCTCGTTTGACGAGGTACCGGGTCACGCCCGGGACGGGCCGCCTCCGCCCCGGACATCATCCGGGGCCTCGATGTCTGGGCGGCACTCTTGCGCGGAATCAAGGTGCGCAGCACCGCCGCGCGCGTCAGACCGACCGACAGCTCTGGCGCAGTGGAGGGTGAAGGGTGGTGTTCAGAGGGAATGCGGTTTGGCGGGGATAAACTGCGGTGCTCGCCGGGCGGGTGCGCGACACCTCGGTCTGGCGTGCGCTTCTATGGCTCGTTTTTCGTCGAGGTCCCGGCTCTAGGCCGGGACGGGGTGTTGTGGGGTGCTACGGTTGGTCTTAGACGCTCGCTTTGGGCGCTCGGAGGGCTGACGCTGTCGGTTTGGTATTCGGATGTGATGGGGTTGATCGTCGGCGAGAGCTTCACGCGATTTCAGTCCTCGGTTTCCTCGATATTTTTCCAATAAAATCTGTTCTCTTTCGGTATATTCCCGATGCTGAACGCGTAGGCAGAAACCCGGCACGCCCATTCGTGCATTCGAATGATGATTGACGGTGAATTGTGCCCAGCTTCCCCAATTCTGAGAACAAGACCTGCGTTGAAGTTTGCTTCCAAGTCACTCGTATCAGCGGTCGCCTGGCGATAACGATTGAGCACGATATCAGAGCCCCATGGGGGCATGCCCAGCTCCCCAAGCTCTCCTAACCCAAACGCCTCGACGAGGCCGTCGTTGTCGGTGTCGGCGAGAAATAACGCAGCAATACGGAACTCCATGAAATCAAACGCCGCTAAGTCTGGCGTGTAGACCGGTAAGATCTCACGGCCATCATAAACAAAGAGAGACGCCTCTTCTTCTATCGGTGCACAGTACCTCGGGATTGGTGAGTAGTGGTCGAGGAGGATGAGGTCGTCTTCTGTCAGCCTGACTTCGGCGTCTGCCGGGGAGATTATTGCGCAGCTCAAGGTACATATGAGCCAGCGCCGCTGATGTGTTTTAATGCGCACGGTCATTTCCCAAGACCCCTCATTTTGCAGAGGTGAGCGTATCACGGCGGGTGCGTCTGTCACCCTCTCTCGCGGGAGTGCTGTTGGGGCAGTTTTCGACCCTGTTGTGAGCTGTTCGTTGAGGTCCCGGGTCAGGTGCGGGACGGGTCCCTTTGCGCGGGATCAAGGTGCGCAGCACCGCCGCGCGCGCCAGACCGACCGACAGGTCTGGCGCATTGGGGGGCGACCTGAGCAATTCAGCGCGAAGGCGGTTTTGCGGGGATAAATTACATCGCTCAAAACACAGCTGCGCCACACCTCGGTCTGGCGCGCGCTTTGTTCCGCGTTGTTCGTTGGGATCCCGGATCAAGTCCGGGACGGTAGCAGCACAGCCGGAGGCGACCAGCCTCCGGCCACGCCCTCCCTCCCCAATGGGAGGGCGTTTGACTGATGTTCCTAGCCGATCAAACTCCATGCGGGTTTTAGAGATAAATCGCGCTGCACAGCAGTTCCGAAACGCCCACCCGAGGGAGGGCGTGGCCTTTTGTTTGGCATTGGTCTTCGAGGTCCCGGATCAAGCCCGGGACGGGGTGTTTGATACCCCACCAGTCAGCCTCCTCTTGCGCACGTGCCCCCCCTTGGGCATATCGCGGCCATGTTGCCGGGAGCCTTGTGATGAACCTTTTCGCCGATATCCGGAGCCTTGTGCTGGAGTGTCTTGCGGCGCTGCAATCCGAGGGCGCGCTGCCGGAGGGGCTTGAGATGCGCAATGTGGCTGTTGAGCCGCCGCGGGATGCGGCGCATGGCGATATGGCGACGAATGCGGCGATGGTCTTGGCCAAGGCCGCCAAGATGAAGCCGCGGGACATTGCCGAGGCGCTCGCGGGCAAACTCACGCAGGACGACCGGGTTGAAAGCGCCGAGGTCGCCGGGCCGGGGTTTTTGAATCTGCGGTTGGCGGCTGGCGCGTGGCAGGGTGTGGTCGGCGCGGTGCTGGCGCAGGGCATTGCGTTTGGCCGCTCCGATCTGGGGCAGGGCAGGCGGGTGAATGTGGAGTATGTCTCTGCCAACCCGACGGGGCCGCTGCATGTGGGCCACACGCGCGGGGCGGTGTTTGGGGATGCGCTGGCCTCTCTGCTGGCGTTCACGGGCCATGAGGTCACGCGGGAGTACTACATCAACGATGGCGGCGGGCAGGTCGATACGCTCGCGCGGTCCGTCTATTTGCGGTATCTGGAAGCGCACGGGCAGGCGGTTGCCTTCCCCGATGGGACGTATCCTGGCGATTATTTGGTGCCTGTTGGCCAGGCGCTCAAAGACAAGGTGGGTGATGCCTATGTCGATGCCACTGAGGAGGTCTGGCTTGCGGATGTGCGGGTGTTTGCCACTGATGCGATGATGGCACTCATTCGCGATGACTTGGCGGCGCTGGGCGTGCAAATGGATGTCTTCTTCTCGGAGAAGGCTCTCTACGGAACGGGCCGGATCGAGGCGGCGATCACCAGCCTGCGGGACAAGGGCCTGATCTATGAGGGCACGCTTCCACCGCCAAAAGGCAAGCTCCCCGAAGACTGGGAAGCGCGGGAGCAGACGCTCTTTCGCTCCACCGCTTACGGCGATGATGAAGATCGCCCGGTGATGAAGTCGAACGGGGATTGGGCGTATTTTGCCCCTGATATCGCATACCACTTCGATAAGGTTGAACGTGGCTTTGACGCGCTGATAGACATCTTTGGCGCGGACCACGGCGGCTACGTGAAGCGGATGAAAGCCGCTGTGGCGGCCTTGAGCGAAGAGCGTGTACCGCTTGATATCAAGCTCACGCAGCTGGTGAAGCTCTTCAAGAACGGCAAAGAGTTCAAGATGTCGAAGCGGGCGGGTACGTTTGTTACGCTGCGCGATGTGATCGACGAGGTGGGGCCGGATGTGACCCGCTTTGTGATGCTCACCCGCAAGAACGACGCTCCGCTCGATTTTGATTTCGGCAAGGTGCTGGAGCAGTCGAAAGAGAACCCTGTGTTTTATGTGCAGTACGCGCATGCGCGGGTGAAATCGGTGCTCGGGAAGGTGGGCGAACTGCCTGAGGCGGACCTGTCGCTCCTGACCCACGAGGCGGAGTTGGAACTGATCCGCAAGCTTGGCGAGTGGCCCCGGCTGGTGGAGCAGGCCGCAGAGGCGCATGAGCCGCACCGGGTTGCTTTCTATCTTTACGACCTCGCGAGCGTCTTCCACGGCCTCTGGAATCGGGGCCATGACGTGCACGAGGTGCGGTTTATTCAGGAAAATGACCCAGCTGGCACGGCTGCACGCGTCGCCATGTGCGAGGCCGTTTCTGTTGTTATTGCGGCTGGTCTGGGTATCCTAGGCGTGACCCCGATGGACGAGATGCGCTAAACGTATCCATCACAACAATATTTCGGGGTTGGAGCAGAGCGGCCTACAAGCTATTGTGGGTCATAGACAGGCGGCAACACCGATGCGCGATTTGGCGAGAGAAGAATCGACTCCGGCGCAGAGTGCGACAGTGCTCTCTAGCGTCAGTCGAGGCGTAGGAGCGATCATTTCCCTTGGGGTTTTGGCGGGGCTCGTGGCGTGGTCTTGGCAACTCTATAACCGCGATGTTGGGAATATCCCGGTGATCCGCGCAGAGCTGGAGCCGATGCGCGTGGCCCCCGAAGAGCCGGGCGGGCTGGTGATGCCGCATCAGGGCCTTACGGTGAACGAGGTGATCGAGGGCGAGGGCGTGCAGCCGGTCGAGACGGAGCTCACGTTAGCTCCGCTCCCTGCCGTGCCTTTGGAGGAAGATTTGCAGCCGGTGGCGGAAGCTCCGGTTGAGGTGGCGGCGGAAGAGCGCGCTGAGGTCGCTACAGAGGCTCCGCTTGTGGAAGAGAGCGTGGTTGAGGAGGTTGCTGTGGTCGCCTCTGGTTCTGCCTTTGCTCCGAGCAGCACGATTGTGCCGCCGCAGCGCCCGGCGGATTTAACCGCCGTGGACCTGCGCGCGCCGATCAACCCCCGCACCGCTGAAACGGCGGCGTTGACGCCAGACGACATCGCGGCGGGCACGCCGCTGGTGCAGTTGGGGGCGTTTAACAGCACGGATATCGCGGTGAACCAGTGGGGGATCCTGCTGCGCGACAACGAGGACATTCTCGGCCCGCACCGGCGGTTTATCGAGCCTGTCCTCTCTGGCGGGCGGCGTTTGTATCGCTTGCGGGTGGTGGGTTTTGGCGATCTGGCCGAGGCACAGGCTGCCTGCGTGGCGCTTCAGGCGCGGGGGCTGGCCTGTATCCCGACGGTTATGCGGTGATCGGGGCGGCGGCGCTCATTCTGGCCCCTGACGGGCTGCGGTTGACCGCTGAGGAGCGGTCGCTCTTTGCCAGGATCCGCCCGTTTGGCTTTATTGTTTTTGGGCGAAATGTGGATACGCCCGATCAGCTGCGCGCTCTCACTGGTGAAATGCGCGACGCCTGCGGATGGGATGCGCCGGTGTTTGTGGATCAAGAGGGCGGCCGCGTGCAGCGGCTGGGTGCCCCGCACTGGGCGCAGTGGGCACCGCCGTTGGAGTTTGGTGTGGGGTTGTCGCTGGATGACCGCGCGCGGGCCTTTGCGCTGCGGTATCAACTGATTGCGGCGGAGTTGCGAGCCGTGGGCCTCGATGGCAACTGCGCGCCCTGCCTTGATGTGGCAACGCCCGCGACGCACCGGTTCTTGCGCAATCGCTGCCTGTCTGATGACCCGGCGGAGGTGGCGGTTCTGGGCCGCGCAATTTTGGACGCGCAGCTGACGGGCGGTGTTCTCCCAGTGATCAAGCACGCGCCCGGGCATGGGCGGTCAGAGGCGGACAGCCACCTCGATTTGCCGATCGTGCGGGCAGAGATGGAGGCACTGGAGGCCGATTTTGCGCCGTTCAAAGCCCTCGCCGACGCGCCGCTCGCGATGACCGGCCATATGGCCTTTGAGGCGATTGATCAGGGCGTTCCGGCCACGCAATCAGAGAAAGTGATCGCGCTCTTGCGGGAAACGCTCGGCTTTAACGGTTTGCTCATGACCGATGACATCAGCATGAACGCGCTCAGCGGTGATGTGGTGCAGCGGGCCGAGGCGAGCCTTGCGGCGGGGGTCGATGTGATCCTGCATTGCAATGGCGATTTTAACGAGATGGTCGCGCTGGCAGAGGCGGTGCCTCGGCTGGACGATGCGAAAGCCGCCGATGCGGTGGCGGCGCGGCGTCCGGCGCCCGTGGTGGATGTGGATGCGACACGCGCAGAGCTTGCGCAGCTTTTGGGGGAGGCGGTGAATGCCTGAGGATTTCGGATCAACCCCGGAGCGGCTTGAGGTCGAGGCAGAGGCGCTGGTCATAGACCTGGAGGGCTATGAGGGCCCGCTCGATGTGCTCTTGATGCTTGCGCGCACCCAAAAGGTGGATTTGCGGCGTATTTCTATTTTGGCGCTGGCGGAGCAGTACCTCTCATTTGTTGAAGAGGCAAAGCGGCTGCGCATTGAGTTGGCTGCGGACTATCTGGTGATGGCGGCGTGGCTGGCTTATCTGAAATCGCGCCTGTTGCTGCCCCCCGACCCGGAGGAGGATGGCCCCTCGGCCGAAGATCTCGCAGCGCATCTGGCGTTTCAGCTGGAGCGGTTGGAGGCGATGCGGCGGGTTGCGGCCAAGCTCATGGGGCGCGATCAACTGGGCAAAGACTTCTTTGCGCGCGGCGAAGAAGAAACCATCCGCCACACCCGCGCGATCACCTACACGGCAAGCCTTGTGGAGTTGATGCGCGCCTATTCGGGCCTGCGCACCCGCGACGAGTTTCGCCCGTTCCACCTTGAGCGCGAGCCGGTGCTGACGATGGAAGCGGCGCTTGAGCGGATGCGTGATTTGGTGGGGGCTGCAGTGGAGTGGTCTGATCTCTCGGGGTTTTTGCCCGATGAGTGGCGCGGCGACCCGATCCGCCGCCGCTCTGCCACTGCGGCGACCTTTGCGGCAGCGCTTGAGCTGGCGAAAGAGGGCAAGCTGGAATTGCGGCAGTCAGAGACGTTTGCGCCGATCTCATTGCGCCTGAGGGCGCGCGGGTGAGCGAGCTCGACAGCCTCTTTGAAGCGCCGGTCATGGCCGAGCAGGAGCGGATGGTCGAGGCCATCCTCTTTGCTTCCGCCGGGCCGATGAAAGTGGCGGAGATTGCCAGCCGCCTGCCTCATGGCTGCGATGTGAAGGCGGCCTTGGGCATGCTCAGCAAGCGTTATGAGGGGCGGGGCGTGCAGCTGATGAAGATCGGCGATGAATACGCGTTTCGCACCGCCGCGGACCTTGGGTTTTTGATGCACCGGGAGGTGAAGGAGACGCGCAAACTCTCCCGCGCGGCGATCGAGACGCTGGCGATCGTGGCCTATCATCAGCCCGTCACCCGCACCGAAATCGAGGAGATTCGCGGTGTGGGCGTCTCGAAAGGGACAATAGATCTCTTGCTGGAGCTTGACTGGATCAAGCTGGGGCGGCGGCGGCAAACGCCGGGGCGGCCGGTCACTTTCGTCGTGACACAAGGTTTTTTGGACCACTTCGGCCTTGAAAGCGCCCGGGACCTGCCCGACCTTAAGGAACTGCGTGCTGCGGGGCTCTTGGACAATCGCCCTCCGCCGGACGAGACCGTTGGTCTGGTCGATGAAGATGACGAGCAGGATGAGCTGTTCACCCGCGCAAGCGGCGAAGAGGATGAGGAGCACTGAGATGCTGAACCAAATCATCAACATGGTCATGCGCCGCTTGGTGAACCAAGGGATCAACGCCGCGATGAAAGGCGGCTCTGACCTGGTGAAATCCCAGATGGATAAGCGCAAGGCACCGCCAGCGCAGGCGCAAAAAACCGATGCTGACCCAGACCCGGACGAGCCGCCGCGGCAGGGGTAAGTTTGGGCTTTAGTGAGTGGCGAGGTCTCGGCGCGAAGCCGAAGCAAGGAGTGTCGCCCCGGACGTGATCCGGGGTCTCGAGGGTTTTAAGAAAACGCCCCCCGCGCGGAATCAAGTCGCGGAGCGACGCCGCGCGCGCCAGACCGACCGGTAGGTCTGGCGCATTGGAGGGTGGGGCGAGTCGTTCAACGAGAATGCGGCTTTGTAGGAATAAACTTCTTTGTTCACGACGCTGCTGCGCCACACCTCGGTCTGGCGTGCGCTCTGTTGCAAACACCTCGGCAAGGTCTCGGATCAGGTTTGGGACGGATAAAACGCGCAATGCTCTCACACCCCTCCACCAGCGCCCTTCTTCCCCAACTGGGCCTCGCGGCGGGCGATGTAGAGGGTGGCGGCGATGATGATGATGGCTCCGATTAAGGTCGGTGCGTCGGGGACTTCTCCGAAAAGGATGAACCCCGCTCCACCGATCAACACCAGCCGCAAATACGCGATTGGTCCGACAACTGCGGCGTCAGCGAAGCGGTAGGCCTGGATATCGGCAATGTTGCGCGCCGCCCCGGTCGCGACCAGCAGCACCACCAAACCCCAGAGCGGTAGGGTTGTGGGTAAAGCGAAGGTTGTGATGGAGACCGGAAACGCAAACATCACCGTTACCACCACCGAGGTGGCAAAGGCAGAAACAGGCCCATCCGCGCCGCCAACCTGGCGCGACAACGTCAGGGCAATCGCGAAAAACAAAGAGCAGCCCACCGCAGAGACCATGGCGATGTTCACTCCGTCAGCGTCAGGCCGCAGGATGATCAGCGCGCCGATAAACCCCGCAATGACCGCAGACCAGCGCCGCGGGCCCACAGCCTCTTTTTGAAAGACGGCGGCGATGATTACTGCGAAAATGGGTGCCGTGAAAAACAGTACCGTTGAGGTCGCCAGTGGCAGGTTGGCGATCGTGTAAAAGCCCAGAAGTGTTGAGACGGCGATGCAAAAGCCTCGGGCCGCATGCGCCCAGGGCACCGTGATCTTGAGCTGGCGCCGCGCCCAAGGCAGCGCGAGCACCGCAATGAGCACCAGCAGCGTCGAGAACCCCGCACGCATTGTCAGCACCATCTGCGGAGAGAAATGCTCCGAAAGCGCTCTCACGCTTACGGCCATCGCGGAAGATGTCACAACCGAAAACAGCGCCCAGGCGATGCCGCGCAGGTTTTCGTTAGGGGTCATGCCTGCCCGGCAAAGCGGGCTTGCATCTCTTCCCGCGCCTCGTCGGTGATCTTTGCAAAGAGGTTGTCGGGCACGGTGAACGCATGGCCTGCGGGCAGCGCGGAAAGCGCGTTGTGCAGGTCATGGGGCCAGGCATCATCGGTGTTGAGTGCCGCGCGGATCGCCTCTGACGCAAACGGGATGAACGGGGCGGAGAGGATGCCGTAAAGCCGTGCGAGGTTCAGCCCCATGCGCACCTGCGCCGCCGCAGCTTCTGGGTCTTCCTTGAAGGTCGCCCAGGGTGCTGCGGATTGCAGATACTCGTTCCCGGCCACCCAGATCGCCCGCAAGGCGGCTGCGGCGCGGCGCATTTCGAGCGCGTCCATCGCGGCCTCGTAGGCGTGGAGCTTTTCGGTGAGATCGGCGATCAGCGCTTCCTCCTGCGGGCCATAGGCCCCACCCTCAGGCACAGCCTCGCCAAACTTCGAGCGGCAGAACTTGGTGATGCGGCTGACGAAATTGCCAAGCACATCTGCAAGGTCTTTGTTCACGCCGCCCTGGAAGCTCTCCCAGGTGAACTCGGCATCCGAGGTTTCGGGGCAGTTTGAAAGCAGCCACCAGCGCCAGTAATCCGCCGGAAGGATGTCTAGCGCCTGATCCTGAAACACGCCGCGCCCCTTCGACGTCGAGAACTGCCCGCCCTCATAATTGAGGTAGTTGAACGACTTGATGTAATCGACAAGCTTCCACGGCTCCCCGCTCCCCAAGATCGTCGCCGGGAAGGAGAGTGTGTGGAACGGCACGTTATCCTTGCCCATGAACTGGATATAGCGGACGTCCTCCGCCCCCTGATCGGTGCGCCACCAGCGCTGCCACTCGGTATCCTCAAGGCCATTCGCGGCGGCCCATTCAGCGGTGCAGGCGATGTATTCGATGGGGGCGTCGAACCAGACGTAGAAGACCTTCCCCTCCATCCCCGGCCAATCTTCAGCGCCGCGTTTCACGGGGATGCCCCAGTCCAGATCGCGGGTGATGCCGCGGTCCTGCAACCCATCTCCATCGTTGAGCCACTTCTTGGCGATGGAGGTGGTGAGCACTGGCCAGTCGGTTTTGCTGTCGATCCAGGCCTCCAGCTCTTCGGCCATGGCAGATTGGCGAAGGTAGAGGTGCTTGGTTTCGCGCACCTCCAGATCGGTGGAGCCGGAGATGGCAGAGCGCGGGTTGATCAGCTCAGTCGGCTCCAGCTGCTTGGTGCAGTTCTCACACTGGTCGCCGCGGGCATGCTCATAGCCGCAATTGGGGCAGGTGCCCTCGACATAACGGTCGGGCAGAAAGCGTCCGTCCGCTTTGGAATAGATCATCTGATCGGTGACTTCGCGAATGAGGCCACGCTCTGCGAGGCGGCCCGCGAAATGCTGGGTCAGATGGTGGTTCTGCGGGCTGGAGGAACGGCCAAAATGGTCGAAGGCGAGGCCAAAGCCCTTTGCCAGTGCGTCCTGCTTCTCCCACATCATGGCGCAGAAGTCGGCCACGGGCATATTGGCCTTGGCAGCGGCGAGCTCTGCGGGAGTGCCATGCTCGTCGGTGGCGCAGATGTGCATCACCTCGTGCCCGCGCGCGCGAAAATACCGTGCTGCCACATCTGAGGGCAGCTGAGAGCCGATGAGATTGCCGAGATGCTTGATCCCGTTGATGTACGGGATCGCGGAGGTGATGAGGATGCGTGCCATGGGTCACCCGAAGTTGCCTGTTCAGGGATGTAGCGGATGGGCTGGGCAGGTTCCAGTGGGGCAAAGGCGCTCCCGCGCCTTACGGCTTGGGCATGGCCCGCGCTGCGCGCGGGTCCTAAGTCTGTTGAGAGGCGCTTGAGGGCGCGGCTGCTCTCTCAAGTCGCCTCGCCCAGTGTGGTGGTGTGAGTCGCGCCCGCCTCAAGGGTCCGCGGCTCCGCCGCCGGGCATTCGCCCGCCCTTGATCCAACCCCGACTCACGTCTTCGTCGGTTTTCAAATATTCCGGGGTGAATGGCGGGCGCAGCCCGGCAGAGGGGCAGCGCCCCTTGACCTCTGCGGCCCGTGCCCCTCCTCTGGTGCAAAACGAGAAAAGCCCAAGGGGGGATCATGGCCCAGATACCTGCCAGCATCGACGCGACTGAAACGCTTTTGGCGGAGGCGGGGTATGTCTCTTCGCGGGCGCTGGCGACGGTGGTGTTCCTCTCGCTCCGCCTCGGGCGGCCTCTGTTTTTGGAGGGTGAAGCGGGGGTCGGGAAGACCGAGATTGCCAAGGCCTTGGCCACGGCGCTGGGGCGACGGTTGATCCGTTTGCAGTGTTATGAGGGGCTCGATGCGTCGTCGGCGGTCTATGAGTGGAATTTCGCGGCACAGATGGTGGCGATCCGTGCAGCGGAGGCACAGGGCGGGGCGTCTGAGGCGGATCTCTTTTCCGAGAACTATCTGATCACGCGGCCGCTGTTGGAGGCGATGCGCCCGCAGGAGGGCGGTGCGCCGGTGCTGCTGATCGATGAGCTGGACCGCACCGATGAGCCGTTTGAGGCGTTTCTCTTGGAGGCGCTCTCGGATTTTCAGGTCACAATCCCGGAGCTTGGCACCGTCGCCGCGCCCGAGCCGCCCATCGTGATTTTGACCTCGAACCGCACCCGCGAGGTGCATGATGCGCTCAAGCGCCGGTGCCTCTATCACTGGGTCGATTACCCCAGTTTTGACCGCGAGATGGAGATCGTCACCGCCCGTGCACCTGAGGCCGCAGAGGCATTATCGCGCGAGGTCGTGGCCTTTGTGCAGAAGCTGCGGACCGAGGATTTGTTCAAGAAACCTGGCGTGGCAGAGACGATTGACTGGGCCAAGTGCCTCGTCGCGCTCGATCATGTGACGCTGTCGCCCGAGGTGATCTCTGACACGTTGGGCGCGGTGTTAAAGTATCAGGACGACATCCAAAAGCTGCAGGGCTCTGCCGCTGGAAAGCTGTTGGATGAGGCGCGGGCCACACTCTAGGGGCATTTGGATTTGACGGTTTAGAGCTGTGATTTCATGGTGGGGCAAACCCCTCGCAGAAAGGATCACACCATGCGCGCTCCCCTCATCGCCCTCTTGCTCAGCACGGCACCCGTCGCCGCGGTCGCCTGCCCGGATTGGGAGGCGCAGCCTTACGACGGTGATGTGAGCCTGAAGGCTGGGTTTGCGCCTGATCCGCACCGGGTGGAGTTGCTGGCGGGAGGTGCCAACGAACTGGGCGATTGTGGGTTTGAGGCTGCGGGCTTTGTTGGCACACCGCCGGACTTTGATCTCTACTGGTCGGGCAAGTCCTCGCGCCTGCGGATCGGGGTGATTTCGGACGCGGACACGGTTTTGCTGGTCAACGGGCCGGATGGCTCCTGGTATTATTCGGATGAGGACGAGGGGCATAACCCGATCGTGGTGCTGAACAATCCGGAAGAGGGTCTCTACGACATCTGGGTTGGGTCGTATAATGCGAATGCCTATTCGGATGCTGTGCTGTTGATCACGGAGCGCTAGGATCTGTGCGAACGGTCACCTAGGGCGCCGAGAGAGCGTCATCGGGGGGAGAAATGGCACAATTCAGCGAGCTAGAGCTCAACACGGACGGGCGGCTTGCCGACAATATCACGCATTTTGCACGGGCGTTGCGGCGGGCCGGGTTGCCAGTGGGGCCGGGGCAGGTGCTCGATGCGATCCGGGCCGTAGAGGCCGCGGGCTTCTCGGAGAAGGAAGACTTCTTCTGGACGCTGCACGCCTGTTTCGTGCGCAGGCCCGAGCAGCGGCAGGTGTTTGCGCAGATCTTTCGGCTCTATTGGCGCGATCCGCAGTTTCTGGAGCATATGATGTCGATGCTCACGCCCATGGTGCGAGGTGTGAACGAGGCGCCCACTCCGCGCGATGCGGAGCGCCGGGCGGCTGAGGCTTTGCTCGATGAGAACCGCCCGCCACCCCCGGAAGAGTTGCTGCGGGAGGAGGGGGAGGTGATCGAGATCGACGCTTCGCTGACCTTCTCCGCCTCCGAAAAGCTCAAATCGATGGATTTTGAGCAAATGACCTTGGCGGAGGTAAACGCCGCCAAGCGCGCGATTGCGCAGCTTGATCTGCCGGTCAAGCCCGTGGCCTCGCGGCGACGGCAGGCGGCGGTGCAGGGGGCCTCGGTCGATGCGCGGGCAACACTTCGTGCAGCGATGCGCACGGGGGGGGATATCACGACGCTGAAGCGCGCGACCCAGCGGGAGCGGTGGCCCAATCTTGTGGCGCTTTGCGACATCTCGGGCTCGATGTCTGGCTACAGCCGGATGCTGCTGCACTTTCTGCATGCCGCCGCCAATGCAAAGGGCGCGGGCTGGGCAAAGGTGCATGCGTTCACCTTCGGGACGCGGTTGACCAATGTGAGCCGCCACCTGATGCAGCGCGATGCGGATGCTGCTTTAGCGGCTTGCGGGCGCGAGGCGCTCGATTGGGAGGGCGGCACGCGCATCGGGGCGGCTCACATTGGTCAACCGCGTCCCGAAGGTGAACGCATGCACCTTTGCCCAGCCCGCGCC
>JBCBGM010000048.1:0-19203 GCA_038526735.1 Pseudomonadota bacterium | reverse complement strand
GGAACGCGTTGAAGTTGCGATAGCCAAGGCCCTGGTTAATCAAGCGCCGCAGGCGATGCTCGGGCACGTCGATCCGGTCTGCCAGCAGTCCAATCGTCAGCCCCGGCTCATAGAGCGTGCCAGAGCGCACCGCTTGCTCAAGCCGCGCCAGCTCAAGCCGGTCAGCGGCGGGCAGTTTGGCTTGGTGGATTTGCTTGGCGGGCTCTGCAGGCGGCAACAGCGCCTCGTCCAGCCGGCTCACCCAAAGCGTAAAGATCCCCGCCGCTGCGAGGATCATCCCGGTTTGCACCAAGAGCATCTCTTGGCTCAGCGGAAGCTGTGACGAGGTAAGGTCCATCACCACAATCGACAGACCGACCACCGGGATGAGGAAAGACACGCCGGTGCGAAAGCTCCGCCGCTTATCCACCAGATCGCCCATGTAGCCTGTGATGCCGAGATAAAACACATGCCCGAACATCAGGAGCATCATCATGTGAAGCGCCATCGCGGGCGGATCGAAGCTAACCCGGCAGTCGCAGGCGAAGGCATTCACAAACGTCGCAAAGCCTGGCACCGCGTGCCACCAGCGAAACTCGAATTGATCATCAAAGAGCGACAGCGCGAAGAGCCAAAAGAGGTAAGGTGAGAGCTTGCCCACCATGAAAAACGGGTTCCACAGCGAGGCCGGATCGTAAAATGCCGGGCGTTGCACTGTCAGCACCAAGACGGCGACAGATACTGTAAACAGCGCACCCAGCGTGGCCAGCATACAATGCTGCCGAACCATGATGAACCGGGTCGCGAGATAGAGGCAGAGGGCCGCGGCTCCCCCGCGCATCAACACATCAACTTCTGCCAAAACGCTCTGCATGGCCGGACCGTAGCATATCGGGCCGCTCTGGCAGCCCTGAGAACTGTGCGATTTTGAAATTCGCTATGCGTTTGTCGAAAACGCGCCCCGATTTCGCAATCGCGGCGCGGTCTTTGGGGGTGTTTCCTAGGTCTCGGCCATCGCAAAAACGGAGAGTACGATGACCCGCATCCTGATCGCCCTTGGCCTGACCCTCATGCTCGGTGCGTGCACGCAGCAAGCGAGCACCCAAGGCTTCGCTGATGTAACGCCCAGCGCCGCCCCGATCTCTGACGCCGCAGACCTGAGACCCACTCAGATCATGCAAGGGTTTTCCTACTGATCAGATCTGCTTTTCCGGCATCTGCACGATGAGCCCGTCCATCGCTTCGGTCACTTTCAGCTGACAGGTCAGCCGTGACCGGGCCTTGTCGGGCTCATAGGCGAAGTCGAGCATGTCTTCTTCCATCGGCTCGATCTCGGGCATTTTCTCGACCCACGCCGGATCGACATACACATGGCAGGTGGAGCAGGCACAGGCTCCGCCGCAATCTGCTTCGATGCCGGGGATGTTGTTGTCCCGCGCGCCTTCCATGACCGTAAGGCCCTCTGGGACGTCGACGACATGCTGGGTTCCGTTGTGCTCAATGTAGGTAATCTTGGCCATGGCTCTGCTCGTTCGCTGTGGTTTGTTCGGTTATTTAGGATGAACTTACGGCGACGACCAGAGCCTCTGGCACCGCGCAAGTCATGGGAATATCGACCAAATGACCGTTAACTATAAATCTAACGGATTTGTCAGTTTACCATTAAATAAATGATGTTTTGAATTTTAGCGAAATTTGTCAGAAATATTCATCGAACTTTCCGTGGGGGTGGAGGTTTCGATGCAAAAAATCAAGATCACAGCGAGTGCCACTGGTTTCTCAATTGCCCTTCCGGGCGAGGATCGCGGGGCGCTAGAGCTGTTTCCGCTGGGGGTTTTTACAGAAACAGGCGCAGAAAACGCGCTGGCGTTTTCGAACACGCGGCAAAGCGTTTCTTTGGGAAACTCCATGCCTGCGATAGAGCCAAGCCCGCAGTCTCTGGGCACCGGACCAAAGCAAACAACGCTCACCTATGCGGGTGTCGACGGCCAGAGCGCCGGCGTGGCCGAACTGACCCGCCCCGCTGATCTGGACGACGCAAAATCCTTCCGCTCACTGCTCGCACCCGATGCCGCACTCAAAGTGGTCTTTGAGGGGGCTGAGGGCGTTGATGTAGTGGACCTCTCAAACCTGCCCCTCGTGCCCCTGCGCGGCGCAAAGGCCAAAGCGGGCGACGGTGATGACGTTCTGATCGGCGGTGCTGAGGAGGATCGCTTCTTCGGCCAACGCGGGCGAGATGCGCTTGACGGCGGCGCCGGGGATGACAGGCTGCATGGCAACCGAGGGGCAGACACGCTGACGGGCGGCCAAGGCGATGATGTACTTACCGGGGGTGCAGGTGCGGATCACTTCGTTTTTGCAAAGGCGCTCAACGGTCACGACCTGATCACGGATTTCGACGCGGAAACCGATACGCTTGTCTTTGACGAGGCATCCGAGGGGCAACTTAGCATTACCGACAGCGACGTGGGCGCCCTTATCTCCTACGGCTATGGTGACACGCTGGTTTTGGCTGGTGTCGCCGCTGACAGCCTTTCAGAGGATTGCATGGCTTTCGTCTGATTGTACGAGCGCGACCCCGCATCCCCAAAAGACAGAACGTCAGGCAAGCGCTCGTAGAAAAGGCGCGCCCCACTCCAGGGGGCGCGCCTTTTTGAATTTAGCTGTTGGGGTTCAACGCAAAAAAGCGCGGGGTGCCATTCACGCGAATTAGAAACAGGAGCGAGGTGCGCCCCGCGTCCGCCGCCATTTCGATCTGGCGCTGTGCCTCGGGTGCGGTGTTGACGATGCGCTGTCCGATCTCCTCGATCACGTCACCAACCTGCACGCCCTTTTCCGCCGCCTCAGAGAGCGGGTCCACATCAACAACGAGGACGCCACGGGCGCCCTCGCTGATGTCAAACTCCTCGCGGATACTCTCGGTCAGTCCGGTGAGGGTCATCCCCACCACCGTAACCCTACGCTCCAGCTCCGGGGTTTCTTGCTGCGGTCGGAGCGAGGCGGACTGCGCCTCTTCCAACCGACCCAGGGTGACGCTGAGGGTCTGAAGCGCGCCATCGCGGAACACCACGACCTCAACCTCTTTGCCCACGTCGGTGCCGGCTACGATCCGCGGGAGATCGCGCATCTCGCCGATCTCTTGGCCATCGAAGGTCAAGATCACATCGCCTGCCTCGATCCCTGCGTCAGAGGCTGGGCCTGCTGGCACATCAGCAATCAAAGCACCACGCGCGTCAGCGAGGCCCAGCGCATCGGCAACGCCCTGATCCACGGGCTGGATGCGCACACCGAGCCAACCGCGGCGGGTTTCACCAAACTCTTGCAACTGATCCACAACGCCCGAAACGACCTTGGAGGACATCGCAAAACCGATGCCGATGGAGCCACCGTTGGGCGACAGGATCGCGGTGTTCACACCGATCACATCGCCGTCCATGTTGAAGAGCGGGCCACCGGAGTTACCGCGGTTGATCGCGGCATCGGTTTGAATGAAGTCATCGAGCGAGCCTTGCAGCTGGCGTGCACGGGCAGACACGATCCCAGCAGAAACCGAGAAGCCCTGCCCCAGCGGGTTACCAATGGCGAGCACCCAGTCGCCCACACGCGCGGCGTCAGAATCGCCAAACTCGACGAACGGCAGCGGCGCCTCAGGCTCAACTTTCAAGACCGCGACGTCGGTGCGCGGGTCGGTGCCGATGACGCGGGCCTCAAGCTCTTCGCCAGAGAAAAACTCGATGAAGATCTCATCAGCCTGCTCGATGACGTGGTTGTTGGTCACGATGAAGCCATCCGCCGAAATCACGAAGCCGGAGCCAAGTGCAGACGCGCGACGCTGGCGCGGGCCATCGGGCTGACGGTCCATAAAGTCGCGAAAGAAGTCTTCAAACGGGGAGCCATCGGGCACCACTGGCGCGGGCCCTTGGTTGGGCGCGTTGACGATGGTGGAGGTGGTGATGTTCACCACAGATGGGCTCAGCCGCTCGGCAAGGTCAGCGAATGAACCGGGGTTGGACTGCGCACGCGCCTGCAGCGGCATCACGAGGGCCGCGATCAGCAAGGCGCTGATCAGGGCTGTCAGGGCCGCCATCGGCTGTGGACGGGCGACTGCTCGGGTTTGGGATCTCACGGGGTGTTCCTCCTCTTGGTTGCAGACGGCCTGCGCCTGCAGCGGTCTGCCGATTGAGATGGACAGAGCCGCGCGAAATGCAACTCAGAGAGAGGATAGCTAGCGCTGACAGCTTCTCAACTGTGTGTGAGGTTTTGAGGCAAATTTCCCAAAGGTCTGCGGCAAATGCACGTTTGGACCGCCGCAGACCGTTGATCCGCTACGCCACGCTTTGCAGCGACGTCTGCGTGACTTGTAATGCCGCCCGTGCCGCCTCGCGCCCTTTTTCAACGAAATGCGCCTGAAAGATGCGATTGTGATGCTCAGTTTCCTGGTACTGGTGCGGCGTGAGAGAGACCGAGAGCACTGGCACCCCTGTCTCTAGCCCCACCTGCATCAAGCCTGTGACCACAGCCTGAGCGACAAACTCATGCCGGTAGATGCCCCCATCCACAACGAAGGCGGCCGCGGCGACTGCGCTGTACTTGCCGGTTTGCGCAAGCTTTTTGGCCAAAAGGGGCATCTCAAACGCACCGGGCACGTCAAACACATCGATCTGATCAGCGGGGATAACCTCTGAAAACCCCACAAGGGCCTGATCGACGATATCGGCGTGCCAGTTTGCTTTGATAAACGCGTATCGGGTGTGTGCCATGATGATCTCCTTCCATAGTGACACGTCACCCAAGGCGATCACATGCGTCCCGCCCCACCAAAGGCGAGGGAGCAGCACATTCTCTTCCATCCGGACTTTAACCGTCGGCTCAGGAGTTGCACCTGATCTGCTTGACCCTCCCTAAACCGAGGAGGCGCTCGCGGGCTTGTGGCATCTGCCACTCACCGCCGGTGGGGAATTCCACCCCGCCCTGAGAACATCTTCTTCGTGACGCAACAGGGGCCAAGACGCAAGGTGGACACGAAAAAGGGCCCCGCAGGGCCCTTCTCAAATCGTATGCAGGGACGCGCGTTAGCGGATCGCGTCGCTTTCCAGGTAGTTGAAGAACTCACTGTCAGGCGAGATCACCAGCGTGGAGTTTTCGCCAGTCAGCGAACGCTCATAGGCTGTGAGCGAGCGGTAGAAGGCGAAGAACTCAGGGTCACGACCGAACGCATCCGCAAAGATCGCATTGCGGCGGGCGTCAGCCTCACCTCGAACGATCTCGCTCTCGCGCTGCGCTTCGGAGACGATCTCAACCGCCGTCCGCTCTGCCTGAGAGCGCACACGGGTCGCCGCCTCACGACCGCGGGCGCGCTCATCTTCGGCCTCTCGCTGACGCTCCGCCTGCATCCGTGCGAAGGTCGCAGCGAGGTTCTGATCCGGCAGGTCAGCGCGTTTGATCCGCACGTCCACCACCTCGATGCCAAGATCGAGCGCCTCGGTGAAGGCCGCGTCGCGGATCTGCGCCATCAGCCCAACCCGGTCATCCGAAAGAACGGCGTCGGACGTCACCGTACCGAGAACTTCTCGCACCTGAGCATTCACGATGCCTTCAAGGCGGTTGGCACCCTGGTTGAGCGCGATCTGACCATCGGCACCGACAGCACGGCGGAACGCCTGCGTGTCATTGATGCGCCAGCGGGCGAACGCGTCCACTACGAGACGACGGTCATCCAAAGGAGTGACTTCGAGCGGTTGCGTGTCGAGCGACTGGATCCGCGCATCATAGCGCAGAACCGATTGCACGAACGGAACCTTGAAGGCCAAGCCCGGCTCAGAGACGACCGCGCGCACCTGACCAAACTGGGTCACGAGAACCCGCTCCCGCTCATCCACGACGAAGAGAGACGACAGAAGGGTCACGAGGCCGACAAAAGCGGCGATAAGAGCTATGCCAACGACACGCATTAGTTGCTCCTCCGGAGTTCGTTGAGGGGCAGGAAGGGCACAACGCCTGTGCCACCACCGCTGCCGCCTGCGCCAGAGACTGACTCGTCGATGATGATTTTATCGACCGAGCCGAGGACCCGCTCCATCGTCTCAAGATAAAGACGACGACGGGTCACGTCCCGCGCGTTGGCGTATTCATTGTAAACCGAGATAAAGCGCGCCGCTTCACCCTCAGCCTCGTTCACGACTTGCGCGCGATAGGCTTCGGCCTGTTGCAGCATTTGCGCGGCTTCACCACGCGCATCTGCAAGCGCACGGTTGGCGAACGCATCCGCCTCATTGCGCAAACGGTCACGCTCCTGCTCGGCGGCCTGCACGTCACGGAAGCTGTCGATGACTTCGCGCGGCGGGTCGGCACGGTCAAAGTTCACACGCACGATGTTGACACCGGTCTGGTAGCTGTTGAGCGTGCTTTGCAGCAAATCTTCAACCTCTTGAGCGATCACACCACGATCTCGGTTGAGAATCGGTGCCAGCTCTGAGCGTGAAATCACTTCGCGCATCGCAGACTCAGCGGTTGCCGTCACAGCGCCCTCAGGGTCTGCAAGGTTGAAGAGAAACTCCGAGGGGTCAGACACGTTCCAGACAACCTGGAAGTCGATATCCACGATGTTCTCGTCACCTGTCAGCATCAGACCGTCATCAGATCGGCCTGAGCGACCGCCAAAGCCGATGTTAACCGTCCGCTCGTTGGTGACGTCCACAACCTCATGGGTCACGATCGGCCAAGGCGCGAAGTTGAGGCCCGGCTGGCCCGTGCTGGAGAACTCACCCAACGTCAGCTCAACCGACTGCTGGTTGTCCTGCACCTGATAGATCGACAGGAAGCCCCAGCCGATAACCAGCGCTGCACCGACAAGCGCCCAGCCTCGGCGGCCCATGGAGAAGCCTCCGCCGCCGCCTGCGCCACCACCCCCGGTGCCGCCCTTGCCGCCCATCAAAACCTTGAGCTGCTCTTGGCCTTTGCGCACAATCTCATCGAGGTCTGGCACCTGGCCGGGGCCTTGACCGCCCGGACCGCCGCCGCCGTTGCCACGATTGCCACCGCCGCCTTGTGGTCCCCAAGGATTACGGCCCCCGCCGCCGCCACGGTTTCCACCGCCGCCGCCCCAAGGGCCACCGTTATTGTTGGACGCCATCTGCTCTCTGATCCTCCGAGTACGTAGGTTCTGTTGCCCAGCGAGGTGGACACTTTCCGTGGTTTTTCAAGTTAAGAAACCGGTTCTTTCATCGTGACGAGCTCTTCCGCGGCCGTCGGATGCACCGCGACGGTCCGATCGAAATCAGCTTTTGTCGCGCCCATCTTCACCGCAACCCCTGCAAGTTGGATCATTTCGCCCGCCGCATGGCCCACGATATGCACGCCCAGAACCCTGTCCGTGGCCTTGTCTACGATGAGTTTCATGAGCATGCGCTCTTCGCGACCGGGCAGAACATGCATCATCGCGCGGAATGAGGTGCGGTAAATGTCGACCTCGTATTTTGCACGGGCTTCCGCCTCTGTCAGGCCAACCGTGCCAATTTCGGGCTGGGTGAACACCGCCGTCGGCACGTCGATGTGATCGGGCGTCGTTGGGTTGTCTTTGAAGACGGTCTCGACAAACGCGATTCCATCGCGGATCGCCACCGGCGTGAGCTGCAACCTATCCGTCACATCGCCCACGGCATAAATCGAGGGCACTGAGCTTTGCCCATAGTCGTCAATTTTCACCGCGCCGCTGTCGGTCAATTCCACACCAACTTGATCCAGCCCGAGGTTGTCGGTGTTGGGCACACGGCCCGTGGCGTACATGACCGCGTCAAATTCCATCGTGTCGGACATGGAGATGTCGACGAGCAGCCCGGTGTCAGTCTTCTCAATCCCCAGCACAGTGGTGCCCAAAACCACGTCGATCCCTTTGCGGACCATCTCTTGGCTGACATGGCTGCGCAGGTCATCGTCAAATCCGCGGAGGATTTGGCTGCCGCGGTAGACTTGGCAGACCTGCGAGCCGAGCCCATGGAAAATCCCTGCGAATTCAGACGCGATATAGCCCCCACCAACGATCAAGACGCGCTTCGGCTGCTCCTCAAGATGGAACACCTCGTTCGACGTGATCGCGTGCTCGATCCCCGGCACATCCGGCATGAAGGGGCGCCCGCCGGTGGCAATCAAGATCACTTTGGCGGAGAAGACCTCACCGGTTGAGAGCGTAACCTCCTGTGGGCCGGTAAGGATTGCGCGGGCGTTGTAGGTTGTGACATCCGCGCCCTGGAGGTTCCGCTCGTAGATGCGCTCAAGCCGTTCAATTTCGCGGTCTTTGCCCGCAATCAGGGTCTTCCAGTCGAACGACGTCTCGCCCACGCTCCAGCCATACCCGGCAGCGTCCTCAAAGCTTTCCGAAAAGTGCGAGGCGTACACCATCAGCTTTTTCGGCACACAGCCCCGGATCACACAGGTGCCACCGTAGCGGTACTCCTCTGCAAGACCCACTTTCGCACCGGTGCCCGCCGCCAGCCGAGCTGAGCGCACGCCGCCCGAACCTCCGCCGATGACGAAGAGATCATAATCGAAGGCCATGTCGCCCTCCCTGCTTTATTGTGCGCCGTCGGCGGGCTCAAACACGCCGATGATCTCGCCATTGAGGGACAAAAGCTCCTCACGCATCCGGGCCTGCAATGCGGGCTGGATCGAGGTCATAGCATTGGTGAGCGCCAAAAGGCCTGCGCGGTTGGTCTCGTCCTCAAACATCGCCACCAGCGCCCGGAGCTCTTCGACCGTGAATTGCGCGGCGATGTCTTTGGCGTTTTCGAGCATCACAGACCGGTTCACCTCCGCGACGGCCGTACCAAAGATTAGGCGCACCTCTGCCTCTTGCTCGGCAGTGATGTCGGGATAGGGCACGCGCAACTGCTCGATCACCGGATCGGCAGAGAGGCCGCCCATGATCTCTGGCGTTTGGTTGAGCAGGTTCAGCGCGATGAACCGCTGCGCGAGGTTGCGCTTTTCCGCCTCTTCCGGGCCATGCCCTTCGGCGAGGGTTGCTGTGGCGCAAAGCCCTAGAATTGCGGCGATAATGAGCGTTCGCATGGTATCTCCTAGTCAGCCCAACGGGCCAGAAAGGCCGTTTCATCAAGGCCGTCGTCAAACGCGACCGCCTGCCGTGCACCGCCCTCTGACAGACACTCCGCGCGACCATCGGCGTGGCCCAGATAGACCGCCTTAGCGATGCCAAGAAACAGGCCATGCTCTACGACGCCGGGGACGGCATTGAGGCCTGCGGCAAGCTCCGCCGCGTCGGTGATCTTTCCAAGTTTCAAGTCGTAGATATGGTTGCGCTCGTCGGTGAGATAAGGTGCCGTCTCCCCGCCTCTCAGCGCAATCTCGGCATCGTGATAGCCAAGGCGGTCGAGCGTTTTGCGCAGATGCCCGGCGGTGGTCGCATGACCAAACGGGATCACCTCTACCGGCAGCGGGAACGCCCCAAGCTGCGGCACTTCTTTTGAGGTGTCAGAGATCACGACCATCCGGTCAGAGGCAGACGCAACCACCTTTTCACGCAGATGCGCGCCCCCGCCGCCTTTGATGAGCACCAGGTCCGGGTCAAACTCATCAGCCCCGTCCACCGTCAGATCAAGCGTTCCCAACGCATCGAGCATGGTGATTTCGAGCCCGAGAGAAACGGCAAGCTCCCCTGTCCGCTCTGACGTCGGCACGCCGATCACCTTCGCCCCGTGCACCTCACACCAGGCCGCGAGCACTTTAACAAACCATTCCGCCGTAGAGCCCGTGCCCAGCCCCAGTTTCATCCCGTCGCGCACTTCAGTAAGAGCGGCGCGGGCAGAGCGGTATTTGGCGTGGTTTGCGGGAGAGAGCGGCATGGCACGTCCTTACGAGTCGCCGTGTTATAAGCGCTCTGTTCGGGGTTGACCACGAAGCGCGGCGAGGCTCCCCTTGGTTCATGAATGATCGCAAACGCCCCGTGTTGATCCTCGGCTCTGCGCCCGATGTTGTGCGTGCGAAATCTTGGCCGCGCGAATGGTTTGAGGCGATTATGACACTCAACACCGCGTTTCGTGTGCGCCCTGACTGGACGCATGCCGCCATCGCCTCAGACTTTCCGGTGCCTGACTGGCCTCTGCCCAACCGGCAACAACAGGTGTTAACCGCTGCGGCGCTGCAAGAGGCGCAATTGGTGTTTGGCGGCTTTCAGCTGTGCGGAGAGACGATGGCCTTCACCGGTGGGTACCTGGCGCTTACACTTTTTCCCGGTCATCCCCTGCTGTTTTTGGGGTGTGACATGGTTTACGACAGCGTCTCCGCCAACGGTGCGCCCGAAGCCACGCATTTCTACGGCAGCGGTCAGGCAGACCCGTTGCGCCCGCATCTTTCGCTGCAATCCTTGCCTGCGAAGTCTGCCCGGCTGATGTGCAAGGCGAATGCCCTGGGGTCGCCCGTCTTTAATCTCTCCGAGAAAGACCGCAGCAACCTCGTCTATCCGCGCCTGAGCGAAGCTGAGATCACCCAGATCGACCCGCAATCGACCGTTCTCCACCAGTCGATGCTTGCACATTCTGGCCTGATCGCAGAGGCAGAGGCGCTGGAGGCGAGTTTTGGGCGTGTTTTGCGCCAAATAAACTGGCCGCGCATGTCGTTCAAAAAGTTCATGCAGATTGACCTCTTGTGGTTCTGCGCGCTGAAAGAAGGGCCTGATCCCGCTGCGTATGACGTTCCCGGTGCGACGGTGGGTCGTTTTGAGCGCGATACGCTCCAAATGCAGTTGTAAGTCTCGCGAAACAGCCAAGGCAGTCAGATGTTTCTGAGCGTTTTTGACATCTTCAAAATCGGCGTCGGCCCCAGTTCGTCACACACGATGGGACCGATGATTGCCGCTGGCCGGTTTTTGGACGCACTCCGCGCAGGCGAAGACATCATTCCCGGTGCAGGGGCCCCGGCGGCGCTGCGCGTGCGCCTGCACGGCTCGCTCGCGTTCACCGGCAAAGGCCACGCGACGGACAAGGCGGTTTTCGCGGGGCTTCTGGGGTTTAGGCCCGATGCCTATGACCTCGACGCTGCCGAAGAGAAGCTCGCAGAGCTCCACGAAACCCATTCTTTGAGGCCCGACGGTCTGCCCCTGCTTTCCTTCGATCCGAACCGAGACCTCGTTTTTGACTACGGCCCCGCCCTGCCCGGCCACGCCAACGCGCTGCTGATTGAGGCGCTTGATGCGTCCGGCCAGTTGCACATGCGCGAGGTCTATTACTCGGTGGGCGGTGGATTTGTTCTGACCGAGGGAGAGCTCGCCAGAACGCCCGCTCAAGAACTGCCGAGCGATGTCCCCTACCCGTTCCGCAGCGCGGCGGAGATGCTCGCGATGGCCGAAGAGAGTGGGCTGAGCATTGCGGAGATGAAGCGCGCGAACGAATTGGCGCATTGCTCTGCCCCGGCGCTGAAATCCGGCTTAGGGAAGATTTGGGGCGTGATGTCGTCCTGCATCGACCGTGGTCTCTCGCGGGATGGCACGCTTCCGGGGGGGCTGAACCTGCCACGGCGGGCCAAAGGCATCCACGATGCTTTGCAGCAGGAGCGCGGGCGCAACCTGACGGCCCCGCACACCGTGAACGACTGGATCAGCGTATATGCCATTGCGGTGAACGAGGAAAATGCCGCCGGCGGGCAGGTCGTGACGGCCCCCACTAATGGCGCGGCGGGCGTTGTTCCGGCTACGATCCACTATTGGCTGGACCATGTGCCAGGCGCCCGCGCCAGCAATGTGGAGACGTTTCTGCTGACCGCCGCCGCTGTGGGTGGGTTGATCAAGTCAAATGCCTCGATCTCTGGCGCTGAAGTGGGCTGTCAGGGAGAGGTCGGGTCCGCCTCTGCCATGGCCGCTGCGGGGCTTTGCGCGGTGCTCGGTGGCACCCCCAAACAGATCGAAAACGCCGCTGAGATCGCGTTGGAGCACCACCTCGGCATGACCTGCGACCCGATCAAAGGCCTCGTGCAGGCCCCATGCATTGAGCGAAATGGTCTGGGGGCAATCAAGGCGGTCTCTGCCGCGTCACTCTCTCTGCGCGGCGATGGAACGCACCTGGTCAGCCTCGATGCCTGTGTCGAGACGATGCGCCAAACCGGGCGCGACATGGACAGTCGCTACAAGGAGACGTCGCTCGGCGGTCTCGCGGTAAACGTCATCGAGTGCTAACGCCGCAGCGCGCAGGTGTTCTCTTTTTGCATATGCCGCGCGAGGTCTTGCGCCTCGCTTTGCGCCTCGGGTGAGAGGTCTTTGACCCGCGCATAGGCCGCCGCCGCATCGGCAGGCAAATCTGCGGGCACCACGACGCCATCCTCAATCGCATCAAGCGCGCGGCGGGTCAGGAGGAGCGTGTCGCAGTCCATATCCACAATCTCGCGCGCCACCTCTTTGTTGAGGTTGGGGTGTTCGGTGTGGGGCTCTCCGAACAGGGTACATCCGGAGAGCATCAGCGCGACCGCAGCGCCGATCACCCGCATTCGCGGACCTCGATCATGCGGTCGGTCAGGCCCTTGGCCTGCTCGCGCACCGTTTCAGACATATCCACGAACGGGCGGACTTGTTCGGGCAGCGCCGCACCACCAAGCAGCGAGGTCAACGCACCCGAATTTTCCAAAACCCGAAAGCCCGCACGTGTGATATTGAGCGCAGGGCAATCCATTTCGGCAATCGAGTCGGCGATGCTGTCGGGCACAGCCGGAAACTCTGCAGTATAGTCAGGCTCCGGCGTGCAGGCAGCGAGGGCGACCAGCACTATGAACAGTCCAGCAACCCGCATCATCCGCACCGCTTCACGAATTGCACGGTGTTGACATAACGCTCCGCGTCGCGCCGCTCGCTGTTGTCGGCATCCAGCAGCTCAAGCATCGCGGCGCGGTCATCTTCATCCAAAGGCGCCGCGGCGATAACCGGGCGCGCGAACACGCCGAGCGTGTCGATCTGCTCCATGATGAACTCCACCGTTTCCAGCTGCTCGCAGTTCATCTGCCACACCGCCGCCGCTGCTTTGGCGGGCGTGTTGGGAAAATCGTTCAGCAGGTCTTCCTGAGTGATCCCCTCATCCTGACCCCCGCAGGCGGCCAGAAACAGCGTGGTGGCGGAGAGAGTTAAAAAACGGCGCATATCGTCCTCGTGGTGATGAGTGTCTTGGGTTGCGGGCCACGCTACCGGATTCGGCGCGGGCTAACAGCCCTTCTGGCGGCGAATTGCCCGCGCCATATCCGCCGTGGCGGCACGCTCTGACGGATTGAGCGCGGTCAGACCGTCAAAGAGCTCTGCCTCGCTGCTGGAGCGGGTCGGGATCAACATCCGCAACCGCGCGCCACCCTCGCCGTAGCGCTGGATCGCACGCACCGAGTCGCGGGTGAACTCCAGCCGACTGCAGCCCATGCCCAACACGTCCGAGCCGATGCTACGTGGCACCTCTGGAAAGGCTGCAAGCGGATCGGGCGGCGGATCATCAGCGCAGGCGGCAAGCAGCAGCACGGCAGAGAAGAGAGCGGTCTTGTTCACGAAAATACCTCTTGTTGAGGCGACAGCTAATGATCTGCGAGCGCGCTGAGCAACTGGCCCAGCATAAACTTCGGCACAAGAAGCAGCAGGCCCGGGCGATCCAACGTGAGTTTGATGTGCCCTGAAACCGTCTCATTCGACGTGCCGATGACCCCATCGGGTGTGAACCGCAGCCCCGCAATGGGCCAGCGCAACCCCTTGGACGCGACGCCCCGAACCTCTGACAACGGGAAGAGCGAAACGCGCGCACCGACGGTCGTGTCCATTTCAAACTGCTCTGGAAGGGCGCAGATGACATCTTCTTCCCCCAGCACCACGACCGGTTTTTCGTGGAAGCGTGAGAGCACCGACATCACCGCGAGGGTGTGATCGAGACGCGCGCCAACAAATCCGATGGCCAAGATCAGCGGGGCATCGATCTCTGACAGGGCTTTCTCGAAATCCGTCGTGTCTTGGTCAGCGCGGTGATGTACCGGAACGCCTGCTTTTTGCCACGCCGCTGCATCCCGAAGCGAATCGAGATCTCCGATGATGGCGTCGGGTTTTAAGCCAAAGCGGCCCAGCGCATCCGCCCCGCCATCAGCAGCAATAACAGTCTGACAAGTATCTGACGCCTCTTGCAAAAGGTCCGGATCAACCGGCCCACCCCCAACCAGTAAGACTGGGTGGTCGCGTTGAAACAGCGCCACCTACTCGGCCCAGACAAGCGGTGCCGCATCCGCACCCCACGGCCTCACAACCACGGCAGAGATTGCATTTTTTGGCGAGCCGTCGATGAGCTTGTCGGAATAGGTGAGGTAAATCAGCGTGTTGCGCTCAAGGTTGTAAAACCGCACCACCTGAACCCGCTTGAATAGCGGCGAGGAGCGTTGGGAAAACACCTCTTCCCCATCCTCCAAAGGCTCAAGCAGTTCAATCTCACCAGTTTGGCGGCAGGCGATCGAGGCGTCGGAGGTATCTTCGGCCAAGCCGAGAGAGCCGGAGATGCCGCCAGTTCTGGCGCGCGACACAAAGCACGAGACACCTGCGATTTTGGGGTCATCAAACGCTTCCACAACGATGCGGTGATCTGCACCAAGGAGCTTCCACGCGGTGGTAACTTCGCCGATTTCTTCGGCGTGGGCGGTTGTGCTCAACGCGATGAGTGCTAGGGCCAGCATTTTGCGCATTCGATATCTCCCCGAGGTTCTTCAGAGAGATATGATGCCATGACGGCGAACGCTACTCTTGAGGCGGCGCATCCGGGTCTGCTTGGCCGACACCTTTGAACACGCTCTTGAGCGGGAGTGCCCAGGCAACACCCAACACCGCGTAGATCAAGAGCTCTACCCAAACCGGAGGGCGGTCGATCAACGCAAGGATCGTGATCGCCACGACCACGTAGAGCGGCAGGCCGATGATGAGGATCACAAGCGACAGTCTGCGGCGGGTTTTGTAACTTAGGGCCATGCTGAGGACGTAGGCGCAGGGCCCCGCGTCGTCCACAGCTATTGCGCAAAAAACCTGTGGGCGTTCCGCCCACCGGTGCCTCCGGCGGGCATATTGAAAGACCATTGAAGCGGAAGGTGCTTGTTTTCAATGGTCGATGACGATCCCGGTGCGAAGACAGGGTAGCCTTAGTCTGCGAAAGGATCGGTCACGAGGATTGTATCGTCGCGCTCTGGCGAGGTGGAGACGAGAGCCACGGGGCAATCGATGAGTTCCTCGATCCGGCGCACGTATTTCACCGCTTCGGCCGGAAGGTCCGCCCAAGACCGCGCGCCGCCGGTGGACCCTGCCCAGCCGGGCATGGTCTCGTAGATTGGCTCACAAGCTGCCTGCGCAGCGGCGGCGGTGGGCAGATGATCGAGCACGGTGTCGCCGAGGCGATAGCCGGTACAAATTTTCAACTCCTCCAGCCCATCGAGCACATCGAGCTTTGTGAGTGCGATCCCGTTGACGCCACCTTGGGTACAGGTCTGGCGCACGATGACCGCGTCAAACCAGCCACAGCGACGGTCTCGCCCCGTCACGGTGCCTTTCTCGTGGCCGACTGTGGCAAGATGGGTGCCGACAGCATCCTGCAGTTCCGTCGGAAACGGCCCCTCGCCGACACGCGTGGTGTAGGCCTTGACGATGCCCAGCACATAATCCACTGCGCCTGGCCCCATACCAGAGCCCGCCGCCGCCATACCCGCCATGGTGTTAGAGGAGGTAACGAACGGATAGGTGCCGAAATCCACGTCCAACAGTGCACCTTGTGCGCCCTCAAACAGGATCCGCCTCCCCGCTTTGCGCTTTTCAGCTAAAACGCGCCATGCCGGGGCCGCGAAGGGCAGAACCATGGGGGCGACCTCCATGAGTTTGTCTTTCAAGGCGGCAGCATCAAGCTCGGACAGGCCAAGGCCACGGCGCAGGGCATCATGGTGCGTCAGCAGGCGAGACAGGCGGGCATCGAGGGTTTCTTCATCCGCAAGGTCAGCCACGCGCACCGAGCGGCGACCCACTTTGTCTTCATACGCCGGGCCAATGCCGCGCCCCGTGGTGCCGATCTTGGCAACGGTGTTTTGGCTCTCACGGGCGCGGTCAAGCTCACCGTGGTGGGGCAGGATGAGGGGCGTGTTTTCAGCGATGATCAGGTTGTCGGGCGTGACTTCGACGCCTTGGGCGGCCAGACGCTCCATCTCAGACAAGAGCGCCCACGGATCGAGCACCACGCCGTTGCCGATGACCGAGAGCTTGCCGGGCCGCACAATCCCAGACGGCAGCAGCGAAAGCTTGTAGACCTCGCCGTCGATCACCAGCGTGTGGCCGGCATTGTGCCCCCCCTGAAAACGGACGATCACCTCCGCCCGGTCCGAGAGCCAGTCAACGAGCTTGCCCTTGCCCTCATCGCCCCACTGACAGCCTACGACGACCACGTTTGCCATTGCTCTCTCCCGCTGGTTCGGCGCTGTCCTAGCAGGGTCAGATGCGGAGCGGTAGCGGGTGCGGGCTTGCACCGCGCCGCAGCAAATGTTTGTGTTATGTTCTCTTCATTAGGAGCGCAACATGGCGGAGTTGGAGCTGATCTGGGCGGAGATTCTGGCGCGACCTTGGGCGGTGGCTGCTCTGGGGGCGATTCTGGGCGCTTTGCTGGTATATCTCGGCGCGGTTCGTTCGTTGAAGCGTGAGATTGCAGCGGTATCGGGTGCGCGAACGGCGACTGAGGAGGAGCTTCAGGGCTTGCGAGCGGCCCGTGCTGCCCAGGATGTGTCTTTCGCAAAGCTGGAGGAACGCGCGGCGCAGGTGGATGGGTTGGAAGAGCGCGTCGATACTCTGAACGATGCGCTCATCCGCGCCAACGAAGGGCTCGCGCGCTCCGAGGCGACGTTAAAGTCCGAGCGCGAAAGCCACGCCGCGCGCCTCGAAGAGCTGCATAAGATGCGCGAGGGACTGCAAAAGGACTTCGACGTGCTAGCCTCCAAAGCGCTCGATGCGAACAATGAGCGGTTTTTGAAGTCGGTCTCTGAGCGGTTCGCGCAGCACAAACAACGTGCCGATGCCGATTTAGAAGCGCGGCAGAAGGGCATCGAGACGCTGTTAAAGCCAATCCAAGACTCGCTAGGCAAGTTTGAGCACCAAGTCGGAGAGATCGAGAAAGCGCGCGCCGGGGCTTATGCGCAGATTACACAACAAGTGACGTCGCTCGCGCAGTCTCAGCAGCATCTCACATCAGAGACCAACCGCCTTGTGACCGCCCTGCGTGCCCCCAAAACCCGCGGCAACTGGGGGGAGTTTCAGTTGCGGCAGGTTGTTGAGATGGCCGGGATGGTGGATCACGTCGATTTTCACATGGAGCAATCAGTGGAGATGGACGAAGGCCGCCGCCGCCCCGACGCCACCGTCAACCTGCCCGGTGGTAAACGCATCGTCATCGACGCCAAGACCTCGCTGGAGGCGTATCTGACCGCCTCTAACATGGATGAAGGGCCCGAAAAGATCTCGCAGATGGAGGCGCATGTCCGCCAGCTGCGCACGCAGATGAAAGGGCTGGCGCAGAAGAGCTACTTTGAGGCCATCGCCGGATCGCCGGATTTTGTGGTCATGTTCATTCCCGGGGAGGGGTTTTACTCCACAGCGCTTTCGCTTGATCCGACGCTCTTTGAGGATGCGATCCGCAACAAGATCATCATCGCAACGCCCACCACGCTCGTCGCTTTGCTCAAGTCGGTCGCGTATGGCTGGCAGCAGGAGCGGATGGCGGAAAACGCGCAAGAGGCGGTAGAGGCCGCGCAGGAGTTGCACAAACGCTTTGCGACACTCGGAGATCGGCTGGAGAGGCTCGGTAAGTCGATCTCCAACACCGTGCGCGATTTCAACGCCACGATCTCCACCGCCGAGGCGCGGGTGCTTCCACAGGCGCGCAAGTTCGAGACGATGCAGATCGCCGTGAGCGGCACCGAGATTGTGCAAACCGAGAAGCTGGATGTGGACGTCAAAACTCTCTCCGCCCCCGAGTTCAAAGGCGATACTGCGGCGGAGTGACCCGCGCGGTTTACTTCACGCCGCCTGACTGAAACCCTGCTCGCCAAACATGTTCAACGGTGCCCGCGCGCACAGGAGGCTTTCATGACCGCTGCGAAATCGGGTGACACCGTACAATTCCACTACATCGGCACCCTTTCAGATGGCTCGGTCTTCGACAGCTCCGAGGGGCGGGAACCGTTGGAATGCACGCTAGGCACAGGGCAGATCATCGCTGGGCTTGATGCCGCGTTGATGGGCATGGGCGAGGGCGACGAGAAAACGGTAACGATCCCCGCAGCCGATGCCTACGGCGCGCATGACCCCGACCATATGCAGACCGTGCCGCGCAGTGACCTGCCCGAAGAGATCGCGATCGAGGTGGGCACCCAGCTGCAGGCGCGCACGCGCGACGGGCAGGTTGTGCCCCTCGTGATTGCGCGGTTCACCGAAACCGAGGTCACGCTTGATGCAAACCACCCTCTCGCAGGCAAAGACCTGACCTTCGCCGTGCGGATTGAGGGCGTCACACCGGCCGCGTGATCACGCAGTCTGCGCGGCTAGCGCTTCTTCAGCGACAGTGCGCAGGCGTGTGAGCTCTTGGATCGCGTCCTCCAGCTCCTGCTGCCGGGCACGTAGCTCGTCGATTTGTTTCGTCGAAAGATCAATCCAGGTGCGCTGCTGCTCAACGCCGCCGTCGCCTGCATTGTACAGCTCCAGCCACTGGCGAATCTCTTCCAGGCTGAAGCCGAACCGCCGCCCGCGCAGGATCAGCGTCAGACGAGCTTTCTCGCGAGAGCCATAGAGGCGTTTGCGGCCCTGACGTTCGGGTGCAAGCAGTTCAATATATTCGTAATATCGCAAGGTGCGGGGCGTGACGTCGTATAGCTCGCACATCTCCTGCAGCGTGAGTTTCGCCTCGCCGGTCATGGTAACCCCCTATTTTCAGGTCGCGCTTTCACGCGTACGTCCTCTTTGTGACGTTACGTCACTATCATGGGCGTAAAGAGAAGAATTGCAAGTCATCGCCGCGTGATTGACGTCAACGTCAGTGGCCAGCGACTCAAACGATGATGGAGGGGCGGCGTGACAGACCTAACCGATGCAGAACGTTTCGAACTGGCCAAGCGTATGACACTCGCCATTCCGCACTCCGTGGCCGTGGGGCTGGAGCCGGTGGAGATTGGCCAGGGCATGGCGCTGATGCGCATCCCCTACGA
>JBCBGM010000047.1:0-20456 GCA_038526735.1 Pseudomonadota bacterium | reverse complement strand
ATCGCACGCACCATCGCAAACTCCCCCGCCCCGATGGCCTCTTCGGCCAATGCAAGACGGTTGAGGATAGAGTTGGCAGCAAAGGCAACCATCGCGAGCGTGGTGAGAACGAAGAGCTTCATACCGCCCAAGTGTCCGGCACTGCGTCAGAGCGCAACACCCCTCTCGCGATTGTGCGGTGGGGTTAGGGCGGGTTCGGAGGTACGCCAAACAAAACCCCGTCCCGGCCTTGAGCCGGGACCTCGAAGAACTGATTGCACCATAGCGGGCGCCAGACCGATGTGTGGCGCAGCCGCGTTGAGAACAATTCAATTTATCTCTGCAAAACCGCATTCCCTACGAACACCACAACTCACCCTCCAATGCGCCAGACCTATCGGTCGGTCTGGCGCGCGCGGCGGGCTGCGCCCTTGATTCCGCGCGGGGGGTTCGTCTGACAAGATTAGGGGCCCCGGACCAAGCCCGGGGCGTAACACTCCCCAAACAGCAATGGGCCGCCCCGAAAGGCGGCCCACCGTTTTCACTGTCCCGTAGGGGGCAGATTACATCATGCCGCCCATGCCGCCCATGTCGGGCATTGCCGGTGCGCCTGCGCCCTTCGGCTCTGGCTTGTCGGCAACCATGGCTTCGGTGGTGATCAGGAGGCCAGCCACGGAGGCGGCGTCCTCAAGAGCTGTGCGCACAACCTTTGCGGGGTCGATCACGCCGAAGGCGAACAGATCACCGTACTCTTCGGTCTGAGCGTTGAAGCCGAACGCACTGTCGGAGCTCTCACGGACTTTGCCCGCAACAACCGCACCGTCGACACCCGAGTTCTCTGCGATCTGGCGCAGCGGAGCCTCAAGTGCGCGGCGCACAATTGCGATACCGGCATTCTGGTCAGCATTTGCGCCTTCCATACCCACAAGTGCTTTGCCACCCTGAACCAGAGCAACACCGCCACCAACGACAACACCTTCCTGCACAGCAGCGCGGGTTGCGTTCAGAGCGTCGTCAACACGGTCCTTGCGCTCTTTCACTTCGATCTCAGTGGAGCCGCCAACGCGGATCACGGCCACACCACCAGCAAGCTTCGCCAGACGCTCCTGGAGCTTCTCACGGTCGTAGTCAGAGGTGGTCTCTTCGATCTGAGCTTTGATCTGGGCAACGCGTGCTTCGATCTCTGCCTTCTCGCCAGCGCCATCAACGATGGTGGTCTCGTCTTTGGTGATGGAGACGCGCTTGGCAGTGCCGAGCATGTCCATCGTGACGTTCTCAAGCTTCATGCCGAGATCTTCGGAGATCACCTGGCCACCGGTCAGGATCGCGATGTCCTGCAGCATGGCCTTACGACGGTCACCAAAGCCCGGTGCCTTCACAGCAGCGATCTTCAGGCCACCGCGCAGCTTGTTGACCACGAGGGTCGCAAGCGCTTCGCCGTCGACGTCTTCTGCGATGATCATCAGCGGCTTGCCGGACTGGATCACAGCCTCAAGCAGCGGCACCATCGGCTGGAGCGACGAGAGCTTCTTCTCGTGCAGCAGGATGATCGGATCTTCGAGTTCCGTGGTCATCTTGTCAGCGTTGGTGATGAAGTAGGGGGAGAGATAGCCGCGGTCGAACTGCATGCCCTCAACGACCTCGGTCTCGGTCTCAAGGCCTTTGTTCTCTTCCACGGTGATCACGCCGTCGTTGCCGACTTTCTGCATCGCGTCTGCGATCTGGCGGCCGATCTCGGCTTCGCCGTTGGCGGAGATGGTGCCAACCTGCGCAACTTCGTCGGAGTCTTTAACTTCGCGCGAGGCGGCTTTGATCTCTTCCACGACCTTGGCGACGGCCATGTCGATACCGCGCTTGAGGTCCATCGGGTTCATGCCCGCGGCAACCGACTTCATGCCTTCGGTGACGATGGCCTGAGCGAGAACGGTTGCGGTGGTGGTGCCGTCACCGGCGGTGTCGTTGGTGCGGGAAGCAACTTCCTTCACCATCTGTGCGCCCATGTTCTCGAACTTGTCCTCAAGCTCGATCTCTTTGGCGACAGACACGCCGTCTTTGGTGATGCGCGGTGCGCCGAACGACTTGTCGAGCACCACGTTGCGGCCTTTGGGGCCGAGGGTCACGCGCACAGCGTTTGCGAGGGTGTTGACACCCGTCAGCATACGGTTGCGGGCATCGGTATCAAACTTGACGTCTTTAGCAGCCATGTTTCCGTTTCCTTAAATTCGAGTTCGTGAAGGGTGCGTGGCTCAGGCGAGAACGCCGAGGATGTCGCTTTCCTTCATGATGAGAAGATCTTCGCCGTTGAGCTTGATCTCGGTGCCCGACCACTTGCCGAACAGGATCTTGTCACCAGCTTTAACGTCCATGGCGATGCGGTCGCCATCATCGTCCTTCGCGCCCGCGCCCACAGCGATCACTTCGCCTTCGGCCGGCTTTTCCTTTGCGCTGTCGGGGATGATGAGGCCGCCAGCAGTCTTTTCGTCGCTCTCAAGGCGGCGGACCAGCACACGATCGTGCAGAGGAGTGAAATCCATTGGTATCTCCCAAGGTTGGTTGTCACGTGTCACCGGGGCCCTCGCCTTATCACTCAAGCCCGGTGAGTGCTAACGGCGCGGAGATAGAGAGCACACCAAGGCGCGTCAAGAGGGTGGGCCTTGGAGACAGCGGCAAAAATGGCGATAAATTGACGGTTCATCCGCGACGGGAGCATCGGGTTTTGAAGAAATATCTTTTGGCGATGCTCGCGGCACTCCTGCCCGCCACCCTCCACGCCCAATGCCAGGGAACTGACCTGCGCAGCCTCTACCCTCCCGCAGAGGTTGCTGCCCTCAGAGCCTCCCTCAACGAATTGCCCTACGCCGAAGGGATTGCCTATGAGGCCACCCGCGGTGACACACGCGTGTTTCTGTTTGGCACCGTCCACCTCCATGACGTGGCGATTCCAGAGCTTGTGCATTCCCGCCTTGAAACCGCCGACATGCTGCTTGTGGAGATCACACCACTTGAGCAAGAGGGCATCTCTACCTTCCTGCGCACGCCCAGCAACATTATGCGCAACCCCGATGAGCCGGGCCTCGCAGAGGTTCTCGGGGAGGAGCTTTGGCCCCTCTACAGGGACCATACCACCACGGTTGGCTTACCCGAGAGCATCGCGGAGCGCTTACAAAGCTGGTTCGCACTCACGCTCATTGGCCTGCCGGTTTGCGAGATCCGCGGGCAAGCCCAGACCCCCACGCTAGATAACCGCATCATCGCCGCCGCTCAAACCGCGGGCGTTCCCGTGAGCGGGCTGGAGACTGCCTTCGACGGTTTCGCCCCACTCCGCGACACACCAGAAGAAGACCGCACAGAGTTGCTTCGCGAGGCTGTGCGGGATCTGGCCAACGCAGAAAGCGCCATCGTGACCGCCAAACTCCTCTGGCAGGAGGAGCAAACGCAGTTCCTCATCAACCTCGACCAGCTTGAGAACGACTCCAACCCGATGATGGACGGCGTCCGAGAGGGGCTGCTCGAAGACCGCAACCGCGCGTGGCTGCCACGCATTCTGCTCGCTGCTGACTACGCTGATGACATCATGGTTGCCGTTGGTGCGGGGCATTTGGGGGGGGAGCAGGGCCTTTTGGTGTTGCTTGAGGAAAGAGGTTTCGCCATCACCCGGCTCAACCCGTTCTAAGCTCTTCCCCAGCGACGTGAGGCCGTCATGCTCCAGATCATCTCCAAACTTGCCGACATCCAGGGCAACTATGATGCGCTCTACTGCGATCTGTGGGGATGCCTGCACAACGGAATCGCACCCTTCCCAGAGGCGGTCGCCGCCCTGCGCGGGTTTAAAGAGGCGGGCGGAAAGGTCGTGCTGCTGACCAACGCCCCCCGCCCCGCCGTCGGTGTTAAGGCGCAGCTTGAGGGTATGGGCGTTTCGCCAGAGCTCTACGATACCATCGCCAGCTCCGGCGATGCCGCGCTTGCGGCTCTGGCCTCTGGCGCATTTGGCAAAAAGGTCTGGCATCTTGGCGCCCCGAAGGACGAGACCTTTTTTGAAAACCTCGCCCTGCAATACCCCAACGCGGGCATTGAGCGCGTGGAGCTGGAAGAAGCCGATGGCATCGTCGTCACCGGCCTGCGAGACGATCTGACCGAAACGCCAGACGATTACCGGCTGGAGATTGCGCGGGGCGTGAATGCCGGGCTTGAGCTTTTGTGCGCCAACCCCGACATCTTCGTTGATATGGGCGAGCGGCGGCTTTGGTGTGCAGGCGGCATCGCGCAGGCCTATACCGCGGCGGGCGGCACCTCGCGGTATTTCGGCAAACCGCACGCGCCGATTTATGCCCTCGCCCGCACCCGCCTGAACGAGATCGGCGGCGATGACATCCCCAATGAGCGCATCCTCTGTGTCGGCGACGGCATCGCTACAGATATGCAGGGAGGTTTGTCCGAAGATCTCGACACGCTCTTCATCACCGGCGGGCTCGCGCGGGAAGAGACGGGCACCACCGACCAGCCGGTTGCCGAAAAGCTCGAATCCTTCGTCGCTGAAAAGCAAACCACCCCAACCTACAGCATCGGGATGCTGCGCTAACGCCCTCACATTCTGAAACGTGGCGACATAAAATGTCGCCACGTCACCCCGTGCGACAATCTTGTTGCGCAAGAATGTTGCCCTACCCTCTCTTCTCGGCTATGACGCGCCGCAACACGAGGAGGCGAGCATGTTTGATCAGGGCACACCCATTCAACGTGGCACCATTGTCATTGAAGATCTTGCTGTGGGGATGTCCCGCTCGGTGACCAAGACGATCACCCGGCGCGAGATCGAGATGTTTGCCGAGCTCTCGACCGATCATAACCCCGTCCACCTCGACGAAGATTACGCGCAAGACACCATGTTCGGCGGTGTCATCGCGCATGGAATGCTGACCGCAGGGCTGATCTCAGCCGTGATCGGAGAGCAACTGCCTGGCCACGGCACGGTGTATCTTGGGCAGACGCTGAAATTTCTCGCACCGGTCCGTCCGGGGGATGTGGTTGAGGCGACCATAACCGTGGCCAACATCGACCACTCCCGGCGCCGGGTCACGCTTGATTGCGCCGCGCGGGTGGGTGATACGGTCGTGCTGAAAGGGGAAGCGCTGGTGTTGGCGCCCTCTGGCAAGTTCGACTAGGGCCCTCCGGGGGCCACCCCGGGGAGCCTGATGCAACGACATCTCCAATTGCCAGTGCCGCAAGGCGCCCGCGGCGCAGCCGTGGCCATGGGCAATTTCGATGGCGTGCACCGCGGGCACCAATCGGTCATCGCTTTAGCTGCGGAGAATGCTCAGGGCGCCCCTCTAGGGATCGTCACGTTTGAGCCGCACCCCCGCAGCTTCTTTGCCGCAGACGCCCCGCCCTTTCGCTTGATGAACCCCGAGGCGCGGGCAACACGGCTGTCCAAACTCGGCGTGGAGCATGTTTTTGAGGTGCCCTTCAACGCCGACCTCGCCAGCCTCACCCCACGCGCGTTTTGCGAAGAGATCCTTGTTGCTGGCCTCGGCATCTCCCACGTTGTCGTCGGCGCTGACTTCTGCTTTGGCAAAGGTCGTACGGGCACGGTGGAGACCCTACGCGAAGAGGGCGCGCGCTTCGGCTTCGGCGTCACCATCGCCCCGCTGATCACGGCGGCAGAGGGTGCTGTATCTTCCTCCGCGATTCGCAAAGCGCTTAGCGAGGGACAGCCGCAGACCGCCCGCGATATGCTCGGCCACTGGCACCGGATCGAAGGAGTTGTGCAGCACGGCTTCAAACGTGGCCGGGAGATGGGTTTCCCCACCGCCAACATCCCGATGGAGGGGCTGCATCTGCCCGCCTTTGGCGTTTATGCCGTGTCGGTCGATGTGCTCGACGGCCCCCATGCCGGCGCCTATCAGGGGTGCGCGTCCCTCGGCTCTCGCCCCACCTTCGGCGACCACGCGCCCAATCTTGAGATTTTCCTGCTCGACTTTGAGGGCGATCTCTACGGCGCCACGCTCTCCACAGCGCTGGTTGCCTTTCAGCGCCCGGAGCTCAAATTCAACGGAATGGACGCACTCATCGCCCAGATGGAAAGCGACGTGGAGGAGGCCCGCACCCTCCTCGCATCTCACCTATGAGACCTCGTTTCTGGGAAAAGCCCTACAACAGCCTCACCCACCAAGAGTGGGAAGCGTTGTGTGATGGCTGCGGCAAGTGCTGCCTCTTGAAGCTGGAGGATGAGGACTCCGGCCAGGTGCATTACACCGACGTCTCTTGCCGTCTGCTCGATCCCGAGACCTGCCAATGCGGCAACTACCCGATGCGCAAGCAATTCGTGCCCGATTGCGTCGTCCTCACGCCCAAAACCCTGCCCGAGATTGCGAACTGGATGCCCTCCACCTGCGCCTATCGCCGGACTTACGATGGCAAAACCCTCCCCGACTGGCACCCGCTGCTGACCGGGCGCGCGGAGAGTGTGGCAGAGGCCGGGCACTCGGTGCAAAACCGCGTCATTCCCGAGTACGAGGTGGATGAAGATGACCTCGTCGATCACATCATCGACGATCTGGCTGAGGAGTAGCAGCCGCTAGACCTTTGGCCCCAACTGTACTCAACTCCCTCCGACGTCACATACCGACCTTCAATAAAGACCACCCTTCGAAACCGCCGTTGCGCGCACATCGGTGGTTTCATACGACTGATCCTCAGGCAAACCACACCCTGACCGACCGCCCAAGGACCACGCGCATGTTTTTCAGTTCCGACAACGCAGGCCCCGCCGCCCCCGAAGTGATGCAGGCGCTGAGCCGCGCCAACGAGGGCTATGCCTCCCCCTATGGCAATGACGCGAGCATGGAGCGGGTGACTGAGCTGATGCGCAACGTGCTCGAGGCGCCGGAGGCAGCCGTTTACCTCGTCGCCACAGGCACCGCAGCCAATGTGCTCGCACTCTCCTGCTTTGCTCCGGGGTGGACGCGCATCTACACCCACCGCACCGCCCATATCGAAGAGGATGAGTGCGGCGCGCCCGAGTTCTACACCGCGGGCGCAAAGCTGCACCTGCTCGACGGCACGGATGGCAAGATCAGCCCAGAGACGCTGCACCAAGCCATCGCGGACACGCCGCAAGGCTTTGTGCACGGCCAGCAACGCGGCGCGATCTCGATCACCAACCTCACGGAATGCGGGACCGCTTACACCCCCTCAGATGTGGCGGCGTTGGGCGGCGTTGCGCAAGAGTTTGATCTGCCCTTGCACATGGATGGCGCACGCTTTTCCAACGCGGTTGCGGGCACAAACGCGACGGCGGCGCAAATGACATGGCAGGCGGGTGTTGATGCGCTCTCCTTCGGCGGCACCAAGAACGGCCTCTTGGGCGTTGAGGCCGTCGTCTTTTTCGACCCCAAACACGCGTGGGAGTTTGAGCTGCGGCGCAAGCGCGGTGCGCATCTGTTCTCCAAACACCGTTATCTGTCTGCACAGATGGAGGCGTATCTGACCGATGACCTCTGGCTGCGCCTCGCTCGCCAGTCGAATGCGATGGCCAAGCGCCTCTCAGATGGGATCGTTGCACTCGGCGGCACCCTCACCCATCCGACCGATGGCAACCAGGTCTTTGCCTCCTGGGCCAAAGCGGGGCATGTGGCGGCGCAGGCGAAGGGTGCGCAATATTACCTCTGGCCGCATTCAGAGACGATGGATGGCGACGATGACACCCCCATCTCCGCCCGCCTCGTCTGCAACTGGGCAACGACCGAAGACGACGTCGATCAGTTCCTAGAGGCCATCAAGGCGGGCTGAGCCTCTGCGATTAGTTCTGCGACAGGTGCCGCAACCTCCGCCGGATGCGTGATCGGCGCCATGTGCCCGGCACCCTCGATCACGATATGGCGGATATCACAGCGCTCTTCGATCGTGTCACAAATCGCAATCGCACCCGCGCGTGTCGCTGATCCAGACAACAGCAATGAGGGCATTGGCAGCGCGGCAAGATCTTCAAGCGTAATCTGCCCCTCCGGATGCCCCATCACCTGCGGCCCCGAGGCCAAGACTGTTGGCATACACCCCCGCATATAGGCGCGCAGCCGCTCTGGGATTTCGTCCCACGGCTGCCCATTGCCCCAAAGCGCGGTAAAGGACCGCCCCGCGCCGTCCATATCGTTCTCCCGCGCAAACTCCGCCCAAACGGCCGACGCTGCATCTTCTTCCGCAAAGAGCGGATCGCTCACATCGTCGAGCAAATGAAACATCATCGGCTCAAATGCCGTGACTGAAAGCACCCGCTCCGGCCGCTCAATCGCCGCTTTCAGAGCAACGCGCGCGCCAAAGCTGTGGCCGACCAGGTGCGCGGGGCCGCCCTCCAGCATCTCGAGCATCGCATCGACAGCCTGCCGCTCGGGGCTGCGCGCCGCATCCCAAACGCTGCGCCCATGCCCGGGCAGGTCGAGCCCCGTCGCCGCGACATTCCCCAACGCCTGCACAAACCCGCGCCACGCTCCGCTATGCGCCAGCGAGCAATGCGAGAGCAGCACGCAGGGCCCCTCTTGGCCGTATTGCGTGACGCCGGTCTCTGCGCCGCCAAGGATCATCCGGCAGCCTCAGCCAAATAGTCATCGAGATACGACAGCCGATCCTGCCCCCAAAACACCTGATCATCGACCAGATAAGAGGGCGCGCCAAACACATTCCGCTCCACCGCTTCTTTGGTGTTGCGCGCAATCACGTCAGAGGCCGCAGCCATCGCTGCCATACCTAGCCCGTTGGAAAACCCAGCCTCCGCAAGGCAGGCATTCACTACCTCGTCCTCACTGATATCCTTCTCATCCAGCCAGCACGAGCGCAGCAACGCCTGGCTCAGCTTGCCCACATCGCCCTCGCCGCTCTCTTGCGCCGCGATAATCGCCGTGATGGCGGGCACCGGGTTCGTCGGCCAGAACGCAGGCTGGAGGTTCAGCGCAATGCCCGTCCGCTTTGAGATCCGCGCCAGCTCTTGCAACCGGTACGCCTTGCGCGATTCGTGCCGATCTTTGGGCGGTGTGCCCCCGGTCAGCGAGAACACTTCCATCAACGCAAACGGCTTATAGGTGATCGTGGCGCCATGTTTTTCCGCAATCTGTTCCAGCCCGTCTCCGGCGAGGTAGGTGAACGGTGACAGCGGGAACAGGAAGTAGTCGATATGTGGCATTTGCGCCTCCCTTTGTGGTGACGCGCGGATGCGTCATCTTGGGGCGGATCATGGGGTGCTGCGCAGGGTTTGCAAGGGTCAGAGCGGGTGTTACAGACCCGTCACACGACGGACCTGTGCGGGGAATGCTGCCATGAGCTTAGAGCCCAACCTCAAACTCATCGCGGGCAATTCCAACCCGCCTTTGGCTCAAGCCATCGCACGGCGAATGACCGTGCATCGCGGCACCGAAGTTGAGCTGACCGATGCCCGCGTTGAGCGCTTCAACGACAAAGAGATCTTCGTCGAGGTTTATGACAACGTCCGCGGCGAGGACATGTTCATCGTCCAATCCACGTCGAACCCCGCGAATGACAACCTGATGGAACTGCTCATCATGTCAGATGCGCTGCGCCGCTCCTCTGCGGCGCGCATCACGGCGGTGATCCCGTATTTTGGCTATGCACGGCAAGATCGCCGGACTTCTGCGCGCACGCCGATTTCCGCGAAGTTGGTGGCCAATCTGATCTCCCAAGCGGGGGTGGACCGCGTTTTGACGATGGATCTGCACGCCGGGCAGATCCAGGGCTTCTTCGACATCCCGACCGACAACCTCTATGCCGCACCCGTCTTTGCGCTCGATATCAAGCACAACTTCAAGGACCTGTCAGAGATCACCGTCGTCTCGCCCGATGTCGGCGGCGTGGCGCGCGCGCGCGAACTCGCCAAGCGCATCAACGCGGGCCTTGCGATCGTGGATAAGCGCCGGGGTGGCGCCGGGATCGTTGAAGAGATGACCGTTATCGGAGACGTCACGGGCCGCAAATGCATCATCGTCGATGACATCTGCGACACGGCCGGCACGCTCTGCAAAGCAGCACAGCTGTTGATCGATGAGGGTGCCGCTGAAGTGCACGCCTATATCACCCACGGCGTGCTCTCTGGCCCCGCTGTTGAGCGGGTGCGCGACTCGGTCCTCAAAACGCTCGTTGTGACCGACTCGATCCACCAGCCCGACCCGGTGAAAGAGAGCAAAAACATCCGCATCGTGCCCATCGCCCCGATGTTTGCACAGGCGATCTTGAACATCTCGAACGGCACCTCGGTGTCGTCGCTGTTCAAAGAGGGCACGCTGCACCCGATCTACGAGATGCTTTATCCGATTGACTGACCGGTAATCGCGTCAAAACAGGCGCGCACAGCGGTGGCGGTTTGGCCGGAGGTATCGAGCCGTGGCGTCCATCCGCCGAGGCTGATGCTCGTCACGTTGTTGAGCATCATGAAGAGCTTAAGCGCGCGACATACCTCACCCGCACTCGGCCCACCCTGGGCCGGAAAGCGAAAGCCCGGCGCCTCTTGGGCAGAGATCACGTCCGGGTCAAAATGCAGGTGAACCGGACCGTTCAGTTGCAAACTGCCCAGCGCCTCCATCGAGATGACCTTGAGCTCCGCCTCCGCAACAAGCTTTTCCTCCAGCGGGTCGAGGTCGCGCACATCCACCAGAATGATCCGCTCGTCGGGGATCGGGTTGAGCGCGAGTTGCAGGCAATAATCCTGCGGCCCCCGCCCGGTCATCATCGCCAGCGGCATCCCCACCAACGCACCCGACGGAGACGTCTCTGGCGTGTTGAAATCGCCATGCGCATCCACCCAAACGATCCATGGGTCGTCCCGCCCCGCAGACTGCACCCCCGCCAAAGCCGGGATCGCCGCCAGACAATCGCCAGTAAAGGTCACAGGCCGCTCACCGATGCTGAGCGTCTCCTCCACAAAACTGTGGATGCGCGCGTGGATCGGGAACAGCCCTTTGGGGCTTTCAGAGAGTGTGCCCTCGGGCCGGTTCACATCGGCCATGCCGGGGGCCGCCGCCACAAGCCCCGGCTCATAGTGGTTCAGAAACCACGGCGAAAAGAGCCAGCGGTCATACATCCCAGGCCTCATCCGGGTCTGCGACCGCACCAATTGCCGTCCAATTCAACGAAAGCCGCGCAATCCGCGTGTCGCCCCAGGTACGCGCCTCAGCGGTGAAGCCCGTCTCGGTGATTGCGCGCGGATCAATGCCGAGGCGGTAAGGCGTCTCGGTATCCTTATCGATGAGCGAGACCGACAAAATCACGCGCGGAGGCTCCAGAAACGGCGTCTCGAACGTGACGAAGGCCTGCGCACTGCGTGGCCCGAGGCCCGCATACATGTCGCTCGCGCTCTCATAATGGTCAAACAGCGCGACATGGCCTGACGCTAGTCCGAAATAGGTGGAGGATATCCGCTGCATTGTCGCCCAAAAGACAAATCCCCCGCCAGAGTGACGGGGGATTGCCGTAGGTTCAAGCGCTTAGATCAAAGAGCTGAGGCAAGTGCCTTGAGATCGTTGATCCGCAATGCTGTGGCGGTCTTTGCCGTCTCTTCGGTTGCGGCGGCAAGAAAGGCCTCAGCCTCTGCCACCAAACCGGCGACCATCTCGGCATCAGCATCCGCACGCGGCACGGCCTGCTCTGCGAGAACAGAGACAGACGTCTCCCCAATCTCCGCAAAGCCGCCGGTGACGACATATTCCGCGGTGTCCGAGCCGTTCTTCACTGTCAGCACGCCAGGGCGCAGGGTGGTGACGAAAGGTGCGTGGTTCGGCATCGCCGTCAGGTCGCCTTCCGTTCCCGGAATTTGCACCGCGGTGGCCTCTTGCGAGGCCAGCGCGCGCTCTGGCGATACGAGATCGAATTGCATCGTGTCGGCCATCCGGGCCTCCCCTTACGCAGCTTCGGCGGCGAGTTTCTCGGCTTTGGCGAGCACCTCAGAGATGCCGCCAACCATGTAGAAGGCAGCCTCTGGCAGGTGGTCGAACTCACCGGCCACAACGCGGCGGAACGAGTCGATCGTCTCATCGAGCGGCACCTGCACACCCGGCGAACCGGTGAAAACCTCTGCCACATCGAACGGCTGAGAGAGGAAGCGCTGGATTTTCCGTGCGCGGGCCACGGTCAGCTTATCCTCTTCCGAGAGTTCGTCCATCCCGAGGATCGCAATGATATCCTGCAGCGACTTGTAGCGCTGGAGGATCCCCTGCACGTCACGGGCGCACTGGTAATGCTCCTCACCCACAACCTGCGGATCGAGGATCCGCGAGGTGGAGTCGAGCGGGTCAACCGCCGGGTAAATGCCAAGCTCGGAGATCGCGCGCGACAGAACGGTCGTTGCGTCGAGGTGGGCGAAGGAGGTTGCCGGCGCAGGGTCGGTCAAGTCATCCGCAGGCACGTAGATCGCCTGCACCGAGGTGATCGAGCCCGCTTTCGTGGAGGTAATCCGCTCCTGCATCGCACCCATGTCGGTGGCGAGCGTCGGCTGATAGCCCACAGCAGACGGGATACGACCCAGAAGCGCTGACACCTCAGAGCCCGCCTGCGTGAAGCGGAAGATGTTATCGACGAAGAACAGAACGTCTGTGCCGGACTGATCGCGGAACTGCTCCGCCATCGTCAAACCGGTCAGAGCAACACGTGCGCGCGCTCCCGGCGGCTCGTTCATCTGGCCATAGACCAGCGCCACTTTGGACTTCGTCAGGTCATCAGCGTTGATAACGCCAGATTCGATGAATTCGTAGTAGAGGTCGTTGCCCTCACGGGTCCGCTCACCCACACCCGCGAACACCGAGTAGCCCGAGTGCACCTTCGCGATGTTGTTGATCAGCTCCTGAATGAGAACCGTCTTGCCCACACCGGCACCGCCGAAGAGGCCAATCTTACCACCCTTCGAGTAAGGCGCGAGCAGGTCGATCACCTTGATGCCCGTCACCAGGATCTCGGAGGAGGTGGACTGCTCATCAAAGGTCGGCGCTTCTGCGTGGATCGGGCGGTACTCGGAGGCTTCCACCGGGCCCTTCTCATCCACAGGCGCGCCGACAACGTTCATGATGCGGCCAAGGGTTGCGTCCCCCACCGGCACCGAGATCGGCTTGCCAGAGTCGCTCACGGTTTGACCGCGCACGAGGCCCTCGGTCGCGTCCATCGCGATGGTGCGCACGGTGCTTTCGCCCAGGTGCTGCGCCACTTCGAGGGTGAGCGGGTTGCCGTTGTTGTCCGTCTCAAGCGCGCTCAAGATCGCAGGCAGGTGCCCGTCGAACTGCACGTCGACCACGGCGCCGATCACCTGAGTGATTTTTCCGACTGTCTCAGCCATGTTTCGTCTCCGTTAGGTCAGAGCGCTTCCGCGCCCGAGATGATCTCAATAAGTTCGTTGGTGATGACCGCCTGACGTGTCCGGTTGAACTGGATCGTCAGCTTGTCGATCATATCGCCTGCGTTGCGGGTCGCGTTGTCCATCGCGGACATCCGCGCGCCCTGCTCCGAGGCGGCGTTTTCGAGCAGGCCAGAAAAGACCTGCGTGGTCACGGCGCGGGGCAGAAGGTCTGCCAAAATGGCCTCTTCCTCCGGCTCGTAATCATAGAGCGTGGCGCCGCCCGCCTCTTCGTCGGTCTCGAACTGCGCCGGAATGATCTGCTGCGCCGTGGGCACCTGGCTGATCACCGACTGGAACTTCGAGTAAAAAAGCGTCGCGACATCAAACTCGCCCGCCGCAAACCGGTTGAGCACACCCTGTGCGATGGCATTCGCATTGACGTAGCCGACCGTTTTGACCTCAGAGAGGTCAACGTGGTCGAGCATCAGATGCTCATAGTCGCGCTTGAGCTGCTCACGGCCTTTCTTGCCAACCGTGATGACCTGCACGGATTTCCCGGCGGCCAGCAGCTCTTCAATCTTCGACTTGGCGAGCTTCACGATGGAGGAGTTGAAACCCCCGCAGAGGCCCCGCTCCGCCGTTGCGACAATCAGAAGGTGATTTTGATCGTCCCCAGTGCCGCGCAGCAAAAGCGGCGCCGTCGGAGAGCCCGCAGCACCCGCCGCGAGATTGCCCAACACGGCATCCATGCGCTCAGCATAGGGGCGCGCGGCTTGCGCGGCCTCTTCGGCCTTACGCAGCTTCGCCGCGGCGACCATCTGCATCGCCTTGGTGATTTTCCGGGTCGACTTAACCGAGTCGATCCGGATTTTTAGGTCCTTGAGGCTGGGCATCTGCCGCTCCTCTCACGCGTTCCGGATCAGGCGAAGGTCTTGGCGTACTCGTCGAGTATCGCCTTGATCTTGTCAGCCAACTCGCCCGACACCTTGCGGTCGTTGTCGCGGATATCTGCCAGCAGATCAGCGTGGTTGTTGCGCAGCTCCGCCAGGAGGCCGTCTTCAAACGCTTTCACTTTGCCAACCGCGATCCCGTCGAGATAGCCCTGCGTGCCGGCATAGATCACCACAACCTGCTCGGCGTTGGTGAGCGGTGAATACTGTGCCTGCTTCAAGAGCTCGGTCAGGCGCGCGCCACGGTTCAAGAGCTTCTGCGTTGCCGCATCAAGGTCAGAGCCAAACTGTGCGAAGGCTGCCATCTCGCGATACTGAGCCAGCTCCAGCTTGATCGAACCCGCGACAGACTTCATTGCCTTCGTCTGTGCCGAAGAGCCCACACGAGACACCGACAGACCTGTGTTCACTGCCGGGCGGATGCCCTGATAGAACAGTTCCGTCTCAAGGAAGATCTGACCGTCGGTGATCGAGATCACGTTGGTCGGAATAAACGCCGAAACGTCACCGCCCTGGGTTTCGATCACGGGCAGAGCCGTCAGCGAGCCAGCGCCGTTGTCTTCGTTCAGCTTTGCAGACCGCTCCAGCAGGCGGGAGTGCAGGTAGAAAACGTCACCCGGATACGCTTCGCGGCCCGGCGGGCGGCGCAGCAGCAGGGACATCTGGCGATACGACACAGCCTGCTTCGACAGATCGTCATAGATCGCCAGAGCGTGCATGCCGTTGTCGCGGAAGAATTCCGCCATCGCCGTTGCAGAGTACGGTGCAAGATACTGCATCGGCGCCGGGTCAGACGCAGTGGCCGCAACCACGATGGAGTATTCAATCGCGCCGGTTTCTTCGAGCTTCTTCACCAACTGCGCCACAGTGGAGCGCTTCTGACCCACGGCAACATAGACGCAGTAGAGCTTCTTGCTCTCATCATCCCCAGCCGCGTCATTGTAGGACTTTTGGTTCAGGATCGCGTCGAGTGCGACGGCGGTTTTACCGGTCTGGCGGTCACCAATGATCAGCTCGCGCTGGCCACGGCCCACCGGGATCAGCGCGTCGATCGCCTTGAGGCCCGTGAGCATCGGCTCGTGCACCGATTTACGCGGGATGATGCCCGGCGCCTTAACGTCCGCAACCTTACGCTCAGCCGCTTCAATCGGGCCCTTGCCGTCGAGCGGGTTGCCGAGCGCGTCCACGACGCGGCCCAGCAGGCCCTTGCCCACCGGCACGTCCACGATGGAGTTGGTGCGCTTAACGGTGTCACCTTCTTTAATGCTCGCATCCGAGCCGAAGATCACGACACCGACGTTGTCGATTTCGAGGTTAAGAGCCATCCCGCGGATACCACCGGGGAATTCGACCATCTCACCAGCCTGCACATTGTCGAGGCCGTGAACGCGCGCAATACCGTCACCAACGGACAGCACTTGGCCGATCTCGGAAACTTCTGCGTCTTGGCCGAAGTTCTGGATCTGCTCTTTGAGGATCGCAGAGATCTCTGCCGCCTGAATGCTCATCTTATCCGACCTCTTTCATGGCGTTTTGGAGGGAAGCGAGCTTCGCACGCACCGACGTGTCGATCATGCGAGAACCCACTTTAACGATTAAACCGCCGATGAGGCTTTCATCGACGGCTGTATTAAGAACCACATCGGAGCCAACCGATGCCTTGAGTGCTGCTGCAAGCGCGCCGCGCTGCGCATCTGTCAGCGCTGTCGCGGAGGTTACCTCGGCGGTCACCTCTCCGCGCGCCTCTGCGGCGAGCGCTTTGAAACCTTTGATGACATCCGCCAGCGCAAACAGGCGCCGCTTTGAGGCCATCAGCAAAACCGTGTTGGTCACGATCGGACCGAGCGACATCGCACCCGCGACAGCGCCCATCGCCTTGCCCTGATCATCGCGGCCATAAAGCGGCGAGGTCGTCAGGTCGCGCAGGTCTGCACTTTCGACGAGCGCGGCCCCGAGCGCATTGAGGTCTGCCTCAATCGCGTCAACGGCGTTGGTCTCGGTAGCAATTTCAAAAAGGGCAGTCGCGTAGCGTCCTGCGACCCCGGATACGATGGAAGTTGTAGCCGCCACGGGCACCCACCTTTGTTCTTTCCGCCCGTTGGAACCGGGCATACCCAATCGAGCGCTCAGCAGCTCCCGATGTCTGAATTGGCGGCGTGATAGCAGAGAGGTTTGGGGCTGACAACAATACCGCACCGCACAGTCAGATTATGAATAGTGATGTAAATCAAACGGTTGGCTTGGATGCACGCTCCCCTGCGACGGTTTGCACCGGGTTAAGGGCCACCATTCTTAACCCATTCGTTATGGATCGCGCTGCAACCCCTTTTCGACACCGAATCCCCGCACCCCTGCTGGCTGCGCAGGCACTGGCGTGCTGATGTCTCCAAACAGCCCCAGCGGGTTGCGCGCCCGCTCTGCAAGTTTGGTCGGCGGCGGATAAAGCCGCTTCATCGCCTCCACGACCAAAACCCCGGCAAAGCGCTGCGGATCAATCCGGTGCGCCGCCCGCTCAACCCAATTGGCCATCCGCAGAGACTTTCGCCCGTAGTGCGGCGGAGCATAGAGCGCCCCGTGATGGGAGACCGGATCAAACCCATGCTCTCGCAACTGCCGATCAAGCTGGCCTTGCGAGTAGGGCCGGCCATAGCCAAACGGTGTGGCATCCCGCCGCGCCCAACTGCCCAACCGGTTGGGCACAATCACAATGATCCGCCCCTCGGGCGCGACAACGCGGTACATCTCTTCAAGCAAAGCGGCGGGCCGCTCGCACGTCTCCAACCCATGCGCCACGATCAACCGATCCACACTACCCGCCTCAATTGGCCAGGCCGTCTCTTCCACAAGCACCGACCGGTTGGCCCCATCCGCGGGCCAGCGCATCACTCCTTGCTCAGCGGGCATGAAGTTCAACAGCAACTCAGATTCGCCCATAAACGGGCGCAGTAGGGGCGCGGCAAAGCCAAACCCCTCTACCCGGCAACCGCGCGTGCCGGTCCACATCTCTTTGACCCGGCGCTGCAATGCCGCCTGCACCCAGCGCCCCAGCGTGGTGCGGTAGTAAAACGCCTTTAGGTCCAGAACATCGAGATGCATTGCGCTTGCCTCTGGGAATGGGCGACACGCCGCCCCATACTGCGCCTAAACTAATAGACCGGGGGAGCCTTCGCCATGCCACTTAACATCATCACCATCCCATGCCTGTCCGACAACTACGCTTTCCTCCTAGAGGATACGGCGACCGGCACCATCGGCCTGGTAGACGCGCCAGAGGCCGCGCCAATTATCGCGGCACTTGATGAGCGGGGCTGGACACTCTCGACAATTCTCCTGACCCACCACCACCCAGACCATATCGATGGCGTGCCCGAGCTTGTGGCGAAATACGGCTGTACTGTTGTGGGGGCAGAGGCGGATGCCCACCGCCTCCCCAAACTCGATACAGCCGTGAAAGAAGGGGACAGCGTCACTGTTGGCAACTGCACCGGTGCGGTGCTCGAGGTCTATGGCCACACCGTGGGCCATATCGCCTTTCACTTTGCCGAGGATGAAACAGTGTTTTCGGCGGATTCTCTGATGGCCATGGGCTGCGGGCGTTTGTTTGAGGGCGACGGGCCGATGATGTGGGCCTCCATGCAGAAGTTTCTCGCCATGCCCGACAGCACAACGGTCTGCTCCGGTCACGAATACACCGCCTCCAATACCAAATACGCGCTATCGGTCGAGCCAGAGAACGCAGCCTTGGTCGCCCGCGCCGCCGAGATTGAGGCCGCCCGCGCAAAGGGAGAATTCACCGTCCCCTCAAACCTCGGCGTCGAGAAAGCCACCAACCCCTTCCTGCGCGCCCACCTCCCCGAAACACAGGCAGCTATCGGCATGGACGGCGCAGACGCCGCCGCCGTCTTCACCGAAATCCGCCACCGGAAAGACAACTTTTGAGTGTGCGCACCGGTCCCGGACGTGATCTGGGACCTCGCGGAATGAATACACTGGGGAGGCCACGCCCTCCCTCGGGTGGGCGTTTCGAGAAGTACGAGCACCGCGATTTATCTCTCAAACCCGCATTTGGTTCGTGCGATGGCCGACGTTGCAAAGACGCCCTCCCATACGGGAGGGAGGGCGTGGCCGGAGGCTAGTCGCCTCCAGCCGGGCTAAGTCCCGGCCCTGAGCCGGGACCTTCAAGAGCGTTTCACAACCCAGCGCAAGCCAGACCGAAGGATAGCGCAGCTTTGCTAAGGACAACTGAGTATATCCCCGCACACCGGCATTTGCGCCGAACAACACCCCTCACCCTCCAATGCGCCAGACCTGTCGGTCGGTCAGGCACGCGCTTTAGGTCCGCTTCGTAATCCCATTCCGGATCCGCCGAACGAAGGACCAAACGACCCCGATCACCGGGATCGTTACCAGCGCGATCACCGCTTCTTTGCTCAACCCGACAACAGATCCGGCAGGCGCCAGCAGATAGCCCACAAGGCTCACGGCGTAGTAACTGATCGCCACCACCGAGAGCCCCTCGACCGTTTCTTGCAACCGCAACTGCAGCGCAGCCCGGCGATCCATACTCTCCAGCAAAGAGCGGTTTTGCTGCGCCAAACGCACATCCACCCGCGTGCGCAAAAGATTGCCCGCGCGCTCCGTCCGCCCAGAAAGCGTGATCAACCGCCGCTCCGCGCTCTCACAGGTCCGCATCGCCGGATCGTACCGGCGCATCATAAACTCGGCGAAGGTTTGCCGCCCCGCCGCGCGCGTTTCTCGCAGCACATCAATCCGTTGGTTCACAATCGCCGCATAGGCCCCGCGCGCGCCAAACCGAAAAGCGGAGTTCGCCGAAAGCGCCTCCAGATCGGCCGACATGTTCAACAGCCGCTCCAGCGTTTCGGCATCTTTTTGATCAGTGTCGGCCATGTTGCGCACGAGTGCAGAAAGTTCGCGGTCAAGCTCATTCACCTTACCGGCCACCTCGCGCGCGACGGGCAAGGTGAGCATCGAGGCGGCCTTGTAGGTCTCGATCTCTAGCAAGCGCTGCACGATCCGCCCGGTGCGGCGCGGCCCGACGTCGGGCAAGAACATCGCACCGATGCGGATCTGGCCCTGCTCGTGGATGCGGAAGTCTGAGAACACCAACGCGCAATCATCCACCACCCGCGCTGCCGCTAAGCTCTCATTGGCAAAATGGCGCGGAACGATGGTGCGCAGGCGGTCTTCCGCCTCCTCCATAGTCTCCACCACCTCGACCCGCACCAAGGCAGAGGTCAGCACCAAGCCCGGCGCCTCCGCCAGCCAATCGTCGGGAAAGATTTTCATCGTGGTGCCGTCATAAGGCGTCTCAGAAACGCCTTCGGCGAAGAGCGTATAAGAAACAAACTCGGTGTGCCGCTCCCACTTCAGCTGCACCGTGCCCAGACTACCAAAGTAGTGAGACGCATCGGGCGCCGGATGCTGCGCCCCGTACCGATCCAACAGGGCTTTCAGATGCGCGCGGTCCAGCTCCGGATCCCGCTCCGCCCCATCGTCGGACATGATTGTTAGGTGTACCGCACGGCACGGCGCCTTGATCTCTGGGAACGGGCGGGCATGTAGCTCGTTTGACAGCGCAAAGCGCTGCGGATGATCAGGGATGATACGCGGGTCCATCGTCACTCGCTCCTCAACGTCCGCACACAGATAGGGTGCTTTGAGAGGCTTTCAGCAGACGGAAGCCGCAATGGCAAAGAATACTTGGGTATTCATTTCAATAGGTTGCCGCAGCGCACTATCGACCGAAGAGGCGCTCGATGTCTTTGAGCTTGAGCTCCACATAAGTGGGCCGCCCATGGTTGCACTGGCCCGAATTCGGCGTGGCCTCCATCTCTCGCAAAAGCGCGTTCATTTCCTCAGCGCTCATCCGCCGCCCCGACCGCACGGAGCCATGGCAGGCCATGCGCGAGAGCACTGCATCGACCTTTGCGCCCACCAGATCGCTCGCACCACTGTCCTGCAACTCATCGAGAATATCGCGCAGCAGCGCCTCTGCATTGACCTCTCCGAGTGGCGCAGGCGTTTCGCGCACGCAGACGGCACCAGCCCCGAACGCCTCGATCACCAGTCCTGCTTGGCCCAATGTCTCCGCATGGCTCAGCAACGCGGCGCGGTCTCCTTCGGACACCGACACCATCTCAGGGATCAATAGCGCGTGCGGTGCCCACGCAGGCGCTATTGATCCC
>JBCBGM010000046.1:0-20710 GCA_038526735.1 Pseudomonadota bacterium | reverse complement strand
CAAATCGAACGGCGTTCGATTTGCCCGAGGCAGAGGCGGAGCTCGTGGCGGGCTATCAGGTGGAATACTCTTCCACCCCGTTCCTGCTGTTCATGATTGGCGAGCTGATGGCAGTGGTGCTGATGTGCGCGCTGATCACGATCTTGTTCTTCGGCGGCTGGCTCTCGCCCATCCCCTGGGCCTCTGACGTGCCGGTGCTGGGCAACGGCATTCACTGGATGATCCTGAAGATGGGCTTCTTCTTCTTCCTCTTCGCGATGGTGAAAGCGATCGTGCCGCGCTTCCGCTATGACCAGCTGATGCGGATCGGGTGGAAGGTGTTCTTGCCGCTGAGCTTGGGCTGGGTCGTGCTGGTGTCGTTCTTTGCGCATTTTGAACTGTTCGGCGGCGCCTATGCGCGCTGGGTTGTGGGAGGCTGATCCATGAGCAACATCGATTACACACGCGCCACGAACTACTTTTTGCTGAAAGACTTCATCGCGGGCTTCGCGATTGGGCTGAAGTATTTCTTCAAGCCGAAAGCCACGCTGAACTACCCGCATGAAAAGGGCCCGCTCAGCCCGCGCTTTCGGGGCGAGCATGCGCTGCGGCGCTATCCGAACGGTGAAGAGCGCTGCATCGCCTGCAAGCTGTGCGAGGCCGTTTGCCCCGCCCAAGCCATCACCATCGAAGCTGAAGAGCGCGACGATGGGTCCCGCCGCACAACCAAATACGACATCGACATGACCAAATGCATCTATTGCGGCTTCTGTCAGGAGGCCTGCCCGGTGGATGCGATTGTCGAGGGGCCGAACTTTGAGTTCGCGACCGAAACCCGCGAAGAGCTTTACTACGACAAAGACAAGCTCCTGTCGAACGGGGAACGGTGGGAGGCCGAGATCGCCCGCAACCTCGAACTGGACGCCCCCTATCGCTAATCGTTGGTTGCGGCGGGCAACCGCCCGCCGTAAGCACGCCCCCGAAACCGCACGGGAACACCCATGACCGTTTTCGCCGTTATATTTTACGTCTTCGCCATCACCGCTGTGGCCGCTGGGCTTTTCACGGTGCTAGCGCGCAACCCGGTGCATTCTGTGCTCTGGCTGATCCTGACGTTCTTCACCGCCGCGGGCATGTTCGTGCTGATGGGGGCGGAGTTTCTGGCGATGCTCTTGGCCATTGTCTATGTCGGCGCGGTTGCGGTGCTGTTTCTGTTTGTGGTGATGATGCTCGACGTGGATTTTGCAGAGCTGAAGTCAGGCTTTACGCGCTACCTCCCGCTCGGCGGGCTGATCGGGCTGGTGCTACTCGCCGAACTGGGCCTCATCCTCGGTGTGTGGGCCTTTGCTGATGCTGCACCCACGTTGCGAGAGGCCGTCGCCCCTGCTCCGGATGATGTGGAAAACACCATCGCCCTCGGCCAGATCATCTACTCCGACTACATCTATCTCTTCCAAGCCTCGGGCCTGATCCTGCTGGTCGCAATGGTCGGCGCCATCGTCCTCACCCTGCGCCACCGCGAAGACATCAAACGCCAGGACGTGCTGGAGCAGATGTACCGCGACCCCAAAAAGGCTGTGGTGATGAAAGACGTCAAACCTGGGCAGGGCATATGAAACATACCGCTGCTGCAGGAAAAACCCTTCAGGGTGTTTGGTGGGCTTTCGCTTCAAGTGCCCAAGGAAGTGTGGTGCACCCGCTTGACCTTGAGAAATTCTGGCGGTTCGTGCTTTTGGCGCGTCGACAAAAGCATGCGCTCGAGGCTTCGCTAATCACGCAGATGGAAGATTACACTCCGATTGATCCAGCAAATCGCGAGCGTTTAATCAGTCTAGTCCAGGACGGAGCAGCGCTACTCAATCTCATTTATGGACCAAGGAAGGTCGATCAATGATCGGGCTAGAGCATTACCTCACCGTCGCGGCACTGCTGTTCGTGATTGGGATTTTCGGGATCTTTGTGAACCGCAAGAACATCATCGTCATTCTGATGTCGATTGAGCTGATGCTCTTGTCGGTCAACATCAACCTCGTCGCGTTCTCCGTGCATCTGGGAGATCTGGTGGGGCAGGTGTTTACGCTGTTCATCCTCACCGTTGCGGCCGCAGAGGCGGCGATTGGCCTGGCGATCCTTGTGTGCTTCTTCCGCAACCGCGGCACCATCGCGGTGGAAGACGTCAACGTGATGAAGGGCTGACGCGGCATGTATGAGATCATTCTCCTCGCTCCGCTTTTCGCCGCCATCATCGCAGGCTTTGGCTGGCGGTTCATCGGGATCGCAGCGGCTCAGGTCATCACCACGGCGACGCTCTTCTTGGTGGCGGCCCTCTCTTGGTACGCCTTCCTCACCCATGACGGCATCCGCGAGACGGTGACGCTCTTCCGCTGGATCGACAGTGGCACCTTTGAGGCAGATTGGGCGATCCGCGTGGACCGGCTGACGGTGATCATGCTGATCGTCGTAACGACGGTCTCCGCGCTCGTGCACCTCTATTCGTTCGGCTACATGGCCCATGACGAGAACTTCCGCGACGGGGAGGAGAGCTACCGCGCGCGGTTCTTTGCGTATCTGTCGTTCTTCACCTTCGCGATGTTGAGCCTCGTCACGGCAGACAACCTCGTGCAGCTCTTCTTTGGCTGGGAGGGCGTGGGCGTCGCCTCATACCTCTTGATCGGGTTCTACTACCGCAAACAGTCTGCAGGGGCTGCTGCGATGAAGGCGTTTATCGTCAACCGGGTGGGGGATTTTGGCCTCGCGCTCGGTATCTTCGCGCTCTTCATGCTCACCGACAGCGTGCAGTTCGACGACATTTTCGCGGCGATCCCCGAGTTGGCCGAGACGACGCTGACCTTTGGGCCCTTCTCCGCCAATGCCATCGAGCTTGCAGTGATCCTTCTGTTCATCGGCGCGATGGGGAAATCGGCGCAGTTCATCCTGCACACCTGGCTCCCCGACGCGATGGAGGGGCCTACGCCGGTCTCCGCACTCATCCACGCGGCAACCATGGTGACGGCGGGTGTGTTCCTGGTTTGCCGGATGTCACCGCTGCTCGAATATGCGCCGATGGCCACCACGTTTATCACCGGGCTTGGCGCGCTGACGGCGTTCTTTGCCGCGACCATTGGCCTTGTGCAAAACGACATCAAACGTGTCATCGCCTACTCCACCTGCTCGCAGCTGGGCTACATGTTCGTGGCGGCGGGTGTGGGGATGTATTCGGCGGCGATGTTCCATCTGCTGACACATGCGTTTTTCAAGGCGATGCTGTTTCTGGGTGCAGGTTCGGTCATCCACGGCATGCACCACGAGCAAGACATGCGGAATTATGGCGGGTTGCGCCATAAGCTGCCGGTGACCTTCGCCGCGATGATGATCGGCACGCTGGCGATCACAGGTGTGGGCGTGCCGGTGTGGATTTTAACCTTCGGCGAGATCCCGATCGGCTTTGCTGGCTTCCAATCGAAAGACGCGATTGTCGAGAGCGCCTATGCCGGGGCCAATGCCCTCGCCGTGCCCGCCTTCTGGCTGCTGGTGGCGGCAGCGGCGATGACCTCCTTCTACTCCTGGCGCCTGATCTTCCTCACCTTTTACGGAGAGCCGCGCGGCGACCACCACACGCATGAGCACGCCCACGAAAGCCCACGCGTGATGCTGGCCCCCTTGGGTGTGCTGGCCGTCGGTGCGGTGCTTGCCGGGATGGTCTTTTACAAGCCGTTCTTCGGCCATGTGGATGAGGTCGCAAGCTTCTACGGGATCCCGTATGAAGAGGTGGAGGCGCACGGCGATGACCAAGCGGCCACCGTCGGCCTGATCGGCGCTGCCTATGCGGCGGGGGGTGAGCACGCCTATGTCTTTGGCGGCGCGCCGGGCGAGGGGGCGATCTATTTCCGCCCCGACAACACCATCCTCGAAGACGCGCATAAAGTGCCCTACTGGGTAAAGACGTCGCCGTTTATGGCGATGCTGCTCGGCCTCGCGCTCGCATACTGGATGTACATCGCGCGGCCAGAGATGCCCGCCGCCTTCGCCCGCAACCAAAAGCAGCTCTACGACTTCCTGCTCAACAAATGGTACGTGGACGAGGTCTACGACGCGCTCGTCGTCAAACCGACAAAGCAGCTCGGCGTCTTCCTCTGGAAGCGCGGCGACGGGCGGGTCATTGATGGCGGCATCAACGGGCTGGCGCTGGGTGTGATCCCGTTCTTCACCCGCCTCGCGGGGCGTATGCAGTCAGGCTTCATCTTCCACTATGCACTGCTGATGGTGATCGGGTTGGGCCTGATCGTCGGCTGGTTTGCACTGTTTGGGGGGCGCTGAGATGGATCTGCCGCTTCTCTCTTTCGTCACCTGGCTTCCCCTGATCGGCGCGGGCGTGATGGCGCTCTTGCTGCGCGGCGAAGACGAAATGGCGGTGCTCAACGCCAAGCGCCTCGCGCTCTTCGTCACGACCGTCACCTTCCTGTTGTCGCTCTTCATCCTCTTCGGCTTTGACCCCAACGACACCGGCTTCCAGTTCGTCGAAGACGAAGAGTGGATCGGGGGCCTGCGCTACAAGATGGGCGTCGATGGCATCTCCGTCCTGTTCGTGATGCTCACGACAGCCCTGATGCCCATCGTCATTGGTGCAAGCTGGACGGTCACCCACCGCGTCAAGGAATACATGATCGCGTTTCTGGTGCTGGAGACGCTGATGATCGGCGTCTTTTGCGCGCTCGATCTGATCCTCTTCTACCTTTTCTTTGAGGCTGGGCTGATCCCGATGTTCATCATCGTGGGCATCTGGGGCGGCGCGAACCGGATCTATGCTGCGTTCAAGTTCTTCCTCTACACGCTCTTGGGCTCTGTTCTGATGCTCATCGCCATGCTCGCGATGATCTTTGACGCGGGCACGACGGATGTCGTGGCACTGCTGCAGCACGAGTTTGCGACCGAGACGATCAGCCTGATGGGCTTTCAGATCATCGGTGGGATGCAGACGCTGCTGTTCCTCGCCTTCTTCGCCAGCTTCGCCGTCAAAATGCCGATGTGGCCGGTGCACACCTGGTTGCCCGATGCCCACGTGCAGGCGCCCACCGCAGGCTCCATCGTGCTGGCGGCGATCCTGCTCAAGATGGGCGGCTACGGCTTCTTGCGGTTCAGCTTGCCGATGTTTCCGGTGGCGACGGACCTGTTGCAGACCTTCGTCTTCACTCTCTCGGTCATCGCGATCATCTACACCTCACTGGTCGCGCTGATGCAGGAGGACATGAAAAAGCTCATCGCATACTCGTCGGTGGCCCACATGGGCTATGTGACAATGGGCATTTTCGCGGCCAACCAGCAGGGCGTGGATGGGGCGATTTTTCAGATGCTGAGCCACGGCTTTATCTCCGGCGCGCTCTTTCTCGCAGTCGGAGTGATCTATGACCGCATGCACGCCCGCGAGATCGCGGCCTATGGCGGCCTCGTAAACCGGATGCCCGCCTACGCGCTCGTCTTCATGTTCTTTACGATGGGCAATGTCGGCCTGCCGGGCACTTCGGGCTTTGTCGGCGAATTCCTGACCCTCGCCGGCGTCTTCCAAGTGAACACCTGGGTCGCGATTGGGGCGACCACCGGCGTGATCCTCTCCGCCGGATACGCGCTCTGGCTCTACCGCCGCGTGGTGTTTGGGGAACTGGTGAAAGAAAGCCTCAAGACGATCTCCGACATGGACCGCCGCGAGAAATGGCTCTTTGCGCCCCTCATTGCCGCCACGCTGATCCTTGGCATCTACCCTTCGCTGATCACCGACATCATCGGGCCGAGCGTTGAGGCGATGCTGGGCGAACATCAACTGGCCCTCGCCAATTCTGACCTGTCCACCCAGCTTGCCGCCGCACGCGGCGAGTGACCGGAGCCTTCCATGATCGCCACGGACCTTGCCATCATCCTGCCAGAGCTGAGCCTCGCGATCTTTGCGATGGCGGCGCTCATGTACGGCGTGTTTCGCCAGACCGAGGAGGCCTCTGAGCAGGTGCTCTTGGCAACGGTGGCGGCGCTGGTGCTGGTCGCGGCATGGATCGTCACCCTACCAGACGCCGCGCGCATCGCCTTTAACGGCGCGTTTGTAGAGGACGGGTTTGGCCGCTTCCTCAAGGTCACGCTCTTGCTGGGCGCTGCCGCAGTGCTCCTGATGAGCCGGGAGTACCTGCGCAAATTCGATCTGATGAAGTTCGAGTTCCCGGTGCTGATCGTTTTGGCCGCCGTGGGCATGATGATGATGGTCTCCGCCGGAGACCTGATGGCCCTCTACATCGGCCTGGAGCTGCAATCGCTAGCGCTTTACGTGGTTGCCGCCTTCCGCCGTGACAGCGTCCGCTCGACCGAGGCGGGGCTGAAATACTTCGTCTTGGGCGCACTCTCATCCGGCATCCTGCTCTACGGCGCGAGCCTCGTCTACGGCTACACCGGCACGACGACCTTCACCGGCATCGCCTCTGTGATCGAGGCGGAGGGGGTCGGGCTGGGCCTCCTATTCGGCCTGGTCTTCCTCTGCGTCGGCATGGCTTTCAAAATCTCCGCCGTGCCGTTTCACATGTGGACGCCCGATGTCTACGAGGGCTCCCCCACCCCAGTCACCGCCTTCTTTGCCACTGCGCCCAAGGTGGCCGCAGCGGGCCTCTTTGCGCGGGTCTTGATGGATGGCTTCGGCGGCGCGCTCGCCGATTGGCAGCAAATCCTCACCTTCCTCGCGCTCGCTTCGATGTATCTCGGCTCCATCGCCGCCATTGGCCAGACCAACATCAAGCGCCTCATGGCCTATTCCTCGATCGGTCACATGGGCTTTGCGCTGGTGGGGCTCGCGGCGGGCACGCCCGAAGGGATCGAGGCGCTGCTGATCTATCTCGCGATCTACGTGACCATGAACGTCGGCGTCTTCGCGTTCATCCTGAACATGGAGCGGGATGGCCGCGCCGTGATGGATATCTACGCCCTCGGCCAGTACAGCCAAGTCCGCCCGGCGCGCGCGCTGGCGCTTGCGGTGCTCATGTTTTCCCTCGCGGGCATTCCGCCGCTCGTGGGCTTTTTCGGCAAATACTACGTCTTTCAGGCGGCGGTTGCAGCAGGCCTTGTGCCGCTCGCGGTTTTTGGTGTGATCGCGTCGGTGATCGGCGCGTATTACTACCTGCGCATCATCTACCTGATGTATTTCGGGGAAGAGACCGATGCGATGACCGGCGACATGCCCGTCACCCATGGCGTGATGCTCACCGCCTCCGCCGCGATCATGGGGCTGGCTTGGCTGCCCTTCGTCAACCTCTTCGGTGTGCAAGGCTGGGCGGCTGCAGCTGCCGTGACGCTCTTTAACTGACGCATGACAGACTGGCCTGAGGGAGTGGGGCGGCATGTGCTGGCCGAGGTGGGCAGCACGATGGTCGAGGCGCGCAGCCTCGCCGCAAACGCGCCACTCTGGCTCTTGGCCCGCAAACAAACCGCCGCACGCGGCCGCCGTGGCCGGGCGTGGGAAATGCCAGACGGCAACTTCGCCGCAACCATCGTCATGCGCCCGCAAGGCCCCGTTTCAGACTGGGCGCTGCGCTCGTTCACCATGTCGCTTGCCCTGCGCGAGGCGGTGGACGCGCTGACGGGGCGGGGAGATATCCTCTCGCTCAAATGGCCCAACGATGTGCTGTGTCAGGGCCGCAAACTCGTGGGAATTCTGCTCGAGTCTGATGGAGAGGCGCTCTGCATCGGCGTGGGTGTGAACCTCGTCGCAGCACCCGCCAACGACACGCTAGAGGAAACCGCCCTCCCCGCTATCGCGCTGCAAGAGGCGACCGGCCAGCGCATCCCGCCCGAGGCATTGCTTGATGCGCTCGCCGCTGCCTTTGCGCGGTGGGAGGCGATCTTGGTGGAAGAGGGGTTTGAGGCGGTGCGCGCCGCCTGGCTCTCCCACGCAACAGGGCTCGACCGCCCCGTCACCGCCCGAATGCCGGGGCGCACCGTCGCGGGGCGTTTCGAGGGCATTGACGGTAATGGTGCGATTGTGCTGGACACCGGCGCTGGTCGTGTGACGCTCGCCGCCGCTGACATTCACTTCGCCTGAGAGGGGGCGCACATGCTGCTCGCCATCGACGTTGGCAACACGAACACGATCTTTGCGATCCACAACGGCGACGGGTTTCTCGCCGAGTGGCGCTGCGACACCATGCAAAGCCGCACCGCTGATCAGTATTTCGTCTGGTTACGCCAGTTGATGGAGTTCACTGACACCGTGGTCGATATCGATGAGGTGGTGATCTCGTCTGTGGTGCCGCAAGTAGTGTTTAACCTCCGCGTGCTCTGCGATCGCTACTTTAACACGCGCCCCATCGTCGTGGGCAAAGACGGCTGCCAGTTGGGCGTTGAGGTGCGGGTGGATGCTGACACGCAAGTGGGTGCCGATCGCCTCGTCAACACTGTCGGGGCGTACAACGCCTATGGCGGTGATCTGGTGGTCGTAGACTTCGGCACCGCAACCACCTTCGATGTGGTGGACGAGGACGGAGCGTATGCGGGCGGCGTGATCGCCCCCGGCGTGAACCTCTCGATCAAGGCCCTCCACGATGCCGCCGCCGCCCTGCCGCAAATCGATGTGACCAAGCCCCAACGCGTGGTTGGCACCAACACGGTCGCCTGTATGCAATCGGGCGTTTTTTGGGGATATGTCGGGATGATTGAGGGGATTTGCGCGCGCATCCGCGCCGAGCGTGATACCCCGATGAAGATTGTGGCCACTGGCGGCCTCTCGACCCTTTTCCATCAGGGAACAACCGTCATTGACCATATCGACACGCAACTCACCATGAACGGCCTTGTGTTGATCAACGCCCTGAACCGGACTGCTGCATGACCTCGACTTTTGACCCCGTCTTCGTTGCCCTCGGTGGGGCAGGCGAAATTGGGATGAACCTTTACGCCTACGGCTACGGCCCCGAGCGTGACCGCCGCTGGATCGTCGTAGATGTGGGCGTGACCTTCCCCGAAGAGGGCAAGCATCCGGGCGTTGATCTGATCTTCGCCGATGTTGCTTTTCTGGAGAAGCAGGCTGACCGCATCGACGGCATCTTCATCACCCACGCACATGAAGATCATGTGGGCGCCTTGCCGCGCTTGGCAGAGCGGCTGGGCACCGCCCCGATCTATGCCCGCGCCTTTACCAGCGAAATCGCCCGGCTGAAGCTCTCTGAGAGCGACACCTCCGAAGGGCGCGTCAAAACCGTTGGCGCTTGGCCCGAAACGGTTCAGGCGGGGTCGTTTAGCGTTGGGTTTTTCCCGATCAGCCACTCGATCCCCGAAAGCTCGATGCTGGTGATCGACACGCCCGCCGGTCGCATCCTGCACACCGGCGACTGGAAGGCAGACCCAACCCCGCTGGTCGGAGAGCCGTTCGACCCCGAGGGGATCAAGACGCTCTCGAAAGATGGCGTGCTGGCGCTGGTCTGCGATTCCACCAACATCTTCTCTGGCAATCCGGGCCGGTCAGAGGCGGATATCGTTACCCCTATCGAAGAGCTCATGCGCAATGAGCCGGGCATGATCGTCGCCACGACCTTTGCCTCCAACATCGCCCGTCTGCGCACGCTGGCACAGGCGGCGACCAAGGCGGAGCGTTCGGTCGTGGTGATCGGGCGAGCAATGCACCGCATGATCTCCACCGCGCGCAAGGTCGGGCTTCTGACGGATTTCCCAGACATTCTCGACGCACGCGATGCGGAGGGGATCCCGGCGGAGCATCTCTTTGTGCTCGCGTCCGGCTCACAAGGCGAGGGGCGCGCCGCCTCTGCCCAACTCGCGCGCGGCGGTTATGGGCGGCTGTCGCTGAAGGATGGCGACGTCTTCCTCTTCTCCTCCAAAACGATCCCGGGCAACGAGGTGGCTGTTGCAGACATCCAGAACCTTCTCGCCCAACAGGGCGTGCGGGTGGTGGATGACGCGGGCGGGCTTTACCACGTTTCGGGCCACGCCAACCGGCCCGATCTGTTGGCGATGCACAAGCTCGTCAATCCGCGTGGACTGGTGCCCATGCACGGCGAATACCGCCACCTCGCCGAGCACGCCCGCGCGGCAGAGCAACACGGCATTGCCTCCGTCGTCGCGCCCAACGGCACGCTCGTGGCGCTCACCGCCGACGGCCCGCAACTGGTGGAGCATATCGACACCGGGCGACTCTACCTCGATGGCACGCAGGTCTACGGTGCGATGGACGGCATCGTGCGCGAGCGGCTGCGCATGTCTTGGCGCGGCCATGTGGTCGTTAACCTCGTGTTCGACGAACGCGACGCGCTGATGGGGGACGCGTGGGTGGAGACTCGCGGTCTCTTCACCGATCTTGATGGCGAAGAAGGTGCCCTGCAGGCCAAGCTAGAGCAGGTCGTGACCGATGCCCTCGGCAGTGCCAAACGCGGGCAGCGCAGCGATGACGCTCAGGTCGAAAAGCTGGTCCTTGGCCGCATCAACACCACTTGCCAGCAACTGTTGGGCAAAAAGCCCGAGATCACGGTGATGATCAACCGGATTGATTGATCTCTTGGGGCCCGTAATACGGCTGGAATTGCAATGTCACCTGTTCTGCCGGTGACATGATCCGCAGGGTGCCGTCGAGGTCGATCTCGGCGGAGTTCGCCTCCAGCAAACGCAGCATCACCTGCTCCTCAAACGCCTGTACACCGCAGGGCCGCGAGGTGGAGGTGATGAGCTGCACGTCAAAAATCGGCCCGGTGCCGAGGTAGTTTCCGGTCAGACGGTTGCACGGCCCATCGCCAGAGATGAACTGCCCCGCGATATCCAACACCACACGGTTTTGCGTGGGCAAACCGTCTACATGGGTGATCTGCCATGTGGCATCTTCGAGCCGCTCCGGTGGCGGTGGTGGTGGGGGCGGGGCCACGTCAACGACCTCCTCAACGGGCGGTTGCTCCTCAACGGCGGTCTCTTCTTCGACCGCGCAAGCGGAAAGAAGAAACGCCAGCGCCAGAGCGGCGTGGGGGATGCGCATGGACTGCTCCTAGGTTCTTGTGACCTTTTGTACAAGCGTAGCCCGCACTGCCGTTTCGATCAACGTTTGGAGGATTTTCCTGCACGGCCCAGCGTTTCACCGGATCGCTCAAGCGCCACGATGAACTCCGCTGTCTCGCGCAAGGCAGCCCGCACATCACGCACCGGGTGGCCGAGCAATGCCTCAAACGGTGCTGGGTCCACCTCTTTGAACACGCCCAGATCGCTGATGACGGTTCTGAGCATGGGGTCAAAGCGGGCTAAGAGCCGCATCAGAACGTCCGGCGCGGGCAGGGTGGCCGCGCGCGTTCCGGGCACCTCCTTCACGATCTGCGCCATCTCTCGCATCCACAGCGTCGGCCCGCTCGCGATGATCCGCTGCCCTAATGGGGCGTCCAGCGCTTTCACATGCGCCTCGGCGATATCGCGCACATCGACAGCGGCAAACGTCAGGCGCGGCACCATCGGATCCTTGCCCTTCACGATCCGCTCCACGAGCGAGATGGACGAGGCGTAGTGCGCATCGCGCGGCGGGCCGAAGACAAAGCCGGGGTTGATGGTTGTGAGGCCGGTCTTAGAGCCTTCCACCAGCGCCCAAGCGCGTCTTTCGGCCAAAGTCTTGGACCGGGCATAGACGCCCGTGTCGGGGTCGTCCGGGTCTGTCCAATCGGCGGCAGTATAGGGCCTCCCCTTAGGCTGCCCGCCCAGACATGCCGCAATCGATGACGTCACGACCACCCGAGGCACGCCCGCAGCAATCGCGGCAGAGAGCACCCGCTCTGTCCCCTCAATCGCGGGGCGCAGGACATCTGCATCTGCCTCAGGGGCCCTGATCGGCACCGGAGAGGCGGTGTGGAGCACGGCATCCTTCCCGCCGACTGCCTCCGCCCAACCTTCGTCGTGCAAGAGATCAAGCGCCACGACCAGCAGATCACCCGCGCCAACCGCCGCCCGCAACTCGCCCTCGCGCCGCAAATCCCGCACAGTCGCCGTCACCCGATGCCCCGCTGCCAACGCTTCCGCCACCACATGCTTGCCGATGTAGCCGGTGCCCCCAGTGATCAGAATATCCATTCAACAGCTCCCAACGTGAAATAAGCCGCCACCACCCTATCTCTCGCCCAAACACCACGTTTGCGAAAGCCCAGCATGACGATCTACCCCCACAGCTTCGAAGCGCCCATCGTGGAGCATTGGTTTGAGGACAAGTTCGCCTACAAGGTCGTCTGGCTCCCCGCTGACATTGCCGCCGCCCTCCCGTTCAAGACCTACCCGCGCCTGCGGGTGGTCGGAGAGATGGCGGATCATCCATTCAAAGGCGCCTGCATGCCGGTGCGGGGCGTGTGGTATCTGATGGTCTCGCCCGCGATCATGAAGGCAGCGGAGCTATCGCTCGGAGATGAGATCGAGGTGCGGTTCGACATCGATGATCAAACGGCGGTCGATATCCCCCCAGCCCTTGCCACCGCCCTGCGCGAAGACAGCGCCTTTGGCGACCTTTGGGCCGCCCTCACCCCCGGAAAGCAACGCGGCTTTGCCCATCGCGTTGCCGCCGCCAAACGCCCCGAAACCATAAAAAAGCGCCTCGCAGAGATCCGCGAGGCGCTTTCGGAGTAAACCCCCCGGCGTGGAGGGACAATTGCCGGGGGAGAGGGCTGCAATCGCCTTAGGCGGCTGCGGCCTTGTAGTTTTCAAGCACGCGGCGGGCGATCACCTGCGCCTGAATTTCAGCGGCACCCTCAAAGATGTTGAGGATCCGTGCATCGCAGAGCACGCGCGAGATCGGGTATTCCAGCGCAAAGCCGTTGCCGCCATGCACCTGCAGGCCGTTGTCTGCCGCAGCCCAAGCCACTCGTGCGCCCAAGAGCTTGGCCATGCCAGCTTCCAGGTCGCAGCGCCGCTCAGCGTCTTTCTCACGGGCAGAGAAATAGGTGAGCTGGCGGGCGGTCATGATCTCCACCGCCATCATCGCGATCTTGGAGTAGACGCGGGAGTAGGTGGCGAGCGGCTTGCCAAACGTCTCACGCTCCAGCGCGTAGCGCAGGGTGATGTCGAGCGCGTTCTGCGCCACACCAATCGCACGGGCGGCGGTCTGAATGCGCGCGCTCTCAAACGTCTGCATCAGCTGCTTAAAGCCCTGACCTTCAACGCCTCCGAGTAGCGCGTCTTTATCGACCTTATGGCCATCCAGCGCGAGGGTGTATTCCTTCATCCCGCGATAACCGAGCACCTCGATCTCGCCGCCCGCAAGGGTCGCATCCGGGAACGGGGTTTCGCAATCGCCGCGCGTTTTGGGCGCGAGGAACATCGACAGGCCCGCGTAATTGTCAGTGTCGGGGATCGTGCGCGCAAGCACGGTCATCATGTCGGTGCGCGCGGCATGGGTGATCCACGTCTTGTTGCCGGTGATCGTCCAGTCGCCGTTGTCGTCCTGCACCGCGCGGGTTTTCAGCGCCCCAAGGTCAGAGCCGGTGTTCGGCTCAGTGAACACGGCCGTCGGCAGCGTCTCACCCGAGGCGAGCTTGGGCAGCCACTCTTCTTTCTGCTCCTGAGTACCACCGCAGAGGATCAGCTCCGCCGCAATCTCAGAGCGCGTGCCAAGCGAGCCAACGCCGATGTAGCCGCGCGACAGTTCCTCAGAGACGACACACATCGCCGTCTTGCCCATGCCAAACCCGCCAAACTCTTCGGGGATGGTCAGACCAAAGACGCCCATCTCGGCCATCTCGGTCAAAATCTCCATCGGCACGAGCTCGTCCTTCAGATGCCACTCATGCGCATCGGGCAGCACCTTATCCATGGTGAACCGGCGGAACTGGTCGCGGATCATCTCGTATTCTTCATCGAGGCCTGCGTTGCCGAAGGTGGTAGAGCCTTCCTGCTCAATGATGAGCTGGGTGAGGCGCTGGCGGGCTGCATCTGTGTTGCCGCCTGCGATTAGCGCCGCAACGTTTGCATCGGTCGCGAGGCTATCGGCAGAGAGGCCAAGGTCCGCCGGGCGGATCATCTCGCCCTGGCTCATCGGCAAGCCACCGATCAGCTGGCTGAGGTATTCGCCAAGGCCGATTTGCAGCAAAAGCGCATCCATCTCAGAGAGGTTGCCCTCACCGTCGAGCCGCTCTGCCCAATCAGCAATCTGCGCGATCACTTCGGCATAGGTCGCAACCCACGCCAGCCCGTGGGCTGCGTACTGATCCGCCTCCAGGGCGCGGCCAGAGATGCGATCACCCGCCGACACGCGCTCAATCAAGACCGCGCTCGCCGCGTCACAATAAGCGCGCGCAGGCGCAACCGCCCCTTTTGCAAGCTCAATCAAACCATCAAGAATCGGGCTCTGGGGCAGAGTGTCTTTCATTCTGTGCTCCTGGATCGCGCGCGCCGCAGGATAGCGGCAGTGCACCATTTCTTCGCAGATGCACTCCCCTACCGATGGGTGCCGACTCGGTCAAGCATCAAGGCGCAATATTCTGGCGTGGTTTTGCGCCGCGGCGGAATATTATTAGCCCACGAAATCCCGATTGCAGGGCGGAAGGCGGCATGGGAGAGGAGGCGCATGATTTCCGTCCTTCTTGATGACATCGGCCTTCTCGGCCTCGGCATCGCCATCGCCGTGATGACCCTCGCAGGGTTTGTGAAAGGTTCCGTGGGGTTCGCATTGCCCATGGTCGCCGTCTCCGGCCTCGGCTCCGCCCTGCCGCCCACCTACGCGGTGGCCGGGCTCTTGCTGCCCGCCCTGCTCACCAACATTTGGCAAGCCCTGCGCGACGGGTGGAGCACCGCTGTCGAGACGCTTCTCGCCTGGTGGCGCTACATGCTGCTGATCGTCCTCGTTATCGCCCTCGTCGCGCCTTTCGTGGCGGTGATGTCCCCCGCGACGTTGTTCCTCGCGCTCGGCATCGGCATCTCCAGCTTCGCCACACTGCAACTCTTTGGCTGGAAGCCCTCGGAGGCGATGATGGCCAGCCCCTGGGCCGAGCGGCTCTCCGCCATCATCGGCGGCGTCTTTGGCGGCCTCGCAGGCGTCACCGGCCCCCCCGTCGTCATGTACCTGCTCGCTCGCGGCGTTCAAAAGGTCGAGCAGGTGCGGCTGCAGGGCATCATCTTTTTCTTCGGCCTCGCGGTGCTTGTCCTCATCCACGGCGGCACCGGCGTATTAAACCCGGTCACCGGCACCCTTTCCGCGCTCCTCGTGCTCCCAGCCTTCGCCGGCATGGCCGTCGGCCTCTTTGTCCAAGACCGCATGGATCAGGCCCTCTTCCGGAAAGCCACCCTCGTGGTGCTGGTCCTCGCAGGCCTCAACCTCCTGCGCCGTGGCATCGAGGCGCTCTGATCCCTTCATCTTGATAGAAATACCTCGGGGGAGGCCCGCAGGGCTGGGGGCAGCGCCCCCCAAACAAAAAAGACGCCCCGCAAGGGGCGCCCTTTGAACTCAGTTGATCTGAAAGATCAGGCCGCGCCGAGCGCGATGTCTTTCACGTCGTCGCCCACGAACGGTGCGTACTGGCCGAAGTTCTCTGCGAACATGTCCACCAGTTTCTTCGCCTGCGCGTCATAGGCGGTCTTGTCGTTCCAGGTGCGGCGCGGGTCCAACAGCACGTCTGAGACATTCGGCACTTTCACCGGCACTTCAAAGCCGAAGTTCGGGTCTTTGCGGAACTCGGCCTTGTTCAGTGAGCCATCGAGGGCCGCATGCAGCAGCGCCCGCGTCGCCTTGATTGGCATCCGGGAGCCTTCGCCATACGCGCCACCCGTCCAGCCGGTGTTCACCAGCCAGCAGGTGGAGCCATGCTCTGCGATCTTGTCGCGCAGAAGCGCGCCATAGACCTCGGGCCGGCGCGGCATGAAGGGCGCGCCAAAGCAGGTGGAGAAGGTGGGCTGCGGCTCGGTCACGCCCTTTTCGGTTCCAGCCACCTTTGAGGTGAAGCCCGAAAGGAAGTGATACATCGCCTGCGCCGGGGTCAGCCGCGCGATGGGGGGCAGCACGCCAAACGCATCGCAGGTCAGCATGACGATGTTCTTGGGCATGCCGCCAAGCGCGGTCTCAGATGCGTTGGAGATATAGTCCAGCGGATAGGCGCAGCGCATGTTTGCGGTCAGCGAGCTGTCGTGGAAGTCGAGCTCTTTGGTGAACGGGTCATAGACCATGTTCTCGATCACCGTGCCAAACATCGAGGTCGTCGCAAAGATCTCCGGCTCCGCCTTGGGCGAGAGGTCGATGGTCTTCGCGTAGCAGCCGCCCTCAAAGTTAAAGGTGCCGTGATCCGACCAGCCGTGCTCATCATCGCCGATCAGCACACGCTCCGGGTCCGCCGAGAGGGTGGTTTTGCCGGTGCCGGAGAGGCCAAAAAAGATCGCGGTCTCTTCAGGCGCGCCCGGCGCGTGGTTGGCCGAGCAGTGCATCGGCATCACGCCCTTTTCGGGCAGCAGATAGTTCAAGAGCGTAAACACCGACTTCTTGTTCTCACCCGCGTACGAGGTGCCGCCGATCAGGATCAGCTTTTGCTCCAACGAGATCGCGATAACCGTCTCAGAGCGGCAGTTGTGGCGCTCGGGGTCAGCTTTGAACGAGGGGCAGTTCAGGATGGTGAACTCGGGCACAAAGTTGGCCAGCTCTTCAACCTCGGGCCGCCGCAGCAGATGGCGGATAAAGAGGTTGTGCCACGCAAGTTCGGTCACAACACGCACGTTCAGCCGGTAGCGCGGGTCTGCACCACCGAAAAGGTCCTGCACAAAGAGCTCGCCGCCCTTCACATGCTCCAGCATGTCGGCCTTGAGCGTCTCAAAACCCTCTTGGGACATCGGCTTGTTGTTGTCCCACCAGATCGTGTCTTCGACAGACGCTTCGCGCACCACATGCTTGTCGAGCGGAGAGCGTCCGGTGTGTTTGCCGGTGGTCGTCAAAAACGCGCCGCCTTTGCCGATTTCCCCTTCGCCCCGTTTGACCGATGCCTCAACGAGGGCGGGTTCCAGCAAGTTGTAGTGAACCGTGGCAACACCGCTGATGCCGCTCTGCTCAAGGCGGAACGACGGATTGACTGTACCAGTCTCCATGTGGACTGAACTCCTGCGCCGTGGAGCGGTCCTGAGAACATCTCAGGCGGCACCCGCCCCGCAACTGCATCCGATGCTCAAAACACAAGGCGAAGGGCCAGTTCGCGCGTCCTCTGGCTGCTGCTGAGGCGGTCTGAGCGGTTTAGGGGGCCTCTATTATCACTCTGCCGTGAGATTGCCAGAGGAGCGGATGACGCAATGCAGTACCGAAAGACGAAATAATCTTGCGTTCAGCAAATAAGGCAGGTCTTGCCCCATTGGTGACTTTGCTTCTAATCTATATGTTCAACGTGTGGGGGCACAGCTATGTCATTGATCGCCTTAGTAGATGATGACCGAAATATCCTGACCTCGATCTCTATGGTGCTAGAGGCTGAGGGGCATGATGTTCAGACGTTCACAGATGGTGCCAGTGCGTTGCAGTCACTCACAAACGCCCCTGCGGACCTCGGTGTATTCGATATCAAGATGCCACGGATGGACGGGATGGAGCTGTTGTCTCGCCTCCGCCAAAAGAACCAGATGCCAGTGATCTTCCTCACCTCAAAGGATGAGGAGATTGACGAAGTGCTGGGCCTGCGCATGGGCGCAGACGACTACATCCGCAAGCCGTTCTCCCAGCGACTGCTGCTGGAGCGGATCCGCGCCGTTCTGCGCCGCTACGAGACGAGCACCGCGCCCGAGGGGGAAACGCCCGATGCTGAGCTGCTGGTGCGCGGCGGCCTTACGATGGATGGCCAGCGCCATCTCGTGACCTGGCAGGGCAAGCATGTGACCCTCACCGTCACCGAATACCTGATCCTAGAGGCGCTCGCGCAGCGCCCTGGCTTCGTCAAGAACCGCGATCAGCTGATGGACGCGGCCTATGACGACCAAATCTACGTCGATGACCGCACCATCGACAGCCACATCAAGCGCGTCCGCAAAAAGTTTAAGGCCGTGGATGATGACTTTGGCGCGATTGAGACGCTATACGGCGTAGGATACCGCTACAACGAGAGCTAACACGACACACACATGGCCGCTCCTCCGGATTACCATAGACGCAGGCGCGGCTGGGGCGGGATCAAGGTTCCGCTCGAAACGGCAGAGGCCCTGCGCGCCCCCCATTACGAAGATCTCGGCGGCTCCGCCCGCGCGTTGACGGCCACCTCGCCGATCGCCCGGCGCATCTTTTTGGTGAACATGTGCGCGATGGTGATCTTGCTGTCGGGTATTCTGGTCTTTGGCCAACAGCAGCGCACGCTGGTGGAGCAGCGCGTCCAGACCTTGCTGCAAGAGGCTGAAACCGCCACCCGCGCGATGCGGTCGTTTGGTGTAGCGTTTCGCGCGGACAACGCCCCTGCCTTCGATGAACGCGCCGTGCGCAACGTGCTCCTGGTGATTCTCCAGCCCAATGGCGCGCGCATCAGGGTCTATGACACCGGCGGAACATTGCTGGGCGATTCGGCGGCGATTGTCTCCGAGCTCGCCCTGCGCCCCGTGACCGTCCGCGAAGAGGAAAGCTCCACCGCGCTCAGCCGCGCCATTGATGCCGTTGCGGCCCTCTTGGAGCCTTCGGTCGATGCCCCCAAAAGCAATCTCGTTGCGAGCGCACTGGCCAGCACGCGGGCCGGCACCCCTTACAACTCAGTCGTGCGCGATGAAGCGGGGGACCTCACCCTCTCTGTGGCCTTGCCCGTCGCCGTTGGTGACCGGATCATTGGCACGACTCTCGTGACCACCCAAGCCGGTGAGATTGACGAGGCCGTGCGGCGTGAGCGGGCCATGATGCTCATCATCTTTGGCCTCGCCCTCGCCATCTCCACCGCGCTCTCGATGATCCTTGCCGGAAATATCGCCCGCCCGCTGCGTCTCTTGGCGGCGGCGGCAGAGAAAAGCGGCGCGGATGCCTCTGGCACCGGCCTGATGCCCGAACGCATCCGCATTCCCGACCTCTCAGAGCGCCCTGATGAGATCGGGTATCTGTCGAAAGCGATGCGCGCGATGACCCAAGCGCTCATCGAACGCATCCACGCCAATGAGAGCTTCGCCGCCGATGTGGCGCATGAGATCAAGAACCCGCTGACGTCGCTCCGCAGCGCGGTTGAGACCATGCCCCTCGTCAAAACCGATCAGCAGCGGGGCAAGCTCCTCGGCGTGATCGAGGCTGATGTGAAACGGCTCGACCGGCTGGTGACGGATATCTCTAACGCCTCGCGCCTCGATTCAGAGCTGGTGCGCGGGCAGATGGAGCCTGTGGTGCTGAATGACTTCATCAGCAACGTGGTCAGCTTCAACGAAGGACCGGCGTCTGAGAAGCACGTTTCCCTCGCGCTCGATCTGCCGAAATCCACGGTGCATGCTCTGGGCCTAGAGACCCGCCTCGCGCAGGTCCTGACCAACCTGATCACCAACGCAGTCTCGTTCTCGAAACCCTCCCAGACCGTCACCACGCGCGTGAGTAAAGCCATCGCGGGCCGCGTGCAGATCACCGTCGAAGATCACGGCCCCGGCATCCCCGATGACAATCTCGCAGATGTGTTCGAGCGGTTCTACAGCGAGCGGCCGGGGCAGGAATTTGGCAACCACTCGGGGCTGGGCCTCGCCATCTCTCGCCAAATTGTGGAGGCGCATGGCGGCACAATCTGGGCTGAAAACATCCGCGACGAGGGCTCCGGCCGCCGCAGCGCCCCCAAAGGCGCACGCTTCGTGGTGGAGCTTCCCGTCGCGTCGTGAGCATCGAATGGCTGCACGGAACAGGCGTTGTGTTCGCGGGGCAGGGTGTGCTGCTGCTTGGCCCCTCCGGCAGTGGAAAGTCGGCTCTGGCGCTGGCCCTGATAGAGCGCGGCGCGGTGCTGATCAGCGATGACCGTATCGGCCTCGGCGGCACGCCGCCCCACATGATCGCCCACCCGCAGAGCGCCGGGCGGATCGAGGCGCGGGGCCTTGGCCTCTTCCACACAGCCTCTAAATCCTCTGCACCCCTCTCTCTCGTGGTCGATTTGGGCACGCGCCCTGCCCAAAGGTTGCCGAAAAGCAACATCGTCTGGCGCGATGACCTGCCAGTGCCGCTCTGGCATGGAAAGGACGTGCCCTCGCTCGCAACTGTGATCTGGCTTACGCTGAACGGGCGACTGCGGGGGATCGCGGTTCAGGAGTGAGCGCCTGGGGGTCAGCGATGCGTGACACGGACGAGGCAACAGAGATTGTGTTGATCACCGGGCCCTCGGGCGCCGGGCGGATCACTGCGATCCGCAGCCTTGAGGATTTGGGCTTCGAGGTGATCGACAACCTGCCCATTGCCCTCCTACGCCAACTCCTTGCCCTCCCCAGCAATGGCCGCCGGCCCATTGCCGTTGGTTTGGATGTCCGCACCCGTGATTTCACCGTGCGCGGCGTCGAAGAGATGCACGACTGGATGCGCGGCACCGGATGGCTTGCGCCAAAACTCCTTTTCCTCGACTGCTCCCCTGAAGTCCTGCAACGCCGCTTTTCAGAGACACGCCGCCCCCACCCCTTGGGTGAGGATGAAGGGGTCGAGGGCGGTATTCGGCGGGAGATCGAAATCCTCGCCCCCCTCCGCGAGCGCGCCGATCACGTGGTCGACACAACCGACTTCTCCCCCCACGACCTCAAAGCGCAGCTCAAGACGCTCTTTGCCGGTCAAGATGACCTCGGCCTCGCCGTTTCGGTGGAGTCG
>JBCBGM010000045.1:0-21641 GCA_038526735.1 Pseudomonadota bacterium | reverse complement strand
CGGCGTGCGAGAGAGGGGCGAGTTCTTCGGCCAAGGCGTCGCCGACGGCTTTTTGGTGGGCTTTGACCAGCTCTTCTCCGGCCTCTGTCAGGCTGATGACCTGAGCGCGGGCGTCTCGTTTGGATTGGGTGCGGATGATGATGCCCTTCTGCTCAAGTGTGTTCAGCAGCCGTGTGATCTGGGATTTGTCGCGGGCGGCCTCTTTCACAAGCGTGTGGGTTTCGACTGGGCCGAGGTCTTTGAGGCTCATGAGCAGCATTGCGCCCGCCGGGCCCACGCGGTGGGCGTCAAACTCCTGCGCCTTGGCCATCATCGAGACATGCAGGCGGCGCATCAGGCGGTCAAACAGGATGGCGAGGGTTGGGTCAGTCATGGGCCTGAATTATTGTTGACTCTATCAACTAATTTGCGCGTAGTGTTCTGAAACGTATGGCGATCAGGGCGGAGGCGCAAATGGGATCGGTTTTGCTGAAAGTTGCGGCGGTGTTGTGGGTGATCTGGGGGGCGGTGCATCTGCTCGCCGGGGTGATTGTGCTGAGCAGTGACGCCTCGGGTGGGTTCGCGGCGATTGCGGATGCGGTCGACCCGGCGACCATCGCGCATGAATATGTCCCGGCGGTGGGCGGTATTCTCAATCAACACGGCTGGAATTTGGGCTGGTTCGGGATCGCGACGATCATCGGCGGGGTCTTGGTCTGGCGCGGCAACCATACGGCGATCTGGGTCACCGGTATGGTCGGTGGACTGGCCGATTTGGGCTATCTGCTGATGGTTGATTTCCCAGGGTATGTGAACTTCTTCCCCGGAACGGTGATGACGTTTGTCTCGGGGACGGCGATTGTGCTGAGCTTTTACGTGTGGCTGGGAGCGCGGAAGGCTGCGGGGTGAAGGGTGTCTTTGCGGATGCAGGGCGTGTGAAGTGTTCAGCGAGGTCCCGGATCAAATCCGGGACGAGGTTTCGCGCGAGATCAACGTGCGTAGCACCGCTGCGCGCGCCAGACCGACTGGCAGGTCTGGCGCATTTGGAGGGTGAGGGTGGTTGTTCAGCGCGAGTGCGGGTTTGCGGGGATAAAGTGCGTTGCTCTTCATTCAGTTGCGCCATACCTCGGTCTGGCTCGCGCTAGCATTACGCAATCCCCTTCAGAGTCCCGGATCAAGGCTGCGACCGTTAGCTCTAGCCGGAGGCGACCAGCCTCCGGCCACGCCCTCCCTCCCGTACGGGAGGGCGTTCTAACCACGCTGCTCGTTGATCGAAGCGAATGCCGGTTTGAGAAATAAACTGCGCAGTTCCAAGCTCACGAAACGCCCACCCGAGGGAGGGCGTGGCCTTTTGTAGTGTTCCGCTCCTCAAGGTCCCGGCTCGCGTCCGGGACGTTCCTGCGAGCACTCCCCCCATCCTTCCGCTTGCACTCTACCCGCTGCTGCCGTACACGCCGCGCATTCCCGAAAACATGGTCGTCAAGAATCGCACGGCGCCCTATGTCTGCCGGGTAAACGAAACGACTAGGCCGAGGGCGATTTGGCGATGGCATTGCGGTGGTACACGGTAAACGTGCTGTCCAACTTCGAGAAGAAGGTGGCGGAATCGATCCTTGAGCAGCGTGACAAGCAGGGCCTTGAGGATGATATCGAGCAGGTGCTCGTGCCGACCGAAGAAGTGGTCGAGGTGCGCCGGGGCAAGAAGGTCCAGACTGAAAAGCGCTTTATGCCCGGCTATGTGCTCGTGAAGATGGAAATGACCGACCAGGCCTATCATCTGGTCGCGTCGACCAATCGGGTGACCGGCTTCTTGGGCCCCATGGGCAAGCCGACGCCGCTGCGCGAGGCTGAGGTCAATCGCCTCTTAAACCAGGTCGAAGAGGGCGTGGAGCGTCCGCGGACGCTGATCACCTTCGAGGTTGGCGAGACGGTGACTGTGACCGATGGGCCGTTTGAGAGCTTCTCGGGCATGGTGGAAGAAGTGGATGACGAGAACCAGCGCCTGAAGGTGACGGTCTCGATCTTTGGCCGGGCAACCCCGGTCGAGCTGGAATTCACGCAGGTTCGCAAGGGCGAATAGGCGTGTAAAATCCGTGGGAGGGGCGGGCGGCGCGCTGCCCAATCCGGACCACGGCCAACGCAAACCCCGGGTCGCGACCACGGGGTGGCATGTGAAAGGAGGCCATCATGGCCAAAAAAGTTGCGGGCACGCTTAAGCTGCAAGTCCCCGCCGGTAAGGCAAACCCCTCTCCGCCAGTCGGCCCTGCGCTGGGTCAGCGCGGGATCAACATCATGGAATTCTGCAAGGCGTTTAACGCGCGGACGCAGGAGATGGAGCCGGGCGCACCCTGCCCGACGATCATCACGTATTACGTGGACAAATCCTTCACGATGGACATCAAGACGCCGCCTGCGTCTTACATGATCAAGAAGGCCGCCAAGCTGAAGTCCGGCTCGCAGACGCCAGGCCGCTCGGTTGCAGGCTCGATCACCGTCAAGCAGGTGCGCGAGATCGCTGAGGCGAAGATGAAAGACCTCAACGCAAATGATGTCGATGGCGCGATGCAGATCATCCTGGGCTCTGCCCGGTCGATGGGCATCGAGGTGAAGGGGTAAGATCATGGGAAAGACTGCAAAGCGGCTTAAGGCCATTGATCCTGCCTTTGAGGGCAAAGAGAACCTCTCCATCGAAGAGGCTGTGGCGCTGGTGAAGGCCAACGCGACGGCGAAATTCGATGAGACGATTGAGATTGCGCTGAACCTTGGCGTTGATCCGCGTCACGCGGACCAGATGGTGCGTGGCACGGTCGTGCTGCCGAACGGCACCGGTAAATCCATGCGGGTTGCTGTGTTCGCGCGTGGTCCCAAGGCCGAAGAGGCAGAGGCGGCTGGCGCAGACATCGTCGGCGCAGAGGACCTGATGGAGACCATTCAGGGCGGCACCATCGATTTCGATCGTTGTGTGGCGACGCCTGATATGATGCCCATCGTTGGTCGTCTGGGTAAGGTGCTCGGCCCCCGTGGCCTGATGCCAAACCCCAAGCTCGGCACTGTCACGATGGACGTGAAAGCGGCCATCGAAGCGGCCAAGGGTGGCGAAGTCCAGTTCCGCGTTGAGAAGGCGGGCGTGGTGCATGCCGGTGTCGGCAAAGCGTCTTTTGATGAGGCAAAGCTCGTTGAGAACGTCAAAGCGTTGGTCTCTGCCGTGTCGAAGTCGAAGCCCTCGGGTGCGAAGGGCACCTACATGAAGAAGATCTCGCTGAGCTCAACGATGGGCCGTGGCGTCTCTTTGGATGTGGCGGCGGCGACGGCTGAGTAAGCCTCTCCACTTGAGTTTTGAGAGGGCGCTCCTGCGGGGGCGCCCTTTTCTTTTGCGCTGCGGTGAGGGTGTTCGCGCGAGGGTTGTGTAGCTGTCGAGGCTGTTGCTGGATTGCTGCTTCTGGTTGTAAATTAACCTCCTTCAAGAGTGAAAGACCTGCATCTCAGGGGGTTATCGGGGTTTTTTTACGTTGAATGTCCACGCGGCATACAGATTCTGAGGAAGGTTTGTTGTTTATGATTAGTGCACGATCTCTCGTTGCGGGTGTGATCTGTGTTGCGCTGTTCGCGGGTGCAGCGGTCGCGCAGGAGCGCCCGATTGACCGGCTGAACGCGTTCCCGTCGATCTTTGGGGCGTCTTCCGCTTATCCCTCGCGGAGCGGCTCTGGCTCGTTTGGTTTGACGATCACCGACAGCCGTGCAGGGCAAGATGGGCCGGACGCGGATGCGGCGGCCTCCATCTGGCTTGGAAGTGCGCAAGACAATCTGGCCGTGAACCTCGGGATCGCCTTCACCGGGCTTGATCCGTTCGGGGATGCGGGCGCGTTTTCGGTGGCGGTGTCGCGGCTGGTTTCAGTGCGCGAGCAGTCGGCCACGTATCTTGGTGCATCGATGGGAAATGTGGAGGCTTGGGGTACGCCGGGTGTTGAGATGACGAACAACGTCTATCTCTCGCATATCGCATTTCTGTTTATCGGGGATCGGGTCTATCCTGTGCAGGTGTCGGTCGGGTCGGGCTCTGCGACGACCCGCAATACAAAGACGGACGCATTTGAGCGCGGCGGTTTTGCCGGAATCGGAATTGGGGTGTGGAACAACGTGAGCCTGAGTGCCTCGTTCACCGCGACGCAGACCAACCTAGGGCTCTCGACCGCGCTTCCGGTAGGGCCCGGGGTGGGGGTGACGTTGGGCGTCGCGGATGTGGCGGAGAACGCGAATGACCGGCAGTTTTCAATGTCGTTTGGATATGGATTTTAAGGGGCAATGCTGATGATGAAGACGCTTGGATCGATCGCTTTTGTGGCGTTGGTGGGTTTGCCTGGAGTGGCATTGGCCGGCGGCGCACCGAGCCTCTCTACAGGCGGCGGAACGGAGGTGAGCACCTCAGCGCCAGGAGGAGCGCTTCAGGTTGTACCGTTTTCGAATACCGTTGGACTCACGATCGAAACCCTGAACACTCAGACTTCAACGGCCAACGCTTTGGTCAACGAACTGAATATCGATGGGGGTGCCGGCGCTAGATTAACCGCGCTGCTCACCCGTTTGCGCGAGCAACGGCAGAACATGATCAATGCGAGCACTCCCGGGTTCAGCGGCGCGATCTCCTACGGCAACCTGATTGTTTCCCGCGGGGGCTGAGAGGGCGCACCCGCGCTGAGGTGTGAGTGAGGTCCCGGCTTAAGGCCGGGACTTTTTTTGGCGCGGAATAGTGGCGCGCAGCACCGCCGCGCGCGCCAAACCTCGGTCTGGCGGGCGCTGTGTTCTGCGATGCTCCGAGCTTTCGAAACGCCCCCCCGAGGGAGGGCGTGGCCTCTGCGGCGCGCTGATCATCAAGGTTTCGGGTCAGGTCCGGGGCGGCCTTTCCCTCCGCTCTTGGCAATCGTCGTGATCCGCATTACGCACCGCGCATCGGTGTGCGGAGTGATTCGTACATTGGTTTTCGTCCAAGACGGTGGGTTGGGGGCATATCCCCGGTAATTCCTGCCTGAGACGGGGAGTGACAGTTTCACGAGGGGCGACACGCCTCCCGGTGTGGCGGTTGCGCAGGACCCGTACGGACCCGTTGTTGGGGATGCTCCCCAGCATGACTGAGCCGGCGGGGTACCCCTCTGCCATAACTGGAGTAGACCTGTGGATAGGGCCCAGAAAGAGAGTGTGGTCGAGGAACTCGGCCAGATCTTTGCGGACTCTGGTGTCGTCGTGGTTTCGCACTACGCTGGCCTCACGGTTGCTGAGATGACTGCGTTCCGTAATTCCATCCGCGAAGCGGGTGGTGCGGTGCGTGTCGCCAAGAACAGGCTCGCCAAAATCGCCCTTCAGGGCCACCCCGCTGAAAGCATGGGTGACCTGTTGGAGGGCATGACCGTTCTCGCCTATTCCGAAGACCCTGTGGCAGCTGCCAAAGCGGTTAAGGATTTCGCCAAGGGCAACGACAAGTTGCAGATCCTTGGCGGGATGATGGATGGAACGGTTCTCGACCCGAAAGGCGTCGATGCTGTGGCTGCGCTGCCGTCCCGCGAGGAGCTTATTGCTTCCGTCGTGGCGTGCATCGGGGCACCGGCTTCTGGCCTTGCGGGCGCGATTGGCGCACCTGCCTCCAACATCGCCGGGATCCTCTCGACGATCGAAGAGCAAAAAGAAGCGGCATAATTCAAAGGCAATCGTTTGGCCTCGTGGCGCAACAGACACGCGCATCGGATGGTACAAACACTGTGAAACGGAACTGAGACAATGGCTGATCTTAAAGCACTTGCAGAACAAATCGTAGGCCTGACGCTTCTTGAAGCGCAGGAACTGAAGACAATCCTGAAGGATGAGTACGGCATCGAGCCCGCCGCTGGTGGCGCTGTGATGATGGCTGGTCCCGCGGGCGGTGGCGAAGCTGAAGCCGCCGAAGAGAAGACCGAATTTGACGTGATCCTGAAGTCCGCTGGCGACAAGAAGATCAACGTCATCAAAGAGGTCCGCGCCATCACCGGTCTTGGCCTCAAAGAAGCCAAGGAACTCGTGGAAGCTGGCGGCAAGGCCGTCAAAGAAGCTGCTACGAAGGACGAAGCGGAAGAGATCAAAGGCAAGCTGGAAGCAGCTGGCGCCGAGGTCGAACTCAAGTAATCGGCGCCACCTTCGGGTGGAGTGCTTGACAATCATGGCTGAGCGCCCAATTAGGGGTGCTCAGCCTCTTGTGTCTCTTCCAAGAGGCCTTTTTTGCGTGATGCACGCGCGAGAAGGCCTCTTGGCAGGGGTGCGGCGACCGGGACTGCGTTTGGGACAACGCAGAAGTATTGGTTGCCCCTCTGATTTCGCGGGTTGCCCGCAGGCCGACTGCCCACCGGCCCTGCAGGAACACGACGTAAAGGATTGAGATCCACACATGACAATGGTTCAGACCTTCTCCGGCCATAAACGTATCCGTCGCCACTATGGGAAAATTCGCGAAGTCGCGGATATGCCCAATCTGATCGAAGTTCAGAAAAGCTCCTACGATCTGTTTCTTGAGTCCGGTGAAGATCCGGCAGGCCCCACCGATGGTGAAGGCTTGATGGGTGTTTTCCAGTCGGTGTTCCCGATCAAGGATTTCAACGACACGGCGACGCTGGAATTTGTGCGCTACGAGCTTGAGCATCCGAAATACGATGTCGAAGAGTGCATGCAACGCGACATGACCTATGCGGCGCCGCTGAAGGTGACGCTGCGCCTGATCGTGTTTGAGGTGGATGAGGACACGGGCGCGCGCTCGGTGAAGGACATCAAAGAGCAAGACGTCTATATGGGCGACCTGCCGTTGATGACGCCGAACGGCACGTTCATCGTGAACGGCACGGAGCGGGTGATCGTTTCCCAGATGCACCGTTCTCCGGGTGTGTTCTTTGACCATGACCGGGGCAAGACGCACTCTTCGGGCAAGCTTCTGTTCGCGTCGCGGATCATCCCATACCGTGGCTCATGGCTCGATTTTGAGTTTGATGCCAAAGACATCGTCCACACCCGCATCGACCGTCGCCGCAAGCTGCCGGTGACCACGCTGCTGTTCGCTCTGGGTCTGACCCAGGACGAGATCATGGACGCATACTTCAACACCGTGACCTATCGGGAGCTGAAAGAGGGCTGGGCGGCCCCGTTCTATCCTGAGCGTATTCGCGGCACCAAGCCGATGCATGACATCGTCGATGCGGCGTCTGGTGAGGTGATCTTTGAGGCGGGCAAAAAGGTCACGCCGCGCGCCGTGAAAAAGCTGATCGACGAGGGCAAGGTCACCGAGGTGGTTGCGCCGCGTGACGCGATCTTGGGCAAGTTCATCGCGCATGATCTGGTGAACGTCGAGAACGGCGCGATCTGGGCAGAGGCAGGTGACGAGATCACCGAGGAGTTGCTGCAGGAGCTTGCGGATGCGGGCTACACCGAGCTGCCGATCCTCGACATCGACCATGTGAATGTCGGCCCCTACATGCGCAACACCATGGCGGCCGATAAGAACTGGTCGCGTGAGACAGCACTTCTCGACATCTACCGGGTGATGCGCCCGGGCGAGCCGCCGACCGTTGATGCGGCCTCAGCGCTGTTTGATACGCTGTTCTTTGACGGCGAGCGCTACGACCTCTCGGCTGTTGGTCGGGTGAAGATGAACATGCGCCTCGATCTCGACGCGCCCGACACCACGCGCACGCTGCGCCGCGAAGATATCGTCGCGGTGATCAAGGCACTGGTGGAACTGCGCGACGGTCAGGGCGAAGTGGACGACATCGACCACCTCGGAAACCGGCGCGTGCGCTCGGTCGGCGAGTTGATGGAGAACCAGTACCGCGTTGGCCTGCTGCGCATGGAGCGTACGATCAAGGAGCGGATGTCGTCGGTCGAGATCGATACGGTGATGCCGCAGGACCTGATCAACGCAAAGCCGGCTGCGGCTGCGGTGCGTGAGTTCTTTGGCTCCAGCCAGCTGTCGCAGTTCATGGACCAGACAAACCCGCTCTCTGAAGTGACGCACAAGCGGCGCCTCTCAGCGCTTGGGCCGGGTGGTCTGACGCGTGAGCGTGCGGGCTTTGAGGTGCGCGACGTGCACCCAACGCATTACGGCCGCATGTGCCCTATTGAGACGCCGGAAGGGCCGAACATTGGTCTGATCAACTCGCTCGCCACGTTCGCGCGGGTCAACAAGTATGGCTTCATCGAAACCCCGTACCGCAAGGTGAATGAGGGTCAGGTGACGGAAGATGTGCAATACATGTCCGCCACCGAAGAGATGCGCTACACGGTTGCTCAGGCGAACGCGCAGCTTGATGAGGAGATGCGGTTCATCAACGATCTGGTCTCCACCCGTCGGGCGGGCGACTATGAGCTGAACCCATCAAGCAACGTCGATTACATCGATGTGAGCCCCAAGCAGCTTGTGTCTGTGGCGGCGGCGCTGATCCCGTTCCTGGAAAATGACGACGCGAACCGGGCCTTGATGGGCTCGAACATGCAGCGTCAGGCTGTGCCGCTGTTGCGGGCGGAAGCGCCGTTTGTGGGCACGGGGATCGAAAGCGTTGTGGCGCGCGACTCTGGCGCGGCAATCACCGCATTCCGTGAAGGGATCGTCGATCAGGTGGACGCGATGCGCATGGTTGTGCGTGTGACCGAAAATCTGGAGCCGGGCGACCCGGGTGTGGACATCTACCGTCTGCGCAAGTTCCAGCGCTCCAACCAGAACACCTGCATCAACCAGCGCCCGCTGGTGAAAGTGGGCGATCGGGTGCGCAAGGGCGAGGTGATTGCCGATGGCCCCTCGACCGATCTGGGTGAGTTGGCGCTGGGCAAGAACGTGCTCGTCGCGTTCATGCCATGGCAGGGCTACAACTACGAGGACTCGATCCTGATCTCTGAGCGGATCGTGAAGGACGACGTGTTCACCTCGATCCACATCGAGGAATACGAGGTCGCGGCGCGGGACACCAAGCTTGGGCCGGAAGAGATCACCCGCGATATCCCGAACGTCGGTGAGGAAGCGCTGCGCAACCTCGATGAGGCGGGCATTGTCTATATCGGCGCCGAAGTGGGGCCGGGTGACATCCTCGTCGGTAAGATCACGCCGAAGGGCGAGAGCCCGATGACGCCTGAAGAGAAGCTTCTTCGTGCGATCTTTGGTGAGAAGGCGTCTGACGTGCGGGATACCTCGCTGCGCATGGCTCCGGGGGACTTCGGAACCATCGTTGAGGTGCGTGTCTTCAACCGCCACGGCGTCGAGAAGGACGAGCGTTCGCTGCAAATCGAGCGTGAGGAAGTTGAGCGCCTGCAGCGCGACAAGGAAGACGAACTCGCGATCCTTGAGCGCAACATCTATGCGCGTCTGCGCGACCTGATCATGGGCAAAAAGATCGTGAAGGGGCCGAAAGGTATCTCAGCCGGTACGGTTGTGACCGAAGAGGTCTTGGGCGAGCTCTCTCGTGGTTTGTGGTGGCAGTTGGCGCTGGAGGATGACGCGCAGGCTGTGGCTGTTGAAAAGCTCAACGCTCAGTTCGAGGCGCAAAAACGCACGCTCGATCGCCGCTTTGACGACAAGGTCGAGAAGGTGCGCCGGGGCGATGATCTGCCGCCGGGTGTGATGAAGATGGTCAAGGTCTTTGTCGCGGTGAAGCGCAAGCTGCAGCCGGGCGACAAGATGGCCGGCCGTCACGGCAACAAGGGTGTGATCTCGAAGGTGGTTCCGGAAGAGGACATGCCGTTCCTCGAAGATGGGACGCCGGTTGATTTCGTGCTCAACCCCCTGGGTGTGCCGTCGCGGATGAACGTTGGTCAGATCCTTGAGACGCACATGGGCTGGGCCGCGCGCGGCTTGGGCCGGATGGTCGGCAACGCGCTGGACGAGTTCCGCCGCTCTGGCGATATCACTCCGGTGAAAGAGGCGATGAAGTCGGCCTATTCCGATGACGTTTACCGTGAGGCCACGGCTGAGATGTCTGAGGAGCAGTTCCTGGAGGCGGCAGGCAATGTCTCGGCAGGTGTGCCGATTGCAACGCCTGTCTTTGACGGCGCGAAAGAGGCGGATGTGAACGAGGCGCTGGTGCGTGCCGGTCTCGATCAATCTGGTCAGTCGATCGTCTTTGACGGGCGCACCGGTGAGCAGTTTGCCCGGCCTGTCACGGTCGGCGTGAAGTACCTCTTGAAGCTGCATCACCTGGTGGATGACAAGATCCACGCGCGCTCCACTGGTCCGTACAGCCTTGTGACCCAGCAGCCGCTGGGCGGTAAGGCGCAGTTCGGTGGACAGCGCTTTGGGGAGATGGAGGTCTGGGCGCTCGAAGCGTACGGCGCCGCCTACACCCTGCAGGAGATGCTCACCGTCAAGTCGGATGACGTGGCGGGCCGCACCAAGGTCTATGAAGCGATCGTCAAAGGCGAGAACGACTTCGAGGCAGGTGTGCCGGAGAGCTTTAACGTGCTGGTCAAGGAAATCCGCTCGCTCGGTCTCAACGTCGAATTGCTCGACAGCGAGGTCGAATAATGCGGGCTGTGCAGCTGACTGCAACGGCGGGGCTTTTGGCCCTGCCGGCCTGCTCCTTTCTGGAGGGGCTCGCAGAGCAAGGCATTACCGAGACTTCCGGCCCAAATGGGCGGCTGGCCTATGTGATCGAATGCGACGAGTTTGGTCGTGAGGTTGCAGACTGCTTTGCCGCTGCCGGGGATCTCTGCCCGACCGGTTATGATGTCATTGATCGTGTCTCTCGTGTGATGACCGACACCGACATCGATGGAAACGTATCGTCCTTTGAGGACAACTCACTCTTTATCGAGTGCAAGTGAGCGAGGTCACAACATGAACCGCGAAATCACAAACCCGTTTAACCCGCAAACCCCGGCGCCGACGTTTGACGAGATCAAGATCTCGCTGGCGAGCCCGGAGCGGATTTTGAGCTGGTCCTACGGCGAGATCAAAAAGCCCGAGACCATCAACTACCGGACGTTCAAGCCCGAGCGGGATGGCCTGTTCTGTGCGCGTATCTTTGGCCCGATCAAGGATTACGAGTGCTTGTGCGGCAAGTATAAGCGCATGAAGTACAAGGGCATCGTCTGCGAAAAATGCGGCGTGGAAGTGACCCTGTCGAAGGTGCGCCGCGAGCGGATGGGCCACATCGAGCTGGCCGCCCCCGTGGCACACATCTGGTTCCTCAAGTCGCTGCCGTCCCGCATCGGTCTGATGCTGGACATGACGCTGCGCGATCTGGAGCGGATCCTCTATTTCGAGCAGTATGTCGTCATTGAGCCAGGTCTGACGGACCTGACCAAGGGCCAGCTTCTGACCGAAGAAGAGTTCATGGATGCCGAAGACCAGTTCGGCGCGGACGCGTTCCGTGCGGGGATTGGTGCCGAGGCGATCCGTGAGATGCTCGCAGACATCGACCTTGAGCTTGAGGCCGAGCAGCTGCGCGCTGATCTGGCTGAGGCCACCGGTGAGTTGAAGCCCAAGAAAATCGCCAAGCGCTTGAAGGTGGTTGAGAACTTCCTCAACTCCGGCAACCGCCCGGAGTGGATGATCTTGACGGTGATCCCGGTGATCCCGCCGGAACTGCGCCCGCTGGTGCCGCTTGATGGTGGCCGGTTTGCGACCTCTGACCTCAACGACCTCTACCGTCGTGTGATCAACCGTAACAACCGCCTGAAGCGCCTGATTGAGCTGCGCGCACCCGACATCATCATCCGCAACGAAAAGCGGATGCTGCAGGAAGCTGTGGACGCGCTCTTTGACAACGGCCGCCGGGGCCGCGTGATCACGGGGGCCAACAAGCGCCCGCTGAAATCGCTCTCGGACATGCTGAAGGGTAAGCAGGGTCGCTTCCGCCAGAACCTCTTGGGTAAGCGGGTCGACTTCTCGGGTCGTTCGGTGATTGTGACCGGGCCGGAGCTGAAGCTGCACCAGTGCGGCTTGCCGAAGAAGATGGCGCTCGAGCTGTTCAAGCCGTTCATCTATTCGCGGCTGGATGCGAAGGGGCTCTCCTCGACTGTGAAGCAGGCGAAGAAGCTCGTAGAGAAAGAGCGCCCCGAGGTGTGGGACATTCTCGACGAGGTGATCCGCGAGCATCCGGTATTGCTGAACCGTGCACCGACGCTGCACCGTCTTGGCATTCAGGCGTTTGAGCCGGTGCTGGTGGAAGGTAAGGCAATCCAGCTGCATCCGCTGGTCTGCTCGGCCTTTAACGCTGACTTTGATGGCGACCAGATGGCGGTGCACGTGCCGCTGAGCCTTGAGGCGCAGCTGGAAGCGCGCGTCTTGATGATGTCCACCAACAACGTCTTGTCGCCTGCAAACGGTAAGCCGATCATCGTTCCGTCGCAGGATATGATCCTGGGTCTCTACTACATCACGCTGATGCGGGAAGGTCTGCCGGGCGAGGGGATGACCTTCGGCTCGATCGAAGAGGTGGAGCACGCGCTCGAGTCTGGTGCGGTTCAGCTGCACACGAAGATCAACGCGCGCATTGAGCAGATCGATGAGAACGGCGAGTCTGAGCTGGTACGGTTTGAGACCACGCCGGGCCGTATTCGCCTGGGCGCGCTTCTGCCGAAGAACGCGAAGACCCGCTTTGACCTCGTGAACCGCTTGTTGCGGAAGAAAGAGGTTGGAGAGGTGATCGACACCGTCTACCGCCACTGCGGGCAGAAAGAGTCTGTCATCTTCTGCGATCAGATCATGTCGCTTGGCTTTAAAGAGGCGTTCCGCGCGGGCATCTCGTTCGGCAAGGACGACATGCTCATCCCGGAAAACAAGTGGCAGATCGTGGGCGACACCCGCGATCAGGTGAAAGACTTTGAACAGCAGTACATGGACGGCCTGATTACTCAGGGCGAGAAGTACAACAAGGTCGTGGATGCCTGGTCGAAGTGCTCTGACAAGGTCGCGGAAGCGATGATGGGCGATATCTCGGCCATGCGTTACGACGATGCCGGCGCGCAGAAAGAGCCGAACTCGGTTTACATGATGGCGCACTCCGGTGCGCGGGGTTCGCCGGCGCAGATGAAGCAGCTGGGCGGGATGCGTGGTCTTATGGCCAAGCCGTCGGGTGAGATCATCGAGACGCCGATCATCTCGAACTTTAAGGAAGGTCTGACCGTTCTTGAGTACTTCAACTCGACCCACGGCGCACGGAAGGGCCTCGCGGATACCGCGTTGAAGACGGCAAACTCCGGCTATCTCACGCGCCGTCTGGTGGACGTGGCACAGGATTGCATCGTCACGATGGATGACTGCGGCACCGAAAACTTCATCACCGTTGAGCCTGTGGTGCGTGACGGTGACGTTGTGGCCTCGCTCTCTGAGCGGGTGCTGGGGCGGACCTCTGCGGCAGACGTGGTTGACCCGATCTCGGGTGAGCTTCTGGTCAAGCGCAACGAGATGTTTGACGAGCGTATCTCTGACATCGTTGAGGCGAAGGGCGTGCAGTCGATCCGCATCCGCTCGCCGCTGACCTGTGAGGCCGAAGATGGCATCTGTGCGATGTGCTATGGTCGCGACCTCGCGCGCGGTACGAAGGTCAACACCGGAGAGGCCGTGGGCATCATCGCGGCACAGTCTATCGGTGAGCCGGGCACGCAGCTGACGATGCGGACGTTCCACATCGGCGGCATCGCGCAAGGTGGTACGGCCTCGTTCGTCGAAGCCTCCCAGCCGGGCAGCGTGAAGCTGGTCAACGCAAACCTGATCACCAACTCGAGCGGTCAGCAGATCGTTCTGTCGCGCAACATGTCGATTGCCGTGATGGGCGAAAACGACGTGGCACGAGGTGAGTACAAGCTCGCGTACGGCTCGACGCTGCTGGTGAAAGAGGGGCAGGAGATTGCACGCGGTGACAAGCTCGCCGAGTGGGATCCGTACACGCTGCCGATCATCGCTGAGAAAGACGGTATGGCGAAATACGTCGACCTGACCTCGGGCATCTCGGTGCGTGAGGACATGGACGAAGCCACCGGCATGACCCAGCGGATCGTCTCTGACTGGCGGTCGGCGCCCAAGGGCAATGAGCTCAAGCCAGAGATCATTCTGGTGGGCAACGACGGTGAACCGGTGCGCCTCGATAACGGCAACCCGGCGACCTATCCGATGTCGGTGGATGCGATCCTCTCGGCGGAGGATGGCCAGTCCGTCAAAGCGGGTGACGTGCTTGCGCGTATCCCGCGCGAGGGTGCCAAGACGAAGGACATCACCGGTGGTCTGCCGCGGGTGGCGGAACTCTTTGAGGCGCGGCGTCCGAAGGACCACGCGATCATCGCAGAGATCGACGGCTATGTTCGGTTCGGTAAGGACTATAAGAACAAGCGCCGTATCGCGATCGAGCCTGCCGATGAGAGCATGGAGGCGACCGAATACCTGGTGCCCAAGGGCAAGCACATCCCGGTGGCTGAGGGCGACTTCATCCAGAAGGGTGACTACATCATGGACGGCAACCCTGCCCCCCATGACATCCTTGGCATTCTTGGCATCGAGGCGCTCGCCAACTACCTCATCGACGAGGTGCAGGACGTTTACCGACTGCAGGGCGTGAAGATCAACGACAAGCACATCGAGGTGATCATTCGCCAGATGCTGCAGAAGTTTGAGATCACGAACTCGGGCGGCACCGTTCTGCTGAAGGGTGAGCAGATTGACCGGCATGAGCTGGATGAGGTGAACTCTAAGGCGATTGCGGATGGGCGTGAGCCTGCTACCGGTGTGCCGGTTCTGCTCGGGATCACCAAAGCCTCGCTTCAGACGCGCTCGTTCTTTGCAGCGGCCGCCTTCCAGGAGACCACAAAGGTTCTCACGGAGGCGTCGGTGCAGGGTAAGAAGGACAAGCTGATTGGCCTTAAGGAAAACATCATCGTGGGTCGTTTGATCCCGGCGGGCACGGGTCGTGCAACGCAGGGCATCAAGCGGGTGGCGCAAGATCGCGACGCGGTCGTGATTGCCGCCAAAGAGGCCGAGGCGCGCGCCGCGCTCGAAGCCGCTGGCCTGACCGAAGATGGCGAGCCGATGGAAGCTGCGGAGACGCCTGCAGCCGAGTGATCGCGCTACATTTGACACAGAAACACCCGGCCATCGCGCCGGGTGTTTTGCTTTTTTGGGGGGGTGGGGCGCGTTGACTTTCGCCACGGCGAGGCGCCACGCTTGGCAGGGTTGGTGCGAGGGCAAAGGTGGACGTTCAGGTCATCGGGCTGTGCAGGTTTTCGGTGCTCTGCAAGGGCGGGTTTAAGAAGGCTCACGACTGGCCCGAGCGAAAGCGCATGCTCTATGAGACCGGGCGGTTGGAGCGGCGGTTTGCGTGGTTTGAGCATCTTTGCCTGCCCAGCGTGCGAGCGCAGACGGACCCTGATTTTACACTGATCGTGCTGACCGGGCTTGATCTGCCAGAATGGGCCATGGCGCGGCTGCGGGCGTTGATTGCGGATGTGCCGCAGGTTCGGTTGCGGGTGGTGGCACCGGGGTTTCATAAGCCGTTGTGCCTTGAGGCTTTTCGGTCCGTGCGTGATCCGGCAGCGCGCCGGGTGGCGGAGTTTTGGCTTGACGACGACGACGCGGTGGGGCGCGATTTTGTAGCGTCGTTGCGGGTTGAGGTGGCGCGGTTGCCGGAGGATCAACCGCTCCCGTCAGCGGTGCAGTTTCCGCAGGGATACTTCCTCAGCCTCGAAGCTGGAACGCCGCGTGTGTTGGCGGTGGAGCGGTACGGTGTGGCGGCAGGGAGTGCGGTGGTGTTTGCACCCGACGCGTCGAAATGCGTGATGCATTTTCCTCATCATCGTCTGCGCGAAGAGATGCCCTGCACAGTCGTCAAAAGCGCGCCGATGTTTGTGCGCGGGGTGCATCCGGAGAATGACAGCGTGGTGCGAGTGGACCAGGCGCGGTTTTGGCCTGCGCCGTCAGAGGTTTTTGCAACGCGCTTTGGGGTTGATCTGGCGGCGTTTGCGAGTGCGGTCGCCGCAGCTCCCGCGCCCCCAGCACAGCTTGACAATTCAGAGGCTTAAGCCGCAGTAGTCAGCCCGCGCATGGGCTGCTTTTGGCCCGAGATCAGGTGCCTGCGATGTCCAAACTTCTCGTCCACGCCGGAACAATGAAAACCGGCACGACAACGATCCAGACCGTGTTGACGCAAGAGCGGGCGGCGTTGCGGGAGCGGGGGCTTGTGTATCCGCTGCCGAAAGCGATTTACGGTGAGGGGCCGTTCGAGATCCAAAACCACCGCAGGCTTGCGATGGCCATTCGGGATGGGGTGGCGGGGCGCAAGGCTGCATTCGCGGCGCTGCGAGAGCGGATCGAGAAGCTGCGCGGCCGGGGTAAAACGGTCGTGCTGAGTGCCGAGGCGTTTTATCGGATCGACCGGCAGTCTGCCGAAGAGCGCTGGCCGATTGTGGACGAAGACACCGAGTTTGAGCGGCGCGGGCGCTATCTGCAGCAGGTGAGTGGGTTCTTTGAGGGGCTGGATCCGGAGTTTTTGCTCTACTTCCGGCGGCCCGACAGCTTTATCGTCTCGTGCTACGCCGAGGATATGGCGATGAGCAACGGGGCACTGGATTTTCAAACCTTCATCGCGCTGCGCAAGGCGCGCACGAATTACCGTCGTCAGATTGATCTGATGCGGACGTTTTTTCAGGTCACTCCGCGGTGCTTTGAGACGGAGGCGAAGAAAGGCCTCGTGACCGGGTTCTTTGAAGACAACGGGTTGGGGGATGCGCCCGAAGAGCCCAAAGTCGTGCGCGCGGCGATCCCGAATGCGGCCGTGCTGTGGTTGCTCGAATCGAAGCGCTCTAACCAGATGAACCGCCAGGCGCGGCACCGGCGGTGGCTTTTTGCGCTCCAGACTGAGGCGGCAGAGGTGTTTCATCCGGGCCAAAAGAGCTCTTTCTGGGCCAGCACCGCAGAGCGCGATGCGTTTTTGATGCCACGGCTTGAGGCGCTGCCAGAGTTTGTGTTCCCGGAGGTGCCAACAGAGGCCGCGCCGCAATGTGAGTGGAGCGGTGATGATCACGCGCGGGCCAATGCGGCTTTTGCCGATTGGGAGGCGGAGAACATCGACTGGATCACCTCGCGAGAGGCGATGCGCCGCCCGCCGTTTATGCATCCACGCAGCCGCTGACATTTTGGAGAGGTGATTGTTCGGTGAGGCGGCGCGACCTAGGTTAGCTTCATGAGACGTTTTCACCTTGCTGTCACCGCCGCCCTTGTGTGGGCTTTCACAACCATGGCCGCTTTCGCGCAGGGCGTTGGCTCTGATGCGGCGCGTGCGATTCTCAATCTCAACGCGCATGACGTTGCCGTTGAGGATGCAGAGCGCTGGCTGACCACGCCGGAGTTTGACGACCGGGTGTTTCGCATTGCCTGGATCTCTGCCGCGTCTGGGTTGTTCCAGGCTGAGGAGGTGATGGAGATCACGTCTTCGATCCTGGGAGATACCTTGGCAGAGCCTGCAGCGGCGGAGTTATTGCAGTTTTTCGGCGATGATCTCGGCCAGCAGCTGACCTTGGCAGAGAAGGCGACTCAGGTTGAGGGCTATGACAACGAGGCGGCTGTCGCGCGCGGGGCGCGGATTTTGGCGGTGGAGCCGCAGCGGCGCGAAAAGTTCGACCGGCTTCATACGGCGTTTCAGCTGAATGCAGGGGCGGATATCTCGCGTGAGGTCACGGCCTCGGCGCGGTTTGCGGTGATCAAATCGCAGTTGGCGCAGCGGGGGGAGGTGAGTGACGACGCAGTCATTCTTGCACTCGCGTATCAGGGGCTTGAGATTGACGAGGCGCGCGACCGCGAAGAGAGCATCATGCGCTATGCCTATACCTACCGTGACGTCACGGATGAGGGGGTGCTCGCCTATGCCGATATGCTCGAGTCAGATGCCGGGCAGGCGTTTTATACGGCGATCAATGCGGGCTATGAGCGTGTGATTATCCGCGATTTGATGCTGTTCAGAGATCGGTTGGCGCGCAATCTCTCAGCCCAGGAACTGTGAGCGTTTTTGGCGCCCGCAATCCCTGTTGACACCCTATAGACTCGGGCGTATGACGCGCCCACTTCACCGGGGGGCACATCGCCCCTCGTTTGGTTCTTATAACCAGATTACGCGGTGAACATGATCCAGGTGGCTTTGGTCGCTGCGATCCTCTGAATTCCGCCATTGCGCTGAGAAGGCTCGGCGCGGTGGCTTGAGCCTGTTCTGGTGACAGAGCGGGCATGACACGAGCGAGAACGAGGCGAACCGAATGCCGACGATTCAACAGCTGATCCGCAAGCCGCGGCAGCCAAAGGTGAAGCGCCAGAAGTCCATGCACCTGCAGGCTTGCCCGCAGAAGCGTGGCGTGTGCACCCGCGTTTACACCACCACACCGAAGAAGCCGAACTCGGCCATGCGGAAGGTCGCCAAAGTGCGCCTGACCAACGGTTTTGAGGTCATTTCGTACATCCCCGGTGAAGGTCACAACCTTCAAGAGCACTCTGTGGTGCTGATCCGCGGCGGCCGTGTGAAAGACCTTCCGGGTGTGCGTTACCACATCCTGCGTGGTGTCCTTGACACCCAAGGTGTGAAAGACCGCCGCCAGCGCCGCTCCAAGTATGGGGCCAAGCGGCCGAAGTGATGAGAGATTGTCGCGCGGCCGCCCGAATGGGCAGGAGCGCGATCTTGAGAGAAGAGAGAGACGCCTATGTCCCGACGCCACCGCGCTGAAAAACGTGAGGTTCTGCCCGACGCCAAGTTTGGTGATCGTGTGCTCACGAAGTTCATGAACAACCTGATGTATGACGGCAAAAAGTCGATCGCCGAAGGCATTGTCTACGGCGCGATGGACCGCGTTGAGGATCGCCTCAAGCGCGCGCCGATCGAGGTGTTTCACGAGGCGTTGGACAACATTAAGCCGGCCCTAGAGGTGCGCTCCCGCCGTGTGGGTGGTGCGACCTATCAGGTTCCGGTCGAAGTGCGCCCCGAGCGCCGCGAGGCTCTGGCGATCCGTTGGCTGATCACCGCATCGCGCGGCCGCAACGAGAACACGATGGAAGAGCGCCTCGCAGGTGAGCTTGTCGATGCCGTCAACGGCCGCGGCACTGCTGTGAAAAAGCGCGAAGACACTCACAAGATGGCGGAGGCCAACAAGGCCTTCTCGCACTACCGCTGGTAAGGACGGATGACCGAAGGACGCATCACCAACGAACTCCTCTATGAGGTGCTCAAATCGATCCAGGATCGGATCGGTGGTGTTGACCTGCGTCTTGAGCGCATCGAAGACCGTGTCGGCCATATGGAGGGTTTGCTCGGCGATGTGATCAAAGCCGACCTAAGCCGCAACGCCGACATGACGTTGCTCGAACGGCGGATTTCCCGCATCGAGCGCCGTCTTGAACTGAACGACACCCAGAGCTGATCACGCCAAGGACCAAGGACCCCAGACCATGGCACGCGATTACCCACTCGAGCGCTACCGCAACTTCGGTATCATGGCGCACATTGACGCCGGCAAGACGACGACGACCGAGCGCATTCTTTATTACACCGGCAAGTCCCACAAAATTGGTGAGGTGCACGATGGTGCGGCCACCATGGACTGGATGGAGCAGGAGCAGGAGCGTGGCATCACGATTACCTCGGCTGCGACCACCACCTTCTGGGAAAAGACCATCGACGGTGAAGAGGCGCTGACCGACAAGCACCGCTTCAACATTATCGACACTCCCGGCCACGTTGACTTCACCATTGAGGTTGAGCGTTCGCTGGCGGTTCTCGACGGTGCTGTCTGTGTGCTTGACGCCAACGCAGGTGTTGAGCCGCAGACCGAGACGGTTTGGCGTCAGGCGGACCGCTACAACGTTCCGCGGATCGTGTTCGTCAACAAGATGGACAAGATCGGCGCTGACTTCTTCAACTGCGTCGCGATGATCGAAGATCGCACCGGTGCCACCGCATGCCCGATCCAGTTCCCGATCGGGGCGGAAGATCAGCTTGAGGGCATCGTCGATCTGATCGCGATGGAAGAGTGGACCTGGAAGGGTGAAGATCTCGGCGCCTCCTGGACCCGTCAGCCCATCCGCGAAGAGCTGAAGGCGACCGCCGACGAGTGGCGCTCCAAGCTCGTTGAGAACGCGGTTGAGCAAGACGACGACGCGATGGAAGCCTACCTTGAGGGCGAAGAGCCGTCTGAAGAGAAGCTCCGCGAGTTGATCCGCAAGGCGACGCTTGCAATGGCCTTCGTGCCAGTGCTCGCAGGCTCTGCGTTCAAGAACAAAGGCGTGCAGCCGATGCTGAACGCGGTGATCGACTATCTGCCGTCGCCGCTGGATGTGCCCGCGTACAAAGGCTTCAAGCCGGGCGACGAGACGGAAACCCGCGACATCGAGCGCTCCGCCGATGATGAGCAGCCGTTCTCTGGCCTTGCGTTCAAGATCATGAACGACCCGTTCATGGGCTCGCTGACCTTCACGCGGATTTACTCCGGCACCGTGAACAAGGGCGACAGCCTGTTGAACTCGACCAAAGGTAAGAAAGAGCGCATCGGCCGTATGGTGATGATGCACTCCAACAAGCAGGAAGAGATCACCGAGGCGTTTGCAGGCGACATCATCGCGCTGGCCGGTCTGAAAGACACCACCACGGGTGACACGCTCTGCGCCGTGAACGCGCCGGTGGTGCTTGAAACGATGACCTTCCCCGATCCGGTGATCGAGATCGCGGTTGAACCGAAAACCAAGGCCGACCAAGAGAAGATGTCCCAGGGCCTTCAGCGTCTCGCGGCAGAAGATCCGTCCTTCCGCGTGGAGACAGACATCGAGTCCGGTCAGACCATCATGAAGGGCATGGGCGAACTGCACCTCGACATCCTCGTGGACCGTCTGAAGCGCGAGTTTAAGGTTGAGGCGAACATCGGTGCGCCGCAGGTGGCCTACCGCGAGACGATCTCTCACGAGGCCGAGATCGACTACACCCACAAAAAGCAGTCGGGTGGGTCTGGTCAGTTTGGCCGCGTGAAGCTCGTCATCACGCCAACCGAGCCGGGCGAAGGGTACTCGTTTGAGTCCAAGATCGTCGGTGGTTCGGTCCCGAAGGAATATATCCCCGGTGTTGAAAAGGGCATCCTGTCCGTGATGGACAGCGGCCCGCTCGCAGGCTTCCCGGTGATCGACTTTAAGGTCGCTCTGATCGACGGCGCCTACCACGACGTGGACTCCAGCGTGCTCGCATTTGAGATCGCGGCACGCATGGCGATGCGCGACGGCATGAAGAAGGCGGGCGCAAAGCTGCTTGAGCCGATCATGAAGGTCGAGGTCGTGACGCCTGAAGAGTACACCGGTGGCATCATCGGTGACCTGACCTCCCGTCGGGGCATGGTGCAGGGCCAGGATGCGCGCGGCAACGCGAACGTCATTAACGCCTTTGTGCCGCTCGCCAACATGTTCGGCTACATCAACAACCTGCGCTCGATGTCTTCGGGCCGCGCGCAGTTCTCGATGCAGTTCGATCACTACGAGGCGGTTCCGTCGAACATCTCTGAGGAAATCCAAGCGAAGTTCGCTTGATCTGAACACAACCCCGGCGAGAGCACGGCGGCGAAACGATAAGGAGGCCTGTTATGGCGAAGGAAAAGTTTGAGCGGACGAAGCCGCATGTGAACATCGGCACGATTGGTCATGTTGACCACGGCAAGAC
>JBCBGM010000044.1:0-21668 GCA_038526735.1 Pseudomonadota bacterium | reverse complement strand
TGAAACACCATCCCGATGCCGCGCTTATGCGGCGGAATGTTGTTTCAGAACTACGCGCTCTTTCCGCATATGACGGTGGCAGAGAACCTCGCTTTTCCGCTCGAAGTGCGCGGGATGAGCAAGTCTGAGCGCGAGGCGAAGGTCGCCCGCGCCCTTGATATGGTCCAGATGGGTGCTTTCGGAGGCCGCCGGCCGGCACAACTCTCAGGCGGCCAGCAACAGCGCATCGCTCTGGCCCGCGCGCTGGTGTTCGAACCCGAGCTGGTGCTGATGGATGAGCCCCTCGGCGCGCTCGACAAGCAACTGCGTGAGCATATGCAGTATGAGATCAAACACCTCCACGAACGCCTTGAGGTGACGGTCGTCTACGTGACCCACGACCAGACCGAGGCGCTCACCATGTCCGACCGCATCGCCGTGTTTGACGATGGCCGCATCCAGCAATTGGCCCCGCCTGCGGTGCTTTATGAAGAGCCGGAAAACGCCTTCGTCGCGCAGTTCATCGGCGAGAACAACAAGCTCCCCGCCGAAGTAGTGGCGGTGGACGGCGATGTCGTGACGGCAAAGTTCGCGGATGGCCAAACCTGCACCGCAAAGGCGGTGGCGAATGGCGGTGTCGGAGACAAGACCATGCTCTCGATCCGCCCAGAGCGCGTCACGATCAACGCTGCGAGCAATGCCACCGACGCCCAAGTGCTGGAGATGATCTACCACGGAGATCACATCCGCTGCCGGATGCGGGTGCATGGAGATGACGAGTTTATCGTGAAAGTGCCCAATGGCGCAGGTCAGATCGGCCTGACCATGGGAGAGACCATCCGCGTTGGATGGGACACAACCGATTGCCGCGCGCTTGACGCATAAGCGCACGGCCAACCTGCGCCGACACGCCCGGCGGCACGGGAAACAACACCAAACGGGACGACCAACAAGGAGTGAATCAATGAAACTCAAAACCACTTTGATGATGACGGGTGCCGCGCTGATCGCAGCCCCTGCCTTCGCCGGTGGCCATATGGCCGACAGCCTGACCATCGTGTCCTGGGGTGGCGCGTATTCTGCCTCGCAGCAGGCCGCCTACCATGACCCCTACATGGATATGACCGGCATCACGATCGTAAACGACGAGTCCTCAGCCGAGGCTGTGGCGCGGATGCGCGCGATGGCTGAAGCCGGCAACATCACCTGGGATGTTGTGGACGTCGTCGGCTCCGACGCGATCCGCCTCTGCGACGAAGGTCTCGCGATGGAGATCGACCATGACGAGGTTCTCGCCGCAGCCCCCGATGGCACCCCTGCGTCTGAAGACTTCGGCGATCTGATCGTCTCTGACTGCTTCATCCCGCAGATCGTGTATTCCACCACCTTCGGCTACCGCACCGATGTGGCTGAGTGGAACGGCGCAGAGCCCGATGACATCTGCGACGTGTTCGATCTTGAGGCCTTCCCAGGCACCCGCTCGCTTGAGCGCCGCCCGATCGGCAACATGGAGTGGGCGCTGCTCTGCTCTGGTGTCGCAAAAGACGACGTCTATGACATGCTCGAGACCGAAGAGGGCATCGAGATGGCCTTCGCCAAGCTCGATGAGATCAAGGACAGCACGATCTGGTGGTCCGCTGGCGCAGAAACGCCCCAGCTTCTCGCCGATGGCGAAGTTGTGTTCGGCTCCACTTACAACGGCCGTCTGTTCTCGCTCATCGAAGAGCAAGACCAGCCCGTTGCGATGATGTGGGACGCGCAGGTCTTTGACCTGGACGGTTGGGTCATCCCAGCTGGTCTGCCTGAGGATCGTCTGGCACGCGCGCTCGACTATGTGAGCTTCGCGACCGACACCCAGCGTCTGGCCGATCAGGCGAAGTACATCTCTTACGGTCCGGCCCGTGCCTCTTCGGCGCCGCTGGTGAGCACGCACGCCACCTTGGGCATCGAGATGGCGCCGCACATGCCGACAGATCCGGCCAACGCGCAGAACACCTTCCTCTTCAACTACGAGTGGTGGGCGGACTACCGCGATGATCTGGACGCGCGCTTCCAGGCGTGGCTGGTTCAGTAAAAGACCTCGGGGCGGCTTTCGGGCCGCCCCACCCTCCCCTGATGACGCAAAACCCCTCCGATAAAAGCCCCGTTGCTGCGCATCGCGCCAGCCCATTCATCATGGCGAAAGATGCCGCCGGGGTGATGGCCTTTATCGAAGAGGTTTTTGACGCAAAGCCCCTGAGTGAGCCGCTGTTCCACGCCAATGGCGACCTGTGGAACGCAGAGCTCGAGATAGGGTCCAGCACGATTTTGCTCGGTGAGGCGTCAGACGGCATGGCGCTGCCAGGCTTCGTCTTTGTCTACGTGGATGACCCCGACGCGACCCACGCCAAGGCAATTGCGCAGGGCGCAGAGCCCGTGATGCCCATCGCCGACCAGTTTTACGGCCACCGCGACGGCGGGGTAAAAGACCCGTTCGGCAATCTCTGGTGGATCGGGAAAAAGACCGAAGACGTGCCCTTTGACGAGCTCAAGCGACGCGCCGCAGAAGTGGATGACCACAGATGACTGACACAACCGGCCCCGTTCTCGCCGCCGACGGCACACCCCTCAAACGCTCCCTGCAACGCTCGCTGCGGGTGCAGAAGATGCGGGCGTTTTTGCTTGTGGCACCGCTGCTGCTGTTCATCCTGATCAGCTTTGTCTTCCCCATCGCAGACATGCTGTTCCGATCCGTCGAGAACGACATCGTGCAAGAGACGCTGCCGCTCACGACGGAAGAGATGGCCAGTTGGGACCCTGAGAGCGGTGTTGCACCGGGTGAACGGGTCTTTACGGCGTTGCAATCCGACATCGTGGTCGCTGCCGAAAAGCGCATCCACACGCGGCTGGGCTCTCGGTTGAACTATCAGGCGAGCGGCATCTCTTCGCTCTTCCGCCGTTCAGGCCGGGGCGCGGACCGGACCGATGCGGATGAGATCACAGATCAGTTCATCCAGCTCAACGAAGACTGGCAAGACCCGGCAACGATGGCCACGCTCGCAGCGACTCCGGGGGCGGCCATCCAATTGCCTCTCTTCGTCGGCTCGTTCGAGATGTGGGCTGACCTGATGGTGCTGGAGGGCGATGACCCCACCGCTGAGCAGCCGTGGGATTTCGTCTACGCCGCGCTCTACCGCGATATCCTCGATGCACCCGCGGGCGATCTGTCGGTTCTGGAACCCGCGCTCATCACCCAAGTCTCTGCATTTGAGCCCTTCTCTGCGCGCGAAGCGTTCGAAGACATCGACGATGACTGGCTCGATCCAGAGGTGTGGGAGACGCTGTATCTCTACTCCCCCGCTTACACTGCCGGGTATTTCTACAATGCCGTGGACCTTGAAAAGTCTCTCGATGGCCCGGTCGCGGTGGATGAGGACCAGCAGATCTACATCACGCTGTTCATCCGCACGCTGATCCTGTCAGTCTCGATCACCTTCTCTTGCCTAATGCTCGGCTACCCGATCGCATGGCTGCTCTCAAACATCGCCGCACGCCACGCGAACCTCCTTCTGATCCTCGTGTTACTGCCCTTCTGGACGTCGCTCTTGGTGCGCACCTCCGCCTGGAAGGTGCTGTTGCAGCAGCAAGGCGTGATCAACGACGTGCTCGTCTGGATCGGGCTGGTGGATGACGCGAACCGGCTGGTCATGATCAACAACCAGCTCGGCACGATCATCGCGATGACGCATATCCTGCTGCCGTTCATGATCCTGCCGCTTTACTCGGTGATGAAAACGATCCCGCCAAGCTATCTGCGGGCGGCAAAATCGCTGGGGGCCACGAACTGGACAGCCTTCTGGCGCGTCTACTTCCCACAAACGATCCCAGGCATCGGCGCGGGCGCGATCCTCGTGTTCATCCTCGCCATCGGCTATTACATCACGCCAGAGCTTGTGGGCGGCACGAGCGGGATCTTCATCTCGAACCGCATCGCCTTCCACATTTCCAGCTCGCTGAACTGGGGCCTGGCGGCGGCGCTGGGCTCTCTCCTGCTGATCCTCGTTCTGGCGCTCTACTGGGTCTATGACCGGCTCGTGGGCGTCGACAAAGTGAGCTTGGGGTAAGCCATGTCAGAGACCACGATCAAAGCGTTCGACAATGGCCCCCTGATGGTCAGCAACCCGCCGAAACTGACGGGCGTGCATGGAGAGATCGACGCGGGCGAGCGCGCCGTGCTCTGTCGCTGCGGCGCCTCCAAAGACAAGCCGTTTTGCGATGGCAGCCATAAAAAAGCGGGCTTTTCGACCGCTCCAAGCGACGCAAAGCTGCGTACGTCTGCCATCGACTACACCGCAACGATTGAGAGCGTTGAGGTCACCGTCAGCTACACGCCTTTGCTGTGTTCGCATGCCGCCGAATGCCAACGCCTCTCGCTTGAGGTGTTCAACCCCAAGGCGCGCCCGTGGGTGCAGCCGGAACACGGCACACTGGAGAGCCTGCGCGCGGTGGTCGCCGCCTGCCCATCGGGCGCACTGCGGCTGGGCGAAGGTGAGCCTGCCCGCCATCTCGACCCCGAGGGGATGAGCATCACGGTGATGAAAGACGGCCCCTACGCCGTTACCAACATCCCCGCCCCCGCCACCTCAGAGGCCGACGGGCCGAGCGCGCGGAAATACGTGCTGAGCCGCTGCGGGCATTCCAAAAACAAACCTTTCTGCGACGGCACCCACTACGACGTGGGCTGGCGCGATGACGCGGAGACGCCCTCATGAGCCTTCCGATTTACGCCACACCCGCCCAAAAACTCTGGTATTACACCTTCCGCGTGATCTGCGGCCTGATCTTCATCTTCCTGATCGTGCCGATCATCGTGATCATCCCGTTGTCGTTCAACGCGCAGGACTTTTTCACCTTCACGCCCGCGATGCTGCGGCTCGACCCTGAGGGGTACAGCCTGAAGCACTACCAGGACTTCTTCACCAACGACGACTGGCAGTTGGCGCTGTGGAACTCTTTCCGCATCGCGCCGATGGCCACACTTTTGTCTGTCGCGTTTGGCACGCTTGCTGCGATTGGCCTCTCCTCCGGCAACATGCCCTATAAGCGCGCAGTGATGGCAGTGCTGATCTCTCCGATGATCGTGCCGCTGATCATCTCGGCAGCGGGGATGTTCTTCTTCTACTCCCGACTGGGGTTGCAGGGGGAGTATTGGGGGGTGGTGCTGGCGCATGCCGCCCTTGGCACTCCGTTCGTGATCATCACCGTTACGGCCACGCTCGCCGGGTTTGACCGCAGCTTGGTGCGCGCCGCCGCATCGCTTGGGGCCGGACCGGTGCGGACGTTTTTCTCAGTGCAATTCCCCCTGATCCTACCGGGCGTGATCTCTGGCGGGTTGTTCGCGTTCATCACCTCATTTGACGAGGTGGTGGTGGTGCTTTTCGTCGGCTCTGCTGGGCAAAAGACGCTACCGTGGCAGATGTTCACCGGGCTGAGGGAACAGATCTCTCCGACCATCCTCGCGGTCGCGACGATCCTTGTGGCGATCTCCATAGCCTTGCTGGCAACACTGGAGATTTTGCGGAGGCGGTCAGAACGGCTGCGCGGGATGAGCCCGACCTAAGCGATTTACCCAAGCGCGCCGCTGCGCAACGCGGCGGCCATCTCGCCAAACACGCTTTTCCAGTTTCCGATCTCGGGTTGGCGGAAAAGGCGCAAGCTTGGATACCACGGGCTGCTCTCATGCCCCCGCATCCAGCGCCAATCCGGGACATGGGGCAGCGCCACCCAGGCGGGCCGGTTCATCGCCCCTGCAAGATGTGCCACCGAGGTGTCACATGTCACCACCAGATCGCTGACGCTGATCACTGCGGCCGTATCGAGAAATGCGCCACCCCCCTGATCGAGGCCATCGAGCGTCTCCACACTCATCCCCTTAGGCAGCTTACGCAGCTCTTGCGTGCCTGGCCCCAGTTGGACCGAAAGCAATCGGACACCGCTGACCTGCGACAGCGGTTCAAACGCGGCCAAGGGGGGCGAGCGCAGGGCGTTGCCGCCGTAACTCTCTTTCCCCCGCCACGCGATGGCGATGCGCAGGCCATTTGCACCAATCCGGTCGCGCCATTGATCTATACGCGACGGTTCAGCCTCCAGATACGGGCGGCTCCAGACCTCATCGAGCGCGGTGTTCATCACACGTGGGATGTCGATCAGGCTGATCTGGAAGTCATAGCCCTCACCGTCCTCGACACGTTCAAGCACGCGGTGGTCCGGAAACGCCCGGCGGAGCAGCGGGTGCAGCGGTTTGCGGACGCAGAGCACAACCTCGGCACCCAGCTCCTTCAGGCGCGGCAGGAAGCGCACGAACTGGATGATGTCCCCAAACCCCTGCTCCCCAAAGGCAACGATCCGTTTTCCTGAAAGCGGCTCCCCGCTCCAAAACGGGATCGGGGCGGTGACGTAGCGGTTGATGCGCTGGTCCGGCAGCTCCCAGCGCGCTTGAAAGTCATCGAGAGCGGCCGGAAACTCCCCCAGCGTGAGGCGGCAAAGCCCGCGGTTGAAGCGCGCATAAGCGGGCCGCGTGGGTTTGTTGGCCACCGCGTCGAAGTCCTGCAGGGCGGCGGCGGTTTGGCCGCTGTTCATCAAGGCAACCGCGCGATTGTACAGGAAGGTCGCGTTTTTCGGAGTGCCTCTCAAAAGCTGGTCATACGCCTGCACCGCCTCATCTGGCCGGCTCAACATAATAAGAGCGCGCCCGCGATAGTTCTGCGCCTCGCGGTTATCCGGGTCTGCTACGAGCACTTCTTCCGCGAGCTTCAGGCCATCACCGGGCCGACCGAAGTTATTGGCGACCCGCGCCAAGGCGAGCGTGCGTTGCAGCGACTTCGAAGTGTCTGGCTCAATCTGCTCCGCAACCCGCCGCGCCGGTGTGGGACGGTTCAACCCTATGAGGGCCGACAGTTTCAGGGTCATCCCGTCAACAGTATTCCCTACCAGATCGATATGGTGGTTGGCTTCCGCAAGGGCATCCAAATACCGGTTCTTGGCCAGCAGCGCCCGCGCCAGCAAGAGATGCACCTCGGCATTCTCGCGGTCTAGTTGCAGCACGCGGCGAGACGCCCGTAGAGCCGCATCCGGATCAGCGCGCCGGGTCGCCACCCGCACTGCGGCCAGGGCATCTGCAAGTGCTTCACTCATGGCGCTTGGGTAAAGTCAAATCCCACCGCCGGGCCAAGATCGAGCCGCCAGGCATGGGGGCATTCGGCCTGCGGGAAGGCGCGGCGCACCAGCGGGTCATGCCCCGGCACGATCAACGAAGGCTCGCTCGCGAGTTGCCTGAGCGTGTTGAACCCGTCGAGCATGTCCTGCAGGTCAACAACGATGGGGAAGGGTTTTCCGAGCAGCACATTTTCGTAGTAATGCGTCGCATCCGACGCAAGGCACAGCCACCCGGCCTGCGTTTTCACCCGCACCGCCATCAGCCCCCGCGCGTGCCCTCCGATCCGGTGCAGGGTGATACCGGGCGCGACCGCGCCGTCGCCGTCATGGAAAATCACCCGGCCTGAGTACACGTTCTGCACCATCTCGCAGATATGGTCGGCGGTGTAGGGCAGTTGCAGGGTGCCGTGGCACATGCAGGGGCCGGTCGCATAGGCCATTTCAGACGTTTGCAGGTGGAACTTGGCGTTGGGGAAACGGTGCAGCCCGCCGGCATGGTCGTAGTGGAGGTGGGTGATGATCACCTCCTCCACGGCCTCAGCCCGAATGCCCACATCCTCCAGCGCTTTGGCCGGGTCGCGCAGAATAGGCCGATCGCGCCGCGCGGCCTCATCCGCGTCATATCCCGTGTCGACCACAATCGTGCGGGGCCCGTTGGTCAGCACCCAAACGAAGTAATCCATCGGATGGGGCGAGGCGTGGTCGTCGTCAAAGATAAAACTGTCCGCACGCGTGCGCGTGTTGCGCTCGGCGTATTTGACCGCGCGAACCTCCCAAAGCTCATCCATGTGCGGGCCTAACCACGTCGTAACGCTCCACGTGTTTGCCTTTGAGCATATCCGCGACAGCAGCATCAAACGTTTTGAAATGTATTGAGCCAAGATGCGCGGCGAAGGCCTCCGCATCTTCGTACAGCTCATAAAGCATCACGTCGCCGGGGCGGGCGGGGTCTGTGCAGATGTCGAACCGCAGGCAACCGGGCTCTGATTTCAGCGAGGTATCGGCGTTAGCAGCCATCAGCGGCATGAACTCCTCCAGCCGCGTCACATCAACTTCGAACTGCACCAAAACGGCGTGCATGGACTCCTCCCTTCCCCAAGTCTCTTTCGCCCCATAGAAGCGGAGAAAACCGGAGGGCGCCATGAATTTGAACATCGCAGTGTTTGAGGGGGACGGAATTGGCCCGGAAGTGACTGCGCCAACGCTCGAATTGCTGAGCGAGGTCGTGGGCAACCACGCGTTTTTGAAGTTCGAGAGCCTGCCCGCCGGAGCGAACCACTACGCCAAAACCGGGGAGGCGCTGCCAGAGGCCTCTGTCGAGGCGGCGCGCAAGGCGGATGCGATTTTGCTCTCCTGCACGGGCGACCCCGCGATCCGCTATCCAGATGGTACCGAGATCACCCCGCAGATCGACCTGCGGATGATCTTCAACCTCTATGCAGGCGTGCGCCCGGTGCGGATTATTCCAGACGGGCCAACCCCGCTGGCCAACCCGGGCCCGGTCGATTTCGTGCTGATCCGCGAAAGCACCGAAGGTCTCTTTCACACGATGAAGAAGGGGCTGGTGACAGAGGATTACGCCGAAGAGACGCTGCGCCTCACCCGCGACACCTCCGAGCGTCTCTGTGAGTTTGCGTTTAAGCTGGCAGCACGGCGTAAGACTCAAGGCAAAGGGCCAGGGCGGGTGACGAGTGTGGATAAGGCCAACGTCTTTCGCGCCTTTGCCTGGTTTCGGGAAATCTTTGACGAGGTCGGCGCACGCTACCCCGACCTGACTGCCGACCATGCCTATGTCGATGCGATGTCGCTCTACATGGTGCAGCGCCCCGGCGACTGGGATGTGATGGTCACGGAAAACATGTTCGGAGATATCCTGTCTGACCTCGGCGCTGGCTTGATGGGCGGTCTAGGGATGGCCCCGTCTGCGGATATCGGCGACGACCACGCGGTCTTCCAACCCTGCCACGGCACAGCGCCCGATATCGCCGGCAAAGGCGTCGCAAACCCCATCGCGATGATCTTGTCGGGGGCAATGATGCTGGACTGGCTGGCAGAGCGGAAAGACCTGCCGAAACTCGCAACCGCCGCCCGACGGCTTGAGCGGGCAGTAGATCGCGTGGTCCGACGCGGCGCGCCGCTGACCCGCGATCTCGGTGGCACGGCGGGAACAATGGCCGTAGCATCGGCGATCCACGAGGCGCTTTGATGCGCGTTGGCCTGATCGGCGCCGGGTATTTCGCGGCGTTTCATGCGGAAGCGTGGACACGGCTTGGTTGCGATTTGGTGGTTGCCGATCTGGATCAAGAGAAGGCCGCGGCCATCGGGCGGCCGGTGCCTGTTGAGGCGCTCTTCGCCGACCCGCCCGACATCATCGACATCGCAACTCCGCCGCCGAGCCATGCGACCCTGATCCGGCGGGCTTTGGCGGCGCGGCCACGCGTGATCATCTGTCAAAAGCCATTTTGCACCTCGCTGGAAGAGGCGCGTGATGTGGCCAAAGACGCCAAGGTCGCGGGCGTCTCTTTGATCGTGCACGAGAACATCCGCTTTCAGCCCTGGTATCGACGGATCAAGGAGGTGGTGGAGGCAGGCACGCTCGGAGATTTGCACCGCGCCGCCTTCTCTTTTCGCACCGGCGATGGCCAGGGGCCCATCGCCTATCTCGACCGGCAGCCTTATTTTCAGACGATGCCACGGCTCTTGATCCACGAGACCGGCGTGCACTGGATCGACACATTCCGGTTTCTGTTCGGAGAAGCGGAAGCGGTGGACGCTGACCTGCAACGCATGAACCCGGCCATCGTGGGCGAAGACGCGGGGCGCTTCACCTTGCGCTACGCCAACGGCCTGCGGGCCACCTTCGACGGGGACCGCTGCCTTGATAGCGGCGCCGAGAACCCGCGCCTGACCTTCGGCACCTTTATGCTCGAAGGCACCGCAGGAACGCTTCGGCTGAAAACAGACGGCTCCGTCCATCTCCGGCCGTTCAAGCAAATCACCGAGACTGAAATCCTGCCTGCGTTCACCGGCGGAGGCTTCGCAGGCGACTGCGTGCACGCCACTAACGCCCATGTGCTCACCGCGCTCAAAGGCGACGGGACCTTTGAAAACACAGCTTTAGAGTACATCACGAATCTGGAAATCGTGGAGGCGGTCTACCGCGCCTCTGAGACCGGCGCGGTGCAGCCTTTGGCATGAATCCGCCCGTTTAAGTATTGATTTAAAACGCAAATCGCCTGCATTCCGCGCCACGGAGTGATTTCCGGTTGCGCCCTCCGAGCGGAAAGATACCGTCCGCCACAGTTTCGTAATCCGAAACGCCTGGGCCCCATGCGCCCCAATTCACTCGGAGGTAACCCCATGAAACTCTCTCACATCGCAACGGCATCCGCTGTTCTGGCGCTGTCGGCAGGCGCCGCATTTGCACAAGACCGCACCGACTGGCCATCGTCCTTTACCGTGGGCACGGCATCCCAGGGCGGCACCTATTTTGCTTACGGCTCCGGCTGGGCAAACCTGGTGGCCGATGAGCTGGGCCTTTCTGGCGGCGGCGAAGTCACCGGCGGCCCGATGCAGAACATGGCGCTGGTGCACACCGGCCAAGCTGCCTTTGGCATGACCACGATGGGCCCGGCCGCAGAGTCGCGCTCTGGGAACAACCCGATCGCACCTGGCCTCGCGATGGACAACGCCTGCGCGATGTTCCCGATGTACCAGACGCCGTTCTCGGTGACCGCGCTCGCGTCGTCCGGCATTGAGTCGATCTCTGACATCCCAGCAGGCGCCCGCATCGGCTTTGGCCCGGCAGGCTCCACCTCTGACACCTACTTCCCGCGCATGATGACTGAGCTTGGCGTCGAGTATGACCGCCGCAACGGTGGCTGGTCCGACCTTGGCGGTCAGCTTCAGGATGGCCTCTTGGACGTCATCGCCTTCGCAGCCGGTGTACCGGTGCCGGCGGTGTCTCAGCTCGAAGTGCAAACCGACGTGAACATCATTGAGTTCACCGCCGAAGAGCAAGAGCAGATCATGGGCGCCTTCCCGGTGGCTGCGTTCGACATCGATGCTGACACCTACACCACGCTTGAGGCACCGGCGCGCTCGGTCTCCATGTGGAACTTCGCGATTGCCAACTGCGATCTGCCCGCAAGCTTTGTTGAGGCGGTTGTGGACGTCGTGATGTCCGACAACGAGCGGATGGTCGCGATCCACCGTGCGGCACGCTCCACCTTGCCCTCGAACTGGGACAAGAACACCGGCGTGCTGCCCTGGCATCCGGGTGCCGCGAAGTGGTTCACCGAAAACGCCGGTGCGACCATTCCGGGCGACCAGATCCACGGCATGTAATTTCGGTTAAATGACATTGACCGCTCCCACCCTGGGGGCGGTCTTTTTATGTGGTCTGAGTTGTTTGGCGTTTCTCTTCGAGCTCTTTGAGCTGGGCTGCGACGCGCTGAGAGCGCATCCAGGACCAGATCACCAAGCCAAAAATCAACGCAAGCGTGACGCCGTAGGAGGTCAGCACGTAAAAGCTGTAAGGGCCGAGATCAGGCATCACGCCTCCCCCATCCGGCGCATTAGCGCGAGCGCGCGGCGGGCTCTGATCTCCGTGCGGGTGCGCAGGAGGACCAGCGTGACGAACAGCATCACAAAGCCCGCGAGGCACACAAGCAGCGGGTAGTAGAAGACGTCCGCTACGTTCGTTTCTTCGTCGAGCGAAAGCGATGCGCCCTGGTGCAGGCCCTGGTTCCAGAAAAACACGGCGTAGCGCGACAGCAGGGCAAAGACCGAGCCCACCATGCATAAGACAGCGGTGAGGTCGGCGGCTTTGTCAGGATCTTCGACCGCCTCCCACAAAGCCATATAGCCGAGGTAAAAGACAAAGAGCACCAAGAACGAGGTCAGGCGCGGATCCCATTCCCACCACGTGCCCCACATCGGCTGGCCCCAGATCGCTCCGGTAAAGAGCGCGATGACTGTCATTGTGGCGCCGATGGGTGCGGCGGCGCGGGCGGCAAGGGCGCTGACATGATGGCGGCGGATCAGCCACACGAGCGAGGTCACAAACATCATCAACCATGCATTGATCGCGATGAAGGCGGAGGGCACGTGAATATAGATGATCTTCACTGTTGAGCCTTGGCGAAAATCATCTGGCGTAAAGAAAAACCCCCAAATGAGGCCCACGCTCAGGCACAGCGCAGTTATACCCGCGCTCCACGGCAAAACCGTGGTCGCCAGCCGGTTAAAGCGCACCGGGTTCGCGTATTCCCAAAACGACATGGGATGGTGGTAGCGCGGAGGACGAAAGGCGGCAAGCGTCGCTGCGACGCGGGATGGCCACGAGGTGGTCACATCTGCGCAAGGCGGTGGGGGCAGTGCTCATCCCGGACCTGATCCGGGACCTCGATGGTCGGTCGCAACAGAGGTCCACGCCCTCCCTCGGGTGGGCGTTTCGTGACGTGAGGGTCGCTCAGTTTATCTCTCCGACCTGCATTCGCTGTGAGCAACGAAATACGTCATCCATACGCCTTCCCAGTGGGGAGGGAGGGCGTAACCGGAGGCTGGTCGCCTCCGGCTCAGTGACGTCGCGGACCTGATCCGGGACCTCTCACAAACAGAAAGCGAAACCCGCCCACGCAGCCTAAGCCGCGTGATCCGCCCCCACAGCCTCTTCCACCGACGCAAACCCATCGCGCTCCAACAGCGCCTCTAGCTCGGCCAAAATCTGCCCCACCAACGACATCCCGCCATACACCAACGCCGTGTAAAGCTGCACCGCAGAGGCTCCGGCCCGCAGCTTCGCATAGGCCTGCGCGCCTGTCCCGACACCGCCGACGCCAACGAGCGGCATCCGCCCTTCCGTCAGGCGATAGAGCGAGGCCAGCACTTCGGTGGAGCGTTCAAACAGCGGCTGGCCAGAGAGCCCGCCGACCTCCGAAGCATGGGCACTCTTCAACCCATCCCGCGACAGCGTCGTGTTGGTCGCGATGATCCCGTCGATACCGGTTTGCACAGCCACTTCGGCAATCTGGGCCAGATCATCCTCGGTCAGATCAGGTGCGATTTTCAGGAACACCCGGCACCGGTTCGGCAAACCGTCGCGCGCTTCGAGCACACCCTCCAACAGACCGCGCAAAGCGTCTGCACCCTGCAAATCCCGCAACCGCTCGGTGTTGGGGGAGGAGACGTTCACCGTCGCAAAATCCACATGTTCGCCCAGATGTGCGAGCACCGTGGCAAAGTCCGCCGCGCGGTTTTCCGAGGTCTTGTTCGCGCCAAGGTTAATGCCGACGACGCCCTTGCGACGCCGCTCCGCCAGCCGCGCCCCAATCGCCTCCATCCCCTGGTTGTTGAACCCAAACCGGTTGATCGCCGCGGCATCCTCGGTGAGGCGAAAGAGGCGCGGCTTTGGGTTGCCCGGCTGCGGCAGTGGCGTCGCCGCGCCCACCTCGACAAAGCCCAACCCCGACATCAAGAGCGGGTCCACAGCTTCTGCGTTTTTGTCAAACCCGGCCGCGAGCCCCAGCGGATTTGGCAGGCTCAGCCCCGCCACCTCCGTCGTGAGCCGCGGCGAGGTGATCGGCCCCGGTTGCGCGACCATCCCGTTGTTGAGCGCCATCAACGCCAGCCCATGCGCCCGCTCCGGATCAAAGAGCCTTACGAGGGGCATGCCGAGACGCTCGAGCACGCTCACGCCAGCGCCTCCGGAAACTGGTGCGCACCATCCACCAGCGGCAGCGGCTTAACCCAAACAACCTCGTCCCGGCGCAAAGCGCGGTAGAGATGCGGAAAGAGCGCACCTCCGCGCGACACCTCCCATTTCAGCGCGTCAAGGCCGTCTGCTTCAACCGCCGCCAGGACCAACCCGTCAGCTCCCGCAAAGTGCTTAGCAGCGGTTTCCACGACCGTCTCAGCACTTGAGAAATGAATGTAACCATCGGCAAGATCGATGGGAGCACCCAAGGTCTCTCCGTCCTGCTCCAACTGCGCCCATTCCTCGGCGCGAAAGATTTTGTAAATCAGCATCTCACCCTCATGCTTGGCTTTGCCCGGCACTCGCCGCCTCGCGCCGCAGCCCCAGTTGCCGCTCCCGCCATAGCACCACAAGTCCCGCGCTGACCACCAGCGCCGCCCCGATCAGCATCGTTGTCGTGGGCACTTCCGCAAAAACGGCATACCCCACCCCCAGCGCGATCAGCATCGAAACATATTCAAACGGCGCCACCACGCTCGCGGGCGCATGGCGGTAGCTGGAGGTCAAAAAGACCTGCGCCACACCGCCCAAAACTCCCGCTGCCACCAGCAAGACCCATTCGCCGGGCGTCGGCCAGACCCATCCAAACGGCAGCGTGAGCAACGACAGGCTTGCGGACATCACAGCGAAGTAAAACGTAATCGCCCCGGTATGCTCAGTGGCAGTGAGCTTGCGGATAAAGACATGGGCAAAGGCCACAAACAGCGCCGACAACAGAACCAGTATTGCCCCCAAAGCCTCTGCCGTGCCGCCACTGCCCAGCACCGTCAGCCGCGGCCACAGGATGATCAACACCCCGATCAAACCCACAGAGACCGCCGTGATCCGCACCCCTCGAATGCGCTCTCCTAGGATTAATGCCGCAGCGATGACCGTCAAAAGCGGCCCCGCATAGGCGATCGCCGTCACCTCAATGAGCGGCAACAGCCCAAGAGCCGTAAACCGCATCCCCATCGCCGAGGTCCCAAACAACCCGCGCCACAGATGGCTGACGGGTTTGTCGGTGCGCAGCCCATGCGCCAGATCGCCGATCCACCAGAGCCATACTAAAATCACCGGGATCGCAAAGAACGAGCGGAAGAACACCCGCTCGCCGGGGGGCACGTGCTCCGCGGTGGCTTTGATGCAGGCGGCCATCGCCACAAACAGCGACACGGCGATGACCTTGTAGAGAATGCCGCGCAAATGGCCCATGCCCGCCGCAGTGAACCTGCCCGTGCCGAAGGTCAAGCTGCGCCAGATGAGTCGGGCCCGGGTCAAGGGCGCGCCAGCGGCGGCGCGAGCCGCGCACCCTTGAGGCGGGCGCGACTCGTCGGATCATCGAACAGGCGCTTTGGAGGGCAAACCTGCCCGCCAAACGCCTCTCAACGCACTTTGGACCCGCCGCAAAGCGGCGGGCCCGGCCCAACCAAAGGCGATGCGCGCAAGCGCATCAACGACGGGCGGGAGAGCGCTTTAGGCAGCTAACGGGATATGGATCTCCGTCACCAACTCATGCGGCTGCACATCGCGTGGGGAGTTGAGGTAGACCTCCTGGATCGCCGCATGCGCCGGCTCAAACCCGCTGCTCGGCAACCAGGTGCCGTAAAGCCACTCATAGGCCTCATGCAGCCCGCTGTAGTGCCCAGTGAAGGTCAGCACCGCGTGCTTTCCACCAACCGCGACGTCTTGGGCGCAGCCATCCGGCAGCGTCACATCCTCCGGGACAGCAACCGCCGCCAGCGACCGCAGCGCGTCCTCTGACGTGGCTGACGGGTCGTCGTAGTAGAGCGCCGTCATCACCTTGGCCTTCTCAAATAGCCCACGGCTGGTCAGCACGGTGAAGAGCTTCTCAAAGCTCACCGCAATCTCGGTATAGGCCCCCTGATGCGGGATGCCGATCACCCGCTCGGCGGGTATGTCGCGGATATCGACGGGATAGGTGGTCATGGTGTTTTCCTCTCGGATCAGGCCCTTGCCCGGTCGGGTCAGGGCGGATTTGAACGCGCCGGGGCTCACCCCATGCGCGGCACGAAAGGCCCGAGAGAAGCTGGGCACATCGGCGTAGTCAGCCGCCTTCGCGGCCGCCTCTATCGATCCACCACCACTGAGCACCTTAGACCCACGCCACATCCGCACCATCCGCACCGCTTGCGCGACGGTTTGGCCGGTCATGGCGCGAAACACCCGGTGAAAATGAAAGCGCGAAAAGCAGGCGATCTCTGCGAGGTCATCAAGGTCGGGCGCGCCCTTCACTTGATGCAAATGCTCAATCACGCGCAGAATTCGCGCCTCATATTCAGAGCGGGGTATGGTCATGGGGCAAGCTCTCCTCTCTGCCTTGAGAGAAGAGGTGCCACAGTGCGACTTTGCAAATCTTGCTAACTTGCCTGCGCGCGGCGCAAACGCGGCCGCTCCCACATTTCTTCGCGCACGCCACCTTGCCAACGGTCGTCCGGAGGTGAAGAAACACAAACAAACCCATGCTTGCGATAGAGCGCTGCGGCGGCATCGAGGCCGGTGAACGTGGTCAGATAGGTGTTCACGAGGCCATGCTGATCCACAAAGCCCATGGCGCGGTCCATCAGTTCCGTGCCGACGCCTTGCCCGCGCAGGGTTTTATCCACCATGAACCAGCGCAAATGGCCGCGCAGGGGTTTGCCACCATCGATCACGAGAGAACCGCGTATCGTGCGGCCCTTCCAAACGGTCAGCATCAAATCGCGGCGCTCATCGTAGCGGTCGAGGAATGCTCCGGCCTCTTTGCCAATGAGCGCCTCAAACCCTGCGCCAAAGCCCCATTCGCGCCCGTAATAATCCATATGAAGTCTGATCAGGCCTGACAGCCAGCCTGGTCGGTATCCTTGAACAATTTCCATGCGGCCCCCTTCGCATTGCGTAACACTCTGGGCGTGTCTTATATCCCTCGCAAGAGGCTCTAGAGGCAAGCATGCAGAACTATCTGGATTTCGAAAAAGGCCTGGCCGAGATTGAGGGCAAGGCGGCGGATTTACGCGCATTGGCGACTAAAGATCCGGAAATGGACGTCGAAGATGAGGCGCAGGCGCTTGATAAAAAGGCCGAAAAGCTTCTCGGGGACCTGTACGCAGACCTGACGTCTTGGCGCAAAACGCAAGTCGCACGGCACCCCGACCGCCCTCACACCATTGATTATATCGAGGCACTTTTCACCGAATTTACCCCCTTGGCAGGCGATCGCGGTTTTTCCGAAGACCTCGCCGTGATGGGCGGCCTGGCCCGATTCAACGACCAACCGGTGGTCGTGATCGGCCATGAGAAAGGGTCAGACACCGCGACACGCCTGTCGCGCAACTTTGGCATGGCGCGGCCCGAAGGCTACCGCAAAGCCGTGCGCCTAATGGATTTGGCGGATCGTTTTGGTTTGCCGGTGATCACATTGGTAGACACGCCCGGCGCCTATCCGGGCAAGGGAGCCGAGGAGCGCGGACAGTCTGAAGCGATTGCGCGCTCGACCGAAAAATGCCTACAGATCGGCGTGCCGCTGATCTCGGTGATTATCGGAGAGGGTGGATCCGGCGGGGCCGTGGCCTTCGCAACGTCAGACCGGCTGGCGATGCTGGAGCACTCGATCTATTCGGTGATTTCGCCAGAAGGCTGCGCTTCGATCCTTTGGAAAGACGCGGAAAAAATGCGCGAGGCGGCGGAGGCGTTGCGGCTGACAGCACAAGACCTCTACCAGCTCGGCGTCATCGACCGCGTGATCGAAGAACCCTTTGGCGGCGCACAGCGAGACCGCGACGCAACGATTGCGCGGGTCGGGCGCGCAATCGCGTCATTGCTGGGAGAGCTGTCTGAGAAGCCTCGCGACGCACTGATCAAGTCCCGCCGGCAAAAGTTCCTCGATATGGGCAAGCAAGGGCTGGCGTAAGCGGGGGTTTGAAGGCCGCGGCATTGCAGCAGGTCCGGCGGTATAACCCGTCCCGGACTTGATCCGGGACCTCGCCGAGCGGTGCAAAACAGCAGGCCACGCCCTCCCTCGGGCGGGCGTTTCGAGACGAGCGAGCAGCGCAGTTTATCTTTCAACACTGCATTTGCTTTGATCAACGAGATAATTCGCAACAGCGCCCTCCCGTGCGGGAGGGAGGGCGTGGCCGGAGGCTGGTCGCCTCCAGCTGGGCTCGTCCCGGACTTGATCCGGGACCTCGCCGAATTGCTCTAAACCCAGCGCGCGCCAGACCTGCCGATCGGTCTGGCGAGCGCGGCGTCGCGGTGCGACTTGTTCCGCGCGGGGGCATTCCACACGTACCATCAAGGCCCCGGATCACGTCCAGGGCGCGGGTGGCGCTGACAAGACACTACCCCCGCGACGGATGCCCGATCTCGTCCAGCAGCGCATCAGACCCCGTTTCGATCCGCTCTTCCATCACCTTCATGAACTCGCGCTGCGCCACACCAACGGGGATCGGCTCTAGAAATTCCAGCACAGCAACACCCGGGCGGCGCGGGATCTCGAACCGCCCCCAATACACCCCGGCATTGGTCGCCGCGGGCACGCAGGGCACACCGAATTGCCGGTAGAGCACCGCAGCGCCCACCTTGTAGGGCACCACTTTCCCCACTGGCACCCGCGTGCCCTGCGGGTAAATGATGATCTGACCCGGATCGTGATCCGCCTGCGCGTTGCTGTCGATGGCAGAGACCATGTCGTTCATCGCCCGCGCTTTCTTCCCACGGTCCACCGGGGCGCAGCCGATCCGCATCGCGTAAAATCCCAAGATCGGCGCCCATTTCAGCTCTTTCTTCATGATGAACTTTGGGCGCGGCAGCCGGTTGGCCAAAATCAGGATATCCAGAAAAGACTGCTGCTTAGAGGCCACCACGACCTCCACCTGCGGGACTTCTCCACGCACCTCGACACGCAGTCCGCAAAGCACCTTCAGCAGCCACAAAATCAGCCTCGTGTAGACCTTGATCGACCAATAGGCCCCATCGCGCGACACCAGCGCCAAGGGCGCCAACACCACGCCCATCACCAGCATCAGCACGTACATGAGCGTGTTGAACAAGAGCGAGCGGGCGTAGAGCAGCATCAGATGTCATCCAGTGCGGACATCATGCGCGCCGCGGCTATTCGGGTCGAAAGATAGGTCACACCGGCCACGAAGAGCGGCACGAGCATGACCCACAACCACTCTCGCCCCTGCGGCGCAAGTCCGGTGGTGAAGGCATTTCCAGCGCCCGGGTCGGGCAAAAAGGCGAAGGCTGTTGCTGCAAGCACAACGCCGATCAGGCCCCCGATGAGACTGCGCAGCGTAAACCGGCGGATGTAGGCCCGCGCGATAAAACCGTCCGTCGCCCCCATCAATCGGAGCGTCTGGATCACTTGGGTGTTGGCGGCCAGCGCAGCGCGCGCCGCAAGCGTCACCATGATCGCGGTGGCAGCGGCGATCAGCGCCAGCGCACCGCCGGCGATCCACATCAGGCGCTCTGCGACCAGCACAATCGGTCGCCGCCAGCGGGCATGGTCGTCATACTGGGCGGATGGGGCCTCTGCGCGCAGCCGCAGGCTAAGCGCTTCCAGATCAGGCCCATCGCCGGTCTCCTCGACCACAATCATACGCGGGACATTGAGCAAATCGAGGGAGACGCCCTCCCCCAACCAAGGTGCAAGCAAGGCGTTCTGCTCATCGCGCGGCAACACCCGAGCTGACAGGATCCCGGGCGTGGTTTGCAAGGCTGCAAGCGCACGGTTCGTCTCATCCTCTAGGCGCGTGCCCTCCGCTGTCAGCATCACTGTCGCTCCACGCGCCAGATCGGCAGACCACCGCTCCGCCAAGCGGCTGGCGGCGAGCGAGGCAGAGAGGGCCGCCACCGCCAATGCCGCCATCGCAAGCGCAGAGAGCGCAATCAGCCACGCAGAGACGCCGCTGGCCGGAACGATCCGCTCCGCCGCCGGGTCGCCGCTGATGCGCCGCCAGAGCATCAAAGCTCCGCGCCCGCTTGGCTGAGGCTGCCGCCCTTCAACCGCAACACCCGCGCTGCCACCTGCCCCTTTGCCGCCCGAATGAGCGCGATGTCATGGGTCGCGACAATCACCGCTTTGCCCAGACGATTGAGTTCAATCAGCAGCATCAACAGCCGGTCCGCCATGTCCCGGTCGAGGTTGCCGGTGGGCTCATCCGCGATCAGCACATCCGGTGAGGACATTACCGCCCGCGCCAGTGCAACCCGCTGCCGCTCTCCGCCCGAAAGCTCTGGCGGTTTTGCAGAACTGCGCGTCGAAAGCCCCACCCAATCCAAAAGCTCGTCGCGGTTCCGCTCAGATTGGGATTGCCGCCGCTCGGTCACATCGAGCGGCAGAATAACATTCTCCGCCACGCTCAAATGATCGAGGAAGGTACAATTCTGGTGCATCACCCCCAGCTTGCGCCGAATCCGCGTGATGTCATCCCGCGAGGCCGTGGCTGCATCCCGCCCATAATGCACCACCCGCCCGCTCGTTGGCCTCAACGCCAGGTAGCACAGGCGCAGGAACGTGGTTTTTCCGGCACCCGACGGCCCCGTCAAAAAGTGAAACGAGCCCGGCTCTACGTTTAGCGAGACGTTTTTCAGGATCGGTGTATCCGCATAGCTGAAGCCTGCCTCTTCGAATGTGATCACGAGGGCGGCCTCTCTGTGTGGTGCGAATACCCGCGTGCACCGTCTCAAATCGCCTTCGCGGGTGCAAGACACAGGAGATTGCAACTGCGAAATTCTCAGTCCATGATGGGTTTTGCATGCGCTGGTTGGCGCACCGAGCGAAGAGAGTGAGGCAAGGCGATGCGGCTGGTCTGTCCAAATTGCGGGGCGAAATACGACGTCGCTGACAGCGCAATCCCAGCAACTGGGCGGACGGTCCAATGCAGTGTCTGCATGACAAGCTGGTTTCAGGAGCCTGCGAGCGCGAGTGTCGTGACCCCGCTCTATCCAGAGCCAGAGCCCGCGCCACCCGCTGAACCCGCCCTGACAGAGACAATCCCGCCCGCTCCTGTCAGTGACTTTGAGCAACCGCAGATTGAGGCGGAGCCGGAGCCAGAGCTCTCAGCAGAGATCGCGGACGTGCTGTCAGACGTTGAAGAAGACACACCTCCGGCCGCGGAAGAGCCGCATTGGACTGAGCGTTTTTCTGACGCGACGGAGGTGGCCGAGACCGAAGCGCCTGTCGCGGAAGAGCCCCCCGTCGAGACACCAGAGCCTGTTGCCGAGGAGGTGTTTGTCGAGGCGCCCGCCCCCACCGAGGAAGATGCCGACAGGCTGCGCGCCCTTCTGACCGGTACGGCCAGCGAGGCCACGTCAGTTGAAGTTAAACCGTCCGAAGAAACGTCAGAGATCAGCAGCCTCTTAGCCGAGGACACCCCACTGTCGTCACCAGAAGCGGAAGCTTCCGTCTATGCCGATGAGCCTGAGCCTGAGCCTGAGCCTGAGCCTGAGCCTGAGCCTGAGCCTGAGCCTGAGCCTGAGCTTGGCGTGCCGCCCGTTCCGGACATTGGCAACCGCCCCGCCGAAGGGGACCCAGCCCTCAGCGCCGCCGACCGCGCTTTTGAAGAGATGAAAGAGCGCCGCGCCGCACGCCAGCGCGATGCCCTCACCGATACAGACGAGTCGCTCCTCAGCGTCGCAGAAACCGATGAGCCGCTCACATCAAACGTAGAGCCCCTCGCCGCAGAAACTACGGAGCCGGCCCCGCAAACCACGCCGCTCGAAGAGGTGACGGCAGCACTTGAGGCCGCCGCATCTG
>JBCBGM010000043.1:0-22520 GCA_038526735.1 Pseudomonadota bacterium | reverse complement strand
ACGCTCGAATACGCGCCCGGCACGCGGGTGATGCGCTGCCCCTATTGCGGCAGCGAGCAGCATCTGGGCGAGGCGGAAAGCGACGACGCCTCGCTGGTGGAGCACCTGCTCCACGACGTCGAAACTGCCCCCATTCAAACAGAAACCGTCCGCATCATCGCCTGCCAAAACTGCGGTGCGCAAACCAGGTTTGACCCGACCGCTGTCGCGCAACGCTGCGCGTTTTGCGCCTCTCCGCTCGTTGCCGAAGAAACCACGATCGAGCATCTCCGCCCCGACGCGATTTTGCCGATGACGCTCACACGAGACGAAGCGCGCACCGCAGTCACCCGCTGGAAATCTCGTATCTGGTTCGCGCCCAACGGCTTTGCCGATCAGGCCAAGCTCGAGAGCGCGCTACAGCCGCTATACCTGCCGTTCTGGAGCGTGGATGCGGAGACCAAAACGCACTACCGCGGCGAACGGGGCAAGGATACCAACCACAAGAACCGGGGCAATCGCACCGAGTGGCGTACTGTGAAGGGTACGGTTGAGCTTGATTTTGATGACTATATCCTGCGCGCGTCCCCACATATCTCTGAACGCCTCGCCACAAGTCTAAACCCCTGGGATCTTACGGTTTTGGAGCGGTATGAGCCGGCGTTTCTGGCCGGGTTCTCCGCAGAAGTGACGGCGCAAGAGCCCAAAGACGCGCTCGCCGCGTTCAAAAAGGCCATCCAGCCCCTGATCAAATCCGCCATTCGCCGAGACATCGGCGGGGAGAAGCAGCGCATCACCTCCCACAGCACCAAGATATGGGGGCTGCGATATCGGCAGGTTTTGTTGCCGGTGTGGTTGGGCGCCTATCGCTATCGCGGCAAGGTCTATCAGGTCGCGTTGAACGGGCGCACCGGGCGCGTTTCGGCGGATCGGCCCTGGAGTTGGGTGAAGATTACGCTCGCGGTGATTGCTGCCCTAGCAGTCGCCGCGATCATCGCCCTTGGCGTCGAACTGCTCGACACCCTCCTCCCCTAAACGAAAAAAGGCGACCCTTTGGCCGCCTTTTATTCACATTTGGCAGTGGCTTAGAGGCCGAGCAGGTACTCGAACTCGGGCAGCAGGAAGCCGTCCTCACCAAAGATCGTGCCGGTGGTGACATCGTTCTCGAAGTCGAGCTCAGCATCTTCGGAGTTCGACAGATCCACCGTCTCGAAGTAGCCGCCCACGATGTCCATGAAGTCGCCCGGCTCGTCCGTGTCGGTTGCTTCAAGGTCCACGAGGATGTTGTTGGCAAGCGCCGCCGCCACCTCTGGCTGACCAGAGAGGCCCGCAAGGAAGGCCGCGTCGGAGATACCGATCGCTTCGACCGTGGCGGTGAAGTCCTCTTCGATGTCACGCGCGATGGCTGCGTGATCACCAGACACCGTCGATTCACTGTCAGAGATCACATAGACCTTGGTCTGGCGCGCCGCTGGTGAGCTGTCGAGATAGTCATAGACCTGCTGGAGTGCAGAGACATAGTCGCTGCCCGTGCCATCTGGCGTTTTGAAGATTTTCTCAACATCGCCGTTGATCGAAGTATCCTCAGATTCGTAGACGTTCCACCAATCGTTGCCATCGGAGTCCATCCGTGAGGGCATCTGATCCGTGGCGAAGCCTTCGCCGGTCATTTCGAAGTAGCCCGCATTGATAACGGTGCCGCCGCGCTGCTCTGGTGTCAGCCCGTCAGTGTCGATTGCACGCTGAACACCGTCGCTGTGCAGATACTCGTTCGGATCACCGTCGTTAATAAACGTGGGCTGAGCGGTATCGCGGTTTCCGTTGACCGCCTGAACCAGACCGGTCGCAAACAAGAGCGCGAGGTCGATCTTGTTGTCGACACCGTCCATGTTGCCGCCGCCATCGATCAGGTCGAGGCCCAACAGCGAGAACAAGAACCCGTCCGGATCATTGTACGTCTCGTGCATCGACGCGGAGTTATCGATCACGAACAGGAGGTTGATCACATCCTGCTCAGGCTCGATGACCACAGGCTCATCAAGACCTTCCACCGTGATCTCGGCGGTTGCCGTCGCGGTGCCGCCGTTGCCATCAGACACGGTGTAGCCGAACGAGAACTCAACGCTTTCGCCGAGATCGAGCACCTGGAACTCCTCGCCCGGAACGAACAGGAAGTTACCGCTGCTATCGATGCGTATATCCACTTCCACAGGATCGGTGCCCAGAAGCGGGTCACTCAACTGGTAAGTGAAGGTTTGCAGCCCGTTCAATGGCACGCCGTCCACGCTCAAGAGATCGGTAAAGTCACCGTCCGTGTCGTTGTCGAGGATGTTGCCAGTGAGCTGGTTTTCTTCGTTCGTGACGAATTGGGTATCGTCCACACCAACTGGGTTTTCGTTCGCACCCTCAACGGCGATGGTCACCGTGGCCGTGTCAGTGCCGCCGTCACTGTCGAGAATTTCGTACTCGAACGTGAACTCTTCCGTCTCGCCGAGCGCGATACCGGTTGTGTTGGTCTGCGTGAAGGTAAAGTTACCAGCCGCATCCATCGTGACATTGGCCGTGTAGGTGCCGCCGTTCGGATCAGGCAAGGTCAGTTCCACGACGGAGCCCGGCACTTCACCCGCAAAGCTGGTCACAACCACGCTGTCGCTGTCCACCAGCTGGTCGGCGCCCGCCACGTCAGTGATGACGTTGCCGGTGAGGATATTTGCATCCTCTGCCGTCGCCTGGCCGATGATGTAGTTGTCATCCACGGCAACCGGATCATCGTTGATGCCCTGCACCGTGATGGTGACGGTCTGCTCCGTGGTTGCGCCGTCGCTATCGGTGACATCATAGGTGATCACGATCACCTCGGTATCGCCGGTGTTCAGCGCATCATAAGCCGATGGGTTCACCGTCATGGTAGAGCCGTCAAAGGTGACGCCCGCGACACCGGTATTCGTGCTCGCATCTGCGGTACCACCAGACTGCACCTGCACATTGGTCACACTCAGCACATCGCCGGTATCAATGTCAGACGCACCTGACAGCATGTCGAAGCTGTAGGTCACATCATTGTCGAAGGACGAGGTCGTCAACGGTGCCGCCACGGTGGGCGCGTCGTTCTTGCCCTCAATGGTGATCGTCGCGGTTTGCGTGACGGTGCTACCAGCGCCATCGGTGATGTCATACTCGAACACCGCCGTGATCGACTCGCCCTCATTGAGCGCCTGAACCGAAGCCGTGTTCGGGCCATCAATCGTCAGGTCAGTGTCGCTGCGGGACACTGCATCTTGCACCCGTGCATCGCCAGAGATCAGGGTCAGCCCTTGGACCGAAAGCGTGTCGCCCGCATCGGGGTCGGTCGTGCCGGTGGTCAGATCTAGGATACGCGCCGTATCTTCATCGGTGGTCAGGCTAAGCGCCGGGCCGACGGAGATGTCATCGTTCACGCCTGCAATCTCAACGCGGCCGGTCTTCTGCACAACGTTGCCTGCAGAGTCGATGACCTTGAAGAAGATCTCGAAGCTATCAACCTGATCGGATGACAGCGCCTGCATGTCGGCGCTCGGGGTGAACGTGATCAACCCTTCTGCGGTGACAAGCACGGTGCCGGTGTAGCCCATCGAGGTGGTCGCCGTGTATGGCTCGCCGATGGTGATCGCGGTGTCGTTCGTTTTGTCGAAGACTGACAGGAGCGTGACGTCGTCACCCTCAGGGTCGGTCACACCAAGCAGGATGTCGCCGTTTACAGCGAGCTCTTCGGTGGTTTCCCACAGGCGGTTGGAGATGGCGGGCGGCTCATTATCGCTCACCCCGTCAACGGTGATCGTCAAGTTAGCAGAGCTGCCAGACCCGTCGTCTACGCCGCCGGTCAAACGCTCCATCACCACATTGTCGACGCGTGCGCCGTGCTTGTCGGAGGTGCCTGCCCCGCGGAAGCTGATCACGTGATCCCCAGCGGAAAGGTCGAGCGTCAGCTCTTCAGCATAGGTACCAGCGGCATTCTCGGAATAGGTACCAACAACCACACCATCGACCAGCACTTCCATCTGGGAGGTGCCTGCCACATCACCCTGGTAGGAACGCGGGATGAAGTCGAAGGCGAGCTTGAACTGGCCCGCGGTGCCCGCGGTGATGGTCTGCGAGATAGTGATGTTGTCCGCCGCGTCGAGCTCGACAATCGTGTTGTCAGACGCAATCGGGGAGGACCCGCTCACTGTGCCCTGCTGCAACTCGATACCCGTGGTAGAGCTATCCCACTCTGCCAAAGTGTCGGTGTAGGTCCAGCGACCGTTGTTCTGGTTCGTCCAAGAAACGGTGCCGAACTCTTCAAAATCGCCGTTGCGGATCAGGATATCTTCCGGCGTGTCGCCGATGGAGTACCCGATGGTGAACGTGTCCGTCTCACCCACACCGAGGTCATCGTACCCGTCGGTCGGCGTTAGGGTGTAGGTGCCGTCTGCATTCAGGATGAACGTCGCCTTGCGGCCATTTTCAGACGTCACTTCAAAGACTTCGCCCACCGTGCCACCGGCCACAGCGGTGACGGCGAGGTCGAAATCACCCGCGATATCGTTGTCGAGCACGTTGCCAGACTCTGGCGTGTCCTCATCGGTGCGGTCGGTGTCTGCGACCGCGATGGACGGATCAGTCTCACCCACGATGGTGATCGTCGCGTTTGCAGTCTCAAAGACCGGCGTCTCGACCTCTTGTGTGGTCGAATACACCACATCGTCGATGCCTGCGCCCTGGTGGTTGACCTGCAGGTATTTGACGTTGTCGCCGTTGATCTGGATCGTCTCAAGCGAGTTGTTGCCCGCACCAGACACCCAGACATCGTCGATCAGGTTCCAGTTCTCATCGTACCAGCCAATCCAGGTGCCCTCGTCGTTATCGATAAGCTTGAGCTCCTCAACAGTGACGGGCTCATCAAACGTGAACCGCACCAGACCACCATTGAAGTTGTCGTCTGGATTGCTGGAGTTGTTGTCCTCAGAGATGATGAGAATATCACCCTGATTGTCGGTGCCGAGATCATCATCACCACCGGTCGGATCTTCGGAGTCGAAGATCATCGCGGAGTTGGTGTTTTGCCCTTCGTTGCGACGGAACGCTTCGACGGTAACGTCGTCGATCTTGTTGATCAGCGTACCTTCGCCAATGCCCTCAAAATCAAGGGTTTTCTGGACGCCTTGGTCCACAGTGGTGGTGCCTGTCTGCACCTTATACTGGACCGCAACGTCTACCGTCTCGCCGTCTTTCAGTGCTCCCGCACCCGCGCCCGGCAAGAGGTCAAAAGAGCCATCGGCGTTGATGGTCAGCGTGCCCATGTCGTTGTCGAGCGTGATCGGCTCACCCACCTCGCCGGCGGAAAGCTCGGCAATGGTTTGACCGTCGACGTTTTCGTCATTGTCAAAGAGGTTGCCCGTCAGCGCGTCATCTTCGCCGGTGGTGTAGGTGTCATCCACCGCTTCATAGGTTTCGTCCGCGGCCTCAACCTTGAAGTTGTAGATCTCACCGTCGAAGTACCAGCGTGTGTTGTTCGAGGTGCCCTGGCTGGAGTTCCACTGGTTTGCACCGATCACCCACGGCTCGGAGTTGCCCTCAATACCGCCGGTGTAGCTGTTGGTGTCTACAACCTGGCCATCCACGAGCAGCTTCATGCCATCGGGGCCAAACTCGAACTCGACCTTATAATCGGTGTTCTTCTTCAGCAGGTTGGAGGCAGAGCGCACTTCGTAGCTAACCTGGTCAGACTGCAGACGCGCGACGACCTGACCATTGTCCACATACATGGTGAAGTGGCCGGGCTCGGCCTGGCCGTTCGCATCGCGCGACACGAGGGTGCGCGTGGAGTCAGTCTTGTCCATCGAGAAGTCGACGGTGACGCGGCCAGCTTCAAGCTCGTAAAAACCCTCGTCGTCGAAAACGGCGTAGTCGTTTTTGCCGTCGAGCTTCAGGTAGCCGTCTTTGATCTTTGCACCGTTCTTGGTGGTGATCGTCGTGTCGTGCAGGCTCGTTTCGGTGGAGTCTTTACCGTTCGGGCCGCCCGTTGCATCGGAGTCATCGTCGTCGTCGTTCGCGCTTTCGAACGTAAACTCGACCACAGTTGCGTCAGTCGCGACAGGGGAGCCGCTGTCCTGGTCTGCGGTTTTGGTAAAGACGAGATTGTCGACGCGGGCGAACTCGTTGCCGTCGCGAACAGCGCGCAGCTGAAGGTCGTCACCCTCAGAAAGCGCAATGCCGGACAGGGTGACAGCGCGCTCGCTGCCGTCGATAAAGCCGCCGCCGCCGGTTTGGTCGAGCTCGATCGTGTCGATGACCACACCATTAAGCACCACGTCGATCGTCGACTCGCCATCATTCTCATCAAAGAGGTTGATGGTGATATCGTAGACGCCGTCTTCGCCAGCGAAGTCGTAGGTGGCCACACCCACTGCATCATCATCGTCGTTGTCATCGTCATTGTACACGGAGCCGGAGCTGTTGTGCTCAATGAAGGTCACCCCGTTGGACGAACCAACGCGGTAAAAACTGTTGAGGTGCAGGTCTTCGGCCTGAACGGTGAAGGTGTCCGTCGACATTTCCGTATTCCCCCGCGAGCGAACTCGCATCTGACATGTGCGCTGCCCCCCGACACGCACGGTTTCCCAATGCGGTATACGCATGAGGGGGAGCTTTTCCTAGGGATCGGGTATCTGGGGTTTGCGGCTCTATTCAGGCGAGAGCCGCCATATTGCAGCCATTTTCAACGGTTTAACGCCACGTAACTCTACTTTAGGTTGTGCATACCACGGGATTCTGTGCCGAATTTAAGGGGTTCGCCCGCCCAATTCTCCAATAGGGCGAGCGATGCAGCGCAGCAACACTCAGCGCTTAGTTTTGCGTGACTCGCCCGTCCAGATAGGGCGTATAAGGCGAATTCGCCTCTAGGTAGTCAGCCACAACCTGCTCAAGCCCGGGGCCAAAATCATAGGCGTTGAGTGAGTCGTCGCGGAAAGTGGCATATCCATCGCCGCCGCCGCGCATGTAGTTATTTGACACGACACCGTAGATCGCGACCGGGTCAATCGGGCTAAACCCGTCGCCATCTGCCACCTCGACAGAGACAATCCGGCTGCCCGGCTCGGCAGAGGCATCCCAAGTGTAGCGAAGGCCCGCCACCTGCGGGAAGCGCCCTGCCCCGTCCTCGACACGGCCCACACCGTTCTCAAGTGCGGCAATGATCCCCTCACCCGAAAGCTGGAATGTCGCCAGCGTGTTCTGGAACGGCAGCACCGTCAGCACCTCACCCATGGTGATCTGACCCTCATCGATGGAAGCGCGCAGACCGCCACCGTTCTGGATCGCGATGCTAATGCCCTGATCAGCGACCCGCTCAAGCATCGCATCGGCGACCAGGTTGCCCATGTGACACTCGCCTGCCCGGCACGAGGAGCGATCGCCATCAATGCCAGCCGCAGCCATGCCCACGGGGCGGCTCTTGAGCTCTTCAATCGGGGCTGCCATCTCGGCCACCCGCTCGGCAATCGCCGGGTCAGCGGTGATCGAAGCATCAAGGAGCAGCGTATCGCCATAGGCATCCTGCACCACGCCATCATCGTCAAAATCGAGCGTCAGGAAGCCGACATATTTTGAGTAAGCATAGGCCTGCACGACCGGCACCAACGCATCCCCCGGGCCAGACACCCACAGCGGATAGGTCACCGGCGCATCGGCGCTGGAGGAGGACATCCAGGTGTGCGAATGGCCACCGATCACAGCATCCAGACCCGTCACATTCGACGCAATTTCGATGTCCTTCGGCAGGCCCACATGCGTGAGCGCGATGATCTTGTCCACGCCCTCCGCCGTCAGCGCATCCACCTGCGCCTGCACCGACATCACCTCATCGGAGAAGACCACATTCGGGCCGGGAGATGATGTTTCATTCGTATCAGATGCCAGCGCCGAGACGATGCCAACACGCTCGCCACCAACCTCAAGGATCGTTGTGCCCGGAACCTTGCCCGCCAAGAGCGGTTCACCAGAAACATCAATGTTTCCAGACAGTACCGGGAAGCTCACCGCATCGACAAACGTCGCAAGACCCTCGGGCCCATCGTCAAACTCGTGGTTGCCGACGGCCATCGCATCATAGCCAATCGCCTCCATGAACTCAGCCGCCGCAGCACCTTTGTAGGTGGTGTAAAACAGCGAGCCCTGGAACGGGTCACCCGCATCGAGCACCAGCAAGTTGTCATGCTCAGCGCGCAGCGTGTCCATCATCGTCTTCACACGAGCGGCACCGCCAAAGCACTTGCCCTCTGCATCATCCTCAGCGCCACAGGTGCTGTCAAAGCGGTTGATCGGCTCAATCCGGCTGTGCACGTCGTTGGTGTGGGCGATGCGCAGGGTAAAATCCGCCGCTGCCGCGGAGCAGATCAGCGCCGCCGCCACGGCCGTTGTGGAAAAGAGTTTCACGTTCATCGAAGTGTCCCTGTTGTTGAGTTGATGCACCGCACCGTGGGGCTCATGCAGGGCCTTAGCAAGGTAATTTCGAAGTTATATTGCAGAGCTGCAATTGGGGCGGTGTGCTTTCCCTGTTCTGAGGCTGCCGTCGGCATTAACCTAGCGATAATTGCAGCGTGGCGGTCACGGCGTGTTCTCTCAATGCGCAAAGAACATGAGGATCGGGGCAGAGATCACGAATGCAGCGCCAGACGCCTGCAACTTGATACGCCAAACAAAAGTCTGCGGCGCCGTTTTTTTGTGGCACCCCGGTGTCAGGTGAGTTCTTTCCTGCTACGCTCGCGCTCTGCCGCAACCAGATGAGCCACCCGATGAACAAAGCCTTCTCTGACCTGCAACGCCGCGACGCAGACGCGCTTTTGCACCCCTACACCAACGCTACCACCCATCGCCAAATCGGCGCGCACGTGATCGAGCGGGGTGAGGGGGTCTATGTCTATGACGCGGCAGGAAAGCCCTACATCGAGGGCATGGCGGGCCTGTGGTGCTGTGGCCTTGGATTTGGGGACGAAGAGCTCGTAGACGCCGCCAAAGAGCAGCTCAGCCACCTGCCCTATTACCACCTCTTCGGCGGGCGCAGCCACGAGCCTGCGATTGAACTGGCCGAAAAGCTCAAAGACCTGCTGCCCGGGATGGAGCGCGTCTTTTACCAATCGAGCGGCTCCGAGGCGAACGAGACGCAGGTGAAGCTCGCCTGGTACTACAACAACGCGCTCGGGCGACCTGAGAAGAAGAAGATCATCAGCCGCGTGAAGGGCTATCACGGGGTGACGATCGTCTCCGCCTCGCTCACCGGCCTGCCCTACAACCACAAGAGCTTTGATCTGCCGGTGGACCGCATCCACCACACCTCCACCCCGCATTTTTGGCGTGGCGCGCAGGATGGAGAGAGTGAGGCCGAGTTCGTCACCCGCCTCGCCCGGGAACTGAAGGAACTGATCGCGCAGGAGGGGCCAGAGACCATCGCCGCCTTCATCGCGGAGCCGGTGATGGGGGCCGGCGGCGTGATCGTGCCGCCTGAGGGGTATTTCCCCGCGATCCTGCCAATCCTACAAGAGCATGATATCCTTTGTATTTCTGACGAGGTCATCTGCGGTTTTGGCCGCACCGGAGAGATGTTTGGCCACCAGCGCCTCGGCATGGCGCCAACCTCCGTCTCGATGGCCAAGCAGCTGACGGGCGGCTACGCGCCGCTGTCTGCGGTCGCGATCAACGCCGAAATGACCGAAGCGATTGAGCGCCACTCCGGCGAGCTTGGGCTCTTGGGCCACGGCTTCACCTATGGCGGCCACCCGATGGGCTGTGCTGTGGGGGTGAAAGCGCTGGAGATCTACGAAAAGCGAGACGTGCTGGGCCATGTGCAGACCATCGCGCCGGGCTTTCAGGAGCGTGTGCGGCGTTACGCCGACCATCCGCTGGTGGGGGAGGCACGCGGCATCGGCCTCTTGGGCGCGCTAGAGCTCACCCCGGGCGGCACCGCAGTGTTTGAGCAGCCGGGCAAAGTCGGCGCGCGGCTCTCAGCCGAACTCGTGCAACGCGGCGTGATCCTGCGCGCCATCGGCGACACGCTCGCCTTCTGCCCTCCGATGATCATCACAGAAGCCGAACTCGACGCCCTGTTTGCGCCGATAGAAGACGCCCTCAACGCCACGCACGCTTGGGCAAAGGCCGAAGGGTTCATGCAATAACGTCCCGGACCTGATCCGGGATCTCGCTGACGCTCTACAAACAGGAGGCCAAGCCCTCCCTCGGGTGGGCGTAACGTGAGTTGCGAGCAACGCAATTTATCTCTCAAACCCGCATTCGCTGTGATCAACGAAGGACGTCAGAAAAACGCCCTCCCAAGGGGGAGGGAGGGCGTGGCCGGAGGCTGGTCGCCTCCGACCAGAGCATGTCCCGGACTTGATCCGGGACCTCGACCAACAATGCTAAACACAGCGCCCGCCAGACCGAGGGATGGCGCAGCTATGCGATGATCACCGCAGTTTATCTCTGCAAAGCCGCATTCGCGCTAAAATGTTAATGTTACGCTCCAAAAGCGCCAGACCGTCCGGTCGGTCTGGCGCGCGCGGCGGGCTTCGCCCTCGTTCCGCGCCAAAACCCCGTCCCGGACCTGATCCGGGACCTCGACAAACACCGTGAAACAGAGGGCCAGCGGCGGACCGGGGTTTGGCGCGCTGAGGTTGGATCAACTCTGTTTATCTCACCGAACCGCAAACCCTCGGCGCAGCGCCCACCCTCTCAAAAGCGCCGAACCTGCGGTCCGGTCCGGCGCTGGCCCGGCGGCGCTCCGCGCCTTATTCCGGGCCTGATGTTCTGCACAAACCACCTAGCCCAGGATCAGGTCCGGGGTGGAGCTCACCCGTCCCGGCCTTAAGCCGGGATCTCACTGAGCAAGACGAAAACAGCGCCCGTGAGACCTACCTGTCAGTCTTCCGCGCGCGCCGGGCTTCGCTCTTTTCTCCACCAAAGCCCCCCAAAAGCACAAACGCCCAACACGGATGCGGGGCGGTTGGCGAGGGGCAGCTATCGACGCTTGAGCGTCCGGGCCGCGTTAACCTTGGTGCAGGGACCTTAACAAACCTTTACTCCGCCGCCGTCCGCTGCTGCGGCGCATCTCCACCCGCCCGAAACGCCGCCATGATCTCTTCGCGCCGCTTGGCTGCGGCGGCCGCATTGGCCTCTTTCACGTGACCAAAGCCACGGATCTGCAACGGCAAGAGAGCCCGCGCCACAGCCGCATCATGGGTCGCATCACTGACGTTTTCGAGCATCTCGGCCATGTCCCCTTCAAACCCAAAAATCAGGGCGCGTTCCATCTTCCGTTCCGCCGTGTAGCCGAAAACATCGAGCGCCGTTCCACGCAAAACCTTGCCCTTCGCCAGCAACCGAAAGAGCGGCAAGACCCACGGCCCAAACTCGGTTTTGACCGGCCTGCCTTGCGCATCTTTGCGCCCCAAAATCGGCGGTGCGAGGTGAAAGCGCAGCCGGTCATGCTTCGAGAACGCCGCCTCCACTGCCTGCTCGACAGTCGAGGCATGAAGGCGCGCGACCTCGTATTCATCCTTATAAGCCAACAACTTATAGTAGCCTTGCGCCACGGCGAGGCCCAACTCCTCCGACACGTCAAGCGCCATATCCACTACCGCACGGAACCGCCGGGCCAGGGCTGCATTCTGATACGCCACCAACCGCGCCTCGCGCTCTGCGATCCGCTTAGAGACGGGCTTTTCAGCCTCAACCTCGGGTGCCACAGCACGCGCGGCGGCCATCGGCTCCGCTACGGCCCAGCGGCCAATTTCAAAGGCGCGCGTGTTGCCCTCAACGCCCGCGCCATTGAGCTCCACCGCGCGCATCAAGGCGGCATGTGACAGCGGCACCAGCCCCGCCTGCCAGGCCGCGCCAAGCATCAGGACATTGGCGTAGATCGCGTCGCCCAGCAGCTTTTCGGCAAGCTTCGTCGCATCAAGCTGCGCAATCGCGTCATCGCCCAAGCGCGCGCGAAGAGCGATGCTCATCCGGTCGGTGGGCAGGGCAAACTCCGTGTCGCGGGTGAAGGCACCGGTGATAATCTCGTGCGCGTTAACCACAGCGCGGGTGCGGCCGCGGGTCATTAGGCCCAGCGTTTTCGCACCAGACGTCACCACCATATCGCCGCCGATTGCGCCATCCGCCTCTCCGGTCGCGACACGAATAGCGGAGATATCCTCGGGCGCCTCAGCGATCCGACAGTGGATGTGCACCGCCCCGCCCTTTTGCGCGAGACCCGCCATCTCCATCACGCCCGCACCTTTTCCCTCAAGCCGTGCGGCCATGCCCAACAGCGCGCCAACGGTCACAACACCCGTGCCGCCAACGCCCGTGATCACCAGGTTATGCGTGCCATTGATCGTCGGCAGCACCGGCTCGGGCAGTTGCGGCAGGTCCAACGCCTGCGCCTCTGCCTTGCGCACGACAGCGCCCTCCACCGTCACGAACGACGGGCAGAACCCTTTCACACAAGAGAAGTCTTTGTTGCAGGAGGACTGATCGATCTGCCGTTTGCGACCCAGCTCCGTCTCTAACGGCAAAATCGACACACAGTTCGACTGCACCCCGCAATCACCGCAGCCCTCGCAGACCTCGGGGTTGATCAGGATGCGCTTGTTGGGGTCGGGGAACTTGCCGCGCTTGCGCCGCCGACGCTTCTCCGCCGCGCACGTCTGGATATACACAATCGCGGAAACCCCCGGCACCTCGCGGATCTCTCGCTGCACCGCATCGAGCTCATCGCGCGGGCGCATCTCGCACGGAAAGGCGCTCGGCTCCACCTCCTCTTTCGGGTCATACACCCCGACAATCCGCTCAACCCCCATCGCCTGCAGCTCCCGCACGATGCGCAGCGCGTCGATCTCCCCGTCGTTGCCCTGCCCGCCGGTCATGGCCACGGCATCGTTGTAAAGGATTTTGTAGGTCACATTCGTGCCCGCCGCGACGGCGGCGCGGATCGCCTGAATGCCCGAATGGTTGTAGGTGCCGTCGCCAATGTTCTGGAACACATGATCGCGGGTCGAGAAATGGCTTTCGCCAATCCAGTTGGCCCCTTCCGCGCCCATATGGGTGAAGCCCTCGGTCTCCCGATCCATCCACTGCACCATGTAATGGCACCCGATCCCCGCGTAGGCACGCGAGCCATCTGGCACCTTCGTCGAGGAGTTGTGCGGGCAGCCGGAACAGAACCACGGGAGCCGCGCCATGATCTCATCCGCATTGTCGGCCTTTGCAGCCTCATCCAGCACCGCGCGCGCTTGGGTGAGCCGGTCTGAAACGACACCCTCCCGCCCAAAGATCGCGCCAAGTTTGCGGGCGATGCCCACAGGCTCCAAAGCGCCTTTCACGGTGAAGAGCTCAGAGCCATCCTCATCGCGCCAGCCGATCACACGGCGGCCCCGGCGATCATCGAAAATCGCCTCCTTGATCTGCACCTCCAGAAGCTTCCGCTTCTCCTCAACGCAGATAATCAGGTCGAGGCCCTCAGCCCACTCCCGGAACGACGTCATATCGAGCGGCCAGACCATGCCGATCTTGTAGGTGGTGATGCCCAAAGCCTCTGCATCCTCGGGCGACAGACCCAACAGATCGAGCGCGTGCACCAGATCGAGCCAGGACTTGCCCGCTGACACGAGGCCAATCCGCGCGCCCGGCTTGCCCATCACCCGCTGATCAAGCCTGTTGGCCCGCCCAAACGCCTCTGCCGCGAAGCGTTTGTGATCATGCAGCCGCGCCTCTTGCTCAGCGGGGGTGTCGCCCAGACGGATGTTCACGCCGCCCTCGGGCATCGGGAAGTCATCCGGCAGCACCACTGACACACGCTCAGGCCGCGCATCCACGACCTCGGTCACCTCGACAGTGTCCTTGACGCATTTGATCCCGACCCAGCAGCCCGAATACCGCGACAACGCCCAGCCATAGGCCGCGTAATCCAGCACCTCCTGCACCCCCGCCGGAGAAAGGATCGGCATCAGCGCATCGACCAGCGCAAACTCGGATTGGTGCAACACGGTGGACGATTCGCCGGTGTGGTCATCGCCCATGGCCACCAAAACACCCCCCAAAGCGGAGGTTCCAGCCATGTTGGCATGGCGGAACACATCGCCCGACCGGTCCACCCCCGGCCCCTTGCCGTACCACAGGCCAAATACGCCATCATGCGTGCCCTCGCCCCGCAATTCGGCCTGTTGGGTGCCCCAAAGTGCTGTGGCGGCAAGGTCTTCGTTTAGGCCCGGCTGGGCCACAACCCCTGCGGCTGCAAGCTCTTTCGTCGCCCGCGCCATCTGCTGATCAACTCCCCCGAGTGGGGAGCCGCGGTATCCGGTAATATAGCCTGCCGTGTTGTGCCCAACGGCCCGATCTCGCACAGATTGATGGAGGGCTGCGCGGACCAGCGCCTGTATCCCACTCAAGAGCACCGTATTTTTGGTGACGTCGAAGCGGTCGCTCAGCGACACATCGTGCAAGCTCATTTTCGCCCTCCCCAGTGCGATATTATGGCCCAATATAGGCGAGATTTCGGTCAGAAGCTATGACCTTTCTCGCAAAAAAGCCGGTTTTCGTTCTGCGGAAAGACCAAAAACACCGGAATCAGTCCCGAATCCCGATTTTTTCGCGGGCGCAACCTGTAAAATCCCGCTATGCTACCTATGTGGGTGTCAGGATTGATTGACACTCACACACACAAGGAGTGACACCGTGTCCGACAAACTGGCAGTGCGAGACATGACGGACGCCCCGGCGCTGGAATGCATCGGTGATCGCTGGACCCTACTCATCGTGTGGGCTTCGCTGAATGGCGTAACCCGGTTCGATGATTACCAGCGTCAATTAGGCGTTGCTCGAAATATCCTTTCTACACGCCTGCGTCGGCTGGTGGATTTGGGTATTCTCGTCAAACGTCCAGTTCACGAGGGGGCACGTCGGTTGGAATACCGCGTCACCCCAATGGGATTGGACCTCCGACTGGCCCTTGAGCAAATCGAGGACTGGGGAAGCAAATGGGATGTTGCCTCCCGAGGCTGATCCTTTGTTCTGAGGGCAGGCCGGGTGCGCCCGGCGGGAGCTACTGCCTGACGAACTCAAACCCGCGCGCGGCATCCTCAATCGGTTGAGAGTTGTCATCAAGCGGAACTGTCCCAAGCACGATCTGATTGCGGTCAATTGACTCCAAGGTCATCACGACCGGCACGTCGTTGAGCAGCAACACGCCCACCGCGAGATTTTCTTCTTCGACGCGAAGCTGAAACGTGGAGCGCGTCATATTGGGCTGGCTGAAGGTGCCGTTGATGATGCTCCCGTCGCGCGCGACGCGCAGGATCATCCCATTAGCACCGTCGATGCCAATAAACGTGCCCACGTCAGGCAATGTCTGTGCAGAGGCCGAAACGGCTGCTATCGTCGTGAAAAACATGGTGCAAACCCAGAGACGCACACGTCGAAAAATGGTCATGGTGTCCCCGCTGTTCTGGTGGGCGCACAATGCCGGAACGGTAAAGCCGGGTCAATCACACTGGGACAGCGCCTTGGGGGAGCGAGTATGGATTGGGATAAGCTGCGGATTTTCCACGCTGTTGCAGATGCGGGCAGCCTGACCCATGCGGGCGACAGCCTGCATCTCAGCCAATCTGCCGTCTCTCGCCAGATCCGCGCGCTAGAGGAGTCTCTCAAAGTCACCCTCTTTCACCGCCACGCCCGCGGACTGATCCTGACCGAGCAAGGGGAGCTTTTGCACGCCGCCACGCGCGACATGTCAAAGCGGCTCTCGGCAGCGGCTGCGCGCATTCGAGACAGCGAAGATGCGGTGTTTGGCGAGCTGCGCGTCACCTCCACCGTGGGCTTCGGCACGCTCTGGCTCGCGCCCCGCCTCACCCGCCTTTATGACGCCCACCCCAACCTGCGGGTGGACCTGCTGCTCGACGAGCGCATCGTTGATTTGCCCATGCGCGAGGCCGACATCGCGATCCGCATGAAAGAGCCCAGCCAGGCCGATCTCATTCGTCGGCGACTCATGGATGTCCGGATGCGTTTCTTCGCCAGCCCCGCCTATATCGAGCGCTATGGCCAGCCCGAAAGCGCCGACGATCTGATGCGCCACCGCATCGTCGGCTACGCGCCAGATGCCCCTCAGGTGAACGCCGGGCAAGCCTGGTTGCGGCCTTACCTGAGTTCTGATGCCGCATCCCACCTCACGATCAATAACTATTTCGGGGTTCTACAGGCGACGATCCACGGCCTCGGCATCGGGGCCCTGCCGGACTATGTCGCCACCGAACACCCCGAGTTGGTCAACGTCGCACCGCAGCTTGCAAGCGGCGTAGTCCCTGTGTTTCTTGCCTATCCAGAGGAATTGCGGCACTCAAAACGCATCGCCGCCTTCCGGGATTTCATGCTCGACGAGATCACCGAGTATCGCAAAAAGCTCAAAGAGACCGTCTGATCCATGCGCTAACCGCGTATCGGCTATGCAGAAACTGCGACAGTCCATCTCTTGTTTGAACGCGCGGGCGGGGCTAACTCCCTCCTCGAAAGCAGCGCGCAGCACTGCGTCGCTTCTTTCACCTCCCTGTTGGACTTCGGCCGAGCTTAATGCTCGGCCTTTTTTTTGGCTTCCCGCAAAAACCAATCCCGCACCGCGCGCACCGGCGCCCTGAGCGGGCCTTGCTGGTGGATCAGGTGATAGGCCGTGCCCGCACGCAACGCGGTGCTGACAACCCGCAGCCGCCCCGCCGCGATATCCTCCTGCACAAACACATCCGCAGCCACGAGCGCCCCCTCCCCCCGCCGTACCGCTTCAATGGCAAGGTTTGCGGGCAGCGAGGTCACTTGGCTGGGCTTGCAAAACGGCGCGCCGCTTTGGGCAAGAATGCGCTCGACCTCTGCGCTCCCGGCTTCCGCAAACCAGGGCAGGTTTGACAGCTCTTCGACCGTCAACTCTCCCTGCCCCACAAGCGACGGGGCAGCGACGGCGATATAGCCCGTGTCGATCAGCTTGTGAGAGGTCAGCTCCGGCCAATCGCCGACACCAAAGCGCACACCCAGATCCGCCTCTCCGTTTGCGACATTCACGAGGGCGGGCGTGGGGAGCACCGCGAGGTTCAGCTCCGGAAACGCCGCCCGCAGCGCTGCAAAGCGCGGCATCAACCAATAGGTCGCAAATGTGGGCGTCGTGGTGATGGTGACGGGCTTGGCAGAGACCGCCTCGCTCACCGCATCCACCGCCTCCCGCAATTCCGCAAACCCGCGCCGCAGCCCCAGCGCGAGCTTCGCGCCTGCCTCTGTGACGGCGATCCCACGACCGTCTTTTTGGGTGAGAGGCGTACCGAGATGCTCTTCGAGCCGCCGCACATGCTGGGTGATCGCACCGGGGGTGACCGAAAGCTCCTGCGCCGCGGCAGCCACCTGGCCCAGCCGGGCCACGGCTTCAAACGCACGGAGGGAGGCAAGAGGAGGCATATCATCTCTTTAGCTTGACTAAAGTAATGTGAGTCTTTCTGCGCTGACAATCAAGCACAAAACGCCAATATCACCTGCATCGACAGACACAGGAGACATTCAGATGCTTTACCTCTTCTACGACACCTTCAAAACCGCCACCCTGATGAACCGCACCGACCTAGAGCGCAGCCTCTCCCGCCCAGACCCGCTCCCCCCACGCCGCCGCTGGGAGGGCCAGGTGAAGCCAGAGCGGCGGTGAAGGGGGACAGACCCCGTCCCGGCCGTGAGCCGGGACCTCGTCGCCTGGCTTTAAACGGTAGGCCACGCCCTCCCTCGGGGGGGCGTTTCGGAACGGGTATTCAGCGCAGTTTATCTCTCAAACCCGCAATTGATCCGAGCGAAGACCAACAGAAGTGTACGCCCTCCCATGCGGGAGGGAGGGCGTGGCCGGAGGCTGGTCGCCTTCGGCATGGACACGTCCCTGCCTTGAGCGGGAACGTCGATGAACGACTCACAACGCTAGCGCGCGCCAGACCGAGGAATGGCGCAGCTAAGCTGCGAAGAGCTCAGTTGATCCCCACAACACCGCATTCGCGTTGATCGGCTAGGTCACCCTCCAATGCGCCAGACCGTCCGGTCGATCTGGTGCGCGCGGCGGGCTTCGGCCTCGATTCCGCGCGGGGGTGTTTCTCTCAAAACAGCGAGACCCCGGATCACGCCCTCCACACCTCCCCCACCCCCCAAACCCGCCTTGTGCTCAGCCAACCCCAGGGCCTACAACGCGGCCAACTTGTCCGGAGTTGCGCCATGCATGAGCCCGCCATCACCCCCGATCTGATCGCCGCCCACGGCCTCTCCCCCGACGAGTACGACCGTATTCTCGAGATCATCGGGTGCGAACCCAGCTTCACCGAACTGGGCATCTTCTCGGCGATGTGGAACGAGCACTGCTCCTACAAATCCTCCAAGAAGTGGCTCCGCACCCTACCCACCGAAGGCCCGCAAGTGATCTGCGGCCCCGGAGAGAACGCAGGCGTCGTCGATATTGGAGACGGGCAGGCCGTGGTCTTTAAGATGGAGAGCCACAACCACCCCTCCTACATCGAGCCCTACCAGGGGGCGGCCACCGGCGTGGGTGGCATCCTGCGCGATGTGTTTACCATGGGCGCGCGCCCTATTGCTGCGATGAACGCGCTCAGCTTTGGCGCGCCCGACCACCCCAAGACGAAATCCCTGCTCGCAGGCGTCGTCGAGGGCATCGGCGGCTATGGCAACGCGTTCGGCGTGCCCACCGTGGGCGGAGAGTTGCGGTTTGATCCGGCTTACAACGGCAACTGTCTCGTCAATGCCTTCGCCGCCGGCCTCGCCGATGCCGACAAGATCTTTTACTCCGCCGCCAGCGGTGTCGGCCGCCCCGTAGTGTATCTTGGCGCCAAAACCGGCCGCGATGGCGTGGGCGGCGCCACCATGGCCAGCGCCGAGTTTGACGACACGATCGAAGAGAAACGCCCCACCGTGCAGGTCGGCGACCCCTTCACCGAAAAGCGGCTGATGGAGGCGTGCCTTGAGCTGATGCAGACCGGTGCGGTCGTGTCTATTCAGGATATGGGCGCCGCGGGCCTCACCTGTTCCGCCGTCGAGATGGGCGACAAGGGCAATCTGGGCGTCCACCTCGATCTAGACCGTGTGCCGGTGCGCGAAGAGCGCATGACCGCCTATGAGATGATGCTGTCGGAGAGCCAGGAACGGATGCTCATGGTCCTCGATCCGGCAAAAGAGGCCGAGGCAAAGGCCGTCTTCGACAAATGGGATCTCGACTTTGCCATCGTCGGGGAGACCATAGCCGAGGACCGTTTTGTGATTGTGCATGGTGGCGAGGTCAAAGCTGACCTGCCGCTCAAGGCCCTCTCCGGCACCGCACCCGAATACGACCGCCCATGGGTGCCCACGCCCGCGGCGACGCCGCTGACTGACCTGCCAGAGATTGACCCCGCCGACGCGCTCATGAAACTCCTCGCCTCCCCCAACCACGGCTCCCGCGCCTGGGTGTGGGAGCAATATGACACGCAAGTCATGGCCGATACGCTGGTTGTGCCCGGCTCAGACGCGGGCATTGTGCGCGTGCATGGCACCGGCAAAGCGCTGGCGTTCACCGCAGATGTCACGCCCCGCTACTGCCGCGCCAACCCGGTTGAGGGCGGCAAACAGGCGGTGGCAGAGGCGTATCGCAACCTCATCGCCTCCGGCGCGCGCCCCCTCGCAACGACCGATAACCTCAATTTCGGCAACCCCGAAAAGCCCGAGATCATGGGCCAGTTCGTGGGCTGCATTCAGGGGATCGGTGCGGCAGTGGCCGCGCTCGATATGCCCATCGTCTCCGGCAATGTCTCGCTCTACAACGAGACCGACGGCCAACCGATCCTCCCCACCCCCACCATAGGCGCGGTGGGTCTGCTCGACACCCTCGACCAGATCATTCCGATGGCCGCCGAGGTCGGTCAAACGCTCGTCGAGATTGGCGGGGTCGGCACGCATCTGGGGCAGTCTGCTATGCTCGCAGAGGTCTTTGGCCGCGGTGAAGGCGATACTCCAAACGTTGATCTGGAAGCTGAGAAACGTACCGCAGGAGCGCTTTTGGCTGCCCGAGACGCGGGGCTCCTGACCGCTGCCCACGACATCTCCGACGGCGGGCTGGCCCTCACGGCGACCGAGATGTCTCTGGCTGGGAAGACCGGTTTGGCGCTGTCAGTCAGCAACCCGGCCGAGCTCTTTGGCGAAGACCAAGCTCGCTACGTGCTCTGCACCCCGTCGCCCGACGCGCTGCTATCCTTGTGCGAGGCTCACGGCACCCCTGCCCGCGTGATCGGAACAACAGGCGGCGACGCGGTCACTATAGCCGGAACCTCAATCGCTCTGTCCGAGGCAAACCAAGCCCACCGCAGCGCTCTTTCTATCGTCACCTAACGTCCCAGCCCTGAGCCGGGTTCTGGAAGAACAACGCACAACAGTAGTGCGCGCCAGACCGAGGTTTGGCGCAGCTAAGCCCAGAGCGGCGCAGTTTATCCCCGCAAAACCGCACTCTCTTTGAACACCAACCATCACCCTTCAATGCGCCAGACCATTCGGTCGGTCTGGCGCGCGCGGCGGGCTTCGCCCTTGATTCCGCGCAGGGAGCTCCACTCAGACCATCAAGGCCCCGGATCAGCTCCGGGGCGAGCCCCCCCAAACACCACCGCTTGCAGCACCCCGCCCGCCGCTCTACCTTCGCTGAAACAACCACAGGAGCGCAGCCCATGGCGATGCAGGCCGTTGAGATCGAGAAGCTGATCCGCGAGGCATTCCCCACAGCCAGTGTCGAGATCAAGGACCTCGCAGGCGACGGCAACCATTACGCCGCCACCGTGGTTGCGGATGAGTTCAAGGGGCTCACCCGCGTCAAGCAACACCAGCTCGTCTATGCAGCCCTCAAGGGCAAGATGGACGGCTCCCATGGCGAGCTCCACGCCCTCGCCCTCACCACCAAAGCGCCCTAAGGCATGGATGGAGGTATCCTCCTGCTGATCGCCGTTCCGGTTGGGATCGTGCTTCTGGCGCTCATCGAAGGGCTTTTGCGCAAGGACCGCCCGCACCGCACCCTCGCGCAAACCTTCGGTGGCACCGAGGCGCGCAAAGAGCGCACAAACATTGACGATCAGGGCATGACCCCCGAGATGCGCCAGGCCATGCGGCAACAACTCCGCCTCACCGCGCAATCGGGTGTGCAGGGTGTAATCTTCGGCAAGCGTCAGAAAGACAACTGGCAGGTGCTCGATCCAGAAGCGATGTCAGACCCGCAAGCCTACGCCAAACTCTTCGTTCCAAAGACTGCCCGTACGCGGCCCCTTGAAGAGAGTGCCCCCAAGCCCCACACTCAGCCCAAGCATAGCAAAGAGACCTGAGACATGACCAACCCAGCTTTTGACGCCATCCAAGCCGACATCTCCGCCAATGACGTGGTGCTGTTCATGAAAGGCACCAAATCCATGCCGCAATGCGGGTTCTCCAGCCGCGTGGCCGGGGTGCTCAACTACATGGGCGTGGATTTCAAAGACGTGAACGTGCTCGCCAATGAGGGGGTGCGCCAGGGGATCAAAGACTTCTCCGACTGGCCGACCATTCCGCAGCTTTACGTCAAAGGGGAGTTTGTGGGCGGCTGCGATATCATCACCGAGATGACGCTTTCTGGAGAGCTCGACACGCTCTTTGAGGAGAACGGCGTGACCTTCTCCAAAGACGCCGCGGACAAAATTCGCGAAGCCAACCAGCCTGCGTAATGTGGCCGCGTCCCGGCCGTGAGCCGGGACCTCGAGGAGCACTGCAGGACAGAGCGCGCGCCAGACCGAAGTTTGGCGCAGCGACCCTGAGAACAGCGAAATTTATGTCTGCAAAACCGCACTTGCATTGAACTGCTCAGGTCACCCTTCGATGCGCCAGACCTTCCGGTCGGTCTGGCGCGCGCGGCAGGCTTCACCCTTGTTCCGCGCGGAGGTATTTTCCTCAAAACAGCGAGGCCCCGGATCGCGTCCGGGGCGTAGGAGGACCGTCCTGGCCTTGAGCCGGGACCTCGACGTTCAGCTCAGAACAGAGCGCCCGTCAGACCGAGGTTTGGCGCAGCTAAGACAAGATCAACTCAATTTATCCCAGCAAAATCGCATTTGCGCTGAGATGCGACCGTCACCCTCCGATGCGCCAGACCTGTTGGTCGGTCTGGCGCGCGCGGCAGGCTTCACCCTTGTTCCGCGCGGAGGTATTTTCCTCAAAACAGCGAGGCCCCGGATCGCGTCCGGGGCGTAGGAAGACCGTCCTGGCCTTGAGCCGGGACCTCGACGTTCAGCTCAGAACAGAGCGCCCGTCAGACCGAGGTTTGGCGCAGCTAAGACAAGATCAACTCAATTTATCCCAGCAAAATCGCATTTGCGCTGAGATGCGACCGTCACCCTCCGATGCGCCAGACCTGTTGGTCGGTCTGGCGCGCGCGGCAGGCTTCACCCTTGTTCCGCGCGGAGGTATTTTCCTCAAAACAGCGAGGCCCCGGA
>JBCBGM010000042.1:0-23128 GCA_038526735.1 Pseudomonadota bacterium | reverse complement strand
GCGTGCAGCCAATCGCTGCGCAACGCGCCGCTCTCGGCATCACCCCCTCGGTCGAGGAAGAGACGGACGGGACATGGACACCCTGACTTCCCCCCTCACCACCGCTCGGCGGCTGGTGGTCAAGATCGGTTCGGCCCTCCTGGTCGATGCCGAGAGCGGCGCGTTGCGCAGCGATTGGCTGCACGCACTCGCTGCAGATATCGCAATGCTGCGGGGGCAGGGGACGGATGTGGTCGTCGTCTCCTCCGGCTCCATCGCGTTGGGGCGTCAGGTGCTGGGGCTACCCCGAGGCCCGCTCGCGTTGGAGCAATCACAGGCCGCCGCTGCCGTTGGCCAAATCCGCCTGGCCCGCGCCTATGAAGAGGCGCTCGCGCCCCATGGAATCACCACCGCGCAGGTCTTGGTCACGCTCGAAGACAGCGAAAACCGCCGCCGGTATCTCAACACCCGCGCCACGCTCGATACGCTTCTCGCGCAGCATGTCGTGCCCATCGTCAACGAGAATGACACCGTGGCGACCGACGAGATCCGCTTTGGGGACAATGACCGGCTGGCCGCACAAATCACCGGGCTTTGCGGGGCCGATACGCTGGTGCTGCTCTCGGACGTCGATGGCCTCTACACCGCAAACCCCCGCGATGACGCCACCGCTGCGCATATTCCGCTCGTCACTGAGGTCGACGCCCGGATCGAGGCAATGGCCGGCGGCACGGGCACCGAAGGGGCCAAGGGCGGGATGAAAACCAAGCTCATGGCCGCACAAACCGCGCTTCAAGCGGGTGCGGCTATGGCGATCACGCTTGGTGCCGTGGAGCGGCCTCTCCAAGCTTTACAAAACGGCGCGCGCGCGACCTGGTTTAGGGGCGGTAAAGATCCCGCCACCGCGCGCAAGCTCTGGATCGGCGCGATGCGCGCGAAAGGCAGCCTGATCGTCGATGCGGGTGCGGCAACAGCTCTACAACGGGGCCGCTCGCTGCTGCCTGCGGGGGTTCGCGCCGTGAGCGGCACGTTTTCGCGCGGAGATGCCATCGAGATCGTGACCCCCAAGGGTGATCTGGTCGCAAAGGCCTTGGCAGGCTATGACGCGGCGGAGCTTTCGGCGATTGCTGGTCGGCAGTCAGCAGAGATTGAAGCAATTCTGGGCCATCCGGGCCGTGCCTATGTTGTCCATCGTGACGACATGGCGATTTGAGGGAGAAAGCGCATGGACGCGATGAATGTCAGCGAAGTGATGGCCGGGATCGGGCGGGCTGCGCGCGAGGCGGCCACCGTGCTCGCCTCCGCCACGGCAGAGCGCAAGCACGCCGCCCTGATCGCCGCGTCAGAGGCCGTGTGGAAGAACCGCGCGCAAATCCTTGAGGCCAACGAAAAAGACATGGCCTACGGCGCGGAGAAAGGCCTTTCGCCCGCTATGATGGATCGGCTCTTGCTGACCGAAGACCGCCTGCGCGGGGTCATCGACGGCCTGCTCTCCATCGCCGATCAGCGCGACCCGGTGGGCGAAACGATTGCGGAATGGGATATGGCCTCGGGCCTACACATCCGCCGGGTGCGCACGCCGCTTGGCGTGATTGGCGTAATCTATGAAAGCCGCCCGAATGTGACGGCGGATGCCGGCGCTTTGTGCCTGAAGTCGGGCAATGCGGTGGTCCTGCGCGGCGGGTCTGAGAGCTTCCACTCCTCCCGCGCGCTCCACGCTTGCTTGGTTGAAGGGCTGCGCGCCGCGAACCTGCCCGAGGATGCGATCCAGATCGTGCCGACGCGCGACCGGGCCGCCGTGGGCGCGATGCTCACCATGACCGACCATATCGACGTGATCGTGCCGCGCGGGGGCAAGGGCCTTGTGGGCCGCGTCCAGTCAGAGGCGCGGGTTCCGGTCTTTGCGCATCTGGAGGGCATCTGTCACATCTACCTCGACAAGGCCGCGGACCTCGCGAAATCGGTTGAGGTTGTGCTCAACGCCAAAACCCGCCGCACTGGGATTTGCGGCTCGGCGGAATGCCTGTTGATCGACAAGTCAGTGGTCGAAAGCCACGGCGCGCCGGTGATTGCGGCGCTGGTTGCGGCGGGCGTTGAGGTGCGCGGGGCAGGGGCTTTGGCAGACCTGCCCGGTGTGACCCGGGCGACCGATGCGGACTTCGGAACAGAGTTCCTCGACATGATTATCGCGGCCAAAGTTGTCGACGGCGTTGACGAGGCGATGGCGCATATCCGCACCTATGGCTCCTCCCACACCGACGCGATCTTGACCGAGGATCAGGCCACCGCGAACCGTTTCTTCGCTGAGCTCGACAGTGCGATCCTGATGCACAACGCCTCCACCCAGTTTGCGGATGGCGGAGAGTTTGGCATGGGTGCAGAGATTGGCATCGCCACCGGCAAAATGCACGCCCGCGGCCCGGTGGGCGTGGAACAGCTTACGAGTTTCAAGTATCTGGTGGCGGGCAACGGAACCGTGCGCCCCTAAACGCTTAAAGTGCGGCGGCCCCCGCAGGGGCCGCCAAATCGGTTACCCGATAATCTTGTTCAGCGTCGCGCTTGGGCGCATCACCGCTTCGGTCTTGGCCGGGTCGGTGTGGAAGTAGCCACCCAGATCGGCCGCTCCACCCTGCGCCGATGCCAGTTCAGAGACAATCGCCTCTTCGCTCGTCGCCAGCGCCTCTGCCAACGGGCCGAACTCAGCCGCGAGCGCTGCATCTTTGGCCTGCTGCGCCAGCGCCTCGGCCCAGTAGCGGGCGAAGTAGTAGTGGCTGTCGCGGTTGTCGGGCTGACCAACCTTGCGGCTGGGGGACTTGTTGTTGTCGAGGATGCCTTGGGTTGCGGCATCGACCGCCTCGCCCAACACCCGCGCGCGCTCGTTTCCCTTCACATCCGCGAGAAACTTGAAGCTTTCACCGAGTGCGCAAAACTCGCCCAGGCTGTCCCACCGCAGGTGGTTTTCGGCTTGCAACTGTTGCACGTGCTTGGGCGCAGAGCCGCCCGCACCCGTCTCGAACAAACCACCGCCCTGCATCAGCTTGACGATGGAGAGCATCTTGGCCGACGTGCCCAGCTCAAGGATCGGGAAGAGATCGGTCAGGTAGTCACGCAGCACGTTGCCGGTGATTGCGATGCTGTCCTCGCCCTTGCGGATCGTCTCCAGCGACAAGCGGGTTGCCTCGCGCGGGGCCATGATCTCAAACTTGTCGGCGACACCCGCGGCCTCAAGGATCGGCGTGACGTACTCGATGAGCTGAGCATCATGCGCGCGGTTGGCGTCGAGCCAGAAGATCGCCTGTGCGCCTGTGGCGGCCTGACGGTCTATCGCGAGCTTTACCCAATCCTCGATCGGGGCCTTTTTCGCGGTGGACGAGCGCCAGATGTCCCCGGCCTCCACGGCATGGCTGTGCAGCACATCGCCGTTGGCCGCGATCATCTTCACCGTGCCCGCTTCGGCAATCTCGAAGGTCGTGGGGTGAGAGCCGTACTCTTCGGCTTTTTGCGCCATCAGGCCGACGTTTTGCACAGCGCCCGAGGTGGACGGGTCCAGCGCGCCGGTCTCTTTGAAGTAGTTGATCGTCTCGTCATAGACGGTCGAGTAGCAGCGGTCGGGGATCACGCATTTGGTGTCCGCCTCGTTGCCATCCGGGCCCCAGCCCTTGCCGCCGGCCTTGATCACGGCAGGCATCGACGCGTCGATGATCACATCCGATGGCACGTGCAGGTTGGTGATGCTCTTGTCGCTGTCCACCATATACATCGGCGGCTGCGCGGCGAGGGCGGCTTTGAGGTCTGCCTCAAGAGCGGCGTCACCTGCGATGCGCGCTTCCAGATCTCCAATGCCGGAGTTGGGGTTTACGCCCAGCTCTTCGAGCTTTGCGGCGTGCTTGGTGAAGAACCCTTCGAGGTACACTGCAACCGCATGGCCAAAGATGATCGGGTCAGAGACCTTCATCATCGTGGCTTTCATGTGCAGCGAGAACAGCACGCCCGGCTCAACACTCGCGATCTCGGTTTTGAGGAAGGCGCGCAAGGCAGACGCGGACATGAAGGTCGCATCAACAACGGTGCCTTCGGCAAGCGCAACGCCGTCTTTCAGCACGGTTTCGCCAGCGGCAGTTTCGAGCACGATTTTCGCGTCGCCCACCTGTGCGGCGGTCACAGTCGACGAGGTCTCGTTCGCGTAGAAGTCATCCCCCGACATCGAGGAGACGTGCGTTTTGCTGTCAGCCGACCATGCGCCCATGCGGTGCGGGTTGGCTTGTGCAAACCGCTTGACGGCCACAGCCGCGCGGCGGTCGGAGTTGCCCTCGCGCAGCACCGGGTTCACCGCTGAGCCCTTGATCGCGTCATAGCGCGCGCGGATCGACTTTTCCTCATCGGTGCTCGGCTCTTCGGGGTAGTCGGGCAGGTTGTAGCCCTGCGACTGGAGCTCTTTGACCGCGGCCACAAGCTGCGGCACCGAGGCCGAGATGTTGGGCAGCTTGATCACATTCGCTTCGGGCGTTTTCACCCACTGGCCGAGGGCGGCGAGGTCATCTTCCTGACGCTGGTTGTCGGAGAGATATTCCGGAAAGGCAGAGATAATCCGGCCCGCCAGCGAGATATCGCGGGTGCCGATGGAGACATCCGCCGCCCGCGCAAAGCGCTGGATGATCGGCAGGAAGGAAGCGCTCGCAAGCTCCGGCGCTTCGTCTACCTTTGTATACACTATGTCCGGGAAAGACTTGTCTGCCATGTTGTATCCCTCATTTTCAAAAGTCTGGAGGCGGGCCCGCGGCGGCGCTGATGCGTTAAACTGAAAGCAGCCTGATCACGTCGGGGCCCATGCGGAATTGATGTGAGCGCACCCTAGACGCTCTCATAGCAAAACCAAATGCGGCCATGTGCCCGGGGGCAGGGGTTAGAAGCTGTTGATCGTCGTGCGGAGGGCGCGCTCGGCCGTAAAGCTTGGCAGCAGATCGGCGATCACCGCGTTCCAGCGGTCAATCGGGGCAGTGGTGACATAGACCACGTCCTGATCGCGCAGGATGAACTGGTTGCCCAAGAGATACGCAATCGGAGAGGAGACATCGAGCTGGGCTACAACCGTCTCGCTCCCCTCGCTGCGGAAGATAAACACGCCGCGCGTATCCGCTTCATTTTCGTTGATGCCGCCCTGTTGCGTCACGGCTTGGGTGAGCGTCACCGGGTCTTGCCCCAGTGGGATCAAGCCGGGCTGGCGCACTTGGCCGAGCAGATAGGCATTCTGGCTTTGGATTTGCGGAATGCGAACGATATCGCCGTCGCGCAAGATCGGGTTTTGTAACGTGTCGCCCTCTTCCAGAAAGCGGTCATAGTTGATGTCAAACCGCTGCGCGCCGCGCTGCAAGGTGATCTCGCGCGGATTTGCCTGCTCTGTCAGGCCACCGCTCTGGCGGATCGCATCCACAAGCGCGAGCGGCAGATCCTGCAGCACGATAGAGCCGGGCGTCTCAACAGCGCCGGCAACGGTAATCCGCTGAGAGCCGAACCGCACGATCCGCACCTCTACCTGCGGGGAGGGGATGAAGCGGGACAGCTGGCGCGAGAGGTCGCTGCGGATCTCTCCGGTGGTGCGCCCCGCAGCGTTAATCGAGCCCACATACGGAAAGAACATTGTTCCATCACTGCGCACAATCGCGCCGCTATCGACGGCACTTCGTTCGGGCCCGGCGGGGATGGTGAGTTCCGGATGATCCCAGACGATCACGCTGATCACGTCCCCCGTGCCGACGCGATATTCCACGTCTTCCGGCGTCGGCGCTCCGCTAAACCCGTTGGGTGCCGGCAGTGCGTTGAAAGCGTTGATGGTCGCAGGGGTGAGGGCAACGATGGTGACGTTGTCCTCCTCAACATTGGCCTGGCCACGCTCTGTGACCGGAAAATGCGTGTCACAGGCTGCGAGGGCCAAGAGCGCAATCGAGAGCATCGCCAGTTTCAGACGCTGAGAGAGAGGGGCGGACTGCTGCATTATCGGTTCTCGTAGCGGTATTGGCCCGAGTAGGCGTAGTATTTCTGTCCGCCGCCAGACTTGCGGTTGAACGAGTTCACGATCAGGCCGGAGAGGCGCAGATTTGCACGCTCCACGATGGTGCCCATCGCCTTGGCGCTTTGGATCTCGGTTTTTTGGTGGCGCACAACGGCGAGGGCGAGGCCCACATGTCGCATCACAATCACCGGGTCGGTCACGGCCAAAAGAGGTGCTGTGTCAAAGACCGTCAGCTCAAACTGCTCGCGGAGTTTTTCGACCAGATCCCCAAACTGGGGCTTTAGAAGCAGCTCAGAGGCATTTGGCGGGTACTTTCCGGTGGGGATCAGCGTAAAGTTGGTCCCAGCGGGTTTATAAAGCACCTCGTCCAGCTCAACCGCCCCGCTCAAATACTCCGCCAGCCCCGGCATTGTGCGCGAGATGCCGTAGTATTTTGCGAGATATCCACGGCGCATGTCGGTGTCGACGAGCACCACGTTTTGCCCGGTTTGCCCGCACACATCCGCGAGGTTGGCCGAAACGAAGGACTTCCCCTCCTCTGGCGCGGCCGATGTGATTGACACGGTTTTGTTGTCGTCAGCGAAGCCAAAGAAAATTGCCGTCCGCAGTGAGCGCAGCGCTTCTTGAGATTGCTCGGTATTTGGTATCTCGCGCAGAAGTTTTGGGTTCGACCGGCGATTTGGCCGCCCCACCATCGCGTTTTGCGCCCGCTCAATAACCCCAAAGAGCGGGAAGCCCAGGGCCTCAATCTCGGAGAGACTTTCGATGGTCCTCCGCCGCATTTGGCTCAAAAGCGCGATGACGCTCCCGAGCAAGAGCCCGCCGGCAAGGTGCACGAGCAAAATCGCATTGCGGCGCGGGCTGATCGGGATCGAGCTCGAGCGTGCACGGTCGATGATCCGCACGTTGCCAATGGTGCTGGCGCGGGCAATGCGCAGCTCGCGGGCGCGGTTCTCAAGCTGGAAGAAAATCTCCTGCGAGACGTCAACGCTTTGCTGAAGATTGAAGATTTGCTTTTGGGTTTCCGGCAGTCGCTGCGTCTCGTCCTCGACTTCTTCGAGTTGCCGCTCAAGCTCGGCACGGCTGGCCAGCAGCCGGCGGTAGGTCGGATGGCTCTGGTTGAAACGCTGCGCGATGTCTTGCTCATCCAGATCGAGTTGGTTGAGCTGCCCGCGAATGGCCGTGGCCTGTTGCAGCAGAATCTGCGTTTCGGTGCCAAGATCGACGGAGCGCTGCTCCTCACGATATTCGTTCAGCGCTTCTTGGGCTGCATCAAAACGCGCCCGCGCGGTCGGGAGCTGGTTCTCGATAAACTCTAGACCTTGCTGAACCTCCGCCGCGTTGCGGTTGATGTTTTGGTCCAGATAGGCCTGCGTTACAGCGTGGAGGATTTCCTCTGCGCGAAACCTGTTGCGATCAGACAGAGAGACCGAAAGCACATTGCTGCCGCGCCCCACCTCACTGATGTTGAGGCCACCGCGCAGCGATCTGACCACATCCTCTTCGGACCGGTGGCCGATGCTGAACTCGCGCCCGACCGGGCCCTCAAGCCCTGTCATGGTCAGCTCAAACGATCCATCCGGCGCAACGAAGGGCACGCCCACTTCCGCGATGTAGCTTTCGCCGCTTGGCGTGATAATCTCAAAGGCCGCGCCCTCTTGCTGGCGCACGGTCAAAAAGTTGCTTCCGCGGGAGTTTGGGAAGCGCAACATGCCCACGTCGATCGCGGTATCGTCCCAATCGAATGGGGCGAGACTGTCGAGCTGTGGGGCGGTAAACGCAAAGCGCTGAGGCATCGCCTGCAAAATCGGAAGGCGGCGCGGCTCACTCACCAGCGTCAGGTTCAACTCAGCCACAACCCGTTCAAGCAATTGGCGGGAGCGCAAAATCTCGATCTCTGCCACCGCAGACGACTGATCACCGACAAGGTCAGTGATCCCTTCGAGGGCGACAACGCTGCTGCCGGAGTTTTCAATCTGCACAATTGCATCGGCGCGAAAAATCTTTGGCTGCGACAGATACGATACTGCGCCAGCCACACCACCAAGAACGACAAAAACAGCAATCAGTAGCCACTGAGAGATCAGGTTCTGGGCAATCTCCAACAGATCGATATCGTCGGACGCCTCTTTCGGGAATTGGGTCTCGGCCTTCATGAGATTTTCTTGGCCCACGCGTCAGCTGCCGGCAAAAGCTCAGAGATGGCCTTTTCGTGCTCTTCAATCGGGAGGCGGTACGGATCCGGAATTTCGTGGCCTCCGGTCCAATGGGTCATCAGCATCGTGCGGCCCGAGAGTTGAGGTGCGATTTCTGAAATCCTCAGTTTATGGGCGTTTTCCATCACCAAAATGAGGTCATAGGTGCTGGCATCGGCAGGATCGAAGCGCGTTGCGCGGTGGTCTTTGAGGTCAAGCCCGGCGGCAAACGCAGCCTCTGCGGCAGTTGCATCAGCGCGTGAGCCTCTGGGCGCTTCAAGCCCCGCTGAGGCAATGCGCAACTTGGGCAAACGTTCTTTCAACGCAGCCTCCGCGATTGGAGACCTGCACATGTTCCCGACACAGACTGTCATGATAGAAGAAAACATAGACCTCGTGTCTCGCTCGATTTGCGCTCGCCGGAGCTTGTCCGCATCTTGCGAGGTGCTTAGCGGCTTGTCGGTGCCCCCGCCAGTGGGTTTTGGGCCGAACTACGCGGCGAACCGCCACGATACACATTGGATTATCACCTTACGCGCTGTTTTGGCGCGCTTGCGCCCGCTCAGCTCGGCAGGCGGAAGTTCTGTTTGAGGTATTGGCCTGGCGGCACGCCGTAGTGCTGTCGAAAGAGCTTATAGAAATGGGCGAGGCTCTCAAACCCACAGTCCTCTGCGATCTCAGCGACTGAGAGCCGGCCTGCGCGCAGCTGCATCGCTGCGTGCTCCATCCGGAGGCGATTGACGTAGTCAGAAGGGGAGAGGCCGAGGTGCTGCTTTGCCACTCGGCAAACATGCGCATGGCCGCGCCCTGCGGCATTTACAAAGCCCGCAGCCCCTTGGCGAAACACCTCGGGCTGGCGCACAGCCTGGCAGGCAGCGACCAGCCACGAGGGCATCGCTCGGGTCGAAACAGCAGAATAATCGACGACCCGCAGCATGACGTTGAGCAAAAACTCCTCGATCCGGGCGAGGGAGCGCTGCGAGGTCTCTAGCTCCGCCGCCGCGTTGATCGCCCGCTCAATGCGGGGGCCGTTCAGGAGATGACACTCCGGGATCGCACTCTCTGACCAAAAATACCGCCCCTCAACCTCGGGCTCATAGCGGGCGAGCAGATGCGCCGCCGTTTCGGGGCGGAACATGACGTTGATGATCCGCGTGCCCTCTTCCAGCGCGTGCACAGAGTGGGTGTCTTGCGGGCGCATAAAGACCATCGCGCCCCGCTCCAAGGTCTCGGACTGCCCGTTCACCCAATGCCGCAGTGTACCTTTCTCGACGACGAACAGCTCAAAATAGTCGTGACGGTGCACAACGACGGGAGGTGTCGTGTCGAGGGTTTTGCGCGCGAAATGGTAGGATTCTTTATCCCCCAGATAGGTATCGATATGGAATTTCGCGCTGTGCATGTGCCTATCAACGCACAAGTTTGCGCGGTGTGAAGGCAAAAAATGTCAAAATAGCATAAAAAAACGTCAAAGTGAGATTTTAGCTGAGTCCGATTTGCCGCTTATCGTGGACCGTAAGGGAGATGCGGCGATGCTCGATCACAGCCTCGATTTATCATTCAAACCGGTTCGGACAGCCGCGCCGAAACGTTTGAGCACGGCGCAGATTGAGCACTACAACACCCACGGCTTCGCGCAGCCCTTCGATGTGTTTTCTGCTGAAGAAGTCCTGCGCAACCGTGCCTACTTCGACAAGCTGATGGCCGATATGGGCGAGGATGGTGCTTACGGTATCAACTGCTATCAGGCCCGTATGCGGGGGATCTGGGACATCGCCACCGACCCGCGCGTTCTGGATTATGTGGAGGATATCATTGGCCCCAACATCGTCTGCTGGGCCACTGCGATCCTCTCGAAAAAGCCCCACAACGTGCGGCAGGTGCCTTGGCATCAGGATGCGAGTTTCTGGGCGCTCACCCCCGCACATACGGTGACTGTCTGGCTCGCGATTGATGACGCGGATGCGCAGAACTCCGCGATGCGGTTTATCCCCGGCAGTCACGACAAAGGCGCACTGCCGATCCGGCGGACCGATGACAAGTCGGTGTTTCATATCGAAACAGACGGCGCTGAGCAGATGGGCGCGCCCTTCACCAATGCGCTCAAGGCGGGGCAGATTTCGCTGCATGCCGATATGCTTGTGCACGGCTCACTGCCCAACCACTCCGACCGCCGCCGCTGCGGCTTTACCCTGCGCTACTGCCCCCCCGAGGTGCGCATCGTGGACGACGACTGGGCCAAGGGCGTGGAGGCGATCATTTGCCGGGGCGAGGATGCCTCGGGCCACTGGCGCCACCATCCGCGCCCCGAGAACGACGACATCACCAAAACCGACAGCCCCCGCAATCTGGGCTCGAACTAAAGGACCTGCATGAAGATTAAGTGGTTTGGGCACGCAGCCTTTCGCCTCGTGCCATCAGACGGACCGGTCATCATCACCGACCCCTACACGCCAGAGGGGGTCGGCTACGCACCGATTCGGGATACGGCCGATTTGGTACTGATCTCTTCCGACGATGATGACGCGCATTGCCGGCACGATCTCGTGCCCGGCCAGCATGAGGTGTTGAACGCGCTCACCGTGGCGCAAAACGGCGGGCGGGCAGAGGCGGCGGGCCTTGAGGTGACGGCGATCGAGGCGGCGGAGTGGGACCACCACCCCGAGCACGCCGTCCCGGGGCAAAACGGCATGTACCGCTTCACCCTCGACGGCCTCAAATGTGCGCATATGGGCGATGTCGGCAATCCGCTCTCAGATGCGCAGATCGCGTTTTTTGAGGATGTCGATGTGCTCTTCGCGCTCGCGGGTGGATACCTCACGATTGAGCTGCCCGACCTGATGAAAATGATCCACCGGGTGCAGCCAAAGCTGATCATTCCGATGCATTTCCGCACACTGACATACCGTCCCAGAAACACCATGTGGATCGAGAGTTTTCTCTCCCATTTTAAAGACGACGCGGTTGATTTTGCGTGCAGTCATGAAGTTGAATTGACGACATCCGATATCCCCGAAACGACGCGCGTGCTGGTGATGGATTACGTGCGGTAACGGGCAACGAGACCGGCCCTAAACTGGGCCTGGTGACTTCGGACAGGCAAAAGCCGTCCAAAACAGGGAGAAGACTATGAGACAAACAACCAAGCTGGTGCTGGCCAGCACCGTGGCCGCGATGGCCCTCACCGGTGCGGCGTTCGGACAATCAGTCTCACGCGAAGACACGGTTATTTTTGACCTCGACCGCACCATCAAAGACCCCGAAAACTTCAACTGGTTCACCCCCGGCACCAAGCGGATGCACGGCGCGCATCAGACGATGTGGGAGCCGCTGTTTATCCTCAATTACGGCAATGGTGAGCTTGAGCCTTGGCTTGCAACCGGCATCGAAGCCAACGCCACCCATGATGAGTGGACGATGACTCTGCGCGAGGGTGTGGAATGGTCAGACGGTGAAGCGTTCAACGCTGATGATGTGATGTTCACCGTGAACCTTGCGCTCGGCGACAGCGATATCTCGTCACGTGAGGCCGCGACGATCAAGGCGCAGGTCGCGAGCGTTGAGAAAATCGACGATCGGACGGTCAAGTTCACCCTCAACAACGGCAATCCGCGCTTTGCGGTTGAGAATTTCGGCGTGCGCATCTTTGGCTCGTTCCTGATCATGCCAGAGCATGTCTGGGCGGGTGAAGACCCAGCAACCTTTGCCTTCAGTGACCCTATTGGCACGGGCCCCTATACCTTTACCTCGGCGACCACGAACCGGGCGATTTGGGACCGCAATGACGATTGGTGGGGCGCCAAGACTGGCTTCATGGACCTGCCTGCGCCGCAGCGCGTCGTCTTCCTCGAGTCGGGTGGTGAAGAGAGCCGCGCGCAGCTGATGCTGACCAACCAGATGGATGCGGCACAAAACGTCTCTGTCGGCACGTTCGAGGCGCTGCGGGCGCAAAACCCTGCCGTGATCGCCTGGTTTGATGACTTCCCCTACGCGTCATCTGACCCCTGCGCGCGTCAGCTGGAGATCAACACCACCGCCGCCCCTTGGGATAGCGCTGAAATGCGCCGCGCGGTGAACCTGATCATCGACCGCCAGCAGATCGCCAACATCGCCGCAGAGGGTGCAACCGTGCCGTCGCAGACGATGTTTGCGCAGTATGGCTCCATGGCGCCGTTCATCGATGCGGTGGTGGATGCGGGCTACGGCCTGTCACCGCGCGCCGATGTGGCCGCTGCCGACGCCCTGCTTGAGGCTGAGGGTTGGACCAAGGGCTCTGACGGGTTCTACGCGAAGGATGGTGAGCGTCTGTCGGTCAACATCCACGTGAACTCCGCCTCCATCGAGTACACCCGCACCATCGACATGGTCGTGGAGCAGCTCAACCGCGCCGGGATCGAGGCACGCTCCGTGCCGGTCGAGAACGGTGTGTTCTGGGGTGAGGTGCTGCCGTTTGGCTCGTTTGAGATGAGCTATTCCTGGCTGTCCTGCGGGTCCGTGAACGAGCCCTGGGCCTCCATGGGGCGTTACACCACCGCCAGCGTTGTGCCAGTGGGCGAGCGCTCGCCCGGCTTCAATAACACCTCCCGTTGGGATGGAGCGGCCGCAGAGGCCTACACCGCAATCGTCGATGAGATGGCCAACATGTCGCTCGGCGATCCGGCGGTGCCCGGCATGGTGGCGGAAGCCTATCAGTATCTTGATGAAGAGATGCCTTTCATCCCGCTGGTGCAGTCGTTCAAGCTGATCCCGTTCAACACGACCTATTGGGAAGGGTGGCCGACAGCTGAGAACTACTACAACCACCCGTTCTTCTGGTGGAACCACACGCACCAGATCATCCACAACCTCGAAAAGGCGGGCTGATCTGCTCCAACACACCGGTCGGGCGCTGCGCGCGCCCGGCCACCCCGATCTATCCCCCAGCGGCACGTGCTGCTGCGGCATAGACCGGAGAGAGATGCACCAGCATCCATCGGCCAGACAGGGAGACGGACATGGGTCGGATACCCCAATCCTACCTCATAAACCGCGTCGTGACGCTACTGATGACGGTGCTTATTGCGGCATCGCTGATATGGCTGATCCCACGCCTCAGCCCAATTGATCCGGCGGATGTGATGCTCGCGCGGATGGCGGCGGGCGGTGGCACGGTTGAAAACTCCGAGCAGATCCTTGCGGATTTGCGCACCACCTTCGGCCTCGATGACCCGCTTTGGCTGCAGTACGTCAAGTATCTGCGCAATATCCTGATGTTCGATTTCGGGCTCTCGACCGCCACGTTCCCCACACCCGTGTCTGCGCTGATCGCGAACGCATTGCCCTGGACGCTGGGCCTCATGATCGTCTCGCTGATCATCACCTTCATCATCGGCAACCTTCTGGGCGCGTTGATGGTGTGGGACCATTCGCCGAACCTTGTGAAAGTGGCGATCCCGGCGGCCATGGTCTTAACCTCGATCCCGCCGATCCTCTCGGGCCTGCTCCTGATGTGGATATTCGCGGGCCAACTCCGGTGGTTCCCGCTCACCGGCGCATACGGCTTGCTGGTGGAGCCGGGGTGGAACTGGGCGTTTGTCCAGTCGGTACTCTACCACGGGTTCTTGCCGGCGCTCTCCATCGTCATCGTGACCTTCGGCTTTTGGGCGCTGGGAATGCGCGGCCTGATGATCACCGTGCAGGGCGAGGATTACACCAAGCTCGCCGAGGCCAAGGGCCTGCGCCCGCGCTACATTCTCTACCGCTACATGATCCGCAACGCGATCTTGCCGCAGATCACGGCCTTTGCGCTCAAGATCGGGTTGCTCGTGGCGGGGCAGGTGCTCGTGGAGCGTATTTTTGCCTATAACGGGATGGGCAAGCTTCTCTATGACGCGATCCTCGATCAGGATTTTCCGGTCATTCAGGGCGTGTCTTATGTGATCATCCTGATGACTGCCGTAAGCGTGTTCCTTGTAGACCTCGTCTATCCGTTCATCGACCCCCGCATCCGGCATGAGAGGGCGTGAGCGATGACCACTGACGCACAACCCCAAACGCGCGCTGAACGCCGCCAGGCCCGCAGGCTGAAGAATTTCGACAACCCCTGGTACAATCCAAAGCTCTTTTGGGGTGTCGGCATTTTGGGCGGCATCGTTCTGATGGGCATCATCGGGCGGCTTGCCTGGGATATGGAGCTTGTTTTCACTGGCTCAGGCATGCTGCGCCTGCCGCCCATCGGGTTTGAGAACCTGCGCGGGCAAGAGGGCACCATGGCCAACCCGCTTGGCACCGATGGGGCAGGGCGCGATGTGCTCGCGCTCTTGATCATGGGCGCGCCAAACTCGCTGTTTGTGGGGGTTTTGGCCTCGGTCATCGGGATGTCGATCGGGATATTCCTCGGCTTCTCTGCCGGGTTTATCGGCGGGCGGACGGATGATTTCATCCGCGTGATCTCAGACGTGATGATCACCATTCCGCCGCTCTTGATTTTGGTGGTGTTTCAGGCGGCCTATGGAGACGTGTCGCTCACCATGATGGCCGTGCTGATCGCTTGTTTCGTCTGGCAATCGCCCACGCGCCTTATCCGTGCTCAGGTGCTCTCGATGCGCGAGAGTGGCTATGTGCAGATGGCGCGGCTCTCGGGGGCGCCGACGATGCACATCATGTTCCGCGAGATGATGCCGAACCTCGTGCCCTATCTCTTTGGCTCGTTCATCGCGAATGTGACGACGGCGATTGTGACGGCGGTGGGGCTAGAGGTGCTCGGCCTTGGCCCGCAGCGCATCCCAACGCTGGGCCGCACGATCTATGAGGCGATCAATGCAGGCGCACTGATCCAGAACCTGTGGTGGTGGTGGGGCATTCCGACGGCACTGCTGGCGCTGATGTTCGTGGGGCTTTTGCTGGTGAATCTCGGGCTGGACGAAGTCTCGAACCCACGGTTGAGGAAGCTGTGATGGGTGGGTCTGTGAGTGCGAAAGCCACCCGTGCTGCAAGCACGGTTCACGCCCGACCCGCCCCCCAGGGCGGGCGTGAAAACGCCCCCCCTCGGGCCGGTCGTGAACCTTCTTTCACTGCGCAAAGCCGCACTTGGCGGGGTGCGACCAGCGCCCCGGCGCGCCCGACCCTCCCCACGGGAGGGCGCGTTTTCACCGAAGCTCCTAGTTGCCGTCGCTCAGCGACTTTGAGAGATAAACCGCGCCTCCTGTCACCGCCGGGTGGCGACCAGCCGCCCGGCAGCGCCCGACCCTCCCCTCGGGAGGGCGCTTTTTTGATGTCCGCCGTCGCACACCCAAAAGAGCGTTTTTGCACCATAAATCGACCTGATCAGAGGGTGCGCAGCGCCCACCTAGGCTCGGGCGCTGCCTCTTTGTGGAGACCTTTCCTATGACCGAAGTCGCCCTCGATCTCACCGATCTCTCCATCGACTTTCCCACCGCCAAGGGCGTCGTGCACGCCGTCAGCAAGCTCTCGCTCCAAATTCCCAACGGGGTGCGGGTGGGGTTTATCGGAGAGTCCGGCTCTGGCAAGACCACCACGGCCCTTGCGGTGATGCGTATGATCGCCCGCCCCGGCTTTGTCGCGGGCGGAGACATCACCCTCGGCGGCACTAACATGCTCACCTTGACCGAAGAGCAGATGCGGGAGGCGCGGCTCTCTAAGGTCTCGTATATCCCGCAAGGCGCGATGAACTCGCTCAACCCGGTCATGCGGATCGAGAACCAGATCTGGGACGGGATCACCGCGCATGAGGGCAAAACCGACCTCGATGTACTGCAACAACGCTCGGATGCGGTGCTGGAGTCTGTTGGCCTCCCGGCGCGCGTCGGCAAGCTCTACCCGCATGAGCTTTCAGGCGGGATGAAGCAGCGGGTGTGCATCGCGCTTGGCGTCTCTCTCAACCCGCAGCTGATCATTGCCGATGAGCCAACCTCGGCGCTCGACGTCGTCACGCAGCGCCATGTCATGCAAACCCTCAAGGATGTGCAGGCGCGCATCGGGGCGGGGCTTATTTTGATTGGCCACGACATGGGTCTGATGGCGCAGTCAGTGGATGAACTGGCGGTGCTGAAAAACGGAGTGCTGGTGGAGCACGGCTCGGTGAAACAGATCATCGAAAACCCGCAGCACCCCTACACCCAAGAGCTAATCTCGTCGGTGCCGCTGGTGGGCGGCGAGAGCTTCTTGAGTGCCGAAACCGGCGCGCCGCCCGTCAAGCGCGGCGCCCCCGATGTGCCGCTTTTGGAGTTTGAGGGCGTCACCAAGCGTTACGGTGATGTGACGGCGCTGCACGAGATGTCATTCAAGCTCGATGGCGAGGTGCCCAAGATCATCTCAATCGTGGGGCAGTCGGGCTCTGGCAAATCGACCATGGGCTCGATCATGCTGGGCTTTAACCCTCCGAGCAGCGGGCGGGTGCTCTTTGAGGGCAAAGACATCAACCGCCTCTCCGCCGAGCAAACCCTCGCGTTTCGCAAAGACGTGCAGGCGGTGTTTCAAGACCCCTACGGCTGCTTCAACCCGTTCTACCGGGTCAACCACGCGCTCAAGTACCCCTATCAGCGCTTTGGCCTACCGGGCGATGTAAACGAGAAGATGGAGGAGGCGTGCGAGGCTGTGGGCCTCGACCCCTCGCTGATCCTGCACCGCTATCCGCATGAACTGTCAGGCGGGCAGCGCCAGCGCCTGATCGTGGCGCGTGCGCTGATGCTGAGCCCCAAGCTCTTGATCGCGGATGAGCCGGTCTCGATGGTCGATGCGAGCCTGCGGGCCACGATCCTGAAAAACATCTATGACCTGAAAGATAAGTACGGGATTTCAATCCTCTACATCACCCACGACCTCGCCACGGCCTATCACGTGAGCGATTATGTGATGGTGCTTTATCACGGGCATGTCGTCGAAGCTGGCCCGCCCAAAGCCGTGATCGGAGATCCGCAACACCCCTACACCCAGCTCTTGATTGACTCGATCCCGTGGCCCGATCTGGAGCGCTCCTGGGGCTCTACTTTGAGCGAAGATGAGGATGCCAAGCGCCTCGCCGACATCGCCAAGAAGCAGGAGAGCATCTTCCGTGGCGACATCCCCGGATTTGATCTGACCCTCGGGCAACGGCAAATTCTGCATGCGGCGGAGTAAATGACCCACCAACTGCGCCTGACGTCCGAAAAAATCGGCAAGCGGATCGATCTGATCCGCCCGCTCATCCACAAACAGACCGCGCCCATCGCGCCCTTTCGCATGTTGCGGCTGGACGATGCCAAGGTGGAGCCGCCGATCCACGCTGACCCGACAGATTGGCCAGAGATCCCGTGGTATTCACACTGGGGCGGCAACGACACGAACTTCCTCTTGCGTGGTCACTTCGAGGTGCCGGAGGGGTGGTCGGGGCGCTTGGCGCTTTACCTGCCGATGGGTGCGGCGGGTGATATCTTCACCCACCCCGAAAGCCTGCTCTACATCGACGGCAAACCCCATGCCTCCGCCGACCGCTATCACCACACGATAGACCTGCCGAAAGACCTCGCGCCGGGGCGGCACGAGTTGGCGCTGCACGGTTGGACGGGGCTTTCAGGCTGGCCGCCTGACCCCAATGACCGCCGCCTCCTCTACATGCGCGAATGCGCGGTGGTGGAGATCGATACGTGGTTGCAGCGCTTTGTGACCGAGGCGGAGGTCGCTCTTGCCGCGGCTCGCCACCTGCCCGACAACCGCCTAGAGCAGCACGGCATCCTGAACGCGCTCGACCAGGCGTTTCTGGTGCTCGACACGCGTGATCCGCTCGGCCCTGCGCTTTACGCAACCGTGCCCTCCGCGCTGCGGGTGCTGCGCGAGGGCCTCAAGCGCGCGGGGCAGCCGATTGACACCACGCTGCACGGCATCGGGCACGCGCATATCGACATCGCCTATCTCTGGCCGATCTCGCAGACCCGCCGCAAAAACGCCCGCACCTACACCAACGTTCTGCGGTTGATGGAGAAGTATCCAGAGTTCCGCTTCTCCCACTCGCAACCCGCGCTCTATCAGCAAACCGAGGAGGATTACCCCGAGATCTTCGCCGGCATCCAAGAGCGTGTCGCCGCCGGCCAGTGGGAGCCGATGGGCGGCACCTGGGTTGAGAGCGACATGAACATGCCGGGTGCGGAAGCACTGGTGCGGCAGTTCTTGCTCGGGCGGCGATACTACCAAGAGAAGTTTGGGGCCGCAGAAACGCCGATCCTGTGGCTGCCAGACACGTTCGGCTTTCCGTGGTGCCTACCGCAGCTTGCCAAGGACGCAGGGATAAAATGGTTTATCACCAATAAGTTGAACTGGAACCAGTACAACCGGATGCCCTCTTCAACGACGTGGTGGCAGGGGATCGACGGCACGCAAATTCTCACGCATTTCCTGACCACGCCGCGCGAGGTGCAGCACCTGCCATTCCCGACGAACTACAAGTCTGACCTCTCGGCCGAAGAGGTTTTTGGCACCTGGGAGAATGCCGTCACCAAGCGCAACATCACTGATTTGCCGATTTGCTATGGCTACGGAGACGGCGGCGGTGGGCCGACGGATGAGCTCATCCGCATGGCGCAGGCCTGGGGCAACATCCCGGGCGCGCCGAAGTTCAAGCAATCCACCGCGCGCGCGTTCTTTGAAGCGCTCGAGCCGCAGGCGAGCGAGCTGCCGGTGTGGAATGATGAGCTCTATCTGGAGGGGCACCGGGGTGTGCTCACCTCTCAGGGCTGGATCAAGCGGGCCAATCGCAAGGCGGAGGTGCTGCTGCACCGGACCGAGTTCATGCAAGTCTTGGCGCGGCTTGAGGGGGCGGACCCTGCGCAAGACCTGACCAAAGCGTGGGAGCTTTTGTGCCTAAACCAGTTCCACGACATCATCACCGGCACCTCCATTGCGGAGGTCTTTGAAGACGCGCAGGCCGATTTCGCTCAGATCGAGGAGATCTGCGCGGCGGCGCAAGACGAGGCCCTCGCCGCCATCGCTCCGGCACAGCCCAAGGTCGCCACCCACGTGGCGATCAATGCGAACCCCGGCTCTGGCACGCGGGTGGCGCATCTGGAGGGGGCGTCGGGCACGGTCTTTCACGCCGAAACGCGCGACGCGCTCCCGAGCCAAGAGACCGAAGATGGACTGCTTGTCGTTCTCGACGACTTGCCCGCCTATGCTGTCACGCCGCTCGCGTTTGAGCCACGCGGTGCAGCGCCCGCGGTACAAACCTCCCTCAAGGCTGAGTTGGTGGGCGATGGCGCTGTGCTGGAGAACGCGTTTATCCGTGTCGAGATCACCGCAAAAGGCGACCTCACCCGCATCTATGACAAAGAGCTTGGCCGCGAGGTGCTGGCGCCAGGCGCCGTGGGCAACGAGCTCCAACTCTTCGAGGATCGACCCGTTAGTTGGGATGCGTGGGACATCGATGCCTTTTTCGAGGACCGTCTTGAGAGTCTCAAGGGCACCGGATCAGCGCAGCTGGTCGAGACCGGCCCGATCCGCGCGACGGTGCATGTGGAGAGCAAGTTCCGCAACAGCCGGATTGTGCAAGAAATCTCCCTGCACCACCACTCCAAGCAGATCATCTTCAAAACCGATGTGGACTGGCGGGAAAGCCACATCCTGATGAAGGCTGCCTTCCCGGTCGATGTACATGCGCAGAGCGCGACCTATGACATGCAATGGGGCAACATCGGCCGCCCGACCCACCGCAACACGTCATGGGATTATGCCCGGTTCGAGGTGCCCGTGCACAAATGGGTGGATTTGAGCGAGGGCGATTATGGCGTCGCGCTGCTCAATGACTGCAAATACGGCTGCGATGTGCGCGAAAACGTGCTGCGGCTGAGCCTCATCAAGTCCGCGACCATGCCCGACGCGACTGCCGACCAAGGTCAGCACCGCTTCACCTACGCCCTGATGCCCCACACAGGCGGCTGGCGGAATGGTGTGGCCGAGGCGGGGTATCGCCTGAACCACGACCTCGCGGTGTTCCCAGTGTCTGGCACGCAGGAGCATGTGCCGGTTGCGCCGCTGGTGAGCTGCAACACCCCCGGCATTATCGTCGAGACGATCAAACCCGCCGAGGATGGCAACGGCTTTATTGTCCGCCTGTTTGACCATGCCCGCACGCGCGGTGTCGCGCAGGTCTCTTTCGGACGGAAGGTGAGCCGGGTCAAGCGCTGCAATATCCTTGAAGAGCCGCTAGCCCCGGTTCACACCGACGGCCACGCAATCGCGATTCCCTTCAAACCCTACGAGATCATCTCGCTCCGCTGCCACTTCGACCCAGAGGCCCAATGAAACGCTCCCAAGTGAATGATATTCTGCGCGAGGGCGATGCCTTCATCCGCTCGTTCGGATTTCGCCTGCCTCCTTTCGCCTATTACACCCCCGAAGAGATGCGCGGCAAAACGGATACCGCGATCCATAAGAACCGGCTGGGCTGGGATATCACCGACTATGGGGCAGGGCGGTTTGATGAGATGGGGTTGTTCCTCTTTACCGTGCGCAACGGCGAGTTTGATCATTTGGCGCAAGGGCGGGGCATGCTCTACGCCGAAAAGATCATGATCAGCCGGGAGCAGCAGCTTTCCCCGATGCACCGTCACGATCTTAAGGTTGAGGACATCATAAACCGCGGCGGCGGCACGCTGGTTCTTGAGCTTTTTGCCCCGGCAGAGGACCTCAGCATCGATCGCCACGCGGATGTCACTGTGCCTGTGGATGGTGAGCTGCGCACCCTCAAAGCGGGTGGGCATTTGAAGCTGGAGGTCGGCGAAAGCGTCACGCTGATGCCCGGTATCTGGCACGCATTCTGGGCCGAGGGGGGCGATTGCCTGATCGGGGAGGTCTCAACCGTGAATGATGACTTGACCGACAACGTCTTTGAGCAACCCATCGGGCGCTTTGCCGAGATCGAAGAGGACGAGCCGCCGCTGCACCTGTTGGTCTCTGACTACTGACGGAACAACAGCCGGTCCAAGAGCATGAGGTTCAGCACTTGAGCGAGGCCTGCCGCGAGCAAGAACAGCGCAAAGGCGGGGGCTATACTGGCAGCAGAACTCCAGATCAGGAGTTGAAGGATGCCCAGCCGCGCCGCCAAGATAACGCCGGCAATCGCAAAAAAGCGCCCGGCGTTCGTCGCAGAGAAGGGAGTGTAGCGGTCGTTAAACGTCCAGACCGTGTGGATCACATACGCAAGCGACAGGCCCGCCCCATAACCGATGATCTGCGACACGCGCAGGTCAACGCCAGCACCGCTCGCAAGCAGCGTCGCCACCAGCACATCCAGCGCCAAACACACCAGCCCCGTGGTGAGGAACCGGCGCAAACGTGTGAAAAGGCTGAGACTTTCGGACATTGCGGTTTCGCCTGTCGGAACTTGTGCGGCCCAGGCGGGACGCGGTGCCGCAGGCGAATTGCTGTTTCTGCCGCGCTCTCTACGTCACAGCGCAGTGAGACGAAAGCCTCAGCGCTTTTCGTTGCCGAATAAGACGGTTATACACTCAGCTGAATATGGTGCGGCAGAGCGCACCGAATAGGGATGGGAGCCAGCCGCATGATCCCCGAGATCGGCCAGATTGCCCTCGCCTTTGCACTGATGACTGCGGTCGTGCAGAGCGTGATACCCATGTGGGGAGCCGCGCGCGGCAACACGATGTGGATGCAGGTTGGTACCGCAGCCTCAGCGCTTCAATGCATTTTGCTCGCGATTGCCTTTGCAGCGCTCATGCGCAGCTTCATCGTGTCGGACTTTACCGTGCTGAATGTGGTGGAGAACTCCCACTCCCTCAAACCGCTGATCTACAAGATTGCGGGCACCTGGGGCAGCCATGAGGGGTCTCTCCTGCTGTGGGTGCTGATCCTGGCGATCTTTGGGGCGGCTGTGGGGGTGTATGGCAGCAACATCCCGTTGGCGCTCAAGGCACGCACCTTGGCGGTGCAGGGGTGGATCAGCGTGGGCTTTCTGTCGTTCATGATCTTCACCTCCAACCCGTTCGACCGGGTGTTTCCGCCACCCCTCGACGGCAACGACCTCAACCCGCTCTTGCAACACATCGGCCTCGCGCTGCATCCGCCGCTTTTGTATCTGGGCTATGTCGGCTTCTCGATTGTGTTCAGCTTTGCGGTGGCGGCGCTGATCGAGGGCAGGGTTGATCCGGCCTGGGCGCGCTGGGTCCGCCCATGGACGCTCGCAGCCTGGGTCTCCCTCACCGGAGGGATCGCACTGGGCTCTTGGTGGGCCTATTACGAGCTTGGCTGGGGCGGCTGGTGGTTCTGGGACCCGGTGGAGAATGTCTCGTTCATGCCGTGGCTCTTGGGCACCGCGTTGCTGCACTCCGCCATCGTGACCGAGAAGCGGGACACTTTCAAAAGCTGGACAATCCTGCTGGCGATCCTCGCATTCTCGATGTCGCTGTTTGGCACATTTATCGTGCGGTCAGGGCTGCTGACCTCGGTGCATGCGTTCGCCGTTGATCCTGAGCGCGGTGTCTACATCCTGATTCTGCTCGCCATCTCCATCGGAGGCTCGCTGGCGCTCTTCGCATGGCGCGCCCCGGCGCTCGAAGGGGGTGGTTTGTATCAGCCAATCAGCCGCGAGGCAGGGCTTTTGATGAACAATCTGCTGCTTGCCACGGCAACGGCGACAATCTTGTTCGGCACGCTCTATCCGCTGCTGTTGGAGGCGATTACGGGGGCCAAAATCTCCGTCGGGCCACCGTTCTTCAACATGACCTTCAACCCAATCATGATGCCACTCTTGGCGATCATGGCCATCGGTCCGTTCCTGAGTTGGAAGCGGGCAGACCTGCCCGGCATTTTGCAGCGCCTCAAATGGGTGGCGCTGGCAATGTTCGGGACCGCACTGTTTGTGTGGTACCTCAACACTGGCGGGCCGGTCATGGCGATCATCGCGTCGGCGCTGCAAAATGCCGGGCAGGTCTGCCCGCTTCCAACTCAGGAACGGACCGAT
>JBCBGM010000041.1:0-23635 GCA_038526735.1 Pseudomonadota bacterium | reverse complement strand
CCGGTCCGGCGCTGGCCCGGCGGCGCTGCGCGCCTTGTTCCGGGCATGGAATCTGGCAGAGCTCCGAGGCCCCGAATCAGGTCCGGGGCGTTCGACTAGCCGTCCCGAACTTGATCCGGGATTTCACTGGACAGCGCGGTAACCCGCGCCCCTCAATCCTCCGCCATGTGCCGCTCACCACGCGCCTTTGCGAGGTCAATCTGGCGTTGGCGTTCGGCGAAGCGGGTGCGGTCGGCGTCGGTGTATTCGTCGATGCAGGCTGGGCAGCTGACGCCGCGCACGTAGGCGGGGTGAGACAGATCAGCCGGAGCAACGGGCCGGCGGCAGGCGCGGCAGAGGGTGTGCTCCCCTTCGCGCAACCCGTGTTCGACGCTGACACGCTCGTCGAAGACAAAGCAGGCGCCGTCCCAGCGGGTGTCGTGCTCGGGCACTTCTTCGAGGTATTTCAGGATACCGCCTCTCAGGTGAAAAACCTCTTCCACGCCCTGCTCAATCAGAAAGCTTGTGGATTTCTCGCACCTGATCCCACCGGTGCAGAACATCGCGATCTTGCGGTTGTGGAAGCGGGCCTTGTTCTCTTCCCACCATTTGGGGAAGTCGCGGAAGGACTGGGTCTCGGGGTCAACCGCGCCCTGAAACGTGCCGATGGCGACCTCATAGTCGTTGCGGGTGTCGATGAGCACGGTGTCGGGGTCGTCAACGAGGGCGTTCCAGTCTTTGGGCTCAATGTAGCGGCCCACCTTGGCGCGGGGGTCAATCTCTCCGGCGCCGAGCGTGACAATTTCTGGCTTGAGCTTGATCTTGAGTTTGCGGAACGGGGCCTCGGCGGCGGTGCTCTCTTTCCACTCCAGATCAGCAAATCCGGGCTCTGCCTTGATGCCGTTAAGGGCTGTGTCGAGGGCTCCGCGCGTGCCCGCGATGGTGCCATTCACCCCCTCAGAGGCCACGATCAGCGTGCCGCGCACGCCCGCGCGGCAGCAGAGCTGGCCCAAGCGGTGCTTGAGGGCGGCCGGATCAGCCACCGGGGCGAAGTGATATAGCGCTGCGATCTGGTGCATTTTTAACCCGCTATCAAAGCCACGCAGACGCCCGCAAGGTCAGATCCTGCGACGCTTGCTCACGGCATTGAGGTTCGAATCGGTTGAAATGCCTTTGTTTCGCCTCATAATACAACCTATGCAAGAGCGCTGGGGGGCGCACTTGCGGAGGGATTGAAAATGAAGTGTTTCGGCATCAATGTCAGCGACCTTGCGCGATTTGCGTTGGGGGAGCGTGGGGTAATCGCGATTCAAGTTGTGGTTTTCTCGGTGGTGTTGCTCACCGCGAGCGGCTTTGTCATCGACTTTGGGCGGGCCTACACCTCGCAATCCAAGCTGCAGAGCTTTGTCGATAAAGCAGCACTTGCCGCGGCGGAGGCTCTGGACGGCTCTCAGGGGGCTATCGCCAATGCGATTGCGGCGGCCAATGCAGCAAACGGCCCCAGCGGGCAGTTTGAAGGCTGGCTCGAAGCGGAGCCTGAGATTGAATCCATCACGTTCCTGAGTGCTGCGCCGACGAATGCGCAAGGCGAGTTTGATGCGCAGTTGGTCAGCACCCTGGGGCTTGAGACGACCGATGCCAAAGCCGCGGAGTATGTGATCGTGCGCGCGGCCCCGGCGACAGTGCGGATGACGCTTACGCGAATGACACTTGGGGCGTTGGATCCGAATGACTTGAATGAAATTTCCTTCGGCGCGGTCTCGGTCGCGATGCGCACAAATGTGATCTGTGGGCCCGTCTCAACGCTGGTGATGTGCAACCCATTTGAGGGTGGGCCAAACAGCTTTGCAGAGACGATGGAGGGGCATGTCGGCACGCAGTTTATGCTCACCGCAGACCTTGACCCCAGCACCGGAGCGCCGCGGCTGAAGGCGGATGACAACCACATCCGCGTGGGCCTCTTGAAGAACCCCATCGATGAGATCGGGGCTGATCCGTATGCGGTATGCCATGGCGCGGGCCTGTCGGTTTTTGCGCAGGATGGTTGGATTTCGGACAGCACGGATGAGGCACGGCTGGATGGGCGGTTCTATCGGCTTGGGCCGCCGCAGGGCACTCCGGACCTGTTCCCGAGTGACCCGACGAAGGATGCGAAGGGCAAGATCGATTATGCCTCTGACGGCGATGGCCCGACGCTGGAGCTGCGCAATGGCGCCGCGATTGAGGGCCAGGGCGTGCGCTTTGACGGGCAGAACGACTACGCCTTTATCGAGGATGATGGGCACAGCCAGATCGACACTGGGCGCATCTCGATCACCTTCTCGCTTGATCGCACCGATGGGCCACAGACGCTCGTCTCGAAGGATGCAAACAACTTCCGCAATGGCGGGCATGTCACGATGCGGGTTGATAACGGGGCCATTCTGGTGCGGTTGCAAACGACGCAGCAGAACCACGAAGTGCGCACCAGCCATATCCTGAAGAAAGACACGATCTACACCGTGGATTTCGACTTCGGTGAAGGGGGGATGGCCGTCTATATCGACGATGAGCTGCACGGCGGCCAATCCACCAAAGACTTCTACGGCGGGATCGCGGGCAACGAAGAGGCCTGGGCCTTTGGCGCGAACCAGTGGAATTCTCGCGAGGGGGAGGTCGGCAGCCTGCAGCAGTATTTTGATGGGGTGATCTATGACTTCTCGGTCACCAACCGCGATACGGCGTCAGAGTCTCAAGGTGTGGGCTTTAACTTCGGGTTTGGCCCGCCCGAGCCGCTGGATGACGGCTGGACCTACCCCACCACCAGCGAAGAGATGGAGCGGCTGCGCGACACTTGCTTGCTCGCGATGGTGGACTCGGGGATGCAGTGCATCGGCAACCAGGTCGTCGTGAAAGCGGCCTATCCGGGCGATATCGTAACCGGGCTCAACACGATCTTTGACCTCTGGGATGCACCGCTCGACCGCCGACTGCACAACACTGATCCGAGCACCGATGCAATCCAGCCCGACTATGTGGCCGTGCACGGCATGCTGACCCGCGCAGAGTTTCACGAGTATCTCTACCTCGCGCTGGGCGAGAATTACGAGGAGTACAGCGCAGAGCTTCAGGAGCTCATTGACCAGTACACCGAAGAGGCGGACCGGGCGATCACAGAGGCCTCCCGCACGCTCTATCTGGAATGGGCCGCACAGATGCAGGCTGACTATGACATGCAGCTGCAGATGGAGGCGGACATCCTTGAGGTGGTGAACGCCTATCCTGCCACCGTCACCAACCCGGCCTCCCGCAACAACCACGTGTTGATGGGGACGGGTCTGGGTTTTGGCCCGATGTACCGCGGTGCGTGCTTTGAGGACCCGGAGAATTGCACCTTCCACCCGTATGTGGATGTGCTCTCGGATGGGGTGGATGTCTCTGACGAAACGCTCGTCTTGATCGCGGCGCCGCAGACCGGCTGGACCAATGGCACCAAGCAGAACCTCACGAGCCTTGGCGCGTCTGAGAGTGGGCTGTCGTCGGCGTGGCGGTTCACCAACCCGTTCCCAGAGGCGAGCGAAGCGCATCTGAAGTTCTACGGCTCATCGGGCGATGGGTGGACGTTTATGGTGCCGGCTGAGTCTCGCTTAAACGTACAGGTACCGGGCAAGGGCACGGCGATTGCGAACTACGACACGGGCCGCAAAGTGACCAAGGCGACCTGCCCGTTCAGCGCGTGCGGATACAGCGGCTTGTCGGGCGAAGTGACATCGCCAGATGCGGGCGGCTCTGATAACCCGCTGAGCTTTCAGGAGTATTTCAAAAACTACTACACGCCGTTTGTAAACTTCAACGAGATGGACATCGACAACCCGACGACGGAGCTTGAGGTGCTCGTTGCCGATGCCACCTCGATGTATGAGGGGTATTCGACCGTTGAGCGGACGACGCCAAACCTCTGGCCTGAGAGCTCGACCAACGGGGTGGGCAACGCGAATGCGTATATCTCGACGGCTCCGACCAACTACAATTTCGGGGCGTCAGACCCGCAACAGGTGCAGCTGACAGAGCGTCGGCGGCAGCGGGTGACGCTTGTAAACTGCGGCGCGATGGCGAGCCATGAGTTGCACACCGGCAGCTACGAGGCCTTCTACGCGGACAGCTATGTGGCGGATGTGGTGGACATTGTTGACGTGTTCCTCATCGAAGCGCCGGAGGTTGCCAACTGCGTTCCCGGCAGCCATGGAGACGACCCGCTGGGGCTTAATCCGTGCTTCAACGATGGCATCGAATCCGCGCATCTTTACGTAGAATTCATCTCTTCGGTGCAACAAACGATTCCCTCGGAATTGAGCGAGAGGAGCTACGCGACGCTGGTGCATTGACTGAAAACAACCTGAAGTTGGTTTCATCTTTAAGGCGATCGCTTATTTAAATCTGAGGTTGTGTGAAACGCCGCGTTTCCGCAACACAGGCAATCATTCTTGACCGGTTGATTGCGCCAAACGTCGTCGTTTGGCATGCTTTCTATCGCTGTGGGGGCAGTTTGTGGAAAGCGGGGGACGTGCCGACATGTGGTCGCGTTTGGTTGTGGGGAAACTCAATCGTTTCATCTTTGACGTGCGCGGCGTTATCGCCGTGCAAGTTGTCGTGTTCTCGGTGCTGTTGTTGTCAGCCGCAGGCTTCATGATCGATTTCGGTCGCGCCTACAACGCCCACTCCGACATGCAGAGCACGGTCGATAAAATCGCTCTGGCCGCGGCGCAAGAGCTCGATGGCACCGCAACTGCCCTGACACGCGCCGCTGCTGCGGCCAACGCCATCGCCTCCGCTGACGACAATATCGCGGTTAGCGAGATCATTTATCTGAGCGGAGAGCCCTCTGACACGTTGGGCAACTTCGACGCGTCGAAGCTCACCGACCTGACATACGTCACCACCAACCCGCTCGCGGCAACCCATGTTTATGTGCGGTCCGTCTCTAAGCAGGTGCGGTTTTCACTGATGCGGCTCAACATCTCTGCGGTGACGGGCGATCTGAATGCGGCCGACGTTCAAAACATCGCCTTTTCGGCACAGGCTGTCGCCACGCGGAATGAAAGCTTCTGCGGTCCGATCTCGACCATGGTTATGTGCAACCCGTTCGAAGACACAGGCATGACCTTTGCCGACGCGATGACGGGGCAAGCGGGGGCGCAGATGCTGTTGACCGCAGACACCGACGTCAACGCTGAGCCGCGGCTTTTGGCAGATGACAACCGCATTCGCGTTGGCCTGCTGAAGAACCCCATCACCGAGATCGGCGCTGACCCGCTGGCGGTGTGCTCTGGCGCGGGCTTGCAATTGTTCCAGAGCGCGGGCTACGCGCCCGATCCGATCCCACCTCGAGATATTGATGCGCTGCGCGGCGTCTCGAGCGAAGAGGAAACCGCAGATTCAGGCTCCAGCTCATCCTCGGCCAGTGGCGGAGATGACGACGACGATAATGACGATGACAACGATGATGATGACGATAGCGCGGATGCGTCTCAGTTCATCAAAGTCCTGAAGGACGAGACCATCGCCTACGCCAGCAGCGATGATGACGACGACGACCAGAACGACGACGACGATGACAGCGAGCCCAGCGACGCACTGCAGCTGAAGAACGGCGCGGTGCTCGATGGGCAGGGCGTGCGCTTTGACGGGCAAAACGACTACGCTTTTATCGAGGACACCGGCGTCAACCAGATCGACAACGGCACCGTGTCGATCACCTTCTCGATGGATCGGACCGACGGCCCCCAGACACTGGTTTCAAAAGACGCCAACAACTTTAGCAACGGCGGTCACGTGACCATGCGGGTGGACAACGGCATGATCGTTGTGCGCCTTCAGACGACCCAGCAGAACCACGAGGTACGGACGTCTCGCGTGATCGAAGCAGGACAAGTCCACACAGTTGATTTTGACTTCGGTGAAAGCGGCATGGCTGTCTATGTGGACGGTGAGTTGCACGGCAATCAAGCCACCAAAGACTTCACTGGAGGTATCGCTGGAAACACCGAGTCCTGGGTGTTTGGGGCGAACCAGTGGAACTCAAGCGCCAACAACGTCAACAATCTACAGCAGTATTTTGACGGCGTGATCTACGACTTCTCGGTCACCAACAACGATACTGGCTCGTCAGACACGGGTGTGGCGTTCAACTTTGGCTATCAGGTGCCAGGGCAAGAGCCTGCACCGGCTGAGCCCCCGGCAGAGCCCGAGGTTGAGTATGTCGCGAGCGACTGGACCTTCCCGACCACGGATGAAGGGCTTGAGCGCCTGCAAGACGCTTGCATGTTGGCGATGGTTGACTCCGGTCTGCAATGCTTGGGCAGTCAGGTGCTGATCAAGGCGGCGCATCCGGGCGATGTTGTCACCGGTCTGAACACGATCTTTGATATTTGGGACGCGCCGCTCGATCGGGTGCTGACCGAAGACACCCACAGCGTGCACTTCCAGCCCGATTATGTCGCGACGCATGGCATGATCAACCGATGGGAATTCAACGAGTATCTGTCGATCTTGAAAGCGGAGTCTGAAGATGCCGCAGACGAGGCGTGGTCGTCTGCAGCCTACTACCAAGACCTCGCGGATGATGCTTGGTTCTTTATCTCCAAAGCGCTGTTCCAGGCGAATGCGGATGAAGAAACGTCCGCCGCTGAGCTGGCTGACGCGCAGGCGGCGTATTACCAGACGCTGCTGGATGCTTACCCTGACAACATCGCCAACACCGCGTCGCGCGCGAACCACATGATGATCGGCAACACGCTTGGCTGGGGGCCAATGCCGCGCCAGGGCTGCCTCGCCGATGACCCGGCGAGCTGCGAGACTGCGTATATCGCGCCGCCGGGAACAGTGACGCTTGAGGCCTCGAACGAGAGCCTCGTGCTCTATTCCAGCCCTCAATGGGCGCTGTTGGGCTCTGGCGTGTCTTTGACCAGCCTAGGCGAGTCGATCACCGGTCAGTCGTCTGCATGGCGCCTGCGCAACCTGACATGGGAAGATGAGACCATCTCGGTGAGCTTTGTCGGGCAAGACCACTCGTGGGACTTTGACGTGCCGGCGCGCAGCAAGGTTGCGATCCGCCTGCCGGGCACCGGGACGCTGCAAGCAAGCTATGACGGCGGCTCTGACTCGCAGAGCTCTGACGAGCAGACCGAGATTTTCGACTTCTTCACCAACATTCTGATGGCCGCCGGCGTGACAAACAAAGAGGCATGCAGCTACGCACACTGCGCCTTTGAGACGTTGCCGGGTGAGTTTGTTTACGTCTGGAACGATCTCCCGGCCGAGATGCCGATGTTCCTGAGCTACTTCCAAAGCTACTATGAGCCTTTTGCCACCGCGAACGGCCTAAAGCTTGGGACGGGTGATACAGACATCGAGGTAAATGTCTCTACAGCCACGTCGCTTTATGAGGGTTACAGCACTGTCGAGCGCGTCGTGAGCGAGTTGCTCGATGAAGGGTCCTCTTCCGGGATTGGTGAGGACAACCGCTTTATCCAGACGGCACCGTCGAACTACGTGTTTGGTGGCGATCCGACCGAGCTTCAGTCGAAAGAGCGCCGTCGCCAGCGTGTTGCGATTGTAAACTGTGGTGCCGCGACCGCCCACGCGACCTTCGCAGGGGCCGCGATCCCTGGATATGAAGACACCTATGTTGGCAATGTCGTGGATGTGGCGGATGTGTTCCTCACGGAAGCGCCGCATGTGACGGGCTGTGCGCCGGGCTCCACCGGTGATGATCCTGCGGGCTTTAACACCTGCTGGAACGACGATGTGACCTCCGCGGAGATTTTCGTGGAGTTCATCAGCTCCGCAGCCCAAGACAACCCGACCTTTGGCGCCCGCGCCTTTGCGACGCTCGTCTACTAAGGCTTGACTCAGCGGCGCTCCGGGCCTAACCGGTGCGCGCATTTCCGGAAGTTCCTATATGCTTCCGGTCCACCCCATTACGGGGGGATCGCCACCGGTCAGCGCGTTGCGCCCGCCGGTGCGAAACTGCTTTGAAGAACGCCCGGAGGGCCGCGCATGTTTGAAAATCTATCCGAGCGTCTGTCAGGCGTCTTTGAGAGCCTCACGAAACAGGGTGCGCTCTCGGATGCCGATGTCTCTACGGCGCTGCGCGAGGTGCGGGTGGCGCTCTTAGAGGCGGATGTCTCGCTGCCCGTGGCGCGCGACTTCATCTCGAAGGTGCAGGAAAAGGCCACCGGGCAGGCGGTCACCAAATCGGTGACGCCGGGCCAGCAGGTGGTGAAAATCGTCCATGACGAGCTCATTGAAATGCTCGCGGGCGAAGACCTGAAGGCTGGCGCGCTCAAGATCGACAGCCCCCCTGCCCCGGTGCTGATGGTGGGTCTGCAGGGCTCTGGTAAAACCACCACCACTGCCAAGATCGCGTTGCGCCTGAAAGACCGCGAAAACAAGCGCGTGCTCATGGCCTCGCTCGACACCCGCCGCCCCGCCGCGATGGAGCAATTGGGCGTGCTGGGCATGCAGATCGGGGTGGACGTGCTCCCCATCGTGCCGGGCCAGACCCCGGTGCAGATCGCCAAGCGCGCCAAACAGCAGGCGACGCTGGGCGGATATGACGTCTATATGCTCGACACCGCGGGCCGCCTCTCGATCGACGATGAGTTGATGAGTGAAGTTGAGGCCGTGCGGGACGAAACGAAGCCGCATGAAACCCTGCTCGTGGTCGATGGCCTAACCGGTCAGGATGCGGTGAACACCGCTGAAAACTTCGACGGACGCATCGGCATCTCGGGCGTGGTGCTCACCCGGATGGACGGTGACGGGCGCGGCGGTGCGGCGCTCTCAATGCGGGCGGTGACCGGCAAGCCGATCAAGTTTGTCGGTCTTGGCGAAAAGATGGACGCGCTGGAGGAATTCTTCCCCGACCGGATCGCGGGCCGCATCCTGGGCATGGGCGACATCGTCTCCCTCGTTGAAAAAGCGCAGGAAGAGATCGAAGAGGCCGAGGCCAAGCGCATGATGAAGCGGTTCCAGAAGGGCCGCTTCGACATGAATGACCTGCGCGGCCAGCTGGACCAGATGATCCGCATGGGCGGTATGTCGGGCATCATGGGGATGATGCCTGGCATGGCGAAGGCGCAGAAACAGATGGACGACGCAGGCCTCGATGATCGGGTCCTCAAGCGCCAGATCGCGATCATCCAGTCGATGACCAAGGAAGAGCGGCGCAAGCCAGAACTCCTGAAAGCCTCCCGCAAGGAACGGATCGCCAAAGGTGCGGGCCTGACCGTGCAAGAGGTGAATCGCCTTCTCAAGATGCACCGGCAGATGGCCGACGCGATGAAGAAGATGGGGAAAATGGGCAAAAAGGGCATGATGCGCGGCGGTCTCGGCGCGCTCTTTGGCAAAGGCGGCGGCATGCCCGCGGGCATGACCCCTCCGGGCGGGATGCCGGGTGCGGCTCCGAAAATGCCCAGCGGCCCGGGCGGTTTGCCTGGCTTGGGCGGTGGGCAGGCCCTGCCCTCTGACCTGTCGGGCTTTGGGAAGAAGAAGTGATCACCGTGCCGACCATACGGACGGATCGTTTGATCCTGCGCGCCCCCGAGGTGCAAGACCTGGCACCCTACACGGCGTACCGCATGTCGGAGCGCGTCGCGTTGGCCAGCGGCACCATGACCGAATTCGAGGCCAATCGCAGCTTTATGGAGCTGGTAGGCCACTGGACGGCGCGCGGCTTTGGCCGCTGGGTAATTGCGCTCGATGACGCCTCTGCCGGGATCGGGCACACGGGCTTTCTACAGATGACCCCCGACACGGTGCCCGAGCATACTTGGACGCTGTGGTCTGCTGAGTACGAAGGTCAGGGCTATGCGACAGAGGCCGCCCGCGCCGCCCTCGACTATGCGCGCGCGCATCTGGGCCTGTCGCAGGTGCAGGCCAACGTCTATCCGGCGAACACCGCCTCACTGCGCGTGGCGGAACGCCTTGGTGCGAGACTGCGCCCTGACCTTGAGGCTCCAGACTACATGCCGGGCGCGCTGACCTATGACTTTCAGGTGGCGGCATGACGACGATCACCATCCCCACCCTCGAGACGGAGCGGATGATCCTGCGCGCGCCCATGCCTCGGGATTTTGACGCGATGGCCGCGTTTTACGCTGGCCCACGCTCGCACATGGTGGGCGGCCCTCTGGAGCGGCACGACGCTTGGCGCCTCTTTGCCGGGGTGATCGGGCATTGGCACCTCTTGGGCTATGGTCGCTGGGTCATGACGCTGAAGGGCGACGACACGGCGCTTGGCCTCATCGGTCTGCACAACCCTGAAGGGTGGCCCGAGCCAGAGGTGGGCTGGCTGGTGTTTGATGGGACTGAGGGCAAGGGGCTGGCCTATGAGGCCGCGATGGCCGCGCGCGATTACGCCTATGAAGTGCTCGACTGGAGCACCTGCATCTCTCTCATCGACCCGGCCAACACCCGCTCTCGCGCATTGGCAGAACGGATGGGCGCGGCCTACGATTACGACTTCACGCACGAGAAATACGGCGCGATGAAAGTCTGGCGCCATCCTGCGCCGGAGGTGCTGCAATGAGCACGTTGCAGACAGAACGGCTGACGCTGCGCCCGCATGTGATGGCCGATTTTGAGGACTATGCTGCCCTCTTTGCGAGTGAGCGGTCCCGCTACATGGGCGGCCCCCTCACCCGCGCGGCGGCATGGCATGCGTTCAGCAGCGATGTCGCCCAAGCCCCGCTGGGATTGGGGCAGGCTTGGGCCATCTTGCGGACCAAAGATGACGCTCACACCGGTCAGGTCGTCTTGCAACACCCGCCGAGCTACCCCGAGCAAGAGTTGGGCTGGCAGCTCTATGATGGGTTTGAGGGCAAAGGTTACGCCCGCGAAGCGGCACAAGCTGCGCGCGACTTCGCCTTTGGCTCGCTCGGCTGGGACACCTTCGTCAGCTATGTCGACCCAGACAACGCCGCCTCCATCAAAGTGGCAGAGGCCATCGGCGGCGTGCTCGACCCCGCCGCCCCTGCCCCCGACGAGGGCGATCTCGTCTTCCGCCACACCCGCCCAGAGGGTTCCGCATGACCGACACCATCTCCCGCGCACAAGAGATCCTGGCCGAGCATCGCGCCAGCATCGACAACCTCGACGCGATCCTCGTTTATGCGCTGGCCGAGCGGTTCAAGCGCACGCAGGCCGTGGGCAAGCTAAAGGCAGAGCACACCCTGCCCCCCTCTGACCCGGCGCGGGAGGCGCGCCAGATCGAGCGGCTGAACAAGCTGTGCGAGGATGCAGAGCTCGACCCCGACTTCGCCCAGAAATTCCTGAACTTCATCATTCAGGAAGTCATCCGACACCACGAACAATTCCAGAAATAGGGGCCAAAGCGCGCCCCAATCGCCATTCAGATAGGAGAAATCACCATGGCTGTTTCCATTCGTCTTGCCCGCGGCGGCTCAAAGAAGCGCCCGTTCTACTCGGTTGTCGCCGCTGACAGCCGCAAGCCCCGCGATGGCCGCTTTATCGAGAAGCTGGGCACCTATAACCCGCTGTTGCCGAAGGACTCCGAGGAGCGCGTCAAGCTCGACATGGAGCGTGTGCAGCACTGGCTGAGCCAGGGCGCCCAGCCCACCGACCGCGTTGCACGCTTCCTTGAGGCGGCGGGAACGCTTGAAAAGACCGAGCGCAACAACCCCAACAGAGCGAAGCCAGGCAAAAAAGCGCAGGAGCGCGCCGAAGAGAAAGCCGCAAAAGCGGCTGAGGCCGCCGAAGCCGCTGCCGAAGCAGCAGCAGCCCCAGCCGAAGAGGCCGCGGCAGAGGAGTAATCCTCGGCCCGGCCACCCTCGCGCATGGCGACCCCCAAACACCTCGTCTGCGTCGGCGCTATTGCCGGCGCTTTCGGCGTGCGCGGGGAGGTGCGGGTCAAGTCGTTCACGGCTGACCCCGAAGACATCACCGCCTATGGCCCGCTGGTGACCGAGGATGAGAGCAAAAGCTTCGACGTCACCCTCACCCGCGCAGTCAAGGGCGGCTTTGCAGCAAAGCTCTCGGGCGTGGGCAGCAAAGAGGCGGCGGATGCGCTCAAAGGCACCCGCCTCTACCTGCCCCGCGAACGTCTGCCCGAACCCGAGGACGACGAGTTCTACTACGCTGATCTCATCGGCCTCAGCGCGTTTGATCCCGGCGGGGTCGAGATCGGCAAGGTGCGCGCAGTTCATGACCACGGCGCGGGCGATGTACTTGAGCTGCGCCTGCCCGGCGGCGCCGACCGGCTTGTGCCTTTCACCGCAGAGGTCGTGCCCACGGTCGATATCGCAGGAGGCCGCCTCGTTGTGGACCTTCCCGATGAGACCTGAGCGGGTCACAGGGGCTCTGCCCCTCACCAGCCGCGTCGCCTTCGGCGAGTCGGCTGGTTCACCCCGGAATATTTCGAAACCGACGAAGATGGAGGGTGCGCGCGCCTTCCCCTGCAGAGTGTCAAATATCCCGGGGGGTCCGGGGGGCTGGCCCCCCGGCCACGCCCAACCGAAGGGCGGGCGTGTCTGGTGACGGAGCGGCCAAACAAATCGCATGGGCGGCTGGCTATCTCTGCCTCGCTCAAACCCCGCGCTTTAATGGAGGATCGCCCGCGCCTCGCGGATGCGTTTCGCGCGAAGGTGTTGACGCTTTACCCTGAGATGTTTCCAGGGCCGCTTGGGGCGTCGCTCATTGGCACCGCACTCAAGGACGGGCTGTGGCATCTGGAGACGGTGGATATCCGGCAGTTTGGGCTCGGCAAGCACCGGCAGGTGGATGATACGCCCACGGGCGGCGGTGCGGGGATGGTGATGAAGCCGGATGTGCTCGACAAAGTCATCCGGTATGCCCAGCGCGATACGTTTGGCCCCTGGCCGCTGATTTATCTTACTCCGCGAGGGCGGCCGATCACGCAGAGCCTGGTCTCACAGCTTGCACAAGGGCCGGGGATGACGCTGCTGTGTGGGCGGTTTGAGGGCATTGATGAGCGGATTATCCAGAAACATCAGATGCTTGAGGTTTCCCTCGGGGACTTTGTCATGACCGGCGGAGAGATCGCGGCGCAGGCCTTGCTAGATGCCACGGTCCGCCTTATACCGCGCGTGCTTGGAAATGCCGGGTCTATCGAGGACGAGTCGTTCTCGAACGGGCTTTTGGAGTATCCACACTACACACGGCCAAATGACTGGAACGGTATGACGGTGCCGGAGGTTCTTCTCTCTGGGCATCATCAGCGCATCGCCGAGTGGCGAAGGGATCAGTCAGAACGGCTCACAAAGGAACGTCGTCCCGATCTGTGGCGGGCGTATGCCGAAGGGCATACGGACCCGGTAGAAGACCAACAGCTCTCGGACGCGCACACCATCGCCGCAAAAGGCGAGCATAAGGATTGAAACGATGAACCTGCTTCAGCAGCTTGAGGCCGAGCAAATCTCTGCTCTCGGCAAAGACATCCCAGATTTCGCAGCCGGCGACACTGTGAAGGTCGGCTTTAAAGTGACCGAGGGCACCCGCACCCGTGTGCAGAACTACGAGGGCGTGGTGATCGGCCGTTCGGGCGGCGAGGGCATTGGCGCCTCGTTCACCGTGCGCAAAATTTCGTTCGGAGAAGGTGTTGAGCGTGTGTTCCCGCTCCACTCGCCGAACATCGACAGCATCACCGTGGTGCGCCGCGGCCGTGTGCGCCGCGCTAAGCTCTACTACCTGCGCGATCGCCGCGGGAAGTCTGCGCGGATCGCGGAAAAGACCAACTACAAGCCCAAGTCCGAGTAATCGGCTTTCGCTTTGTTTCCTCAGGGCGGCCTTTTGGCCGCCTTTTTTCGTGTTAAGGTGGTCTGAGCATCAAGGGCGATAGGGCAGCATGGTCACCTTTCTGGCGCATACCATTCGCATCACGCCGTGGGTCTTTCTGCGGATGCTGCCGGCCTATGCGGTGTTCCTGTTTGCGCTGTATTTCGTCTATGGCCGCGAGATGGACCCGGTGGTTCGGTGGTTTTTGGCGCTGGCGACGATCTCTCCGTCGATGTCGTTCTTGGTGTTGATCGCGCTGCGCTCTGGTTTGGTACAGCTGAAGGTTTCCGCTCCGATCCATCCGCCCGCGATTTTTAAGGGGCTTGGACGGTTGGCGGGGTTTCAGTGGGCGATTTTGATGATTGTGCAGTTGGTGATTTATGCGCCGATGATCTGGGCGCTTGAGACCTATGGCGGCCTCCCCCTCACCACGAACTGGATGCTTACCTTGGTGGGGCTGCGGGATTTTGTGATTTCGAACAATACCGACAGCATCCACCCCGCGTTTGGCTACGCGATCATGGCTTATGCGATCCCGTATGGAATTTCGGCGGCGATTTTGGGCACGGCCATGGCCGGGACTGCGGCAACGGTGGTGCGCAAACCTCCGAGAATTGATGCGTTCTGGGGGTTTGGGCACCGCTGGTTTAGCCTGTTGTTGCTGTATGTGCCGGTGGCCTTCATCCTGTGGGGCGGTGTGGTGATCGCCTATCAGGAGGGGATCTCGCAGTATTTCTTCCAGCTGGTGCCGAGCTCGATTTTAGCCGCGATTTTGCCGATCTACTTGGTGAATTTCCTGTGGTTGCCGATCTTTGCGGCCGGGGCGTCTGTGGCCTATGCGCAGAACCAGCAGCGGATCGAGGAGCAGCGGCAGGCGGAGCTTGACGAGATGATCGCGGGTGCCCAGCCGATGCCTGATCTCAAGGCGTTGCGACAAGCGCGGCAAGAGCGCCAAAGCACCGGGCGCGGATTTTAAGCACGTCGCTTGCAAGCAGCGGCGCAACACTGTAATGCGCTGCCATCCAACCTTTGCGGGCGACGGTTTGGCGGCACTCCAACCCAACCGATCAGTCTGCGCGACACAGGACCAAACGCGATGCGCAACGATATTCACCCTGACTATCACTTCATCGAAGTGAAAATGACCGATGGCTCGACCTACGTCACCCGTTCCACCTACGGCAAAGAGGGTGAGACGCTCACGCTCGACATCGACCCGACGGCCCACCCCGCCTGGACGGGCGGCAACCAACGCCTGCTCGACACCGGCGGCCGTGTCTCCAAGTTTAAGAAGAAGTACGAAGGCCTCGGCTTCTAAGAGACGCCCCGTGGCAGCAAGAATTTTGGCGCGCGCTCCTTTGGGCGCGCGTTTTCATGTGGGGGTTTCGGCATGGCGCATGTGATTGTCTTGGGGAATGAGAAGGGCGGCTCGGGGAAATCGACGACGTCGATGCATCTCTTTGCAGCGCTGGCGCGGTCTGGGCATCGGGTTGGGGCGATTGACCTCGACCTGCGGCAGCAGAGCTTTTTTCGGTATCTGGAGAACCGCGCGAATTTCATTGAGCGCACCGGCACGACCCTACCAATGCCCGAGCGCATCACTCTGGCCTACTCAAACCTCGACAGTGTGAGCGCGGCGCAGGCCGAGGAAGAGACGCGCTTTGCGGAGGCGCTGAACACCCTTGATCAGTCCTGCTCGTTCATCCTGATCGACTGCCCCGGCGCGCATACGCGCTATGCCCAGATGGCGCATTCGGCCGCTGACACGTTGATCACGCCGATGAACGACAGCCTGATCGACTTTGACCTTCTGGCAAAGCTCGACCCAGAAACGGGCAAGGTCCGTGGCCCATCGATCTATTCAGAGATGGTCTGGGAGGCGCGCAAGCTGCGGCAGAAGGCCGGGCTGAAGCCGGTGGACTGGGTGGTGCTGCGCAACCGTATCTCAACCCTCAACGCCCGCAACAAGCGGCGTGTGGGGGCGGCTTTGGGCGATCTGGCCAAGCGCATTGGCTTTCGTGTGATCCCGGGCTTTGGTGAGCGGGTGGTCTTTCGGGAGATGTTCCTCTCGGGCCTCACCCTGCTCGACCTGAAAGATACGGGCGAGATCTCTCTCAACCTGTCCAACATTGCTGCCCGGCAAGAGGTGCGCGACGTGGTGCGCGCGCTGGACCTGCCGGGCGTTGAGCTGGGGTTTTAGCCCTCCGGGCCAACCAGACGGCAAATCCGGTCACGCTCTTGCAGGGCTGCACAGGCGGTGGCGGCCTGCATCTCTGTTAGACCGACAACCTTGGCCTCAAAGAGCTCAACACCGCGCACCTGCGTGGGCTCGACCTTGATCAGGCCGCTTTGCAACGGTGCGATCTCGATCGACTGCGTATTGCGCAAGATCTGCTCAGCGGAGCGCCGGGCGTTGTAGGCGCCAAGTTGCACGCCCCAGGCACCGCCCCCCCGCGCATTGGGGCGGAAGGTGGTCACAGGTGCCGCCTCAGAGTCTGGGCGGATCGGAGTGGGCCGCGCGGCGGCGGGGGCTGCGTTTGCGGGGCTGATAAAGGCCTGCCCGACAAAGCGCGCGGCGGAGGCGAACTGCAACTCACCCGGGGCAGAGCGCCGCTGCGGGCGGAAGCTGGCGCTGACGGCACCAATCTCGATCATCCGGGGGCGGACGAGGCGCGCCTGAGAGGGCGCACGCTCAAACCCCATGTTCAAGAGTTGCACGACACGGCGATAGCGCCAGTCAGACGATTGCCCGCCAAACACCACCGCAATGATCCGCTCATTGCCGCGCCGGGCGGAGGCGGAGAGGTTGTAGCCAGCGGCATTGGTGAAGCCGGTCTTGATACCATCCGCGCCGCGATAGGCCTGCAGAAGGCGGCGGTTGGTGTTGCGCAGGGTCGTAGAGCCGACGTGGCGGCTCGTAGCGCCAAAGAGATTATAGTACTGCGGGTAGTCGTAGATCACGTGGCGCGACAGCAGCGCCATGTCCCGCGCGGTGGAGGTGTGGCCCCGCTGCGTGAGGCCATGCGCATTGCGGAAGTTGGTGTTCACCATGCCCATGCGCCGCGCAGTTTCAGTCATGCGGCGGGTAAACGCCTCTTCCGAGCCAGAGATCGCCTCGCCAATGGCGGTCGCCGCATCGTTGGCTGATTTGAGGGCTGCGGCGCGCAACAGATACCGCATCGAAATACGCTGCCCGCTGCGCAGGCCGAGGCGCGAGGGCGGCTCAGCTGCAGCATTGCGAGAGATTTTGACCCGCTGGTCGAGCCCAATCTCGCCGTTCGAGATGGCCTCGAACGCGATGTAGAGTGTCATCATCTTGGTCAGAGATGCCGGATGAAGGGGCCGGTCGGCACTGCGCGAATGCAGGATTTCACCCGTGCGCGCATCCATAACGACCGCCGCATAGGGCGCCGCTCTGGCCGGAGATTCGATGGCCGCAAACAAGCACGCAGCCGCAAACGCGATTATAAGTAGTCTGTTCATCGGTTCACCCCGACGTTTTTGAAACACTGCCTCGGACCGGCTTTTGCCAGCTTATTTGATTTATTCACAACGGACCGTATCACATTGAGAATCAGTAGAGAACTGCTTTTCTGCCCATTTGCAAAATTCCCTTTTCAGCACCGTCTGCGGCATTTTGTGCGCCGCACAATAAGTCTTGACGCAGTGCACAATAATCCGTACTTAGAGTGCACCGTTCGCCCAAGACGCCAACCTTTCTAAGGAGAAAACCAATGGCAAAAGCTGAAGCAACCCCCGTTGAGACCCTTGCTGCAGATGCACAGAAGACCATGACCGAGACGATGTCCAAAGTGACCAAGTCGTTCGAAGATCTGTCCGCATTCGGCCAGGACAACATGGACGCGCTGACGAAGTCCTCCGAAATCGCGGCCAAAGCGGCTGAGGGTTTCACCTCGGAAGTGTCCTCGTTCACCAAGAAGTCATTTGAAGAGTCCGTTGCTGCTGCAAAAGACCTCTCCGGCTCCAAGAACGTCACCGAGTACTTCGACAAGTCCTCCGCGTTCATGACCGCCATGTTCGACTCGTATGTCGCTCAGGCAACCAAGATGAACGAGATGGCTGTCGCCACCTCTAAGGACGTGTTCGAGCCGCTGAACGCCCGCTTCACCGCGGCGACCGACATGGTCAAAGGTATGACCGCCTAAGGCGCTCTGACATAATTGTTTGGGAAAAGGGGGCGTCTGCCCCCTTTTCTGTTTCCATTCTCACGATATATATCTGCGCTACTCCCCGACCGACGAGCGCGCATGTCTTATTCTCTCTCAAAATTCAGCCCTCCGCGCCTCGCCGATGAAGAGACCCCGGGCGGCACTGATACGATCCTTGCGCCCAAGGAAAAGACCAAGATCGCCAAGCCGCCGATGTACAAGGTGCTGCTGCTCAATGACGACTACACCCCGATGGAGTTTGTGGTGCATGTGTTGCAGCGGTTCTTCGGTTTGAACCATTCGCAGTCAGTGGAGTTGATGCTGACGGTGCACCGCAAAGGCGTGGCGGTGGTGGGTGTGTTTTCCTACGAGATTGCCGAGACGAAGGTCACGCAGGTGATGGATTACGCCCGGCAAAACCAACACCCGCTGGTGTGCACGATGGAGAAAGAGGAGTAGCCTGCGGGCTGCCTCCCTTCGGGTTTCACGAGCTTCATGTCCGATTTTGACCGCTTCCTGCGCGCCCGCGACGACGGCCTCATTGATGAGACGCCGCCGCTGTTGGTGATGCCGAGCTCTGAGAGCCCGTGGGCCACTGTGGGTGAGCGTGCCTGGCATCCGCATAAGGCTGAGCACGATGCTTTGGAGCGGCAGGGGATGTCGCTGACCGCTGAGCTGCCTCCCTCCCCCGCAGCCCTCGTGTGCTGCACCCGCGACCGGGTAGAGACCTTGGGGCTGATCGCACGGGCGTGGGAGAGTGTGGCCGAGGGCGGGTGGCTCGCAGTCTCCGGCGCAAAAACCGACGGCATTGATGCGACGCTGAAGAAAGTGCGCGGGGCGTTGGGGCATGTGGAGGTGATCTCGAAGTCCCACGGCAAGCTGGGGGTCTTGGTCAAAACGCCCGGAGCGCCCACACCGCCTGCGGAATGGGCCGAGGCCGCGCGCCCGAGTGTTAGATCGCACGGCTTTCAGACCCAGCCCGGCATTTTCAGCGCCGACAAGATCGACGAGGGCTCTCGGGTTTTGGCGGAACAGTTCGGTGACGCGATGAAGGGTGCTGTGGCAGACCTTGGCGCAGGCTGGGGGTGGTTGAGCACTCAGGCGCTGGCCGCCGCGCCGCGCATCGCCAGCCTGTCGCTCTATGAGGCGGACAGCCGCGCATTGGACTGCGCCAAGCGCAACGTTGCTGACCCGCGCACAGCGTTTCTCTGGGCGGATGTCACCGCATTAACCACGAAAGACCGCGCCTTTGACTGGGTCATCAGCAACCCGCCGTTTCACACCGGGCGGGCGGGCACGCCGGCGCTTGGGCAGGCCTTTATCGCGGCGGCGGCGCGCATTCTGAAGCCCTCGGGCACGGCCCTGATCGTCGCCAACCGGCATCTGCCCTACGAGCAGAGCCTGTCGGAGCATTTTGGCGTGTGGGACGAGATTGGCGGGAACGGGCGCTTCAAGGTCTTCCGCGCACGCAAACCGAAGCGGTGATTCTGTTTCTCTTTGGTTAACCTGAGGAAGAAACCTGCTTTGACAGCGCTACCTCTACGGTATGCGCCCTGCCTTCTTCCTTTGTTTGAGCATGTTTCTGCTGGTCCTACCCCTGCAGGCCGAAACGCTAACCGGTGCGCCCCGGATCATCGATGCGGACACGCTTGAGCTGCAGGGCACCCGCATCCGCCTGCATGGCGTTGACGCGCCAGAGCGCTTTACGCCCGACGGGATTGCCGCGACGCAAGCGCTTTACGAGATGATCGGTGGCGCTCTGGTCGTGTGTGTTGGCGATGAAGAAGACCGCTACGCCCGCCTCATCGCGCGCTGTCTGGTGGGCGACAAAGATCTTGGTGCGGCGCTGGTCGAAACGGGGCACGCGCGGGCTTATCGGCGGTTTAGCACCGAATATGTGGTGCTAGAAAACCAGGCCCGCGACGCAGGTCTGGGCCTTTGGTCAGACAAAGGCGCGGCCGACGTGCAAGCCTGCCATATCAAGGGGAATATCTCTGCCTCGGGCCGTATTTTCCATATGCCCGGAGACCAGTTTTATGACCACACCGTGATCGACCCCGCACAAGGCGAGCGCTGGTTTTGCTCTGCCGAAGAGGCGGTCAGCGCAGGGTGGCGCGCTGCCCGCCGGTAGCTGCGCTTAGGCCAAGGCGCGCGCCTTTTCCCGCAGCGCGAACTTCTGAATTTTGCCCGTAGAGGTCTTTGGCAAATCGCCAAACACCACCGTGCGCGGGCATTTGTAATGGGCCAAATGCTCTCGGCAGAAGGTGATGATCGCGGCCTCATCCACCTCTGACTTCAGCTCGATAAAGGCGCAGGGCGTCTCCCCCCATTTGTCATCGGGCTTGGCGACGACGGCGCAAAACGCAACGGCGGGGTGCTTGTAGAGCACCTCCTCCACCTCGATGGACGAGATGTTTTCCCCGCCCGAAATGATGATGTCTTTGGAGCGATCCTTGAGCTGGATGTAGCCGTCGGGGTGCTTGACGCCGATGTCGCCGGTCCAGAACCAGCCATCCTTGAGCGACTTTTCGGTGGCGGTCGGGTTCTTGAAATAGCCTTTCATCACCACGTTGCCGCGCATCACGACCTCGCCCATCGTCTCTCCGTCTGACGGGACAATCACGCCGGTCTCTGGGTCAGCCACTTCGAGATTCTCAAGTGCTGCATAGCGCACGCCTTGGCGCGCCTTCAGCTTGGCCTGTTCTGGGATCGGCAGGTCTGACCACTCCTGATGCCACTCGTTGATGACGGAGGGGCCGTAGCATTCGGTCAGGCCATAGAGGTGGGTGACGTGGAAGCCGGCCTCCGCCATCGCGGCCAGCACGCTCTCCGGCGGTGGAGCGGCGGCGGTCATGAATTCGACGGTTTGGGGGATGTCGCGCTTTTCGGCCTCGGGCGCGTTCAACAGCGTGGCCATCACAATCGGCGCGCCGCACATATGGGTCACGCCATGGTCGGCGATGGCGTCATACATCGCGTTTGCGCGCACCGCCCGCAGGCAGACATGGGTGCCCGCCACGGCAGAGAGCGACCACGGGAAGCACCAGCCGTTGCAGTGGAACATCGGCAGCGTCCACAGATAGACCGGGTGCTTGCCCATGCTGGCGGAGAGCACGTTGCCCGTGGCCAGCAGCATCGCGCCGCGGTGGTGATAGACAACGCCCTTCGGGTCCCCAGTCGTGCCGGAGGTGTAGTTGAGCGTGATCGCGTCCCACTCATCCTCGGGCATCTGCCAGGCAAACTCAGGGTCGCCTGCCGCGATAAAGTCTTCATAGCCACAAGCGCCATCGGCAACGGTTGGGTCGCGGTATTCGATGATGATCGGCGCGGCTTTGGCCAGCTTGAGCGCATCAAGGGCAAGGCCCATCAGCTCATGATCGACGAGCAAGACCTTCGCCTCGCCATGATCGAGGATAAAGGCGATGCCAGCCGCATCGAGCCGTGTGTTAAGCGTGTTCAGCACCGCACCCGCCATCGGCACCCCGTAATGCGCCTCGATCATCGGGGGGGTGTTGAGGAGGAGGGCGGCGACAGTATCTCCGCGCCCGATCCCGGCGACGCTCAGTGCGGAGGCGAGGCGCTTTGAGCGGGTGAAAAGCTCTGCATAGGTAAAGCGCTGGTGGCCGTGCACCACAGCGGTGTGGTTCGGAAACACCTTCGCCGCGCGGTCGAGGAGTGTGAGGGGGGTGAGCGGTTGGTGGTTCGCGGCGCGGCGCGGCAGCTCGCGGTTATAGGCGTCAAACGACATTCGGATGGCCTCCCTGTTTTTTCTTACCTTGCAATGCAGGCTCGGTGAGGCCAAGTGCCACTTCGACCTGTCGCAGGTGACCTGTTTCTCTTACGGCCGTCGGCCACCCCTCAGTCTCACAAAAAGGACGTTTCTATGGGCCTCGCACTCGCAGGAAAGACCGCCATTGTGACCGGCGCCGCCCACGGTGTGGGCCTGGCGATTGCCCGGAAGTTCGTTGACCACGGCGCCAATGTGGTGATGGCCGACATCGATGATGAGCGTTTGGAGAATGAGGCGGACGCCCTGCGCCGCGACGATGGCCGCGTGCAGGCGTTTTCCTGCGATTTGCGCGAGAAGCTGTCGGTCACGAACCTGCTGGCGACGACCATCGACAGCTATGAGCGCGTGGATATTCTGGTGAACGCGTCGCGGCAGGTGCTCTCGTATGATCCGCTCGATCCCGATCAGGAGGTATTTGACCAGCTCATGGAGCAAAACGTCAAAACCGCGCTGCGGGTCAGCCAGATGTGCGCGAAAAAGATGATCAAGCAGGCGGAAGGTGCGCCGGGCTCTGAGCCTGTGGGCTCTATCGTGAACGTGACGTCTATTGCCGCGCGGCGGACGTTGCCGGAGCTTTTGGCGTATTCGGTGTCTTGTGCGGCGCTCGATCAGATGACCCGCAGCCTCGCAGTGGCTCTGGCCAACCATGGAGTGCGGGTGAATGCGGTGGCGCTTGGGGGCGTGATGACCGCGCATCTTAAAGAGGCACTGAAGGACCGCGCGGAGCTGCGCGATGAGCTGGCGGCGGTAACGCCCTTGGGCCGGATAGGCGAGGCCGGAGAGGCGGCGGATGCGGTGCTGTTCCTCGCGTCGGAGGCGGCGAGTTTCGTGACAGGCCAGATCCTGAGCGTAGACGGCGGCCGCTCCAACCTCGACCCGATTAATTTGCCGACGCATTAGGTGGGGGCGTTCCGGACGGGTTCCGGGACCTCGCAGTGCAGCTCGCACCAGAGGTGACGCCCTCCCTCGGGTGGGCGTTTCATGAGTTGGGGGCATCGCAGTTTATGTCTCAAGACCGCATTTGCGTCGATCAACTTGGCGCGTCATCAATACGCCCTCCCGTACGGGAGGGAGGGCGTGGCCGGAGGCTGGTCGCCTCCGCCCATTATGCGTCCCGGATCAGGTCCGGAGCGTTTGAACTTTCACCCAGCCCTACTCGTCATCCTCGCTCGATTTGGGCAGGTTAAACAGGCTCTCAGCATCGGGGATGTCAGGGGTTTTGTCTTCGTCGTCTTTGGTGTCGCTGCCGAAGGTAAAGCCCTCAAGCCCAGCCATCGACGACGGCATCTTGGGATCGGCGGAGAGTGACTCTTCCACCGGCATAAGGGTCGGATCGGCCCCTTTCGGGAGTTCCTCACCCGTGCGCGCCGCTTTGGCCGCAGCCTTCGCAATCGCGGCGTCCAGCTCGATCTGAGAGGTCAGGCCCAGCGCCACTGGGTCAACCGGCTGGAAGTTGGCCATGTTCCAGTGCGTCTTATCGCGGATCGACTGGATCGTTGGCTTCGTGGTGCCCACCAGCTTGGAGATCTGGCCATCGGTCAGCTCTGGGTGAAACTTCACCAGCCAGGCAATTGCTGCCGGGCGATCCTGCCGCTTCGACAGGGGCGTGTAGCGGGGGCCCTTGCGCTTGGTCTCGCCGTCGGCGGCACGGTTGTACTTGAGCTGCAAGCGATAGGCCGGATCATCCTCGGCCTTTTTGATCTCATCGGGTGTGAGCTGGTTGTTGGCGACCGGGTCAAATCCCTTCACGCCCTGCGCGACTTCGCCGTCGGCGATGCCGTTCACCTCAAGCTCGTGCAGCCCGGTAAAGGCCGAGATCTGCTTGAAGGTCAGCGCCAGCACGAAATGATCGACCGACGGGTCAAGCGCTCGCACCGAGCGCGGCGCATTCAGCGCCCCAACC
>JBCBGM010000040.1:0-27210 GCA_038526735.1 Pseudomonadota bacterium | reverse complement strand
GCGCGAAGTGACCTACCCGCTCGGCCCAGCGCTCGGGCAATGCTGCGGCGGGTCGGTGAGTGTGGTGCTGGAGCGGTGGGATGCGAGGCGTCTCGCATCAATAAGGCCGCGCCCTTCCTCGGGGGGGCGCTCAAACACCTCCGAACAACGCGGTTTATCACAGCAAAACCGCATAACTGATGAAATTGGGCTAGCGTCTCAAAACGCCCTCCCAACGGGAAGGGAGGGCGGGGCCGGAGGCTCGCCGCCTCCGGCCGAGCAGCCCCCCTTTATCGCCCGCTCGCTCACGGGTGGGCCTCCCACGACCGACCTCTCCATCCTGCCCTTCTCCGCCCGAAAGGCCGCGCAAGCGATCCGAGAGGGGCACGGCCCAGCGCTGCATCTCAACGACGGCTGGCTTATCGAGGCCACCCGTCCGGCGAAAACCTCGCTGTATCTCTATGGCGCCGGCCATGTCGGACGGGCCATCTGCTCCGTCTTCGAGTGCCTCCCCTTTGGCATCACCCTCATCGACGATGCGCCAGAGCGCTTCCCCAATCCGGTGCCGAGCGAAGTCGCCCCTCTCCTTGCCAAAAACCCTGCCGACGCCGTGGCCACGGCACCGCACGATGCAATCCACCTCGTGCTGACCTACTCCCACGCGCTTGATCTTGAGATCTGCCACCGCGTGCTCTCGCGTGATTTCCGTCATGTAGGCCTCATTGGCTCCGCCACCAAGGCCGCGCGCTTCCGCAGACGGCTCGCAGAGTTGGGCCATCCACCAGAGCGGATCGCCCGTCTGGCCTGCCCCATTGGCGATAGATCGCTGGGAAAAGAACCCAAAGCCATCGCGATAGGGGTTGCGGCAGAGATGATCCGGCTGTCTGATGCAGTTGCTGCACCCGCGAAAGACACTGCATGACGCTTCTCCACCTCACCGGCATCCGAAAGGAATATCCCGGCGTTGTGGCCAATGATGACGTCTCTTTCGATATCGCCGAAGGTGAAGTGCATGCGCTGTTGGGCGAAAACGGCGCGGGTAAATCCACGCTGGTGAAAATGATCTACGGCCTGGTGAAGCCCGACACCGGGCAGATGACTCTGCGCGGCGCGCCCTACACGCCATCGAAGCCCGGAGAGGCGCGCAGCCTCGGCGTTTCGATGGTGTTTCAGCATTTTTCGCTCTTTGAGGCGCTGACGGTGGCGGAGAACATCGCGCTTGGGATGGACACGGCGCAGAGCCCGGTCGAGCTCGCGCCACGCATCCGCGACGTCTCCCAGCAATACGGCCTCACCCTCGACCCAGACCGGCTGATCGGCGACCTCTCGGTGGGCGAGCGGCAACGGGTGGAGATTGTGCGCTGCCTGCTGCAAGAGCCGCGCCTTTTGATCATGGACGAGCCGACCTCGGTGCTCACCCCGCAAGAGGTAGAGGTGCTGTTCGCCACGCTCCGACAGCTGTCGGCGGAAGGCGTCGCGATCCTCTATATCTCTCACAAGCTGGAGGAAATCCGCGCTCTCTGTGACCGCGCGACGATCCTGCGCGGCGGTAAGGTCGTGGCGACCTGCACGCCGAAAGAGGAAACCGCGAAGAGCCTCGCCGAGATGATGATCGGGACGGAGCTTGCTGCACCGGCGGCGTGGGGGAGCAGCCGCGGGGCGGAACTTTTAGAGTTGCGAGAGTTGTCGCTGTCTTCTGCCTCTCCATTCGGTACTTCGCTGCGCGACCTCACCCTCACCCTTCACGCGGGCGAAGTGCTGGGCATCGCGGGCGTTGCGGGCAATGGGCAGGATGAGCTTCTCGCAGCACTCTCAGGCGAAGCGCTTGTGCAGCCTGAAATGCTGGTGCTCGAAGGGCAGCCCATCGGCAACCTCGGCCCCAACCGTCGCCGCAAGGCAGGATTGCTGGCTGCGCCCGAAGAGCGTCTCGGCCACGCCGCAGCCCCCGACATGAGCCTCACCGAGAACACCATGCTCACTGGGCGGGTGCGCAAGGCGTTGTCAAAAAGCGGGTTTCTCAACTGGGGCGCCACGCGTGGGTTCGCGGATGCTGTCATCCAGGCGTTTGACGTGCGCACGCCCGGCAATCACACCGCCGCGAAGGCACTGTCTGGGGGCAATCTGCAGAAATTCGTGATCGGCCGCGAAGTGCTGCAAGACCCGCGGGTGCTCATCGTCAACCAGCCCACCTGGGGCGTCGATGCAGCCGCGGCTGCTTCTATCCGTGCGGCCTTGCGCGGGCTGGCAGAGGGTGGTGCGGCTGTCATGGTCATCAGCCAAGACCTTGACGAATTGATGGAGATGTCGGACCGCCTAAGCGTGATTGCAGGCGGGCGTCTTTCGCCGCCAGAACCGACCGAAACCCTCACGATTGAGGCGATTGGCCAGCGTATGGGGGGGGCCGATGCTGCGGCTTGAACCCCGGCGCGACCCCTCGCAAACGCTGGCGCTGATCACGCCAGTTTTGGCTGTGATCGCAACGATGATCGCGGGCGCAGGCCTCTTCGCCGCCTTGGGCAAAGACCCGATCGAGGCGATCCGCATCATCTTTATCAATCCGTTCCTGGACCCATTCTCCCGCTCCGAAATCCTCGTCAAAGCGGCCCCCTTGGTGCTGATCGCCATCGGCCTCTCGCTTGGCTTCCGCGCAGGCATCTGGAACATCGGGGCCGAGGGCCAATACATCATGGGCGGAATCGCAGGCGCCGCTGTGGCGCTGGCGTTTTATGGAACACCGGGCCTGTGGTTGCTGCCGCTCATGGCCGTGGGGGGTGTGCTAGGAGGGCTCGCCTGGGCGATGATCCCGGCGATCCTGAAGACGCGCTTCAACGCCAACGAAATCCTCGTCTCGCTCATGCTGGTCTATGTGGCGGACAACTTCCTCCGCGCGATGGTCAACGGTCCTCTGCGCAATCCGTCAGGCTTTAACTTCCCTGAAAGCCGGCTGTTTCACGACAGCGCGGTCTTACCGATCTTGATTGAGAACACCCGGGTGCATGTCGGCGTGCTCGCAGCATTCGTGGCGGTGATCGTGGCGTGGGCGCTCTTGGAGCGGCATGTGATCGGCTACAACATCAAGCTGCTCGGGGCCGCCCCCCGCGCGGCGGGTTTCTCTGGTGTACGCCAGAAGCGGCTGGTGGTGTTTTGCCTCGCCGTTTCTGGCGCACTCACTGGGCTTGCGGGGATGATCGAGGTCTCCGGCCCCTTCGGCCAACTCGTGCCCACCCTACCGCAGGGCTATGGCTTTACCGCCATTATCGTGGCCTTCCTTGGGCGGTTAAACCCCTTCGGCATTCTGATCGCGGGGATCGTCATGGCCCTCACCTACATCGGCGGAGAGACTGCGCAATTCATGCTGCAACTGCCCGCTGCCGCGATCTCAACCTTCCAGGGGATGCTGCTCTTCTTCCTGCTCGGGTTCGATGTTTTAGCGAAATACCGCGTAAAATTCGGTCAAGGAAAACCCGCATGAAGCATCTCTACATGCCGTTGGTGATGGGCTTTGTGATGGGCCTGATGATGCCCTGGATGGCCCATGCCGCCCCCGAGGCGGGGTGGCTCTTTGTGCTGGCACATGTTGTGGTGATCGCCGGGCTTTTGTCTCTCGGGCTGATTTGGCTCCGTGCGCGCGCAGTAGTGCGCAGCCATTTCACCCGGCCAATGGTGGGCCGTATGGCCCTCGGCACGGCCTCGGGCGCGGCACTGACTATAGCCTTTCACATCGCTGCCGGAGGCCCCCATTGGACCCTGTAGCCCTCATTGCCTCGCTGATCGTGGCAGCAACTCCGCTCGTGCTGGCCGCAACCGGAGAGCTCATTGCCGAGAAATCCGGTGTGTTGAACCTTGGCGTCGAGGGGATGATGATCATCGGGGCGATTTGCGGGTTTATCGGAGCTGTCACCACCGGCTCTCCGGTGTTTGGCTTTATCTCTGGAGCACTGGGTGGCGCGCTCGTCTCGATGACGTTCGGCGTGCTTACGCAGGTGTTTTTGTCAAACCAAGTGGCCACGGGCCTTGCGCTAACGCTCTTCGGGCTCGGCCTCTCCGCCCTCCTTGGCCAGCAATACACGGGCCTGCGTCCGCCGAGCACGGACCAGCTCTTTCCGACCGTCCTGAGCGACCTCCCGGTGATTGGCCGCATTGTGTTTTCGCATGACTGGATGGTTTACACGGCCCTCTTGCTCACCGGAGCCGTCTGGTGGTTCCTCAACAAAAGCCGCGGCGGCCTGATCCTGCGTGCGGTTGGCGAAAGCCATGTTGCGGCGCATGCATTGGGCTACCCGGTGGTGCTTATCCGCCTCGCGGCGATCGCATTTGGCGGCGCGCTCGCAGGCCTTGGTGGTGCCTATCTCAGCCTCGTCCGCGTGCCGCAGTGGAACGAGGGGATGACCGCTGGCATTGGCTGGATTGCGCTGGCAATCGTCGTCTTTGCCTCTTGGAAGCCAGGCCGAGTGATCCTTGGCGCGTGGCTCTTCGGAGGCGTCACCATTTTGCAACTGAATTTGCAGGCGATGGGGGTCAACATCCCCACCGCGTATTTGTCCATGACACCGTATTTGATGACCATTATCGTTTTGGTCATCATGTCATCTGACCGAAACCGCGCCGCGCTCAACGCGCCTGCGAGCTTGGGTCGGGTGTTCCACGCCTCCGGTTAAAAGAGAGGCTCCCACTGGGGATAAAACACACCATTTGCAACACGGAGACCCCCATGACGTTTCTGAAATCTCTCACGACAGCCGCCGCTGCTTTGGCGCTGTCTGCCTCAGCCGCCTTTGCCCAAGATGACCCGGTCAAAGTCGGCTTTATCTACGTCGGCCCTATCGGCGACTACGGCTGGTCCTACCAGCATGACCAGGGCCGTTTGGCCGTGGAAGAGCACTTCGGCGATGCCGTTGAAACCACCTTTATCGAGAGCGTGCCAGAAGGCGACGCAGAGCGGGCGATCCGCCAGCTCGCTCAATCGGGCCACGACCTGATCTTCACCACGTCCTTCGGCTACATGACGCCGACAAACCGCGTCGCCGCGCAGTTCCCCGACGTGAAATTTGAGCACGCAACCGGTTATCAGCGCAACACGCCCAACGTCTCCACCTACTCCGGCCGCTTCTATGAAGGCCGCGTGGTTCAGGGCACGATTGCGGGCCGTGTGACCGAGAGCAACGTGATCGGTTACATCGCCTCTTTCCCGATCCCGGAAGTGATCCGCGGCATCAACGCCTCTTACCTGGCGGCGAAAGAAGTGAACCCGGATGTCGAGATGAAGGTCGTCTGGGTCTACACGTGGTTTGACCCGGCGAAAGAGGCCGACGCGACCAACGCGCTGATCGAGCAGGGTGCGGATGTAATCATGCAGCACACCGACTCGACCGCGCCGCTGACCATTGCGGAAGAGCAGGGCGTGTATGGCTTCGGCCAAGCCTCCGACATGCTCGACTTCGGCCCTACGGCGCGTCTCTCGTCGATCATTGATGACTGGGCGCCCTACTACATTGCGCGCACCCAAGCGGTCATTGATGGCACGTGGGAGAGCCAGGACACTTGGCACGGCATCGACGAGGGCATGACCTCCATCGGGTCGTTCAATCCGGCCCTTCCGGCCGAGATCCGCAAAGAGGCGCTGGATGTCACGATTGCCGTCGCGACCGGTAAGCGCCACGCTTTCACCGGCCCGATCAACAAACAGGATGGCTCGGTTTGGCTCGCCGAAGGTGAAACCGCCGATGACCTGACCTTGTTGGGCATGGATTTCTACGTTGAGGGCATCGAGGGCGCGGTCCCCAACTGATCTCCATTGGATCAATCCAAAGAAAGGCCCGCCTCGCGCGGGCCTTTCGCGTTACTGCGCCACCTTTCGCCGTTCACGCCGCCTGTGTGCCCTGCTAAAGCGCCGCCATGGCGCATGTTCCGATCACAATCGTTAACCTCGACCGCAGGCCGGATCGGTTGGCCTACATGACCGATCAGCTGGATGCGCTTGGGCTGTCGTGGCAGCGAGTGAGCGCGCTTGATGGCAAAGAGGTCGGGCCCGAAGGGCTGGACCCGCGCACCCTTGGCAACGGCCCAATCCCGATGACCCATGGCTCGAAAGCCTACGCGAGCACAATGCTCAAGACCTTCGCCGCGCAAGAGGCTGAGGTGATGCTGTACCTGCAAGATGACGCCGATCTATCCCCGGATCTGGCGACACTGCTGGCGAATATTTCGTGGCTGCCTGAAGAGATCGGCCTCGTACAGCTCGAAAAATGGCCAGAGCGGAATGGTCTGAAGTTGCTGGGGCCGTCCCTTGGTACCCTACCGGTTCCGGGTCGCACGCTTCACCGTCTCTATTCCCGCACCGGTGGGGCTGCGTGCTTCCTGATCCGCAAGCGGGCGGCCCACGCCATCGCCAATGTGAAGCACTTTGTGATCCCAACCGATCACATGCTCTTTTCACCCAACACCTCGCCGGTGTTTCGCGACATCGGCGTAGGGATCGTTGCCCCTGCGCTCGCGATCCAACGGCGCGAGAAAATCAAATCTGACATGGCCGCTTGGCGCCCGCGCACGACCAAGCTCCAGCATCTACGGCGCGCCCCGTCAGAGGTTGCGACAGTTCCGATGCAGGTTGCCGCGATGCTGACCGGCGCACGCTGGCGCGACACACGCTTTGAGGCCATAACCACACCAACAAAAACACTCAGACGGGCGGAGACTTGAAATGGACGATCAGGATAGCGGCGGAAATCTGACGCCGGCGCTTCATTACCATTCGCATCCCAAGCCCGGAAAACTCGAAATCCGCGCCACGAAGCCGCTGGCAAACCAGCGCGACCTCGCCCGCGCCTATTCACCTGGCGTGGCAGAGGCCTCTGAGGCCATTCGCGACAACCCGGCGATGGCCGCGCAGTTTACATCTCGCCAGAACCTCGTCGCGGTAGTCTCAAACGGCTCGGCGGTGTTGGGGCTGGGAAACATCGGTGCGCTGGCCTCAAAACCGGTGATGGAGGGCAAGGCGGTTCTGTTCAAGAAGTTCGCCAACATCGACTGTTTCGACATCGAGGTGAACGAGTCCGACCCCGAAAAACTCGCCGATATCGTGGCAGCCCTTGAACCCACATTCGGCGCGATCAACCTCGAAGACATCAAGGCCCCCGACTGCTTTATCGTTGAGCAGAAGTGCCGCGAGAAAATGAACATCCCCGTCTTCCACGATGACCAGCACGGCACGGCCATTGTTGTGGGGGCCGCGGCGGTTAACGCGCTGCATCTGACAGATCGTAAGTTTGAGGACATCAAGGTTGTCTCCACCGGCGGGGGGGCGGCCGGGATTGCCTGCCTCAACATGCTGCTGACCCTCGGTGTGAAACGCGAGAATGTGTTCCTCTGCGATATCGCGGGCCTCGTCTATGAAGGCCGCGCCGAAGAGATGACCCCTCAAAAGGCCGATTACGCGCAACCGGGCGGGCCGCGCACGCTCGATGACGTGATTGACGGCGCAGACCTCTTTCTGGGGCTCTCCGGCCCGAATGTGCTCAAGCCTGAAATGGTTGCGAAGATGGCCGCAAAGCCTATCGTCTTTGCGCTGGCCAACCCCAACCCCGAGATTGACCCAGAGGCCTGCAAGGCCGTCGCGCCTGATGCGATTATTGCTACGGGCCGCAGTGACTACGCGAACCAGGTCAACAACGTGCTGTGCTTCCCGTTCATCTTCCGCGGCGCACTCGATGTGGGCGCGACCGAGATCAACGAGGCCATGAAGGTGGCTTGCGTCCAGGGTATCGCAGAGCTCGCCCGCGCTTCCTCCTCCGCCGAAGCGGCAGCGGCCTATCGCGGCGAGCGGCTGACCTTTGGCCCGGACTATCTGATCCCCAAACCCTTCGATCCGCGTTTGCTGGCCATCGTTGCGGGTGCCGTGGCTGAGGCCGCGATTGAGAGTGGTGTGGCGACTCAGCCGCTCAACGTGGACGATTACCGCGAGAGCCTCGACCGTTCTGTCTATCGCTCCGCGTTCATCATGCGGCGGGTCTTTGAGGGGGCCCGCACAGCGCATCGCCGCATCGTCTTCTGTGAAGGGGAAGACGAGCGCGTGCTCCGCGCCGCTCACGCGATGATGGAGGAAACGGGCGACAAACCGATCCTCATCGGCCGCCCCGAGGTGATTGAGCGGCGGGCGGAACGGCATGGTATCCCGATTGAGATTGACCGCGATTTTGATCTGGTGAACCCCGAGAACGACCACCGTTACCGCACCTATTGGGAGACTTATCATCAGGTGATGGAGCGGCGCGGCGTGACACCCGACCTCGCCCGCGCGATCATGCGCACTAACACCACCGCCATCGGCGCGATCATGGTGCGCCGGGATGAGGCGGATAGCCTGATTTGCGGCACGTTTGGGCAGTACCTCTGGCACCTCAACTACGTCACTCAAACGCTCAATACGGGTGGGCTGCGCCCGACCGGAGCGCTCTCGATGATGATCCTTGAGACGGGCGTGTTGTTCGTGGCCGACACGCATATCCACACTCAACCCACCCCTGAGGAACTCGCTGAAATCGCCACCTCTGCGGCGCGCCATGTGCGGCGCTTCGGGCAAGAGCCCAAGATCGCACTCTGTTCATCCTCCAACTTCGGAAACCTCGACACCGAAAGCGCCCGCCGGATGCGCGGCGCGATGGATATCCTCGACAGCCAGCCGCGTGATTTTCTCTATGAAGGCGAGATGAACTCCGACGTCGCGCTGGACCCAGAGATACGCGCGCGCATCTTCCCCAACTCGCGGATGGAGGGGGCGGCAAACGTGCTCGTGTTCGCCAATGTCGATACGGCAAGCGTGGTGCGCAACATCCTCAAGGCCAAGGCAAATGCCATCGAGGTCGGTCCGATTTTGATGGGCATGGGCAACCGCGCGCATATTGTAACGCCCGCAATCTCCGCACGCGGGTTGCTAAACACCGCCGCCCTCGCGGGCACGTCTGTGCAGAGCTATGGCTGACGGAGCTGGCATGCCTGTCGAAGGGGGGTGCCTCTGCGGAGCGGTGCGCTGGCGTTTGTCCGGCCCTCCGAACTGGCAAGGCATCTGCCACTGCTACAGCTGCCGCAAAAACACGGCAAGCCCGGCAACAGCCTTCATCGGGGTGCCGCTCACAGCGTTTGAGTGGACGGGCGCTGAACCCCCGGCTCCTACAGCTCTTCCCCCGGCGTGCGCCGCAGGTTTTGCGCCACCTGCGGAACGCCGGTTGCGTTTTACTCAGAGCGGTTTGCCGACGAAATTCACGTCTACGCCGCGAGCCTCGACAACCCCGAAGGGTTCACCCCCGAAGCGCACTACTTCGCCGAAGAGGCACTGTCGTGGACGCACGAGCTTGTGCCGCCACACTCGCCAAAACCCAAAAACAGATCACGATAACCGGCGCGTCCGCTTCTCTTCGCCGCGTTCCTTTGACAGGGTGAACCCGCGAGAAGCGCGCCAATAAATCTACAAGGGGATGGAGACCGCCATGGGCTACCGGGACATTTACGCAGGCTGGCAAGCTGACCCAGAGGCTTTTTGGATGAAAGCCGCTGAGGCCATCGATTGGATCTCCGCACCCACTTTTGCGCTCAACGCTGAAGATGCCCCGCACTACGAGTGGTTCTCAGACGCGACCTGCAACACCTGCTACAACGCAATTGACCGACATGTGGAGGCTGGGCACGGCGACAGGGTTGCGATTATCCACGACAGCCCGGTGACCGGCAAAACGACCAAGATCACCTATGCCGAGCTTCTCGAGAAGGTCGCTGCGTTGGCGGGGGCAATGGTAGCGCGGGGGATCGTTAAGGGCGACCGCGTGCTGATCTATATGCCGATGATACCTGAGGCGCTGGTCGCAATGCTGGCCTGCGCGCGGATCGGCGCCATCCACTCGGTCGTGTTTGGCGGGTTCGCCGCCCATGAGCTGGCCGTGCGCATCGATGACGCCCAGCCCAAAGCCATCCTCGCCGGGTCTTGCGGGATCGAGACGAACCGGATCGTCCACTACAAACCCTTGCTCGATGATGCGATTGAGCAGTCGAGCCAAAAGCCGACGTTTTGTTTTATCCACCAGCGCCCCCAAGAAGTCGCAGATCTGATCGACGGGCGCGACTTTGACATGGCTGCCGAGATGGCGAGCGCGACTCCTGCGAACTGTGTCGAAGTTGGCGGCGCTGACCCGCTTTATATCCTCTACACCTCTGGCACGACCGGTGCACCCAAGGGCGTGGTTCGGCCAAATGCGGGACATATGGTGTCGCTGGCGTGGACGATGGAAAACATCTACGATGTCCAACCCGGAGACGTCTATTGGGCCGCCTCCGATGTTGGCTGGGTCGTCGGACATTCCTACATCGTCTACGCGCCGCTTCTGACTGGCTGCACCACCATCGTGTTTGAGGGCAAACCGGTGGGCACCCCAGATGCGGGCACGTTCTGGCGTGTGATCGAAGAGCACAACGTGAAGGTGCTTTTCACAGCGCCCACAGCGTTCCGCGCGATCAAGCGGGAGGATCCGAGCGGGAGTTTCGTCGAGAAGTACGACACTTCCTCACTCAAAACGCTCTTTCTTGCAGGCGAACGCGCCGACCCGGACACCATCCTCTGGGCCGAGAAGCAGTTGGGCGTGCCAGTGATTGACCACTGGTGGCAGACCGAAACGGGCTATGCAATTGCGGCCAACCCGATGGGGATTGAGCAAATGCCGATCAAACTCGGCAGCCCGTCCGTTCCAATGCCCGGCTATGATGTGCAAATTCTCGATGAGGGCGGTCATCCGATGAAAGCTGGGGAGCTCGGCGCTGTTGCCGTGAAACTCCCCTTGCCCCCTGGGACGCTGCCAACGCTGTGGCGCGCCGAAGAGCGGTTCCGCAAATCTTACCTCAACACCTTCCCCGGGTACTATGAGACCGGCGACGCCGGCATGATCGACGAGGACGGCTACCTCTACATCATGGCGCGCACCGATGATGTGATTAACGTCGCGGGGCATCGTCTTTCGACGGGGGCGATGGAAGAGGTGCTCGCGGCGCATCCTGACGTGGCCGAATGCGCGGTGATTGGCGTGGCGGATGAGCTGAAAGGTCAGTTGCCGATGGGCTTCTTGTGCCTCAATGCGGGTGCCGACCGAGAGGAAGCGGACCTTGTGAAAGAGTGCGTGACCCTGGTGCGCGAACAGATCGGTCCAGTGGCTGCCTTCAAACTGGCTGTGATCGTGGACCGTTTGCCCAAGACACGCTCCGGCAAAATTCTGCGCGGCGTGATGGCAAAAATCGCCGATAACGAAACCTACAAAATGCCCGCAACCATCGATGATCCGGCGATCCTATCGGAAATCTCAGATGCCGTTTTGAAGCTGGGATACGGCAACACCACCAAATAACCCGTGAAATTGTGTTTACTTTAGAGTAAACTAACTCCACTCCTCGTGAGGGGATTGGGGGCCACTTATGGTTCGTCAGATCATGACTAAATCGCGGATTGCCGCGGTTTTTGTGCTTTTTTTGCTGGTATTCGGGGTGAGCTATGGTGGCTATCTCGTTTGGAGCACTCTGCGCTCATCCGAGGCGCAATTTCAGTCGCAACTGGTGACGCAAGTCTATGACTTTGAGAGCGAGCTTCTTGGCTTCGAGCGTGACCTGAACGCTTTTGGCAGCGGTATCCCCGACGTTGGCCCCAGCAATGTTCGAGATCGCTTTTCCGCGCTGCGCGCAGAGTTGTGGAAGTTGCAATCCATCGGATTTGCGAGCGACCCGCGCGGCGCTGGTGGTGCACCACTCGCGCGCCTCGCCGAAGAGCTTTTGCGGGCGCAACCAACGATAGACAGCCTGCAAAACACGGTAGACGGCCAGGCCCGTGCGCTGCTCGTTGCGTTAGAAATACGCCCCTATCTCGAAGAAGTCGCAGAGCTCACCACAGAGACGGTCGCGCAGGTCGAGGCGGATTACGCGATCGCAATGGAGCAGTTGGAGGAAACGTCCTTGCTTGCGACTATGATCAGCGCCGTGGCGGCGATGGTCGCGCTCATTCTCGCGAGCATGCTGATCTATGACGGGTATGACAATTACCGACTGTCACGCAGCAATGCACAACTCGCCAACCGCGCGGAGGGTGCAGCAAAGGTCAGATCAAGCTTTCTTGCGATGATGAGCCACGATCTGCGCACGCCGTTGAACGGATTGCTTGGAACGATCTCATTGGTTCGAGCGCAAGGCGTGACGGGTAACCAAGATCGATTGCTCGATCAGGCCGACCGCGCCGGGCAGCGCTTGCAGATGATTTTGAGTGATATTTTCGACTTCTCCGCGCTACAGGATGAAACGCTTAAGCCTGACAGCCTCAGCTTTGTGCCACGTTTTTTGCGCGATCAGGTCTTGGACTTGGTGTCAGACGAGGCACGCCGCCAAAATGTTGCGGTTTCAGCAGATATCTCCGCCTCTGGCTTTCAGCGGGTTCAAGGGGATCCGCGGCTCTTGCGACAGGCCATCGGGCATGTCCTGATTTACCTGCTTGAGGCTGCCGGCACTCGCGCCGTTGCAATGCGGTTTTCGGTTGACCACGATGAGCTGATCGTCCGCCTGATCTTTGACTACCGCGGTGAGGGCGGCGGTTGGGTGCCTGACTTGATCGTCGGAGGCGCCGCACGCAGCGGGGAGCAAATGATCTCTGACGCGTTTGGCCCAGCTCTCGCGCGAGCCTTGCTCGACGTACAGGGCGGCGAAATTCTGCTCGACGCCGAAGGGCAAGAGCGTGTCAAGATTGAGATCCGCACGGGCGCAAAGACACATGTAGACAAACCATTGAGAGTGCTGCTCTCGGTGGGCTCTGTCGCTGTGACAGCGCTCTGTGAAGCGCGGCTCGCGTCTCTGGATGCGGTGTTTGTATCTGAGGACGATCTTGACCGCGTCGCTATTGATGTCGCTGTGTTTGATGCCAACGTGACGGCTGATGAACATAAGGTCGCGACCCTGCGTGAGCGGATGCCGAGCGTCTATGTCGTGGGCCTCGGATCACTCACTCGATCAACACAGTTTGATGCAGTGCTTCCGCTTCCTCTCAAAGGCGATGAGTTGCCAGAAGCGGTATCCGCCGCGCTTCGCGCCTGATGGTTGAGAGTGATCTGGCGGGTGTTCGGGTTCTGCTCGCCGAAGATAACGCAACCAATCAGGTCGTCGCCAGCGAGATGCTAAAGACGCTCGGAGCGGAAGTCGTGCTCGCCGCGGATGGCAAAGAAGCTCTGGCGCTTTTCGAAGCACAGCCCTTTGATTTGGCCCTCCTGGACATCGAAATGCCGCGCCTCTCTGGCCTTGATGTGATCAAGGCGATCCGTGCCACGGGGGACGCGCGGGCGAAGACCTGCATCGTCGCACTCACCGCCTATGTGCTTCCGGAGCATCGTGAGCGCATCCTTCGTGCTGGCGCAGACGGAATTGTGGCCAAACCCTTGCGCAGTATTTCGGATTTGGGTGCGTCTCTGAGCCAGTTTATCAACACCGCCAATGCGACCGTTAAAGACGCAGACGGCGACACAGCCTCAAACTCGGTCGCGCTACTAGACCAATCAGTTCTGCGTGCCTTGCGAGATGCGTTGGGCGCAGACACACTGCGGGATTTGCTCGGTAAAGTCCTTGTTGATCTGGAATCCGTGCGCGCGATCCTCGATGCGCCGAACAAACCGGTGGACGTGAACACCCTGCGTGCACGCTCTCATATCTTGATGAGTGTCGCGGGCACGATTGGTGCCACGCGTCTGCAACATGCCGCGCAAACGCTCAACACTGCGGCGCACGCGGCAGAAGCAAGCGGGGCCTCTGCCGCGTCGCTCGTATCGCAAACCTGCTTTGTTTTGACAGAGATTGACCGCCTCGCCTCACATCTTAGGCGTGGAATAGACGTTTCGGCTTGATAGCCGCAGCTACCTGAATACGGTGCATCCATGGCCACTCCGCTGCTTTTGGTGGAAGACACCGCGACCCTGTCGACACTGTATGAAACGGTGCTCACGCGTGCCGGGTTCGACGTGACGATTGCGATGTCTGCAAAGTCCGCGCGAAAGACGCTTGGCGGCCACAAGCCGACCGTAACCGTGCTCGACTTAATGCTACCTGATGGCGACGGCCTCGAAATCCTGCAAGAGATTAAGCGCGACAATCCCAAAGCGAAGATCATCGTGATCACGGCCAATGGGTCCGTGAACAAAGCGGTTGAGGCGATGCAGGCAGGGGCCTTTGATTTTCTCGTCAAACCCTTCGATCCAGACCGGCTGCTGAGCTCTGTCAAAAACGCACAAGCCGCCGCAGAACCGGATGATCGGAGTGGTGAGACTTCCAAAGAGCTTTCCGGATTTATCGGAACGTCGGATGTGATGCAGCGGGTCTATCAGACGATCGAGATGATCGGCCGGTCTGCCGCGACAGTTTTTATCACTGGCGAGAGTGGCACCGGAAAAGAACTGTGTGCGCAGGCAATCCACGATGTCTCTCCGCGCAAAGACAAGAGCTTCGTGCCACTGAACTGCGGCGCGATCCCGAGTGATCTGCTCGAATCAGAGGTGTTCGGGCACCTGCGAGGCAGCTTCACTGGCGCTGTTGCAGACAAGGTGGGCGCCGCCGTGGCTGCTGATGGCGGTACGCTCTTTCTCGACGAGATTTGCGAGATGGACCTGAACCTGCAGACAAAGCTCCTGCGGTTCATTCAAACCTCGACCGTGCAGCCCGTTGGCGCGACGACCCCGCGCAAGGTGGACGTGCGCATTCTCTGCGCAACCAACCGTGACCCGGAGAAAGAGGTCGCAGAGGGACGGTTCAGAGCAGACCTGTTCTACCGACTCCATGTCGTACCGATTGAGATGCCGCCGCTGCGCGACCGTGGCGAGGATGTGATCACGATCGCAGAAAAGGTCTTGCGAGATTTCGCGACCGAAGAAGGCCGTGAGTTTGCGAGCTTATCACCAACGGTCAGAGACCTGTTCCGCGCGCATGCATGGCCCGGCAACGTCCGGCAATTGCTCAATGTGATGCGCAACGTTGTGGTGCTGAACGATGGGCCACAGGTGATTGCCAGCATGTTGCCGCCCGGTTTCAGTAGCTCCGCGGGAAACAATCCTGCCACTGCAGCTCCCACCGCTCAGCACACCAGCGCAAACCCCATTGATGGGCTGATTGGGCAGAGTCTTGCCGATGTGGAGCGGCGCTTTATCGAAGCGACCATCGCCGCCTGCGACGGCTCTTTGCCAAAAGCTGCACGGATATTGGATGTTTCGCCCTCCACTCTCTACCGAAAGCGCAGTGCCTGGGGTGTCGAGAGAGACGAAGAGACACCCGCCTAGCGGACTTTTGCCTTGAAAGCCCACGGGGATTGGGGTGCAGTGCACTCAGATTGTGGGCGCTAGACCTGCATTTCCACCAACAGTGAGGACACTATGATCAAAAAGCTTCTTGCAACCGCCGCTGCCTCGGTGATCGCGGTCGCGGCCTATGCCGAAGATATTCAGCCCGCCGTCGTCTATGACCTTGGCGGCAAGTTTGACCAGTCGTTCAACCAGGCCGCCTTCACCGGTGCTGAGCGTTTTAAAGAAGACACGGGCATCGAGTACCGCGACTTCGAAATCCAGAACGACGCTCAGCGCGAGCAGGCACTGCGCCGCTTTGCGCGCCAAGGCTATGACCCGATCATCGCCATCGGCTTCTCCCACGGCGCAGCCGTGGACAAGGTCTCGGCCGAGTTCCCTGAGACGCAATTCGCTATCGTCGACATGGTTGTCGATCAGCCCAACGTTCGCTCGATCCTCTTCTCCGAGCATGAGGGATCGTTCCTTGTGGGTATGCTCGCCGCACTAAAATCTGAGACCGGCGTTGTGGGCTTTGTTGGTGGGATGGACATTCCGCTGATCCGCAAGTTCCAGTGTGGTTACGTTGGCGGTGCAAAAGCTGTGAACCCTGAGGTTGAGATTGTGGCCAACATGACGGGCACCGACGGCTCTGCCTGGAACAACCCGACCCGTGGCGCAGAACTGACCCGCGCACAAATCGATGCGGGCGCTGACGTGGTCTACCACGCGGCAGGCGGTACAGGTGTGGGCGTGCTTCAGGCCGCAGCAGACGCGGGCATCTTTGGCATCGGCGTGGACAGCAACCAGAACGGTATGCACCCGGGCTCGGTCCTGACGTCGATGCTGAAGCGCGTCGATAACGCCGTCTATGACACCTTCAGCGACGCGATGAACGACAGCTTCACGCCCGGCTTTGACGTCAACGGTCTGGCCCAGCGCGGTGTTGGCTTCTCCATCGACGAGAACAACGAAGACCTGCTCACCGACGAGATGCTGGCCGCTGTCTATGAGGCCGCCTACGACATCTCCACCGGTGCGGTGATGGTACACGACTACATGAGCGACGGCTCCTGCCCCTACTAAGGCACGGTTGAACTCTCCTGAAAGGCCCGCCCATTTGGCGGGCCTTTTGCTTTGGGGCTCTGCCCCCTTGAGCCTGCGGCTCAATTCCCCCGAGGTATTTGGGTCAAGATGAAGAGGATTTGCGCTTGCTATCCTGACCATTTGGTCAAAACTGAGACGAATGGCGGATGACAGCAATGATGAGCGCGGCTTTAAAGTGCGCGCCCTGGGCGAGATCGCCATTCGTTGCCGCGATCTGCCTGCGATGGAGCGCTTCTATGCCGATGTGATCGGGCTGGAGATGCTGGGCGCTCGGGGTAGCGGGATCACATTCTTCAAGATCGCTGAAGGCTACGCAGGCCACACGAGCGTGCTGGCTCTGTTCGCCGCAGACGCCGAGCAAAGGGATGTTCACCCGCGTGCTACCTCGGGTCCGGTCACGGGCGGGAACTCCGCGTTGCATCACATTGCCCTCTCTTTGAGCATTGATGAACAGGCGCGCGCCATCGCGTGGTATGAGCGCATCGGCCAACCCTACAGAATTGAAGATTTTGACTGGATTGGGTGGCGCGGGGTCTTCACGACGGACCCGGAGGGCAATACCGTTGAGCTTGTCGCAGCCACCGGAAAAGGCCCCGCCGCATGACCGCCCCAGCCATCGAACTTCGCGGCATCTCTAAGTCTTTCGGCCCGGTGCACGCCAACCGGGACATCGATCTGGTGGTGGAGAAGGGCACGATCCACGGGATCATCGGGGAGAATGGCGCCGGAAAATCCACGCTGATGTCGATCCTCTATGGGTTTTACGAGGCTGATCGCGGCACGATTGCGGTGGATGGCAGGCAGGTTTCGATCAAGTCGTCGGACCAAGCCATCGCGCTTGGCATCGGCATGGTGCATCAGCACTTCATGCTCGTGGAGCCGTTCACCGTCCTCGAAAACATCATGCTGGGGGCCGAAGGCGGCGCGTTTCTGGCGGGCGGCATGGCCGCCGCGCGCAAAGAGCTGGAGCGGCTGGAGCGGGAATATGAGCTGAAGGTCGATCTCGACGCGGTGGTCGATGATCTGCCGGTTGGCCTGCAGCAGCGGGTGGAGATCTTGAAAGCGCTCTATCGCGGGGCCGAAATCCTGATCTTGGATGAGCCAACGGGCGTGCTCACCCCCGACGAAGCCGACCACCTGTTTCGCATCCTGCGGATGCTCAAGGCGCAGGGCAAAACGGTGATGCTGATCACCCACAAACTGCGCGAGATCATGGCGATCACGGACGATGTGAGCGTGATGCGACAGGGGATGATGGTCGCCAGCCGCCGGACCTCCGAGACCAGCGTGGATGAGCTTGCTGACCTGATGGTGGGGCGCAAGGTGCTGCTGCGCGTTGAGAAAGGGGCCGCCACTCCGGGGGCGGTTAAGCTTGAGGTGCGCGGGGTCACGGTGATCGACGAGCTAGGCGTTGCGCGGGTCAAAAACGCGTCTTTCAGCGTGCGCGCCGGGGAGATTGTGGGCATCGCTGGTGTTTCTGGCAACGGTCAGTCGGAGCTGCTCGAAGCCATTGCGGGCATCGGACCGGTGTCGAGCGGAGAGATCATCCTCGACTGCGATGCGCCCCCGTCAAAGTGGCGTCCGCGCCCCGGCCTCGGGCATGTGCCCGAAGATCGGCACAAGATGGGCCTCGTGACCAAGTTTCAGGCACGCGAAAACACCATTCTGGGCTACCAGCGCGAAGAAACGTTTGGCTCTGGCATGTTCCTCGACCGTGCCGCGATTTTGCAGCGCACCGAGGCCGAGATGGAGCGCTACGACGTGCGCCCGCCGGACCCGTACTTGAAAGCCGCCAACTTCTCGGGTGGGAACCAACAGAAGATCGTGATCGCCCGCGAGATTGAGCAGGACCCCGACGTGCTGATCGTTGGGCAACCAACGCGCGGGGTGGATGTGGGTGCCATCGAGGCCATCCATCGCCGGATTATCGAGTTGCGCGATGCGGGCAAGGCGATCTTGCTGGTGTCGGTGGAGCTCGATGAGATCCGCTCCCTCTCTGACCGCATCCTCGTGATGTTCGACGGCGAGATCATGGGCGAGCTCGACCCCGCCACCGCCGACGAGCGGGCGATTGGGTTGCTCATGTCAGGCGTGCGCGAAGAGGTGGAGGCGGCGGAGTGATTTGGACAGCGGTCTTCTTTTGTCTGTGTGTTGTAAGCGGAATAGCTAGCTCATTCATTCTGTCCTCTCTGTACCACCACAGCTTTTCAGAGACGCTAGAATTCGCGATTTCGATGCCATTTTTATTTTTGTTTTTTGGATTTTTTGTATTTGGATCTGTAATAATGAAGCCCAGAATTGATGATATATCACCCTTTAATCTCGAATTTGCTTTAATTTCCTTCCCAATTATGTTTTCGGCAGAGAATTTAAACCTATATTTTTCTGTAGGTTTATTTATAGTTGCATTTCACTTACCCAGCCTTTCGCGTGCTCAAGTACTGAGCAGACGCGTGTGGAAAGAGTGGAACTCCGATCAAACCTCAGAGGGCGGGTCATGAACAAACAACTCCCCGGCTGGGTCGATTATGGCCTGCTGCCGATACTCAACCTCATCGCCGCCTTCCTCGTTGCGGGCCTCGTCGTGCTCGCGATTGGGGAGAACCCGCTGGATGCCGTGGGCTTCATCCTGTTCGGCGCCTTCGGTTATGGGGAGGGGTTTGGCTACACGCTCTTCTACACCACCAACTTCATCTTCACCGGGCTCGCGGTGGCCGTCGCCTTCCATGCCAGCCAGTTCAACATTGGCGGGGAGGGGCAGGCCTATGTTGGCGGTTTGGGGGTTGGGCTTGCCTGCCTTGCGCTCGATCAGACCCTGCCTTGGTACGGAATTTTGCCCTTTGCGATCCTGGGCGGTGCCGCGATGGGCGCGCTGTGGGGGGCGATCCCCGGATACCTCTACGCAAAGCGCGGCGCGCATGTGGTGATCACCACCATCATGTTCAATTTCCTCAGCTTTTCGCTGATGGTCTATTTGATCGTCAACTACCTCAAGGTGCCCGGAAATGCCTCCGTGCAGTCTCGCACGTTTGAAGAGACGGCATGGTTGCCAAAGCTTACGTGGCTAGAGCCACTTGTGCCCGGCATCTCCGGCAGCCCAGCGAACCTGTCGCTGATCGTGGCCTTCATCGCCTGCGTGTTCGTCTACATCCTGATCTGGCGCACGCGCTTTGGCTATGAGGTGCGGACTTATGGCGCCAACCCGGAGGCCGCGCGCTATGCTGGTATCTCTACCACTCGGGTGGTCGTCACAATCATGGCGCTGTCGGGCGCGCTCGCAGGCATGATGGCGCTCAACCCGGTGATGGGGGAGCAGAACCGCATCTTCCTCGACATCCCACAACAGGCGGGGTTTGTCGGCATCGCAGTCGCCCTGATGGGCCGCTCGCACCCGCTCTGGATCTGCTTTGCGGCTCTTCTGTTTGGCGTGCTCTACCAAGGTGGGGCGGAGTTGGCGTTTGAGATGCCCACCATCAACCGCGACATGATCGTGGTGATCCAGGGCCTGGTGATCTTGTTTGCGGGCGCGATGGAGTTCCTGTTCAGGCCGCTCATCGCCCCCCTCTTCGCGCCCCCGAGCGCCAAAGCGGAGGCTGCGTGATGGATATCGGGTTTTGGGTCTCCTTCGGCGAAAGCACCATTCGTGGCGCAACGCCGCTGCTGCTGGCGTGTTTGGCTGGGCTCTATTCAGAGCGCTCCGGAGTGTTCGACATCGGGCTTGAGGGTAAAATGCTGGCGGCTGCCTTTGCGGGCGCTGCGGCAGGTGTAATCCTTGGCGACGCGTGGCTCGCCCTGCTGATCGCCATCTTCACCTCCGTGTTCTTCGCACTCTTGCACGGGATTGCCTGTATCACGTTCCGCGGAAACCAGATCGTCTCGGGCGTGGCGATCAACTTCCTCGCGCTTGGGCTCACTGCCGTCATCGGCAACGCACTCTTCCGGATGGGCGGGCGCACACCGTCGCTCGGCGATGCCCGCTTTACCGAGGTGCCGAACTACTTTGAAGGTGTGCCGATCCTAGACCCGATCTGGAGCCTCTTCTTTACCCACTCACTCTTCGTCTTTCTCGCGTTCGGGGCGGTGCCGCTGACGTGGTACGTTCTGTTCCGCACCCGCTTTGGCCTGCGCCTGCGGGCCGTAGGAGAGAACCCGGCGGCGGTCGATACAGCGGGCATCTCGGTCGTGCTGATGCGCTATCAGGCGGTGATCATCTGTGGCGTGCTCTGTGGCCTCGCGGGGGCGACCCTCTCGATGGCGCTGAACGCAGGGTTCGTGAACAATATGAGCGCGGGCCGAGGCTTTATCGCCCTCGCAGCCCTCATCTTCGCCAAATGGCGCCCGGTGCAGGCGATGCTCGCATGCCTGCTCTTCGGCTTCCTCGATGCGGCGGAGGCGCGCCTTCAGGGGCGCGAGCTTTGGTTGATCGGAGAGGTGCCAGTCCAGCTCATCCAGGCGATGCCGTACCTGCTTGTGGTGGTCCTGCTTGCAGGCTTTATCGGGCAGGCTAAGGCCCCCAAAGCGGGCGGCGTGCCTTATGTGAAAGAGCGGTGATGAGCGCAGTTCTTGAACGGCTGTCGTCAATAGGGCTCACTCTTCCAGACGCCAGCACCCCGGGCGCGAATTACACGCCCTTTATCCGCGATGGCTCAACGGTATTCATTACCGGGCAGCTGTCACAGTGGAACGGGGAACGACGGTATATCGGCAAAGTGGGTGAAGACTGGAGTTTGGAAGAAGGTCAGGCGGCAGCGCAGCTCGCGGCTTTGAACGTGATCGCCCATCTACAAAACGCGGCGTATGGCAACTTAGACCGTGTGGAGCAGACTCTTCGCCTCGCGATCTATGTGAACTCGTCGCCAGACTTTTATGGACAAAGCCAGGTGGCGAATGGCGCCTCAGACCTGTTCATGCAAGCCTTTGGAGAGGCCGGCAAACACACTCGCATGGCGATCGGGGTGGCCACTTTGCCCTACAATGTGGCGGTCGAGGTAGAGGGGCAGTTCCGTGTCATTTGACGAACTCCTTCAGCGAGCTTTGGACTCGAAAGAGAACGCTTACGCGCCCTATTCGGGGTTTCACGTCGGTGCAGCTTTGCGCACACCGGATGGGATTTTCTCCGGCTGCAACGTCGAGAATGTCGCCTACCCCGAGGGCACATGTGCTGAGGCTGGTGCGATTGCCGCGATGTGCGCAGCGGGTGCGCGTGAAGTGCAAGAAGTTTGCGTTGTCGCTGACAGCCCCGTACCCGTCACCCCTTGCGGCGGTTGCCGCCAGAAGCTCAAAGAGTTTGCGGCGGCAGATGTAAAAGTGCACATGGTTGGCCGCGACAGCCAGATGACGATGACCGTGGCAGAACTTCTGCCCGGCGCCTTCGATGAGGATCAGATGAAATGAGTTTCGACGCGATCCGAGAGCAAGTCGGCCCAGAGCCGATTTCGATGGGCCTGATCCTCGGCTCCGGCCTCGGTGCGCTGGCGGATGAGGTTGAGGGCGTCGCGATCCCGTTTGAAGACATCCCCGGTCTGGGCGCTTCGGGCGTGACAGGGCACTCCGGCAAGATGGTCGTAGGACAATTTGAGGGGCAGCGCGTTGCGATCCTTTCAGGTCGTAAACACTACTATGAGGATGGCAATGCCGCCGCGATGCGCCCCGCCTTGGAATGCCTCAAAGCGCTCGGGGCCGAGACACTTATGCTGACCAACTCTGCCGGGTCCACGCGCGAAGAGATGCCGCCCGGATCACTGATGCAGATCACCGATCATCTCAACTGGTCTGGCCTCAACCCGCTGATCGGAGAGCCGGGGGATGAGCGCTTTGTCTCTATGACCGCTGCCTACCCGCTGCCGCTTCAACTGAAGATGCGCGCAGCGGCGGAGGCGGAGGGGATTACCCTGCACCAAGGCGTCTACGCCTGGTTCTCTGGCCCGTCGTTTGAGACCCCGGCAGAGATCAACGCGATCCGCATTTTGGGGGCGGATGCGGTGGGCATGTCCACGGTGCCCGAGAACATCCTCGCGCAGCGACTGGGGCTGAAGGTTGCCGCCGTCTCTCTCATCACCAACTTCGCGGCAGGGATGACCGGCGCGGACCTGTCGCATGACGAAACCAAATCCGAGGCGGACAAGGCAAAACCGCAATTCTCTCGCCTGATCAAAGCCTTTGTGAGGGCTGCATGACCGATCTCAAAACAACAGCTGCCCGCGCGCTGGCCAGCCTCGACCTGACCAACCTCAACGATGACTGCACCATTGAGGATGTGGAGGCGCTCTGCGCCCGGGCGCAATCCAAGCACGGGCCTACGGCCGCCGTGTGCATTTGGCCGCAATTCATCATCACCGCTAAGCGCAGCCTAACGGGCACCGCGATCAAGGTTGCGACGGTCGTGAACTTCCCCTCCGGAATGGACACACCCGAAGAGGTCGTGGACCTGACAGAAAAGGCCATCGATGACGGCGCCGACGAAATCGACCTCGTGATCCCCTACCCCAAACTGATGGAGGGGGAGGCGAATGATGTCACCTCGCTTGTCGCGCGGGTGAAAGATGCGGCCGATGGAGCGCGGGTGAAGACCATTCTGGAGACGGGCATTCTCGGCGACCCGACCCTGATCCGCCAAGCATGCGATTTGGCGTTGGAGGGCGGCGCCGACTTCCTCAAAACCTCAACCGGCAAAGTGCCTGTCAACGCAACCCTCACCTCCGCCCGCATTCTGCTCGAGGCGATCCGCGATCATGGCGGGCCGGTTGGCTTTAAACCCGCGGGGGGCATCAAAACCACCGAAGATGCTGCCGCCTATCTCGCGCTGTGTGATGAGATCATGGGGCCAGACTGGGCGACGCCCACGATGTTCCGTATTGGCGCATCGGGCGTGCTCACCGCACTTCTTGCAACCCTCGACGGCGCAGACGCGCCTGAGGCGCAGGCGGGCTACTGATGCTGCCGCAGGAGATCATCGCCAAGAAACGCGACGGGGAGGAGCTCACCCCTGAAGAAGTCGCGTTTTTCGTCCAAGGTCTCACCAATGAGAGCATCACCGAGGGCCAGGTGGGCGCGATGGCAATGGCTGTTTTGCTGATGGGTATGGAGATGCCCGAGCGCGTCGCCCTAACCCAAGCTATGCGCGACAGCGGCACGGTGTTGGAGTGGGATCTGCCCGGCCCCGTCGTCGACAAACACTCCACCGGCGGCGTGGGCGATAACGTCAGTCTGATGCTCGCCCCAGCGCTCGCAGCTTGCGGAGCTTATGTGCCGATGATCTCTGGCCGGGGTTTGGGCCATACGGGCGGAACGCTCGACAAGTTCGACAGCATCCCCGGCTATCGCACCCAGCCTGACCTTGAGTTGCTGCGCAAAGTCACCTCCGAGGTGGGCTGCGCGATCATTGGCCAAACCCCCGACATCGCCCCCGCCGACAAGCGCTTTTACGGCATCCGCGATGTGACTGGCACAGTTGAATCGGTGGACCTGATCACCGCGTCAATCCTGTCGAAGAAACTCGCCGCTGGCCTCGACGCACTGGTACTTGACGTGAAAGTTGGCACCGGAGCGTTCATGACCAGCGCCGAAGACGCAGACGAATTGGCCCACTCGCTCGTAGAAGTGGCAAAGGGTGCAGGCTGCACGACCTCCGCCATCATCACAGACATGAACCAACCTCTCGCCTCCTGCGCGGGCAACGCGCTCGAAGTCGAAAACGCGGTTGGTTTTCTGACGATGACCGACGTCGATGCGCGACTTTGGGACGTGACTGTCGCCTTGGGCGGAGAGCTCTTGGCGCTGTCCGGCCTCGCCGCTGACTATGAGACCGGCTGTGCAAAGATGGTCGCGGCCTTTGAGTCCGGTGCCGCCGCAGAGAAGTTTGGCCAGATGGTCACCGCGCTCGGCGGCCCCGCAGACTTTCTAGAGAACCACGGCAAGCATCTGCCGAGCGCCCCCATCGTGCGAGAGGTGCTGCCCGATAGCGACGGGCTTGTGGCTGGTTGGGATGCCAAATCGGTCGGGTTTGCCGTGGTCGAGCTAGGCGGAGGGCGGCGGCGGGCGGCTGACCCCATCGACTATGCCGTCGGCCTCGACATGATTGCAGAGATCGGCACGCGGGTCGATCAGGAGATGCCCATCGCGCGCATCCATGCCAACTCCGAGGATGAGGCCGACCAAGCTGAGCGCCGCCTGCGTAGCGCACTCAGGCTGTCGGACGAGGCACTCTCACCAACACTGCTCAAGCAACGGATCGTCTGATGGCGCGGGCGATGCTCTTGGTGATGGATTCTGTCGGATGCGGCGGCGCGCCCGATGCCGCGGATTTCGGCGACGAAGGGTCCAACACGCTCGGGCATATCGCAGAGGCTTGCGCGGCCGGGTTGGCGGAGGAGGGTCGCTCCGGCCCGCTCCACACGCCCAACCTCGATGCGTTGGGCCTGCGCCACGCCATGGCCGCAGCGATTGATTTGCCTGCGCTCGCCGCCCCTCACACGGGGGCCTGGGCTGTCGCCACGGAAAAGAGTATCGGCAAAGACACCCCTTCCGGCCACTGGGAGCTTGCGGGCGTTCCGGTGCCCTGGGATTGGCACTACTTCCCCAAAACCGTGCCCTCGTTTCCGGCGGAAATCACTAAGCGGCTGATCGCAGAGGCCAACCTGCCTGGCATCTTAGGGAACAAACACGCCAGCGGTATTCCGGTCATCAGCGAGTATATCGAAGAGCACCTCAGCACGGGCGCCCCGATCTGCTACACTTCCGCCGACAGCGTCTTTCAGATCGCCGCGCATGAAGAGCACTTCGGCCTCGACCGGCTCTATGAAGTCTGTGAGATCGCGGCCAAGATCGTGCATCCGTTAAGTGTCGGTCGGGTCATCGCCCGACCATTTGTTGGTGACCCGAGTGATTTCAAACGCACCCCAAACCGTCGCGACTACGCCATCGCGCCTCCTGAACCCACGCTGTGTGACCGCGTGATTGCAGCTGGTGGACGGACGCTCGCTGTAGGGAAGATCGGAGATATCTTTGCCCATCAGGGCATCACCGAAGTTTTCAAAGGCGCCGACGATATGGCCCTCGTCAGCGAAACGGCGCGCTTGATGGACGAGGCTAAAGACGGCGACCTGATCTTCGCCAATTATGTGGAGTTCGACTCTCTCTACGGCCATCAGCGCAACGTCGCGGGCTACGCGCGCCATATCGAGGCGTTTGACCGCCGGCTGCCAGAGATCACAGATAAACTGCGCGCCGGAGATCTGCTGATCATCACCGCTGACCATGGCAATGACCCGACCTGGCACGGCACCGAGCATACGCGCGAGCGGGTGCCGGTTTTGATCGCCGGAGCGGGGGCGCTCAACCTGGGGCACTGCGGGTTCACGGATGTGGCAGAGACCATCGCCGCACATCTCGGTTTGCCGCCGGGCGCACATGGGCAATCGCTCCTATGACCGATTGGCGGACCCTCCCGAAGGTTGAGCTACACCTGCACCTTGAGGGCGCGGCCCCTCCGACGCTCATCCGTTCCTTAGCCGAAGAACAGGGCGTCACGCTGACGGGCGTTTTTGATGACGTAGGGCACTATCACTGGAATGACTTCGCTGAGTTCCTGAAGTGCTACATGGCCGCCACCGCGGTGATCAAAACGCCGGGGCACTCGAAACGGCTGGTGGAAGAAGTCCTGCGCCAATCCGCGGTGCAGGGCGTGGTCTATACCGAAATCTTCATTGCGCCACATATCTCGGGCGGCGGAGACCGAGTGGCCTGGGCAGAACATCTCGCCGCAATGGAAGAGGGCACGTTATCGGTGCCCGAGGTCGAAACCCGGTTCATCTCCACAGCCATCCGCAACCTCGGCCCAGAAAAAGCGGCTGACGCCGCGAGGCTGGCGGTGGAAGCGACCAGCCCCCTGCTCGTCGGGTTCGGCATGGGCGGCGAAGAGCGCTACCTGACCGCCGCCGATTTTGCGCAGGCCTTCGCGATTGCTAGAGAAGCGGGGCTGGGGCTGACGTGTCATGCAGGCGAGTTTGGCGGGCCAGAAAGCGTGCGCTCCGCGCTCACGCTCGGGGTGTCGCGGCTTGGCCATGGTGTTCGTGCGATCGAAGACACAGACCTCGTGAATGAGCTCGCAGACCGCCAGATCTTGCTCGAGACAAACCCGGGCTCGAACATCGCCCTCGGCGTGTATTCCAGCTGGGCCGATCATCCGGTTCAAACGCTGAGAGAGGCTGGAGTGCCGCTCTGCATCTCCACCGATGACCCGCCCTATTTTCACACCACACTCACCAGCGAATACGCCCATCTCAACGAAACCTTCGGATGGGAGCGCGCTGACTTTGACGCCCAAAACCGCACAGCCCTCGCGCATGCTTTTTGCGATGATGCGACCCGCACCCGCCTGTTGCCGCTTTTTCCGGAGACCTGAGCCATGACCCAGCACCTGACCGTCGTTGATCACCCGCTTGTCCAGCACAAGCTGACCCTGATGCGCGAGCGCACCACGCCCACAGCCGTGTTTCGCCAGCTGTTGCAAGAGATCAGCCACCTGCTGGCCTATGAGGTCACCCGCGATTTGCCGCTCACGACCACAAAAATCGACACACCGCTGACCGATATGGAAGCGCCGGTGCTAAAGGGCAAAAAGCTCGCGCTGATCTCGATCCTCCGGGCGGGCAACGGCCTCTTGGATGGTGTGATGGACCTGATCCCGTCAGCGCGCGTAGGGTTTGTGGGCCTCTACCGCGACGAGAAAACACTCAAACCGGTGCAGTATTATTACAAAGTTCCCAATGAGTTGCAGGATCGCCGCGTGATCGCGGTG
>JBCBGM010000039.1:0-27955 GCA_038526735.1 Pseudomonadota bacterium | reverse complement strand
AACCGACAGCCCCAAGGGGCTGTCGGTTGGAGCGCCCGACATTCGCCTTGGCAACAACGGGCAAACGGTGTGGGCGCAATTTCCGGTCTTGAAGGGGGAGATGCCGCCTGAGCGAATTACGCTCGCCAGCGACATCGGGGATTTTGAGTTTCAGACGGTCGTGAGCGAGACCGCCCTGCCCCCGCCCTACACCCTGCCAGATGCCGGCGCAGAGCGGAGCTTTGGCGCGCTTCTCACCACCCTCGTCATCGCGTTTGTGGGCGGGTTGATCCTAAACGTGATGCCCTGCGTGCTGCCGGTGCTCTCGATCAAACTGGCAAGCGCCGTCTCCGCCGTCGATCGCTCCCACGCAGAGATCAGAACAGGGTTTTTGGTGTCGGCCTTGGGGGTGATGGCCTTTGTCTGGGTTTTGGCAGCGGCGACGTTGGTCGCACAGGCAGTCGGGCTGAGCGTGGGCTGGGGGTTGCAGTTTCAAAACCCGTATTTCCTCACTCTCATGGTCGCCATCCTTGCGCTCTTTGCCGCGAATACGTTCGGCCTGTTCGAAATCACACTGCCCTCCGGCCTGATGACGCGGATGGACAGCGAGAGCGGCAAATCGGGCCTCGTGGGCGATTTTGCCTCGGGTGCTTTCGCAGCGATGCTCGCCACGCCCTGCTCCGCCCCGTTTCTTGGCACCGCCGTCGCATTTGCACTGACCGGAGCGCCGAGTGACGTGGTGCTGATCTTCTCCGCGCTCGGGCTGGGCCTCGCGCTGCCGTATGTGCTGGTCGCGGCGTTCCCCTCAACGCTTTCCGCGCTGCCAAAACCCGGCCGCTGGATGCTGGGCGTAAAGTGGCTTTTGGGCCTCATGCTGGCCGCAACTGCCGCGTGGCTGGCAACGGTGTTGGCGGGTGTCGCCGGGGGTTTGGTCGCGCAGATCAGCCTCGCATTGATTGGTTTAGCGGTTTTGGCGCTGTGGCTTGGGCAGCGTTTCGCGGCCTCTCCCCGCATCACCGCCGCATCGCTCGTTTTGCTAGGCGCGCTCCTGGCCCCCGCCCTCACACCTGCCCCGAGCGCGCCGGTCTCGACCGCAACAGCGCTCGGCTGGGTCCCTCTCGATCAGGGGCAGATTGCCCGGAGCGTGGCGCAAGGAAACGTCGTTTTCGTAGACATCACCGCCGACTGGTGCCTCACCTGCAAGGCCAACAAATCCCTCGTGTTGGACCGAGAGACCGTGCACACCGCGCTCTCAGACGAGGACGTCATCACGATGCAGGGCGACTGGACGCGGCCGGATGAGGCGATCAGCGCGTTTCTTGCGCGGCATGAACGGTTCGGCATCCCGTTCAACGCGGTTTACGGCCCGGCCGCACCTGAAGGGATCATCCTGTCGGAAGTCCTGACCCAGGCGCAGGTGTTGGATGCGCTGGCCGAAGCAGGATCACTCTGAGAGCATCCGCTCCACAATCGCGCGCCTCGGGTCATTGGCTGGCAGGTCGGTTATCAACGGTGCGGCCCGCGCGAACGCATCTCGCGCGTCATCCTCCCGCTCAAGCACCATGTAAGATCGGCCCAGCTGGATCCAGCCGTTCAAGTCTGTCGGGTCCTCTTCAAGCCGGGCGGCCAACCCATCGACCATCGACTCGATAAAGGCGACCTGCTCTTCGGGGGACATGGCCTGAGCGGCCTCAACATCCGCTGCGGAGGGCCCGCGCGGGGGCTCCACGAACGCGTCGAGCGAGACCGGCTCAACGCCAATCTCGTCGCCCATCCGGTTGATGAGGTTCACGAAGGAGGGCATCCACTGCGCCGCCCGGCTCTCGCGCTCAAGCCGGGCAATGAGCAGATCGCGGGCACCCCCGGTGTTGCCCTGCTGCTGCAGCGAGATCGCCTGATAATAAGTCGCCGCAGGGTTCAGCGGATCGAGTTGCAATGACCGCCCAATCGCAGCCTGCGCTTCCGCCGACACCGCGCCATCCTCCGCCGCAATCAGCGCCTCGGCGAGCTGAGAATACGCGCCCGACGTCTCCCCTCCTCGCGCAACGGAGGTTTGGAACGCAACCGCCGCATCGGTGTAGAGACCCAGGCGCATGTAGGTTTGCCCCAATAGCACCCAGCCCTCGGACGGGCCCGACCAGTCGATCTCTGGCGGCAGGCCCACCTCGCCCGGAGAGCGCCAATACGCGTGCCAGTTACCCTCCAACGTCACCTCAAGCGCGGCAGAGAGCGTTTTGGTGCCGGGGGCGATGTCCTCTTGCGCTGTGATGAGGCGCGCAGAGAGGCGCTCAGAGCTGTAGGTCTCTGAACTTGCAGCACTCAGAGCGCTCGCAAGGAGCGCAAAAAACACTGAAATGAGCACGGCTCTGATCATTTGGATCAGGTAACACCTGATGCGGCGACCTGCGAGGGCCGGATGATCAGATGCTTGTGAACAAATTTACGACAATTTTTGTTATTGCTGCTTCTTCAATTGAGTGGCGCATCGCTTTCTGTTAGCTCCGTCACACTCCACAAAAGAGCTGTTGATGCAAAAGCGCGTAACCCTGCCTGAGTATTTCCGGACGATGGCAACGATCGTGCACGCTGATGTCGTGGGCTACAGCCGCCTTATAAGCGCGGATGAAGATGGCACGTTGCAGCTTCTCAACGAGCGCCTCGACATGTGCCGCGAGATTGCTGAGCGCCATGATGGGCGCTTGTTTGGCGATATCGCAGACAGCTTCATGATCGAATTTGGCCAACCGACCGATGCGGTGCTTTGCGCCTGTGCCATCCAGTCTCAAATGGCGGCGGCTGACACGCCAGACCGAACACTCACTCTGCGCCTCGGCATCAATCTGGGCTGGGTGCTTTCGGATGGAGATAGGCTTTACGGCGATGGCGTGAATATTGCCGCGCGCTTGCAGAAAGAGGCCTCTCCGGGTGGGATTGCGCTGTCTCAGGCGGTGCGCGCTCAGGTGGCCGACAAGCTCTCTCATTCCTTCCGCTCACTTGGGCCGAAGCGCTTTCACAACATCGCTGTGCCGGTGGAGGTGTATGAGATTGAGGCCCAGGCGCCGCGCGCCGAGATGCAATCTGTCGGTGTTGCAGAGCTGATCGGGCAAGCCACGGTTGCCGTGCTGCCCTTCACGCTTGGGGATGACAGCGCTTCTGGTGCCGGGTTTTTGCGCGACATGCGGTTTTATGGCGAGGCCGTCGCCAGCGACTTGATCAAAAGCCTCACCCGCAATCGCTGGATGACGCTGATCTCGCGGCACTCCACGTTCCTCTATGACCGTGACCAGCTTGGCCTTGATGCGTTGGCGATAAGCCTTGGCGCAGAATTCGTGATCTCCGGCTCTGTGGAGACGGTGGGCGATACCCTGCGGGTCGTGGCCCGTATTGAGGATGCCGGGCGGGGGGAGACTGTATGGTCGCGCCATTACTCTGCGCCCTATTTCGCCGTCACAGATATCCATGAGCAGATCGGCTGGGATTTGAGCGCGGTACTCTCGGAAAAGATGGCCCGCGACAAACGCGCTGAATCTGACCCCAACGCCCAGCGGGTTGAGACATGGCAGCTCATCCACCGTGGCAACTGGCACATGAAGCTGCGCACCCGCCGCGACACCGACCTCGCCTTTGAGCATTACTCTGCCGCGTTGAAGCGAGAGCCTGACAACAACGATGCAATTCTCGGCCTTGCCTGGTGGCACTTCTGGCAAGCGTGGCTCGCCCATGGCTCGCTGCGTTCTGTGGAGCTCTTGCTGGAGGTTGAGGTGCTCTGCGCCCGCGCGATGCTGATTGATGGGCTTGAGACACGTGCGCATGCGTTCCTCGGCATGTGTATGATCATGCGCAACGAGCCGGACAAAGCGCTGACCTATCTTGATGAGGCGCTACGGCTGGATGCAAGCTACTGGATGGCGCATTCGGCGCGCGGCAGCGCCTATCTGCAACGCGGCGAGCCGCAGGTGGCCCTCGAAAGCCTCCGCCGTGCCGTGGCCCTCAACCCCGCAGACCCGGCCCTTTTTCACAATCATGGAGAGATTGCCGCCGCCTGCCTGTTCTCGGATGATCTCGACGGTGCGATTGCAGCGGCAGAGCGGGCCTCAACCCTTGCGCCAGGCTATTGGTACGCGCAGCTTGTGCAGATTGTGGCGCGAGTCGAGCGCGGCACCGAAGAAGACCGCACGCTGGCAAAGCTCCTCCGCCACGATCTTGAGAGCGGAGACTCCCGCTTTGAGGTCAAAAAAATCGGGTATATCCCGTATCGGGATGCGAGCTATCACGCGCGTCTCAAAGATGGACTTTTGCGCGCGTAGCCTGATTTTTCTCGCATTCGGCGATAGGGTTTCTTAGCGTTCCACTCACGCGGTAGGTGAGTGAGGGCCCCAGGCGATGTTCCGTCTAAAATATTACCAGAAAATTCAAGAGCTTGAGACGCGTCTCACCCTCGAAAGCGAGCTCCAGCCCTTCGATATTGAGCGGATGCGCACCACCGGCTTTGTTGGAAAGCTGGTGTCGCGCGCACTGGAAAGCCCGCTCTGGCTTCTCAAACTCCTGCGCCGCGTCAAACCCGTTTTGAAGCTCGGTGGCGTCTATATCGTCACCCGCGCCGACGACGTGGAGGAGGTTTTGGGCACGCCCGACGTGTTTGAGATGCCCTTTGGCCCTGAAATGCGCTCTCTGACAGGCGGCTCCGACTTCGTGCTTGGGATGCCGATCAACGATGCCTATCAGTTTCAACTCGCCTGCATTAAGCGCGCCTTTCCCGGCCCAGAGATGCGCAGCCGCGTCGCTGAGATCACGCAAGACTATGTTGATGAGGTAATGCCGGGGGTGAAGCCGGGGTTTGATCCGGTGGATATTCTGCTCAAACGCGCGCCCGCCCGTGTGTGCCGTGATTATTACGGCCTGATGATCGGCGATGAGGTGCAGTTTGCGGAGTGGGCGCTCGCGATCAGCGCGATCCTGTTTGCGGATATGGGGGGCAGCCCTGGCGCGCGCGATCTGGGGCTAGCGGGGGCCAAGCGGGTCAACGAGATCACAATGCGCTCGATTGAGCGGATCGAGGCCGGAGACGGCAACCCAGAGACGCCACTCGCCCGGCTTGTGGCCATCCATCATGAGACCAAGGGCCAGGATCAGCACCTCACCAAGGGCGATATTGTGGCGATCATGCTCGGCATGATCTCTGGCTTTGCGCCGACGAACTTGCTTGCGTCCGGCAACATCCTCGACGTGATCTTCAAGAAGCCAGAGGCGCGGCGGGCGGTGAATGATGCGATTGCGCTGGGGGATGACGAGGCGCTGGAGAAGGCGCTTTTTGAGGCGCTGCGGTTCAAGCCCATCCGCGTTGGCCCGCACCGCTACGTCACGCAGGACTATAAGATCGCCAAGGGCACGCGCCGCGAGCGCGTGATCCCGCAGGGGACGACGGTGTTTGCCTCAACACTCTCCGCGATGTTTGACCCTGACCGCCCAAGCGCTGGCCCGAATGATGATCCGGACCGGTTTGACCCGGCGCGCCCGCCCTCTGACAGCTTTGTGTTTGGCCATGACATCCACTGGTGCGTTGGTGCACCTCTGGCGCGGGCGCATACTCTGGTGCTGATGAAGGCGCTGTTTTCGCTGCCAAATCTGCGGCCTATGCCGGGCAAAGCGGGTCGGTTGAAGCGGCTTGGCGCGTATCCTGAGCATCTCGCGGTCACGTTTGACCATGTCGCGCAGTTCGGCCCCAAAGAGCAGTCGATGGTCACCGTGGCGCTGCCGCTGAAGGTTGAGGCGGACGTGCCCGCCTTGCAAAACGCCATCTCCGCGATGGGCAATCTGCCGAAACCGTCGATCAACGAAGCGCTTGATCAAAGCGCGCTCATCCACTTCTGCTCCGTCACCCTGTCAGACACGTCTGCCGCCGCACTTGAGGCAAAAGAGCCGGTGTTTCTCATCTGCGAGATGTCAGGCGATGGGTCAGAGGCGGGCGTGGTCAGCGCCTTCGCCACCGCGCTCGAAGAGGACCTCAGCGATCTTGTGCGCGAGAATTGCGTGGATGGAAAACGCGGGTTTCGAGCTGCGCTTGAGGCGGGCCGGCTGAGTGTCACGCCATTTTCACGCCGCAGCCACGGTTTGTGCTTTTCGGGCACGCCGGGTCATTCGGTGGAGCGTATCCGCGCCGAAGCGGAGCTTGAAAAAGCCACCCGTGCCGAGGTGGAGGCGGCGATTGCAGCGGGCGCGCCGGACGCGCTGCGCATTCTCCACACCACCCGCGCAAACCTGCGGGAGCGCTTCCCCTGGGCGATGACCCCGGTGGAAAACACGCTCTCGGCTGGGCCAGGCAGCAATGGGGCGCTGATCTGGGGCGGGGCGAAACTGCCCATGGTGATGCTTATCGCGAGCATCACGCTCATCATCGGCCTGCTCCTCAACACCGCTTTTATCACCGGCTGGTCGGAGTGGTGGCCTGTGCAACTGGTTGGGGCCTTCCTGCTCACCCTTCTGCAAGCGGCCATCATCTTCGGCGGGCCGATCCTCCTCATCCTCTGGCGCATCCGCCATCTTGAAGAGACTGATCCGACCGACGACCGCTGGCCAGATCGCAGCCGGTTTGATCGGGTCACCGCGAACGAGGACATCATCTCGCAAAACCACCTCAACGCGGTCTCCCGCATCAAGGGGACGTGGTTTCGCCGCTGGATCCTGAGTTTCGTGTTCGAGGTCATCCGACTGGCGGCGGTCTATAAATTCGCGCCCGGTACCCTTTCTGACATCAACACCATCCATTTCGCACGCTGGGTGCGGCTGCCCGGCACGCAGCAGCTGATGTTTTTCTCCAACTACGGCGGCTCGTGGGAGAGTTATCTGGAGGATTTCATCACTAAAGCGCGGCTGGGTCTGACCGGTGTGTGGTCAAACACCTGGGGCTTTCCGCGGGCGCGCTTTGTGTTCTGGAAAGGGGCAGAGGATGCTGAGCGGTTCAAGCGTTGGGCGCGGCGGCAGCAGATTCAGACTCGGTTCTGGTATTGCGCCTATCCCGGCGTGCACACCCGCGACATCCGCGCCAATGCCGCGATCCGCGATGGGCTCGCCAAGGCCGAGACTCTGACACAGGCCGAAGCATGGCTCGCCAACTTCGGCTCTCTCGCCCGGCCTGTGGCAGCACTTGAGGCGTCAGAGCCGCAAGGCCTCCTGTTTGGCCCGATGGGGGGCTTGAAAGAGGGCCGCCTGATCGCCGTGCGCTTTACCGCGCGCCCCACCCGTGAGCAGCGGGGGGACTTCCTGCAATTCTGCCTCGACCACGTGCACTTCGGGGATGTGCTGCCCGACAAAACCGCCCTGCAGCTTGCCTTCACCGAAGCGGGTCTCGTGGCACTGGGCTTGAGCGAAAGCGGGGCGGATGACCATGGCCACGGTTTCTCCCCGGCGTTTCGGCAAGGGATGGACCATCCGCACCGCCTGCGCATCAACGGCGACACCGGGGTCAATGCGCCAAACGGGTGGGAGTGGGGGGTGGGTGACAGCCGCCCTGATCTTGTGGCCTTGGTCTATGGCAAAACCACCGACGATCTGGCCACGATTGAGGCGCAAGTGCGCGCCGCGCTCACCGCTGTTGGCGCGGATGTGGTGCACGCCCAGCACATGCTCGCCTCCAAGGAGGAGCCCTTTGGCTTCCGCGATGGGGTCTCTCAGCCGGTGATCGAAGGCACGCGCCTCGCCGCGCGCTACGATGACCCGCTCAACACGGTAGCGCCGGGTGAGTTTGTGTTCGGCTACCCCGACGACCGAGACAACCTCGCCCCCTCACCCGCTGTCACCGCCAACTCTGACCTTGGCGACGTGCTTCCGGTGATCCGCGATGTGCAGCTTTCTGGCCTCTCCGATTTTGGCCGCAACGGGACGTATCTGGTGATCCGCCAACTGCGCCAGGATGTTCCTGCGTTTGAGGGATACTGCGCGGCCCAAGCTGACGCGACCTTCGATGCGGAGGCTATCGGCGCAAAGATCGTGGGGCGGTGGAAAAATGGCGCCTCGCTCGTGCGGTACCCGCATGCGGAGCCTGATAAGTCCAAACCAAGCTTCCGCATCGACAATGATTTCACCTTTGGAGAGACCGATCCCCAAGGCCTCTCATGCCCGCTCGGCTCTCACATTCGCCGTACAAACCCGCGCGATAGCCTAAACGAGGACCGTGAGGTCGCGATCAAGCTGGCCAACCGGCATCGGATTTTGCGCCGGGGCCGTCGCTATGACACCGAAGAGGGTGATGTTGGGCTGATGTTCATGTGCCTCAACACCGACATCGAGCGGCAGTTCGAGTTCGTGCAGCAAACCTGGGTCAACGCGCCGGGGTTCCATGACCTCTCTGACGAAACCGACCCGCTTATTGGGCGGCGCAGCGAAGAGGGGCAGTATGTGATCCCAACCCCGCAAGGTGGGCGCGTGCTGCGCAAGATGCCAGACTTCGTGACCCTCAAGGGCGGGGGATATTTCTTTCTTCCGGCCCGCAGAGCGCTGAGATACCTGCGCAATCTTGCCTGACATGGGCAAAGCGCTTAGACCTTTTTGGCAAGAGAGACACAGAGGTCGGTCATGCCTTCGCGCGCGCAACGGAGCGATCACGAAACACTCTTCGCCAACGCCCCGCCGATGGTCTTGTCGCGGGGTGCGCTCCTGTTTGAGGCGGGCGACGCGGGCGACCACGTCTATCTGATCGACACTGGCCGGATCGAGATTTCGCGCCTCGGCAGTGATGGCCAAAAGCTGATCTCAAACTTTTTGAGCGTCGGCGATCTCGTCGGAGAGATTGCAGGTCTTGATGGTGGCGTGCGCACCGCCACCGCCCGTGCGCTGACAGAAGCGCGGGTGAGAGTGCTCAGCGGGGCAGATATCCTCGCGCAGGTGCAGCGCGACCCGGCGAGTTCTCTCTCGCTCATTCGCGTGCTCTGCCGCCGCGTGCGGCATGTGGATCATGACATGCTCTCTCATGCTACGCTGACGATGCGCGCCCGGCTCGCGGACCGGTTGCTGTACCTCAATGATGTGGCTGCAGGCCAGGAGGGCTGGATCAAGATCAGCCAGAGCGAGATCGCGGATTTTATTGGGGCGGCGCGCGAGTCGGTGAATAAGGTTCTGAACGAGCTGAAAGATGCCGGGTTGATCGAGCATCGGCGAGGCGCAGTCCGGGTGAGCTCTCACGATGCTCTTAAACTCATGGCGGATGAGGGATAATAGGATCGGCCGCCGGGGGCACGACCGATCCATGTTACTTAAGCGACAACCCCTCCAGCAAGGCGAGCGAACCCGATCTTCCTGGCACTCTTGCCTACGCTACTGCGACGCCACGCTACGGAGTTGACGTTAACCAACGACGGAATCGTGGTCTGTGACCTCCATCACAGTTGTGGAATGGATGCGGCGAAAAATGCTGCTACCGCGAAGACTCATACCACTCTGCGAGAAGCGCCCGGTCCTCAGGGCTCAGCCAACCCGCTCCCGGAGGGGGCATCGCGTGGGATTTGGCGGATTGTAGATAGATTCCACGCGCTTGAGTGGCGATCTCGAACTCGGTTTCGAGAATCACCCCCTTGGGTGCACCTGCGAGACCTGGCCACGCGACCTCGCTTCCATGACAGTAAGAACAGTTGCCGATCACGATGTCAGCGACGAGCGGAAAGTCCGGATGGTCCATCAACCTTTCCGCCCGGGGAGAGAGGGTGGCGGCGGTCGCATGTACATTTGGCGCGGTCGAGAGCCAGACCGCCACAGCAAAAAGGCCTGCCGTCGCCCCCCATGTCCACCAGAGCATACCGCCGCCAGCGTGCATGGTGTTAAAGAAGTGCCGGATCGTGACGCCCATCAAAAACACCAGCGCTGCGATCATCCACGCATACTCGGTCGCAAAGGCGAGCGGGTAGTGGTTCGACAGCATCAAGAACAGCACGGGCAACGTGAGGTAGTTGTTATGGGTCGAGCGCTGCTTGGCGATCTTGCCGTATTTCGGATCGGGCGTGCGGCCCGCCTTCATATCCGCAACGACGATTTTTTGGTTGGGGATGATGATGAAAAACACGTTCGCCGTCATGATCGTGGCTGTGAGCGCGCCCAGATGCAAAAACGCAGCGCGGCCCGAGAAGATCTGCATATAGCCCCAGGCCAGCACCACCAGGATCACGTAGAGCGCGATCATCAGGCGGGTGTTGTCTTCCCCAAACTTGGACTTGCACAGCAGGTCATAAAGCACCCAACCCACACCGATGGAGGCGGCAGAGATCGCGATGGCCTGCACGGGCAACACATCGAGCTTGTCGGGGTCGATCAGGTAGAGGTCCGCGCCAAGGTAATAGACCACAGCCATAAGTGCGGCCCCTGACAGCCAGGTCGCGTAACTCTCCCATTTAAACCAGATCAGATGCTCGGGAAGCCGGTCTGGGGCGACGTTGTATTTCTGGATGTGATAGAAGCCGCCGCCATGCACCTGCCACTCTTCGCCAGAGACACCGGGGCCAAGGTCTGCGGGGCGGCGCAGCCCCAGATCGAGCGCAATGAAGTAAAATGACGACCCGATCCACGCGATGGCCGTGATCACATGCAGCCACCGCAGGGCGAACTCGATCCAATCCCAGAGCAGTGGATAGTCATAGTACATCTGGCGTCTCCGAAGCGGGGCTTCTTGCTTTGCTGCAATGCAGAATGCGGCAGAGGGTGGCGGATGAAAACCCTCTTGTTCTGGGTTGTGTGCGCAGCTTGCGCAGAAATCCTTTCCAACATGCCGCAATGCGGTATCGTGCGCGCATGACGACACCTCCCCGCTACCCCCGCGATCTTAAGGGCCATGGCCCAACACCGCCTGATCCGAACTGGCCGGGAGGGGCGAAAATTGCCGTTCAGATCGTGCTGAATTTTGAGGAGGGTGGCGAGAACAACATCCTTCACGGCGACCCGGCCTCTGAGGCGTTTTTGTCGGAGATTGTCGGGGCCGTCGCTTGGCACGGTCAACGCCATTGGAACATGGAGTCGATCTATGAGTACGGCGCGCGGGCCGGGTTTTGGCGCCTGCACCGGCTTTTCACCGGGCGGGGCATTCCGCTGACAATTTATGGCGTGGCCACCGCACTCTCCCGCGCCCCCGCGCAGGTTGCCGCGATGCAAGACGCTAGGTGGGAGATTGCCTCGCACGGGCTGAAATGGGTTGAGCACAAGGACATGCCGGAGGCGGAGGAGGCTGCACAAATCGCCGAGGCTATCCGCCTGCACACCGAAGTCACCGGCACACCCCCGCGCGGCTGGTATACGGGCCGCTGCTCTATGAACACCGTGCGCCTCGCGGCAGAGGCGGGGATGGATTACATCTCCGACGCCTACGACGATGACCTGCCGCATTGGGTTGAGATCGGCGACCGTGACCAGCTGATCATCCCCTATACGCTCGACGCCAACGACATGCGCTTTGCCACGCCGCAGGGCTTTAACAGCGGCGATCAGTTTGAGGCGTATCTTAAGGACAGCTTCGACGCTCTCTATGCCGAGGGGCAGGGTGGTGCGCCGAAGATGATGAGCATCGGTCTGCATTGCCGCCTCATCGGCCGCCCGGGCCGGATCCGGGCTTTGGAGCGGTTTTTGGATCATGCCCAAGCACATGAGGGCGTGTGGTTCGCCCGCCGGATCGAGATTGCGGAACACTGGGCGCAGCATCACCCGCATACCAGCCGCGAGCGCCCTAGCCAGATGTCACAGGTGCGGTTTGTGGAGCTGTTTGGCGGTGTCTTCGAGCATTCGCCCTGGATTGCCGAAGGGGCCTATGCGCTGGAGCTTGGGCCCGCGCATGACACCGCGACCGGTGTGCACAACGCGCTTGCGCGGGTGTTTCGTTCGGCCAGCGCAGAGGCACGCATGGGCGTGCTCAATGCGCATCCTGATCTGGCCGGAAAGCTTGCGCAAGCAAAACGGCTGACGGCGGAATCCACCGCAGAGCAAGCCTCCGCCGGGCTGAACGCACTCACCGATCAAGAGCGCGCCACCTTCACCGAGCTCAACACCCGCTACACCCAGAAGTTTGGCTTTCCGTTCATCATTGCGGTCAAAGGGCTGGACAAGACGCAGATCCTCGCGGCATTTCAGTCTCGTATCGAAAATGATCGCGACACCGAGTTTGCCACCGCCTGTCGGCAGGTGGAACGCATCGCGCTGTTGCGGCTCAAAGACATGCTACCGGATTGAACCATGAACACTGCCATCGGCATTCACCCTGACGCGCCCCTGTTTGTGCGCACTGGCATCAACCTCGCCTCGGCTGGTTTGGGGGCGAAGGGGTTGTTTGCGACCGATGAGTTTTTCGCCCCGCTGGAGCGGATGCTCTCTGACGCTGATCCGGTGTTCATCGAGGGCAAGTTCGACGACAACGGCAAATGGATGGACGGGTGGGAGACGCGCCGCCGTCGGGGTGGGGGGCATGATCACGCGATTATCTCACTTGCAGTGGCCGGTCGCATTCTTGGCTTTGACGTCGATACCTCGCATTTCACCGGCAATTACGCTCCAGCGGTGAAGATCGAGGCCTGTGCCACAGACGGGGAGCCCGATGCGCAGACCCGCTGGGTGCAAATCCTCGATCACCGCCCGCTTTCTGCGAACAATCATCACTACTTCAAATGCGACAGCTTCGAGGTGTGGACCCATCTTCGTATCCACATTTACCCCGATGGTGGGATTGCGCGGCTGAGGGTCTATGGCGTGCCCGAGCTGGATGCCGACAAACGTGGCGATGAGATTGATCTGGCCTCCGCCCTAAATGGCGGGCGGGTGCTTGCGTTCTCAGATGCGCATTACGGAGATTATCGCCGTATCCTCGCGCCGGGTCGTGGCATCAATATGGGCGACGGATGGGAGACGCGGCGCCGCCGCGAGCCGGGCCATGACTGGATGGTCATTGCGTTGGGTGCGCGGGGCATCATCAACAAAGCGATCATCGACACCGCGCATTTCAAAGGCAACTTCCCAGACCGGTTCTCGATCCAGGCTGCGGATCTGGCGACCTTTGGCGATGCGCTGACCGATGCGATCGTGACGGACTCGATGTTCTGGCAAACGCTTCTGCCCGAACGGCCTCTCACCGCCCATGCCGAGCATCTTTTCTCGCAAGAGATCTTGGCCCTTGGCCCGGTCACGCATGTGCGGCTTAACATCTTCCCCGACGGTGGGGTCAGCAGGTTGCGACTCTTTGGGGGCCTTGCGTGAGGCAGATCACCGCCGCGCCCCTGACCGCAGAGGCGTTTGCGCCCTTCGGTGACGTGCTTGAGCTGCGGGCAGAGCCCTCGTTCCTGATCAATCAAGGCAACTGCGAGCGGCACCACCATCTCGCCGGTATCGATACCGAAGGGGCCGCTGGGGTCAGCCTGTTCCACGGCCAACCCTATCCGTTGCCCCTCACCCTCGAAATGGTGGAGCGGCATCCGCTCGGCTCTCAGGCATTTATCCCGATGAACGCTTCCCCGTTTTTGGTGATCGTGGCCGAAGACGGTGAGGGCACCCCCGACACTCCCCGCGCCTTTATCACCAGCGGCACGCAAGGTGTGAGCTACAACCGCAACACTTGGCACGGGGTGCTTACACCGCTTAGCGCTCCGCAGACCTTTGCCGTTGTCGATCGCTGCGCACCGGGAGAGAACCTGCAAGAGCATTGGTTCGACACGCCCTATCACGTGGTGCTCGGTTAGCCCCTAAACCTTCGCGCAAGCGACCTCATTACGCGGTTGATCCTGCGTGACAGTCTGGGTGCCCATTGCTACACCGCAGCAAATTCGCCTGACCCGGAGACCCCCTTGGACATCGAAGAGACAAAGCTGCCCGGCGTGTATCTGCTGACACCGCGCCGGTTCGGCGATCACCGTGGCTTTTTTAGTGAAAGCTGGAACAAGGCCCGGATGGATGAGGCCGGGCTCAAGTTCGATTTCGTGCAAGACAACCATTCCTTGTCGCGCGATGTCGGCACGGTCCGCGGGCTGCACTTTCAAAGCCCGCCACACGCGCAAGACAAGCTGGTGCGCTGCGGGCGCGGGCGGCTTTTTGATGTCGCGGTGGACGTGCGCAAGGGCTCTCCGACCTATGGGCAGTGGGTGGGCTATGAGCTGTCACTCGAGAACGGAAAGCAGCTTTTGGTCCCCGCAGGATTTGTGCATGGTTTCAGCACGTTGGAGCCGGATACTGAGATCATTTATAAGTGCTCAGACTATTATGCGCCCGAGTGTGATGGGGCAGTCCTCTTCAACGATCCGGACATTGGGATCGATTGGCAGGTGGATGTCACCAACGCCATCACGTCTGAGAAAGACGCGAACGCGCCGCGTCTAAAAGACTTTGACTCCCCCTTCGAGTATGAGGGCTAAACCATGAAATTGCTTGTGACCGGAGGGGCAGGATTTATCGGGTCTGCCGTGGTGCGGCTCGCGGTGGCGAGGGGATATGAGGTCATTAACCTCGATGCGCTGACCTATGCGGCCTGCCTTGAGAACGTGGCGAGTGTGGCGGAGCATAAGAGCTACACATTCGTACAGGCTGACATCCGCGACCGGGCCGCACTCGATGCGGTGTTTGCAGATCACACCCCCGACGCGGTGATGCACTTGGCCGCCGAAAGCCATGTGGATCGCTCTATCGATGGGCCCGGTGACTTTATCGAGACGAACATCACCGGCACCTACAACCTGCTGGAGGCGGCTCGCAGCTATTGGGTTGCGCAGGGCAAGCCTGAAAGCTTCCGATTCCATCACATCTCCACCGATGAGGTGTTTGGCACGCTCGGCGCAGAGGGGCAGTTTACTGAAGAGACGCCCTACGCGCCCAACAGCCCCTATTCGGCGTCAAAAGCGGCCTCTGATCACCTCGTGCGCGCGTGGCATGAGACCTATGGCCTGCCCATCGTGATGACGAACTGCTCGAACAATTACGGGCCGTTCCACTTCCCCGAAAAGCTCATCCCGGTGATCATTCTCAACGCGCTCGCCGGAAAGCCTCTGCCGGTCTACGGCAAGGGGGAGAATGTGCGCGACTGGCTCTTTGTGGAGGATCACGCGGATGCGCTGCTGACCGTGCTGGAGCGCGGGGCGAATGGGCGTTCGTATAACATCGGTGGGGAGAACGAGGCGCAAAACATTGAGATTGTACGCAAAATCTGCGCAATTCTCGATGAAAAACGCCCAGGTGCCGCGCCTTACGCCGAGCAGATCACCTTCGTGACTGACCGCCCCGGCCATGATCTGCGCTATGCGATTGACCCCACGCGCATCCGCACCGAACTGGGCTGGAGACCCTCGGTCACCCTCGATGAAGGGCTAGAGAAGACCGTGCAATGGTATCTCGACAACGAGACGTGGTGGCGCGCCCTGCAAGAGCGCGCGGGCGTTGGCGAACGGCTGGGGGTCAAGGCATGAGCGTGCTGGTTTTCGGCAAGACCGGCCAGGTTGCCACAGAACTGCAACGCCAGTTTGATGTGCAGGCTGTAGGGCGCGACGCCGCTGATTTGACCAACCCAGGGGCCTGCGCTGAAGTGATCGCGTCGAGCGACGCCACCGCGGTGATCAACGCCGCCGCTTACACCGCCGTCGATAAGGCCGAAAAGGATGAGGCGACGGCAGCGCTCGTGAACGGCGCTGCGCCCACCGCGATGGCGGCTGCGGCGGCGCAAAAGGGCATCCCCTTCGTTCATATCTCCACCGATTACGTGTTTGACGGCACCGGCGATCAGCCCTTCGCCACAGACGCTCCAACCGGACCGTTGGGCGCTTACGGGCGCACCAAGCTTGTTGGAGAGGAGGGCGTGCGCGCGGCTGGTGGGCGCTTTGCCATTCTGCGCACCTCATGGGTATTTTCGGCGCATGGCGGCAATTTCGTCAAAACCATGCTGCGCCTCGCCGAAACCCGCGACCGGCTGACCATCGTGGCAGATCAAGTGGGCGGACCGACCTCCGCCGCTGACATCGCTGCTGCGTGCGACACAATCGCAACGCAACTCGCAAGCGGGCAGGGCGCGGCGGGCACCTATCACCTCTCGGGCGGGCCGGATGTAAGCTGGGCCGACTTCGCGCGCGAGATCTTCACGCAGGCCGGGAAATCGGTGGAGGTGGTCGATATCCCGTCCTCCGAGTTTCCGACCCCCGCCAAGCGCCCCTCAAACTCGCGCATGGACAACACCACCCTGACCGAGACATTCGGCATCGCGCGGCCCGACTGGCGCGTGAGCCTGTCAGCGGTGCTCAAAGACCTAGGAGCCACGTCATGACCCAACGCAAAGGTATTGTGCTGGCTGGCGGCTCTGGCACGCGGCTTTATCCGATCACGCGGGGCGTCTCTAAACAGCTTCTGCCGATCTATGACAAACCAATGATCTATTACCCGCTGAGCGTGCTGATGCTGGCGGGGATCCGAGAGATCGCGATCATCACCACACCCGAGGATCAGGACCAATTCAAGCGCTTGCTGGAGGATGGCAGCCAGTGGGGGGTGGAGTTAACCTACATTGTGCAGCCCTCACCCGATGGCCTCGCGCAGGCGTTTATCCTTGCCGAAGAGTTCCTGGCGGGCGCGCCGTCGGTCTTGGTGTTGGGAGACAACATCTTCTACGGGCACGGCTTGCCAGAGATCCTGCGCGCCGCTGATGAAAAAGAGCAGGGTGCGACCGTGTTTGGCTACAAGGTTGCTGACCCAGAGCGTTACGGAGTTGTTGCTTTTGATAAGAACGGCACCGTCAGCCAGATCATCGAAAAGCCAGAGGTGCCGCCGTCAGACTATGCGGTCACGGGCCTCTACTTCGTTGATGGCACCGCGCCTGAGCGCGCCCGCGCGGTAGAGCCTTCGCCCCGCGGAGAGTTGGAGATCACAACCCTGCTGGAGGGATACCTCGCAGATGGGCAGCTTTCGGTGGAGCAGATGGGGCGCGGCTATGCCTGGCTCGACACCGGCACACATGCCTCTCTCCTCGATGCCGGAAACTTCGTGCGCACCCTCTCGATGCGGCAAGGACAACAGACCGGCTGCCTTGAAGAGATTGCCTATGCCGCCGGATGGATCAGTGCTTCAGACCTCGAAGAGCTCGCCAAAACCCTCCGCAAAAACGACTACGGGCAGTATCTGCTGCGGTTGCTGAAGGCCTGACGGCTACTCGCGATCGAGGGCAACCTCGTCGCACTCGACCTCGACATAGGCCCGCGCAGCTTCGAGGGTTGCGTTTGGCTGAACTGGGGCGGGCTTCTTCTTGGCAACCTTTTGGGTGGTCGCGCCGTCGGTCGTCGCGTGCTTGAGGAACAGGCGCATGACATGGCTCACGCCTTCTTCGGTCACGTTGCGTAGATCATCAGCGTAGTACCGGCCACGGTTGTAGTTGCCGGTGATCACCTCGAACGACGGGAAATAATGCACAAAGTCATGCGCATCCCGCAACATCTGCGCTGCCACCCGCAGCACCGCCTTTGAATAGGTCGTCGCGGCAAGCACATGCTCGTCAGGCGCGGCGCTGGCCATAAGCGGGACCGGAGAGACGGTCAGCACGACCTGCGCTTTAGGGTTTAACCCGCGCAACATCCGCAAAGCTTCGGTCATGTCTTCGACGACTTCGGGGACGGTTTGATTGCGGAACGTGTACTTGTCAGGGTCGAATGTGCCCCCCTCGACGCCCGGGCAAATCGGGAACACGGCACCATCCTCGGCGCTTTCCCAGCATTCCGTCAGTCCAAGTGTGAAGACGAAGACATCCAGTTTTTTGAGCATCATCCGTACGGAAAACAAGTGCTGCGCACGGTCTGCTTCCATCTCGTCCACCGAGATGAAGTTTCCGGGTTGGATCGACGGACGAAACGGATCTCTGACAGTGCCGTCAGGCATGATCCAGGGCTCTTCGACGGGGTTAAAGCGCAAGCGGCACCGGTCAAAGAGTTGGCACAGCTGGCGGGCGGTGTAGATGTTGCCATAGCGCGCAGAAAACGTGCCGTAATTGTTGGCACGGCCCACCGTGGGGGAGAGGATGGGGTGCGCTTTCTCTCCGACATAGTAGTTGAAGCCAGAGCGTTTCAGATGCCGGGCGATGTGCTGGGCAAAGCAGCTTCCTGCCGTTGCGACGCGCATTTCGGGCGTGATCTTGAGGTCAAAGCGCCCCACCGGATCAACCTCTGACATCTCGGGCCGCTCAATAGACCTCCGCCAGAACGCTTTTTGAGGAAGGCTGCGGTAAGGATGGGAAGTCATTGTGCGGTCACTTGCTCGGGGGTGATTTTGGCCGCGGCGATCAGCTGCTCTAAAACCAGTTTGCCATAGGCGAGGTTGGCATGGGTTGCGTCATTTGCGTGAAACGGCTCTGCCAGAAACCCTTCGTCTGTGAGCGCCTCAGAGGGGGGCGCGATCGCTGCGCCGCCAAGTGAGGTCATCACCTCATCCAACACGTGCTGCTCCAAGCGCCAAAACTTCAGGCGCTGTTGGGCGGGGGCAAAGCCGGCCTCCGCAATATCAACACCTCGATAGTTGGACTTTTTGTTCACGAAGCTGAGGTCGGCTTTGGGCGGTGGAGGTGCGAGATGAAACACGGGGCAGGGCGCCGCCTCAACGAGGCCGGAGAGTGTGGCGGTTTGCGTGAGTTTCGCTCTGATCTCTGACCGCAGCGCTGCATGAGGAATGAGCTCTGCGCTTCCGAGGTTTTCTGCGGGGTCGCCTGGCTCCATGATCCCATATGGTCGGGGGTGGTTTAAAAGGCCGATCACGTTGTGTGATGTGCCAAACAACGACAGCACCGCCACGTCGTCGGCGGACAAGCCCTTCAGCGCTGCGAACGCATCGTCGAGCCTAAGATCTCCGAAGCGCGCGTCGGCCTTAAGCTTGACCCAACGCACATCGCATTGCACGTCAAGCCCGTCCGCCTGTGCCGCGGCGGCACGCAGATTTTCGGTGTGGCTGTTGCCCAGCACGAGAAAACGTTTCATCGCTTGCCTTTGATTGCTGCGCTTACCCTGCACAAGCCTGTTGCGGTCTGCAATCCGATCCTCAGCCCATCATGTTGCGCGCTTTAAGCTCCGCGTTGGCTTGTGCGAGGCGATCCTCTGGGAGGGGTTGGGTCAGAACCCAGTCAGCAAAGCGCTTGAGGCCTGTATCAAGGTCAACCTGCGGTGTTAGCCCCAACATCTCTTTCAAGCGGGTGACGTCGGCTTTGTTGTGACGGATATCGCCAAGGCGGTACTCGCCGGTGATTTTGATATCTGGCTCCGCCCCAAACGCACGCGACAGGGATGCCGCCACCTCAAGAACCGATGTTGCAACACCGCTGCCGACATTGATGATGCTGTTGACGGGCTCAGGTGTATCGAGTGCTGCCACAAACGCGGCGGCAACGTCAGAGACATGGACAAAATCACGGCTCTCTTCCCCATCCTCAAAGGCCGACAATTGCAGGCCCCGGCGGATGCGGGTCGAAAAGATTGACAGGATCCCGGTGTAAGGGTTCTTCAGAGATTGCCCTTCGCCATAGACGTTTTGCAGGCGCAAGATGCCATATCCCAAGCCAAGGCTATCGCAGGTGATGCGGAGGAGGTCCTCCTGCATCAGCTTGGTTGCGGCGTAGATCGACGACGGTGCCGTGCGGTCTGTCTCTTTTGTGGTGGTGAGCGTCAGTGATGCGCCGGTTTCGGGGCACACAGGCTCCCACGCGCGGGCTTTCAGGGCGGCTGCCGTGCGCCCGGTTGGATAGACGCGCTGCTCTGGCGCGGAACTCAAGACATAAGCCCCTTCGCCATAGACAGAGCGACTGGACGACAACAGCACGTGCTTCACCTGCGGGGCCGCGCCGGATGCGAGGAGTTGTACGAGCGTGGCTGTGCCTTGAACGTTTTCGTCGCAGTAGCGCGTGATCTCGTACATCGACTGGCCGGTGCCAGTCTCAGAGGCGAGGTGGACGACCGCATCGATCCCATCGAGTGCTTTAGTGAGCGCTTCGGCATCGGTAACCGACCCGCGCACAAAACTCACACCTTCGGTCGAGGTAAGCCAGTCGGTGTTTTCGGGCACTTCGCCGTGGATCTGTGGAGAGAGAGTGTCAAAAATCCTGACGCTGTGGCCAGCTTGCAAGAGCGCAGGAATAAGGTGGGAGCCGATAAACCCGGCTCCCCCAGTGACAAGAACAGTGCTCATGCTTACTCAGCCGCAGCAGTTGCGCTCGTTGCGAGATACAAATCGCGCTCGGCGATCCACTCGGCGGCGTAGTCAACATCCTGCCAGTTGTCGAACCAAGGTCCGCCATTGGTGTAGTGGATGCACATTGGCGGCGTCTCGGGCTTGGCATACTCACCTTCGAGGAAGTTCCACTCGCGGTCGAGCTCGCCCAACATATCGTCGGACAGCCAAGAGAAGCGGTGCAGGAACGCGGGCGTTTCTCCGTTTACAACGCTGGGGGTCAACGCCTTGACGTTCGGATGCGCGCCATTGAAGGCCATGAAAGACGACCAGTTTTTGCGCGGATACACGGTCTGCTGCTTGCCATCCATCTTGATCATGTTGGCCGGCGTGTAGTCGTGCTGCACGCAGTAGAGCGCCTTGTCGTTGTCGAGGACGTCAAAGATTTCGGTGATGTCGCGCGTGATCAGGAAGTCGCAATCGACAAAGATCGACCAGCCGTCAAACGCTGCGAGATAGGGGGTGAGAAACCGGGTGATGGAGAACTCGGTGCTCGCTTTGTCTGTGGGACGGGTGTAGAGGCCCAGTTCCCGCAGCTCAGCTTGCTTGAGCGGGTAGATCTCCACGTCACCACCGGTGTGGCGCAGGATCGAGTACTTGGCGACCTGATAGGCAATATCTTCGCGGGTATCGTATCCAATGTAGATCTTGAGTTTTTGCGACATTGTAAGCGTCTCCAGATGAGTCTGCTGAGAAGGGTCTCATAACTTTTCCGACGACAAGACGCGAGTGCGCGTAGACGCGCAGTTGCGCTGCACAATCGATCTCAGACCAAAGTTCATGGGTCGCGGCGTTTCGCGCGCGGCAGGGATGTTGCCCTGAAGTGCTCCTTGGGTCTAAGAGGCGCCATTCACAAGGCCCCCGCAAACCCGATTTGCGATCGCCGCTTTCAAGAACAGGCCGCCGCAATGACTGAGCATTCCGAGATCAACACCCGCTCCATCCTCGAGACCGCGCAGACCGTCTTGAAGATCGAGGGCGAGGCGGTGCTGCGGATGGCGTCTGCGCTGCCGGAGGATTTTGTGCCTGCGGTTGAGTTGATCCTGAACTCGGCGGGTCGCGTGATCGTGTCGGGGATGGGCAAGTCGGGGCATATCGCCCGCAAGATCTCCGCCACGATGGCCAGCACCGGCACGCCGTCGTATTTTGTTCACCCGGCGGAGGCGAGCCACGGTGATCTGGGCATGGTCACGCCCGATGACGTGTGCATCCTGATCTCGAACTCCGGTGAGACGACCGAGCTGGGGGATATGATCTCCCACTGTGCGCGGTTTGAGATTCCGCTGATTGGTATCTCGCGGAACCTCGACAGCACGCTGATGCGCGCCTCTGACCTGAAACTCCTTCTGCCTGCTGAGCCTGAGGCCTGTGTCATCGGCATGGCGCCCACAACCTCCACCACGCTGACACTGGCGCTGGGCGACGCACTTTCGGTGGCGCTGATGGATCAGCGTGGCTTTGTCTCTGAAAACTTCCGCACCTTCCATCCGGGCGGTAAACTCGGCTCTCAGCTGCTGACCGTCGCGCAGATCATGCACGCCGCCGACGAGACCCCCATCGTTGCCGCCCGCACGCCGATGAGCGACACTCTGATCGAGATGACGGAAAAGGGTTTTGGGATTGCGTGTGTCGTTGAAGATGGCGCGTTGCTCGGTGTCGTCTCTGACGGAGATATCCGCCGCAACATCGCCACGCTCATGGAGCTTGATGCAGGCACCGTCGCGACGCCCAATCCGGTGACCGTGCCCTCAGATATGCTTGCGGCAGAGGCGGTGCGGGTGATGAACACCGCAAAAATCACCGCCGCCGTCGTCACAGATGCGACAGGTGCGCCAGTTGGCCTTTTGCGGCTTCACGATTGTTTGCGCGCCGGCGTAGTCTGAGCATACTGGCGGCGCCCGCCTCCCTTCGGGTCTGATGTTAAGAGCCTAGAATGAATGACGCCTCGCCGCTGACCCCTGCCGAATTTGATGCCGCGTGGTATCTGGAGACTTATCCAGACGTCGCGCTCACCGGTCTCTCTCCACAGGATCACTTCGAGCGGTTTGGGCGGCGCATGGGCCGCGCGAGGTCTGCGGTTGAGGCGCAAGCCGCGTATGTTGAACCAGCGAGGGTCATCTCACCCGATGCGCTCGCATCAGAGTTTGGTCGTGGTGAGGTCACCTTGCCCCCGCCACCGGCACCCGTGTTTCCGTCGGCGGTCATTGACGTCACAACGCCCCCACGGCCCGAGAGCGCGGGCGATGCGCCCGAGCGCGCTCCGAGTATGGGCCAGATCAGCATAAAGGTTGCGGACTTCGAGATTGCGCGGGTTGTCGATCCGTCAGACCTTTGGTCGCTCGCAGGGCCGCTGAGCGCGCTGCGCCGTGTCTGTTTGGGTGGAGAGGGTGACGCGCTCTCAATCGAAGGCGCAGGTCTGACACCGCAAGAGCTGGAGGAAATGCAGGCCGCCAGGCCTTGCGCGCGCGTTGCAGGAGGGTTCACCGAAGGGCTGACCGCAGTCTCAAACATGTGGTTTGCGACCGAGGCGGACCTGCGCGTGTATTTCGCGGCAGAGGCCGAAGAGGCGGAGGCGGACGGGCGCGTTTTGCGCGTCTTCCAGGCCTCAAGTTCAGCCCCCGCGCAGTTTACGCAGATCGCAAGCGAAGCCCTCTCAGGCCATGCGCCGTGGTTCTTCGATGTGCCCCTGAACGACCCGCTGATGCCGCTGGTGTTTGAGGTGTCAAACGCAATGGGCATCACCCAAGAATTGGCAGTCATCCCGTTCCCGTCTTTGCTCGACGGCGGGCTGCATTCGGCGGAACGGGTGGCCTTTCAGCGCGCAAAAACCGGGATCGAAGAGGTCTGGCGTGTCACCGATGGGTTGCTCTTTGAGCTTTCGGAAGTCTCCGAAAAAGTGAAGCCGACAGTGAGTGCGATCAAGGTTCAGCTTGCGGGTGCTACCGGCTCTGAGCCGATCTTCAGGCCCCATGTCCGTGCTTGGCTTGCGAGCTTGTTTGGGCTGAGCGTGCGCGCGCTCGCAGAAGATGCCCCTGACATCGGCCAGCAATCGCTCACAGACCAACTCTCCTCAAACGATGGGCTCTCGGCTTATGCCAAAGCGCGCGCTGGGCGGCGTGTCTCTTCGGGCCATGAGCTTCATCTCGCCGCAAATGCCGTGCCGAGCCTCGGCGCTCTGGTGTCTGTCCGCCTGCGGGTGCCCGAAGGTCAAGGCGCTCTGACTGGGAGCTTTGTTGTCGCTGACGCGGTCTCAAAGCGTTCCCGGTGGGTGGTGAGTTTGCCCGCTAATGCGCCGGATGTGTGGTCTGAGTTACAAGGTTTGGCGCCGGTCGCGCCGCGTTTGCAGGCGGCCCCTGACGCGGTGAAAACACCGCTCTCAGCACCCTACGCAACAACACCGATTCCGCTTGCGATTGCTTTTGCGCAGCCTGAGGCGGGGCATGATGCGCAGTTGCTGTACCCGCGCGCGCCAGATGCGCCCGGCTCTCTTTTCGGAGCGGCCTCTCCGCAAATGGCGCACGCGACTGACCTGCTGATCGACCTTCGGAGTGATGCAGATCCAACGCAAATGCTGGAGGCTGCAGCCGCGCAAACCGACATCGCATGGCAAACCGTCACCTTTGCTACTGCGCACACGCTCTCACCTGAGTTGCAGGCGGCCTATGCCAGCGTTTTGGGCGACCATGTGCGAGAGGTGATCTTTTCGACCGAGCCGCTGAAAGGATTGCTGGATCAGGCCGCTGGAACATCGCCTTATGTGATGGCTCTTGCGCCCGACATCATCTTGCATGATGTGCGCAGCGTCTCTGCCCTGCATGACATTGCAGCAACCGATACCACGATTGCAGCGGTTGGGTGTGCGGTTGTGCAAGAGCAGATGTTTAAGAAGCAAACCGCGATCCGTGTGGCGAGCGCGGGCGTGTTTCCGATGGGGCTGTCGCTGTCGTCCGGTCCGGGTCTCACCTTCGCAGAACCCGACGCGACAAACGCGTTGCCAAACTCGGTCTATCCAGTGGTTGCCGCAAACTTGCGGGCCGCCCTCGTGCGGCGTGAGGCTATCACCGCCACTCGCCAGCGCCGTGCGGACCTTGGTGCATTTGACGCCGAAGACATTCAGTTCGGTCTCGATGCACATGTCGAAGGTTACACCTCTTTTGCGGCGACCGCCGTGCCCGTGCTCACCACCAAAGCCGCCCGGCCACGAGACGAAATTGATCCGCTCGGCCTTGCCTATCTTGGGGCGGTGGATTGGGCGGCGCTCTTGAGCAAAGTGACTGTTCTGCGCGAGTTGCGGGGATGAAGCTGTGCATCGTCATTCCTCGGGATGAGTGGCGAGCGACCGCAGGCGTGCGCATCCGCTATGACCGCCTTGTCGAGCCGCTGCGCGCTCGCGGCATCGAGATGGAGTTGCGCAGCATCGACGCGTTCAGAGCAAATGCTGCGAGCGTTGCGGATGTGTTTCTGATCTCCAAGTGCTACGACGCACGCTCGGTGGCACTCGCGCGCTTGCTCACGCAGTCTGGCCGCCCCGTCGGCATAGACTTTTTCGATGATTATTTTAGCCAAACGACCGATGCTCGCTTTGTGCATTTGCGCAACTGGTTGAGGGAGCTGCGGCCCTATCTGTCGTTTGCGCTGTGCTCCACGCCCAAGATGAAGGCGCAAATCGAGCCAATTGTGGATGGATTGTCGGTGCAGGTCATCAATGACCCGATGGCGGGCTTGGATACGGCTGCGCTGGGAAAGACGCTGTCGCGCAAGCTTGCAGAGACGAAACGCACCCATCGGTTGAAGCTTGGATGGTTTGGGATCGGGGATAACCCGCATTTTCAGGTCGGCCTCGATGATGTTTTCGCTTACGCCGATGCGCTGACAACACTGCGCAACGCAGGATATCAGGTCGAGCTGAGCATGTTGACCAACACGCGCGCCCTTACGCCCGCGCGCCTTGAGCGGCTCAGTCGTTTGCCGATCACGCCACACATCGAGGAGTGGAGCGAGACAGCAGAGGCCCGGCTGACGCGCGACAGTCTCGTGTGTCTGTTGCCAGTCAACGCTCAAGGCTTCAGCACCGTGAAGTCGCTCAACCGGGCAATCACCGCGCTTGTCGGCGGCGCGCAGGTCTTGTCGCTGGGCTTTCCGCTATATGAGCCTTTGTCGCGGCACATCTACGGCTCTGTTGCCGAGTTGATGGCTGATTTGTCCGCGGGCAGGATACGCCACAGTAAAGGCAAACTCGACGATTTGGCACGCACGCTCTCAGAGATTGGCTCAGCTGACAGAGAGGCGGACACCGTCGCCAGTGTCTTGAAAGCGGCACAGCCCGTGCCCGTGGCAAAGGCGGGCGTCGGAGTGGTGCTGCACGGGGTGCAGAGCACGGTCGCGGTGCAAAAAGGTGTGCAGCGGCTGGGGTGTGTTTCTGCCCTCTCGCCGCTGACCGCCGGAAAACTCGCGGCCGATGTGGTGCCGCGCTTCGATATCGGCGGGGTGGTTCTCGAGATCACCGAACGCGCAGCCAAGCACGTTTCTGAAAACTACCGCGACCGGTTGCGCGAGATTGAAAACCGCAATGGCGTGCTGATCTATGACCTCCGGCTTGACCCGAACGAAGTCGCCGTCTCGCATGAGGTGCCAGAGCAAACCCGCCCGCCTTTTATGACGCGCGATTTTGCGCGGTATGGCAGAGACATGCGACTGACAGAGCGGGTGTTGGCGCAGGTCTTTGGTGACGATGTGGCTGTGATCCGGTCAGAGGTGCGCAGCCCCTATCACACGGCGGAGGGCTCTCATGCGCGCTAAGACGGTCGTGTTCCTCATTAACCTCGTACAGGACGTGAACATCATCCGCGGCCTCGCCCATCTGGTCGTGAAAGAGACAGATGCCACCGTCAGCTTCTTGATCTCTGACCGGTTCATCAAGCGCGATGCGCTAACGATTTGGCAAAGCGAGCTTGCTCACCTGGCATCTGACCTCCAAGCGCCGATGCATTTCTATAATACGCCTGCAGAGGCGTTTGCCGTGCTGCAGGGGGGTGAGGGCGTTATTATCGCGGCCAGCGAGTCTGATCTGGGAGCGCACCGGGATACCCACAACGTCTTTCAGGTCGCGCCACCCGGCTACATCAAAATCACTCTACAGCATGGTCTCGAATGCGTGGGTTTTTTGCAAAGCCGCGAGCATGTCATCGGGCATGGCCGTGATATTGGTTTTGGAGCAGACATCGTTTGCGGGTGGTTTGACCGAGCGCGGCTCTCCTCTTTGACCGCCACAGAGCGCGGCAAGCTTTGTGTGACGGGCCCCCCGACTGTGCTGTCGAAACTCATCAAACATCCCAATCATCCGCCGCCCGGAGGCGGGATTGTCTGTGAAAACATGCACTCGGTCCGGCTGGTTGCCTCGGGCAACCACCGTGCAGGCTTTATGGACATCTTCTTTGAGTTTTGCGCGGCGCAACGCGCCAAAAATGAGCGGGTCACGCTGCGTCCGCATCCGGGTGGGCAGTATGTGCTCAAGAACAAGGTTCCGCTGCCGCCCAATGTCTCTCTCAACAATCTGCCAATGTTCAGCGTGGATATGGCGAGCTACAGTTTCGGGATTTCTGCGCCTTCAACGATTGTGTTTGATATGGTGCTCGCCGGGCTTCCGGTCGGGGTCTGGCGCGATGCTGCGGGGATTATGGACGCTGGCAATTATTCGGGCCTGACGGAGGTCTCTTCGCTTGAAGATTGGCTTGCCCTTGCCCGGGACGCGCGCCTGCGCCGCGACATGCTGATCGCCAAGCAAAACCGGTTTCTCGATCGCCTGGGCGTGATCCACGACCCGCAAGAGGTGTACCGCAGGTTTGCAAGGCTGCTGACAGGCGCGCTAAGCCGCAGTGGCGGGCCGAAGGTTGTTGCGAAGGCCGCCCCCAAACGTGCCACCAAAAACGTAGTGGTTATCGCCAATGGCGACATCCCGACGTATCAAATTTGCTTTGCAAAACCACTCTTTCCGATGATTGCGAAAAAGCACGTTGCGCTGACGCTGATCGCTGAGAGCCACTATAAGGAGAAATTCCGCGCTGCTCACCGAAGTGGGATAGCGCGGGAGGAAATGGAGCGAGATCTGCGCGCCGCAAAGCCAGATGTGATTGTCTGCTGCCGCTACTCAGGCCCCTTTGTCGAGATGATCCACGCTGTTGTCAAAGATCTGAACATCCCTCTAGTATATCACCTCGACGATGATCTTTTAAATGTTCCAAGAGAGCTCGGACCGCTTAAGTTTGAGTTTCACAACCGTCCTGAGCGGCTTAAAACCGTGCGCTACCTGCTGGAGCACGCCGACCTGATCTATGCGTCTAACAGACGACTTAAGAGACTGCTTAAACATCTGGGGGTAAGAAAACCGATCCAGGCTGGTAGTATAGTGACGACGCTACCTGTATTGCGGACACCAAAACCTGGTCCTTTGAAACGGATCGGCTATATGGGTTTCGATCACGCGCATGATTTCCAACTCGTCGTGCCATCGCTTGAGGCGTTTTTAGCCGAGAATCCGAAGGTCGAATTCGAACTCATCGGAAAAATCCCACTGCCCGATGAACTCTTGCGATTTGGGTCTCGTGTAAAGGTGCTCCCACCCGTTTTTCCCTATGAGGCGTTTCTTGAATATTTGGCTGGACGCGAATGGGATGTGGGCATCTGCCCGCTGACAAAGTCTTCGTTTAACTTGTACAAATCAAACAACAAATGGGTTGAGTATACTGGCTGCGTGATCGAAACCCATATAGCCGATCCGTTTCAAAGGACCAGG